>CAZUMA010000002.1:0-282547 GCA_964621835.1 uncultured Anaerolineales bacterium | reverse complement strand
AAGCTTATCAGATTCGCCTGACCTTCCAGGAGTTCTTTGCACAGCCCACCCGGAAAGCTGGGGAGGCTTTTCTGAAGCGGTGGTATTTCTGGGCCACTCATAGTCGTTTAGATCCCATCATCAAAGCGGCAAAAACGATCAAAAAACATTGGGAGGGTGTCCTCAACTGGTTCGACAGTCTGATGACCATCGGACTTCTTGAGGGCTTTAACAGTCTCATCCAGGCAGCCAAAGCACGAGCTCGAGGATATCGAACAAACCGTAATTTAATCACCATGGCTTACCTTGTTGCTGGAAAACTTGATTTTAGGTTACCCACATAAAACAGCGAGGAGCCATTAAGTTTTTTTTGGGGGAAATCCTGCAGAATAGGAAGCCGCCCGGTCTTGCTAAGCATACGGATCATGGACCACAAACCTTTCCGGTGCAGTTCAAGACCACTGGTTTTCCCTGCTCGGGTCCATCTCCCAGGATCACAATCTGATCCGCTTTAAGATACTCCCCGTAGACACGCTCTCCAGTGCTGTCTCGATATTCCGGCTGGCGGGTTCCAAAAACCAGCACATCCCTCCCATGGGGGAAGTATTTTTTTCCCTCCTTTCCCGGTAATGTGATCCAGAGGTTATCTGTTCCAACCAGGAAAAACTCCACCCGCTCATAGGAGTAATCCGGGATCGTCCCATCCCGATCATCCTCCATCCTTGAATTTCCCTTGAAATACCTGGGGTAGAGAGCTTTTCCATAGATTACATCTTGACCCGCTTCCCCAGCTTCAATGCTGGGAAGCTGCTCTGCAACCTGCCCAAGCACCTGCTCTTTCCCTTCCTGCGTATAAGCTTGTGGAATGCTGACCTCCGCAATCGGGAAGGCGGACCCGACCAGGAGCAGGAACCCCCCGATCAGGATGAGTGATGGATTAACTGGTCGAAAGATCTGCCCTTCCCCTGCTGTGATTTGCTTCTCCGAGACCCAACATTCAGGGATGGCGATCCAATCGAATGATTTTCCCAGCTGACTAAGCAGGTAGCTTATCCCGATCCCGTAAAATACCTGGGGGATCCAATCGACGATGGTGATAAATCGACCCCCGGATTTTCCAATAAAAGCGTAGATAAATGAATGAGCAATGGATAAAAAAATCAGCAATGCTCCATACCAGCGTTTTTTCCCATGGAGCTGAGCAAAACCAACCACCACCAGAAAGACAGTGAAGGCAAGGGGAATGTAAGATCTGGGGACAATCCTTCCATCCCAGTCATTCCACCAGTACGGCAGGCCCCGCACATACCGTTCCAGGTATTTTTCTGAGAAACGATCCCCTTCCAGATCCGTGGGATCGACAGGATTGGTAACGAGATCAGGGAGATTCTCGAAGGTCAGCAGAGGTTGGTGATTGGAGGGGAGATAGAGAATCTGCTGTTTTAGGCTCTGAGCCACATGATGAGGGAACCTGTCATGGAGGTCTCTCCCTTTGTCCGGCGTGTCTCCTGCCACCTGAGCGGAATAGCTGTTTACCGCGCCTGCAAACCGGTTGCCCTCCTCCAAAAAAATGAAATCGACCGATCCGGTCTGTGCAATCCCGTAAATCATCCAGGGCCCTATCAGCAAAACCATCCCGATCCCAAATAAAACCATGGCTTGAATCCAAAGTCTCAGATTCTTTTCAAAAAAGAAAAACAGCGCCAAAGCGATTCCCGCAATCATTGTGGCGACTTCAATTCTGATCAAAAATGCCAAACCCATCACTCCTCCTGCAAGCAAAAGGAGATGCTGTTTCTGAGGAGATCGCTGGAGCCAAACCACCAGCAGGGTTGAAAAGAGGATCACAGTAAGCGTGGTCATCGGTTCAGTCATGAAGTCATTCACCGCAGAAACCGTAATATGTTCACCCAGTACCAGGGAGGTGCGAACCCGGATAATAAACAGTAAACTGACGAGCAGGCCAGAAAATCTGGTGTGCATGGTTGCTGTCAGCAGATACAGAAAAACCGGCATCAAACTGAGGATCCCGAGGTGGATGGCAAGGGATTGGGTGATCCCATCCCCGGCAACAGCATGCAGCGCAGCCAGATAGTAGATAAATCCAATGTGATTGTTATTCGGGACACCATTTCCAACCAAGACCTGCTGCCCCGCTCGTTCATAATAGACGGCATCAGAGGTTGGATAGTGGCCAAAGTTGGGAGGCCGGGCGGAATCTGTGAAGGACTTGGCCCCTGGGGGAACACCGATCCATGATAGATACGCGATCATTCCGATAAGGACCATCAGGATGAGCTCCCGCCTGGTACAGATCAGCCTGGTCTTCCACTTCACATGACCCAGGAGAATCAACAGAAAAAATATCAGGATTGACAAACCCCATACCTGCAGCCCCAGCAGTGGAGTATTCACTTCCGTAAACCCCAGATATTCTTGAATGCCCTCAAATGAACCTAGGACTGATTGAAGCAAAAACCCTAACAGCAGGAGGGTACCCAGAAGCACAGCCCGGTTCTGTCTGGTCCACAGCCCCTCTACCCAGATGGAAAAACGATCCCAGAGCTGGGTCACAACCAGAACCAATCCCTGCAGGCTCACAAGTAAAACCCACAACAGCAGAGTAAAGTAGTCCCCCAGCAGCTGGCGATAGCCCTGATAGTGGACTGGCTCCAAGTCAGCTCGGAGAAAGATCAGGTCCTGGATTGTTTCAACCATCAACAGGGTACAAACGACCAGGATGATAAACCTCCAGGAAGGTGTTTCCAGGACCCTCTCAACTTTACCAAAAACAACCCGGGAAAATGGCGGATGCAGCAAAAGGGAGGCTGCGAAAAACACCATCAGGAGAAAAACAAACAAGAGCAGAGAATGAAACAGGAATATTACGCTGGAGAAGTCTCCCTTAGAAAACAATTGCCGATTGTAGAGATCTGCAGCAACCACCAGACTCTCAATGAAAAACAAGATGCTGATTCCCTTTTTGATCATTTTCTTGACCATAGATCGTCCTGGTTCCTCAGGGTGAATTCAACGGTTCGGATTGTTCCTTCCGGTGGTTTAACAGACGGATGCTTATATTCCTGGTCAAACCGCCTTTGAGAATTCAGATGGATTGCAGTTAATACTTGATCTCCTCACCATCCTGACCACTCTACCCGGTATGGATTCTTTCGCTGTACCCTAAATCAGCCCACAGCTGCCCACAGTGTTTCTCAAAGATCCGCCTCTGGTCCATACTCCAATTCTCCCAGGCGGGGAAACCTCCCTGGCCTGGATGGATTTGTCGGCTCAACCAGCCCTCCAGATCCAGGTTATTCCCTGGAATCTCCCCCGAGATTTCAGAGAGAAAGCTCAGCAAATCTCTTAGATTTATCACCCTATCTTCAGCTTGGAATATATCCTCAAAGCGCACCACCATGACTTGCTGATCTTTTCGGGCTGCCTTGAGGGCATGATTGTTCAGGTTTGCCCATGCCCAGCAGAGTTTTTCAAAACGGGACATGTGCTGCCAATCCAGCCGGTTTACGTCAGCGAGGTCATCACCGGTTGGCCATTGGTGGGCAAATACACCCTGTAGTGGGCTTTTGCCATACATCTGTCCCCAGTTCATATTGGATCGGACCCATTCACGGCCATCACGGATCAGGTACACAGCCCGATAACTCTCAAATGCGCCATTGAGCAAATCAAGAATACCATAGTATCCAATACTGGATTCAATGTATAAAGATCCGGTTTGGGAGAAAATGAATTTGGCCCGCTGGCGGATCAGCCGATTCAGGGCCGTGGTCGAATCGATCTCCCCTTTGATCCTGGCATCTGAAATGGCGGTGATGTTCCAGGTTCCCAGGGGTTTTTTTACCAGGAGATTGAAGAAGCCTGCAACTCGGACCTGCTGATAAACCTCTTTTAACCGGTTTCCCAAGCCTTGATATTGGAAATAATTGAACACGTCCGGTTCGTGAACTGCAAAACTGCCAGGAAGGAGCTCACCGAGCATAACCTGAAAAAATTTTGTGCCAGTTCTTCCCAGGGAGGTGATGATGATGGTTGGTTTTTTAATCTTATGGACCATCTCGACAAATTCCTCAATTCCTGATTTAGTATCCAAGCCTGACCATTAAATCCCCACAGATCCGGTTAAACGATTCTATCTGCCAATCCTGCCAGTCCGACCAGTGGGGCAGGACATGTTTTCTGGTGATGTTTTTAGGTTTGTCAACCAAACGCTGCCAGGTTTTTGCCTCCAATTCAATCGCCAAGGGATCCAGGATCTTTTCCTTCAGGACCTGATAATCAATAAGGAGATCCTCCAGGCGGACGAGCCGGTCACCCTGCCCGGCCAGGGCAAGATTTTCAGACCACCAATACCAGCATAACCGCTCAAACCGGTTCATTTCCGGCCAATTGCCGTAGTACGGATCTCCTTTCTGGGGAATGATGAAAGTACTGATCGGGTCCTGGAAAGTATAGGTGCGCCGTGCCATCATGGATCGGACGACATCCCGACCATCCCGGACGAGATGGATGATCTGCGCAGAAGGGATTTCTATCCGGATCGCCTGAACATGCCTCCTGAGGACGCTGTTTACCTCCCCGTAGCGTTCGAGCTGATTCCGTTCCAGGAGGAAATAGATAAATTTCTTTCGAAAGGACTGAAAATACTGCCTTGCTGATGGGGGAGAGTAAAATACATTCAAGTAAGAAAAGAAATCCAGCCGGATAGGTTCATGATAGATGAATTCCGGACCGGTGGTGTTTCCCTGGTTTAGAAGATTGGCCAGGAAAAGACTTCCTGACCTTCCCAGGGAGAGGATAAAGAACGGCCTGGTTCGCGCGATCCGCTGATTGATCATCTCAGAAGGGGGAAGTTTCTGCATCAGATCCAAGCGGACGGAATACAGAAGGATGAGCAGGTCACCCAGTCTTTGTACGAGCTGTCTCATCGCCTACTCCAAACCCTCGTCCAAAAGACAGCGGATACTTTCAATAAAACGATCAGCGGTAACTGACCAGTCCAGAACATTTTCAACGCGCTGCCTTCCGGCTCTGCCCATAAATTCTCTAAGATCATCTTCAGCCAGCAATTTGATCACCGCAGCAGAAAAATCATCCCATTGACCGCTTTCTACAAGCAGCGCGCCGGAACCATGCTCGACTGCATCAGGAATTCCGCCGACTTTGGTTGAGACGGCCGGTTTTCCCGCGGCATTTGCCTCGGCAAGCACGATCCCAAATCCCTCCATATCCCCTGGCACGGAAATCGCCGGAAGCAGGAAAATATCACAGGCTGCATATAAATCCAGCAAACTTTCCCGGTCGACCCACCCAAATAGGCGGATATGTCTCTCTAAACCCTGTTTTTGGACTTCTAACTCAATCTGTTGACGGATGTTTTCCTTATGGGTCAGAGACGATTTGGGATTGTCCCCAACGACGCAAAACAAGACATCCGGCCGTTCCTTCACAATCCCTGGCAGGGAATACTTAATAAATTCAAGGATCCCTTTTCGTTTGGCCAAGCGGCCTGCATACAGGAGCACCTCCCTTTTCTGCAGGTTGAAGCGCTTCCGGAGCGAAGCCAGGCTCTCTTGACGCTGAAAATTCGCTGTGTGAATTCCTGGATGCAGAATAAACACTTTTTCTGCGGGGATCTTCTTTTCAACGGCGATTGATTTGGTCTGCGAGCTGTTGGCATAAAGTCTGTCCACGCGGCGCAATAAGGGAGTGACCGCCATCTGATAGACCAGGTTGGAAAAGATCAGATCCAGACCATGGACATACACGATCCCGGGCAGCCTGCTGACCATTGATAGTAGATAGACCAGAGGGGTTACCAGGGCACTGCCACCCATAACCAAATCGAAGTCCCGTGTTCGAAGCAAACGGATTCCCTGAACTATGCTGTGTAAGTAAAACCGCAGCAATCCTCTGCTGCTTGGTCGGATGATCTCCGCAGCATCCGGAAGATTATCTTTTTGGCTGAAAGGTGCCAATACTGTCGTTGTGATTTTTGAAGCTGTCTCCTGTACCAGCTGGTACATCAACTGCTCCATCCCCCCAACTTTTGGAGGATAGTTCCAGGTTACCAGCAAGAGATTTATCTTCTTAGTTGACTCTCTCAAGATTTACTTCTCATAACGTAACTGGGTGAGCTGTTCAGACACCAGGCCAATCAGAAACACCAGGCCGGACATGGTCATCAGCAAAGCCGAGGTTGGACCATAGCGCGCATTCAGGAAGATCACCTTATACAATCCATACCCAAAGCCTAAAATAAACAAAGCAACACTGGATGGAATAAATATTTTAAGGGGAGAAAACAGCGTGGATACCTTAAATATGATCACAAGAAACCGCAGCCCATCCCGAACGATTTTAATCTTGCTATTTCCTCTCCTTCTGGTAACAGTTATCGGGTGATAGGTAAAAGGATAACCGGATCGAGCTACTGCCAGCGTCAGGGTTGAGGGATATGAAAAGGTGTTGGGCAGCAAGTGAAGAAATTCCTCTGCAACCTCAGACCTGACTGCCCGGAACCCAGAGGTCAGGTCTTTTATTTTACGATTGCAGACATAGCTTGCCAGCCAGTTGTAGATCCGGTTCCCAAAATCTCGGTGAAACTCTGTATCAGACCCTGTCCCTCGAGCCCCTACCACCATCATATAGTCATCCAGGTAGGAGAGCAAATCAGGGATTTCAGCAGGATCATGCTGCCCGTCTCCGTCCATAAAGATCAGGATCTTCCCCTGGGCTGCCCGTACCCCGGACTTTATCGCCGCTCCATTCCCAATGTTATAAGGGTGATGGACCAGCCTAGCCCCTGCTGCGGCAGCCTGTTCTCCAGTTGCATCCTCGGAACCGTCATTGACAACTATCACCTCAAAGCTGAGATTTGCCTTTGAGAGCACCTCCTCAATCTTTTCAATCACCGCTGTTATCGACAGCTCTTCGTTATATGCAGGAATCACGACCGATACATCCAAGGGATATCTATCATTCATAAATGGATCTCCATATATACCTTCCATGAAGTACACCCAGACTTGTTCATCCCTCCACTAAGACTATTCACTGCCTACCCATCCGGAGATAAATCACAGGAAGGGCCATTACAAGCGATAAAACGGCTTGCTTTGAAATCTTTTCCCGACGAAAAAAGATACAAACAGCTGACTCTGAAATACGCCTGATTGTCCTCCTTATCCTCCAGATAAGAATTCCGGATCCGTTTTCCAATGAGGATAACCTCATGATGATGCGGAAAGAGTCTCTCAGCATCCGGAGAGGGCAAGGATGCCCAGATGGACTCAGGCCCAACAAGATAGAAATCGATCCTGCTGCCATAGCTTTCAGGAATTGTACCCTTTCGGTGGTCGGGATACCGCTCTCCTTCCAGAAAAAACCGGGGGTAGAGGGCTTGACCGTAGAGGATTTCAGTGTCTTCCGAATCTGTAAGCAATGCACCACAAGCAGATGTGAGTGGATCGGATGAGCTGGCCTGGGAAGATAAATTGCGCAATCTCTGTCGGAACACCGCCTCCGGATAATCTGTGGGAATCAAATCTTCCATGACCGTTGGTCCCCAACCAACCAGGATCAGCACCAGGATCAAGAACCACCCCACTGGTTTACGATACCTACCAAAGACAGGTTTCCGCTCTGCTCGGTCTTGATAATTGAAAATCGAAAATCGATCCGACACGTTCCCGCGCTTGAGACTGCTGATCAGGGCGAGGCTCATTTCAGAGACCCCGACTCCAAAAAATATCAGGGGGATCCAGTCAACTGCTTTTACATGGCGGCTTCCGGAGAACCCTGCAAAAGCCCAGATCAGAATTTGTGCTGCGAGGACTGTAAACGATAGGAAAACCCATTTCGGGTATCGCTTCCAGGTCAGGGCCACCCCAATGCTGACCAACAAGATCGAGAGGGTCACCGGGAGAAAAGATCGACAGGGAACTCGTCCATTCCAATCATACCAATAATACGGTAATAATCTGGTATGGAGATCAAGATAATCCTCTGAAAAATAAATCAATCCGGACACCACTGATTCATCAACAACCCGGTTATTCTTTTCATCCACGGTGAAAATGTTATTCAAGCCAAATAACGGCTGGTAGCCGCTGGGGAGGAACAGGAAAAGATGATTGTAATTATTCCCGGCATGATCCGCAAACACACTCAGCCTCCCTCCAAACTCATCCTGTTCTGTGTCGTTGAGAATAGGCAAGGATTCTGTTTCATCTCCTGTGATTTGCGTTCCATAGGCGGATAACCGTTTCGAAATGAACCCACCTTTATCCAGGTAGATATCCCCGGTTTTTTGCCAGTTCCTGTAGATCCAAGGGCTGATAATAAGCACAACCATTAAAAACAGGGGGATCACTCCTTTCCCCCATACCTGCTTCTTCTTCCAAAGGATCAGCAAAGCAACCAAAGCGCTGGCAAACAGGACAGCTGAAAATTCTGCCCGGATCAGTAAGGAGATCCCCATCACGCCCCCAGCAATGGCAGGTAGATAAGGGTTTTTATCTGGAGTTTGGACCCACCGGAAAAGCAAATAGCAGTAAAGGACCATCCCCAGCAGCGCCAGGTTCTCTGAAAGAAATTGACTGACTAGAGGCCCCGCCAGTTCACTGCCCAAAAAGAGCCCATTTCTTTCCCGGAAGATGTACAGCAAGGCAACAATCCAGGCTGAAATCGGTGTGGAGATCTCTCTTGTAAGCCGGAAGATAATCACAGGAATAAAACCAAGAACAGCAAACTGAAGAATGATCATGCTCCGGTATCCATCCCCAGCTACAGCATGCAGCCCTGCCAGAAAGAAAGAATACATGACGTGAGTGCTGGATTCTTCAAATCCTTCCCCTGCCAAGAACCGATGCGCTTCCTTATCAAAGTAGAACCCGTCTGAGCTTGGATAAATCTTCCCCGGAGCATATTCAGGGACATCGATCATGTAATTTGATTCAACCGGGGACGTGCCCCAGAGAGCAAGGGAGGCACCCCAGATGATCACCAGCGCTGCCGCCTGGCTGTGAAGGACGTTTCGCATCCAGTTCGATTTCTCACTGATCCAAATTAACAAAAAACTGATTATGAGCAGGAAGCTGGTGACAAGGATCACCTGGCTGCCGGGGATCGGCTTTGTCACCGGTAAAAATCTCCCCACCTGAACGCGAAGTTCCGGGTTCGCTGTTCCAGGGATAAACCCAAAATCACTCACGGCAATGATGATCCAGGGGATATACAGTAAGAGGAACACCAGCAGTCCCTGCTGAATCCTCTGCTGGATCTTTTTTAGCAAAATCCAATCCTTTTGCAGGATTTGAAATAGAAGAACCAGGGACTGCAATGAAAAGAGGATTCCCCAAATAAAAAATGGTACCAGGGTATCCAGGAAGTTGGAGAAATTGACGAAGACAACTTTATCAAAGCTGGAGAAGGTGAAGATAACTGCCTGGATGCTGTCTATCAAAACAATTAAAAGGAGAACCGTGATCCATGTCTGGTTTCGCCTTTGGGTAATCCATTGCTGAACGGCTACACTGACCCGGTCATTACGCAGTGTGATAATGAAAAGACCCCAAAAAACAAGCAGGCCGAAAAGCGAAAAACTAACTAATAACATATCAGGTCTCGAAAAACCTGGATCAAGCAGGTTTCCACCCGCCCGCAAATTTCTCATTATGATCAAGACGGCAATGAGAAAAGCCTCGATCGCATTGAGAAGGAAATAATTCTTCAGGGGTATTCTTTTTATGGACATATCCCTACCAGTGGCTCGGGTGTGAGTGGATCATTCCATCACACAGGATGCGCCTGTACAATTGATCACTTGATCAATTTCTCCTTGATGGGTGCTATCAACAATAAAGATACATTGAGCTTGAATGAACGTCCTTCTCATCGGTGTGATCTCAGGACCAATAACAATCACCTCAGAGACATGTGGAAACCCCATTGTGGGATCCAACTCTGGAATGGAAACTCCTTGGTTGCTTGTGCCAACCAAGTAGAAATCATATCGCGGGTAGGATGAGAAAAACATTGTATGGCGGCGGTTGTTATCTAAGACCTCGTCCGCCTTGAAATACCTTGGGTAGAGCGCTCTCCCGTAAGCCAGAGAGATCTCCTGACCAAGATCTGGGCTTGTGGAGCATTCCCTGATGGTGGAAGGAGAAACCCTTCCATTTATTGTGTTTTCGGTAAGGATCTCAGTTAAACGTGCTTGCGTATACCGGGGCGGAATGACAGCTTCCAACAACGGCGGTCCCCATCCAAGGATCACAAGCGTGAGCACTGGCAGAGTCCGCCAGATTCCCTTAGGGAGGGAACCAAGATTCGCACCCAAGTCTGGTTTGCTGATTCCCTCAATATAGGAAAGGATTCCCGCATTTCGATTATAAAACCAGCGGGCTGCGACACTGAATCCTTCCAGGCTTCCTGCCGCAAACAGGATCAGAGGGATCCAATCGGTTAATTTCACAAACCGGTTTCCAGTTTTTCCGGCAAACGCCCAGATCAAAACCTGTGCAAATCCGGCAGTCAATAATACCAGAAGGGTTCTTGGATGCTGCCGCCAGATTGCCGCTCCTCCCAAAGCAATCAGCAGGGAAACCATCAAAACAGGGACTATAGATAATGCGGAAATTCTTCCATTCCAGGAGAACCAGTAATAAGGCAGGGATCGGATCTGGATGTTCAAATACTCCTCAGAAAAATAGTTAGGAAGCAGCTCAAGGAGTTGATGCCCTTCGGATCTGCCGCTCTTAAATAATAGCTGGTCTGCTCCAAAGATAGGTTGATGATTGTTTGGAAGATACAGGAACGATTGAAGGGTGTTATTCCCGATATGGTTGGCCAGTACGTTTAGTTTGCCAGAAAAATCGGGGGTCTCCCCTGATTCCTGCAGTGCCTCAGGGGCCTCAATCTGCTCGCGATCTCTCAGGTTCTCAAGATAGGCTGATACCCTTCTGCTGATAAAATCGCCCTTATCGAGAGTAAAAATGCCGGTCTGTTGATAGTTTCTAACCATCCAGGGTGTAATGATGACTGCAGTGATCAGGAACATTTTAATCATGCCTGACAACCAGATCCCTTTCTGTTTCCACAGCAGCACCAGTGATATGGCCCCGACAGCAATGAGGACTGAAAGGACTTCCGCCCGGATCAGCAGTATCACCCCCATCACTCCCCCTGCAATTGCTGGCAAGTAAGCTTTCTTTTCTGGCTCAAGCAGCCACCTGTGGACAAGATACAAGTAGCCAATGAGCACCAACAAGGCCAGGTTTTCAGACATAAATTGGCTTACTGCCGGTCCGGCCAACTCCGTGCTCAGCTGGAGAGCATTTCTTTCCCGGAGGATGAAAAACAATGCTGCGGTAATCCCAGCTGCCCTGGAGTGCAGTTCTCTGACAAAATAATAGATCAGAACCGGGGTCAGCGCCAGAACCAGGGCCTGCAGGAGGTAAAGATCCTGATACCTGCTTCCGATAAGCAGCTGCAGTCCAGTTAGAAAGAAGGAATACATCACATGGGTGCTTTCCTTAACAAATCCAACCCCGGCCAGAAAACGGTGGGCATCCCGATCAAAGAAAACTGCATCGGAATTGGGATAGATCGCGCCAGCCGGATACTCGGGAATATCAATGAGATAATTCGACTCAATGGGTACACTCAGCCAAAAAACAAGGGCGATAAACCAAATCGCCAGGCCTGCAATCCAGGGAGATCCAGT
The DNA here is from genome assembly GCA_964621835.1 of uncultured Anaerolineales bacterium. Classification (GTDB taxonomy): domain Bacteria; phylum Chloroflexota; class Anaerolineae; order Anaerolineales; family UBA11858; genus B10-G9. Next base: position 270,819 of record CAZUMA010000002.1, on the reverse strand, counting down.
AAGTTTTTCAAACCAGGCCCAGCGACCAGAGAGTTTCAAAATGAGAATACCTACCAGCACGACCAGGAGCAGAGTGACCAGAACCTGAGCTCCTGGAAGGGGAGCGGCCAGGGGTAAAAAACGACCCACTTGTTTGCGAAATAAACGGTTCGACGTCCCGGGGATGTACCCGAATTCCGTCAGAGTCAGCCCCATCCAGAGGGCGATCAGAACAATGGACAGGAAAATCCTTCGCGGGTTTTTCCGAAAGATTGAAAAAGGATGAGAACCTGACCGGTTGACTTTGACGAATATGATCCACAACCCCTGAATGCTGATCAGCATTCCCAGGAAAAACACTGGCAGCAGCGAAACCAGCAGCCTTTGCTGGTAATCAAAAAACAGCAGGGGCTTTACCGCAGGAGAGAATACATGGATGACATTCTGGGTGCTCTCCAGGAAAAGAAAAAAGAAGAACAGGATCGCTCCCTTCTGAAATGGTTCCGTTATGATATTTCGCAGGATTCTGGTTGTCCTGGCTGGATTTTGATCCGCAAAAACGTAACACCCCAGGCAAAGAAACGACAGCAATACCATCCCGCTGAAGAGAAGAAGCGTTTTCAGCGGAAAACCGGTTTGCAGAAAGTGTTCCCCTGGAGTTAAGCGCTGTCCATAATAGATAACGGAAACGAAAAAACCCTCTAAAGCAACCAGCGCAAAAAAGAGCTTGAGATCCTGATTTTTCATATCATCCAATCAACCCTCGGGGAATTCAGATCCATGACTTTTTCTCTATGATTTGTCCCTGACGAGGTATCTCCATCCCTGCTTGTTCCGGTCCGAACAGGGAGGAAATCAAACCTTTAAAAAAAATTCTTGGTACCCGTAAGATACCAAGGTGTCTACGGTTCACCCGATGATGGTCAATCCTGATCAGTGGGTTCGTATTCCCAGCCGGGAGATGCATGAAGCAGCTGTTCGTGAGATACCCGATTGGTTTTTTTACATTTTGGGCAGCGGAAATCAAAATGCACCAGTTCGTCTTCATGCATGATGTTGAGTGCTTGATTGACCATATCCCGGCTGATCGTGAAGGGTGTGTTGCAGCTGTAGCATCGAATCTGCATAATTTTTCGCCTCTTCCTGACGTCTTTTTTCTCTTAAACCTAGTTTATCACAATTATTGCCTGCATCGATCAAGGGTGCAGTCTATACGAAGTATTTTAGGTTCCTGCTCTTTACCTGGAAACAAGTAGACACTCCGGGCTTCAAAATAAGGCCCGGACTGCTCATTTCTTGTGCGCTCCCCCACCAGGACTGCATCCACCCCATGAGGGAAAAACTCCGGGGCCTCAACCATTGGCAAAGACCCCCAGATGTTTTTGGTGCCAACAATATAATAGATCAGCATCGGTTCATCAGCTACCGGGACTCTTCCCTGGCGAATGTCTGATACCGATTCCTCTGCCCAGTAAAAAGCAGGATACAGCAATTTTCCATAAACAAGTGTGTAGCGATCATCCGCCAGCAAATCACCGCTCAAGTCAATCAGTCCGTCAAGATCTTGATATCCATGATCCTGAATATCGTCGATCCTCTGCGCAAGGGCTTCCTCCGTGTACCGTTTGGGAAGGGAGGCTTCCAGGATGGGCAGCAGGATGCCTGAGGCAAGCAAAGCCACACTCAGTGAGAGATGCAGCCAGTTCCTCCAAGAGGGATTTTCCTTCTGCTGATGATCCTTGCTGTCCACCAAACCATAAAAGAGTTGCCTGCTGCCGGGCTCCTCGGATTTCAGGAATCTCTTCTCTGCCGAGGCTGTACACCAACCCATACCGATAGATAAATATATCAGCAGGATCCAATCCACTGCCTGGATATATCGCCCTCCAGAAAACGCAAAGAAGGCATAAATAAGAAGTTGAAGCAGCCAGATCAGCAGCGGGAAAAGGGTGATAAGATGATTTTCTGACCAGCTTTTCCACAGCCCAGCAGCGATCACAAGAAGCACCAATGTCACCGGGATCCACGAGCGCGCGTCCAGGACCCCATTCCAGTCATACTGCCAGTACGGCAGGCTTTTGACATAAATGGTCAGCTGATCATCTACTGCGGGTGCTCCCTGGGATGTGCCAACACGACCTGTGACGGGAATATTTTTTAACAGCCGGTGACTTCCATACAGCGGCATATGATTGCTCGGTAAATAGAGAATGGACTCTGCCAGACTGCGCCTGAATGGCGTCCATATTCTTGCCAGAGCATCACCCCGGATTTGAACTTGCCTTTCTATTGGTAAAGAGGCAGCCGAGGTTTCTTGATGGGCAATCGGAAGACTGGCATTTTTGGGAGCTGCTTCCCGAGGCATGACCGCAAAGCCCCAGCCGCTCTCAGGCCATGCTCGATCGGAAGTTTGGGGAAAATCCCCGAAAGCCAGATAGTTATTGTTTTCTCTGGGATCAGGGAGATCAGTTTGGAGGTAATTATTTCTCGCTGGAACCGCAGCAGATCGATCCAGAAAGATTCCCAGGTATTTTCGGATCATTCCCCCTTTATCAATGTAAAAATTGCCAGTGACCTGATAATTTCTGATCATCCAGGGAGCGACCATTAACCCCACTGCAGCCAGCAGAAGGATGCTGGATCTCAGGCCGGCTTTCTTTTGAGTGGTAACCAGCCAGACAAGGTACAACCCTGTGATGATTAAGAGAGAGATGTATTCGATTCGCAGCATCAGCAGGGCGCCCATCAAGGTACCTAATAAAACCGCTTTTCCCCAGCTTTTTCCGCCATCCATGAAAAAGGTTACAGCCAAATAGAGGATCAGGATAACTCCCAGCTGAGTGAGGGTTTCTGTCATCAAGACCTGGCTGTTTGAGACCGTAATGGTATCCCCCAGCCAGAGGGAATTCCGCTCTCTGAGGATAAACAGCCCGGCAATCAGCCACCCTGCGTATTCATGATGCAGCTTCCGGGTAAGCTGATATAAAAAGTAAGGGGCAAACGCCAGGAGTCCCATCTGGATCGGGTACACATCCAGGTAATGATCCCCTGCAATGGCGTGGAAACCGCTCAGGAGATAAGGGAAAAAGGGATGATTCACGCCCTTTACAAATCCCTCTCCGGCCATAAAACGGTGAGCCTGGGTTTCATAATGCACAGCATCAGAGAGGGGAAAATTCTGGAAGTTTGGCGCCCTCGGTCCGCCGGTAAAATAATTCTCCGCAATGGGAATGCTGCTCCAAATCCAGAAAGCCACCAGCCAGAAACCGACCAGAAGCAGCCACCTGCTCTCCAGGACAACCCCAGCTTTTGGCCAGCGCTTCTTTATTGAGTTAAGACCGTACCATCCTGCTGTGATGCCAAGCCATAAGAAAAATATCTGCTGAATAGAGAGAGGCGCATTGGTGGTTTCTTTTTTACCGTGCACCTTTTCCAGTGATAACAAACCCCCGCCCCAAACCAGCATGAGTGCTAATACCAGAACCAGAAATCCAGCTGTGATCCATAAAATTCTGGTTGGTCTTCTCTCTGTTTTCATCTTCCTTCCCGGAGCACCTATCCTCCTGAACATGGATAACGTGAAGAAGATCATCACCCCCTGGACCACAACCAGCAAGGTGCGTACGGTCAGCAGTTCCGGAAATTGATTTAGGATCCCGCTGTCAGCTCTCCCCAGGAAAAACCCGAGATTGGCAAAGCCAAATCCAAACCATATTAGAAATAGATTGAGAAACAGGAGCAGCACCGGTGAGACACCGGCTTTCCGAACTTCCGCCTGCTCAAGGGGAACCTGGGTCCGCAACAACAACAGCGCCTGGACGCTGAATAAAATAATCCATACCAAAAATGGGAGGAGAGAATGAAGCAGTTGGGAATAATACTCAAAAACAATTCTATTTCCAGGTAGGTTAGAATACAGGTAAATGATGTCCTGGCTGCTGCCCACAAGAAGGATCAACAGGAACAACCCAATCACACCCACCCATCCCCTGCGGGTGAGCAATTGATGAAATCTGAGAAGAATTTCCGGTTTCCTCTGAATTTGGACAAGGAGGAATATCAAAAAAACAGCCACCCCCAGCGCGGATCCCAGGAGCAGGAGATTCTTCAAAGTCAACCCGGTATTTAAGAAATAGCCTTGCGTTCCTGACCTCCGCTGGAAGACAATCCCAGCAGCGATGAACCCTTCCAGCGCTGTGAGGATAAGGAACAGGAAAACCCAAAACTTCTTTGGTGTCTTAAACTTCATATACGGCTTTGTTCAGATCTGGCATGAATTTGTTTAGTCAATTTCTTCCTTGAAATGAATCCGGTCTTTCAGGCGCAAGCCAACAATATAATGTATTCCTGGAACTTCCAAATAATCATAGAAAGACCCCGATAATCATCGGTCCAAAATAGTCACCCGGTTCACAACCATGTAGGGCAGCAGGCCGTTGGCCAGGTCTTCTTCTGAGTCCCGGATATAAACACCCTCGATCACCACCTCAGTGCCATGGGGGAAATATTCCGGGGGTTTTTGGGTGCGAAAAGAGACCCAAATGTTTTCCATCCCAACTATGTAGAAAACCATTCTGTACTTCTTGGCTGGAGGCACCCGACCCTGGCGATCATCCAAGATTTCCTCATCATTTTCATAAAATCCAGGATAGAGGGCCTTGCCATACACCCGGATCAGACTGGTTGCGCGATCTGCCGGATTCTTAACATCAGACTGCAAGATGATCAGCTCATCCTGTTCAAGCGATTTGAGGCGGTCGTTCATTGCCTGGGCTGTATATTGCGGTGGGATGATCAGCTCTAAAACAGGCATGGAAATCCCCACCAGGATCAGCAGCAATCCAATCCACAGACCAGACCAATTGGAGGTAGCCTTGGTAGGAGTCCTGCCCTCAATAAAAGGGGCTTTTCCAGCCGAGACAGGCTGAGATGAACCCGGTTGCCTAGTGTCTATCTCAATCAATCCAGATTGGCTGACTGCCTGCTGAACCCCAAGACACAGATATAACAAAGTCACCCAATCTACCACCTGGATATAGCGCCCGCCAGATCCACTGAATAAAGAATAGACTACAACATGAATGATCAGCGCTGAGAGGGGCAGCAGCCCGAGCCATCGGTTTGATTTCCAGCTCTGCAGAATGCCCAGGCTGATGACAGCGATCACGATCCCCAGGGGAAGGATCGAACGGAGGGCAATCTCCCCTTTCCAGCGGACATGCCAATAGGGAAGGCTTTTTGTGTAACGGGTCAGGTAGCGGTCAGAGAAGATCCCATGTTGAAAGAGGCGAACCTGTCTTTTTTCCGGGACAACTTTGACAAAATGGTCCATTCCGCCGAGCGGAAAATAATTGCTGGGCAAATAAAGAATTGTTTGCTGCAGACTGCTCCTGATATGGCCCCAAGAGCGGCGGATTTTCAGCAGCCCGCGCTCAACCAGGTTCCCCCTCGCTTGGAGTTCAGGATCCTCCCATTCCCCGTCACTGCCGGTCCCGCGGCCAAAATAGTTCTGAAAAGTTCTCTCCAGAAGCCTTCCTTTATCAACTGAAAACGAACCTGTGACCTGGTAATTTCGGATCATCCAGGGAGTTAGCACCAGCATCAGGGCTGCCAGCATCAAAACCGCGGCTCCAACCCACTTCTTCCACGATCTCCAGAAAGTCAGCAGGGTGATGATTAAAAACAGAAAAACCCAGGTTAGCAGTTCAACACGAATTAATGCCGTTACCCCTATCACAGCACCGATTATGACCGGCATGCCCTTACTCGATGGCGCCGTTTTCAACCAGCGGATAATCAGATAGAGAATGATCACCACTCCCAGGGTGGCGAGTGGTTCGGTCATCAGCACCTGAACATTGGAAACTGTAATAGTGTCCCCTAATTGGAGGGCATTGTATTCACGCACCAGGAATAAGCCAGCCACCACCCAGCCGGTAAAACGGGAACCAAGCAATTTCCCAAGCTGATAAAGAAAATAGGGGGTCACGGCCAGGATTGCGATCTGCAAGCGGTAGATATCCAGATAATGGTCCCCGCCTAAAAGATGTAAACCGCTCAGTAAAAAACTGTAGAATGGGTGCTGGGATTCTTCTCCAAATCCCTCCCCGACCAGGAATCGGTGAGCCTGCGACTCATAAAAAATGGAGTCAGAGATCGGGGTGAATTCTTGATTGGGGGGCCTGGGGTGGTCAATAAAATAATTGGATTCTAAGGGAACATTAGACCAGAGAAAAAAAGCAGCAATCCATAAAACAAAAAAGGCCAGGATGTCGGCTGACAGAATTTTTGCAAACCAGGCACTGCGTTTTCCAAGATAATCTCCAAGAACAGCGCCTGCCATGACTACACTGCCAACCGCCAGAAAATGAAGAAAAGGGATTGGAGCATTGGCTGGTAAGGATCCTCCCCTGCCAGTAAAGACAAAAAAGTATCCCACCCCCAGGCCGATCAATATCCACAAAGAAATATCCTTGGTTCCCGATAATCGAATCCTGCCATCCAACCAGCCGAGCACAAGCCAGCTGGCTAATGCCTGGCCGCTGACAGCTCCTATCCACACTAACAGGGTTCTGTTTTCCCGGAGGATGACAGGGTAAAACGTTTCATTCAAATTCGCGCCAAGATAAAAAAGATCCTGGATAGATTCAACCAGTATCAATCCCAACAGCATTGCCGTCATCCAGTACAGACGGCGATTTTGGAAAATTTGAGGAAGCCATTTCGGGCTGGTTTTTTCTCGAAAAGTCTGGATCAGGATCCAGACACAGATTACAACAATACCGGCCAGGAAAACCAGGATTCCCTGATTCACCTTTTGAAAGACACTCTCTGGAGCGGCGGAGTTGGCTATACGAAAATAAACATCGAAAGCGGCCGCGGTTGTCCCCGCAAGGGCCAATATGAGGCTCAGACGAGCAATCCATTTCTTCATAGGTTTACTGCGCTTTTCACATAACTTTCCGTCCCTAAAAAGCAGGGACGGAACCCGAAGTTCTCCATACCCAATCAAACAGCCTTGAAAAATATGCAGTCATTTTATCATACTGATGGATAGAACCACGATCAGCTCAATTTCCTTGGTAAGGTATAATCACCCCTATGAAAAAATATTTCACTTCCAAAGGGGATGACGGCACCACAACCATCCTCGGAAAAACCCGGGTTCAGAAAGACCATCCACGCATTCAAGCAGTTGGCGCAGTGGACGAGGTCTCAGCAGCCCTTGGCTTCGCCCGGGCGCAATCCGGGCAGGAAGAAATCAATCACACAGTCCAGCAGGTTCAGCGGGACCTCTATCAGCTGATGCCGCTGCTGGTGCTGGAAAAACCAGACCCGGAAAGATTCCCGGATCTCCTCCCCCATCAAATCCAGTGGTTGGAGGAGCAAATAAACTACTTCGGCGAGGAACAAGGATCCCACCAGGGTTTTATCCTCCCGGGAGACAACCTCCCTTCAGCGGCCTTCTCCCTGGCCAGAACAATTACCAGACGGGCCGAACGGGAAGTAGTCGCCCTGAGAAACCAGGGATTACTCCCCTCCGAACAGATCCTGCCTTACCTCAACCGTCTCTCCTCCCTCTGCTACGTGCTGGAACTGTATCTGGTCAAACATCAACCTACCCTGGCAAAAGATACCTCATGACCGGGACCCTTATCAACACCGCCGCCATCCTTATCGGGGGATTGCTGGGCTTATTATTTGGACGCTTGCTGCAGGAAAATCTCCGGCAGACGATTTTATCCGGGCTGGGTTTGTTTACCCTGGGGATCGCTATCAGCATGTTTCTAGAGTCGATCCACTCTCTCATCGTACTTGGAGGGTTGCTGCTGGGCGGGCTGATCGGGGAGAGCCTGGATATTCATGCCTTCCTCAACCATTGGGGGGCGCGGTTGGAGGAACGCTTTTCAACTTCCGCCGGGCAGAACAGCAAATTCATCCAGGGGTTTGTGACCAGCTCACTGCTGTTTTGTATCGGCCCCATGGCGATCCTGGGTGCGATTCAGGACGGGCTGGTGGGTAACACTCAGCTGCTGGTGATTAAATCGATCATGGATGGATTTGCAACCTTTGCATTTGCCTCAACCCTGGGAGTTGGCACCCTCTTTTCTGCGCCGGTTGTGCTGATCTATCAGGGCAGTTTCAGCCTCCTGGCAGCGCAGCTTCATGGGGTGATGACCCCGGGTATGATCGCGGAGATGACTGCCACCGGCGGGCTGTTATTGATTGGGCTGGCAATCAGCAGTTTGTTAGAGATTAAAGCAATCAGAGTCGCGAATTTTTTACCATCCCTGGCGATCAGTCCCCTCATCGTCTGGATTCTGACCGCACTGGAATTCCTGTAGTATGCCTTCAGCGCTCCAACGGGTACTGATAAAAAGCATACTCTTCGTCGGTCCGCCTGAAGCCCAGCTTACGGTAGAGCTCCAGGGATGCCTGATTATCTTCCTGGGTGTTTACTGTCACCCGGACAACCCCCTGGTCTAAAAACCGCTCCAGCACATCAACAACCAGGGCAGAACCAATGCCATGCTGCTGGAACCCTGGCTCTACAGCCAGGCGAGCAAGATGCCCCCCCCTGCTGCTGGCTGTGCTGATTTGATAGGCAATCACACGCCCTTCCAGTTCAGCGACTGTGGCAATTGCAGAAGCTCGGAAGGCTCGCTCAATTTGACTGAGGCTGTTCCGCCAGGGCCTCTTGAAAGCCACTTGATCAATCTCATAAACCTGTAGAAAATCATCCTCCCTCATTGATCGCGGCTGAATCGCATCTATTCTTTTCTCGGAGATCACCCCCAGGTCCTCCCAGGCGAGGACCACCACATTCGTCCCCGCTGTAAAACCACTGGATTCCAGCAAACCCTGCAGCCACGGCTCCACGAGCAAAGTATTAACAAACTCGATCGTTGTCTTTTCTTCCAGCCAGGCCCTGGCGGCAGGCCAGAGCATCGTCCACACGGATCCAATCCAGGATTGCCTGGCTGCGGCAAATAACCTCAACCAGGTGACCCCATCCTCATCAGGCGGGCATGCCAGAACCCCGGATAGCTCCCCCTCCCTCATCAGCCCCAGAAATGGTTGGTATCCCAACCAGGTGAGCGCGTGCTGCCAGCCCAAGTGCTGCTGGGCACAGACATCTTTTTGCAAGAATTGACGAACCGCTCGCTGATCCTTCCCATTTAATTGAAGGATTTCAAACTGTTCTTGAAGATGTTCATGGAAATCTGTCATTGGAAAAGGAGATCGGATAGGTTCAGTCCACGCACTCCCCTACCGACTGATCAGCAGCAGCCTTGTTTACGGGGTTCAATCACCGGCTGGGCTACCGGCCAATCATCGCTTTTGGAATCGAGAGGACCTGCTTTAGAAAACGCTGGCGGAGAGTGGGTTGCTCGATCTTTTCCAATCCCTGATGCAGGACAAATACAGCTCCAAGGGGATCCCGCTGCTTTAGTTTCAGGGAGGAAATCGATTGGCTGATTTTGAGGTGCTCCGCAGAGTCCCCGATTTTTAAGAAAAGGTCCCCGGCCTGCTGATACTTGGTTCCTGCCTGGGAAAACTTTCCCATTTCCTCGTATGCAGAAGCCTGGTTTGCCAGCGCCATGGCCTGTTTTTCTATCTCCCCCTGCTCTGCAAAAACTTGATCTGTTCCCTGGACCGCTTGAAGTGCTTGCTCAGGCAGCTCAGCCATGAGCAAGGCAACGGATTGGTTATTTTTCATCTCCGCAGCGGTTTTTGGGTCTCCTGCTTTCTGATAGCAATCAGCCGCGTTCGCAAATAATTCAGCAGCCCGAAAATAGTCTTTTGCTTGGTAGGTATGCTCCCCTTCCCTTTTCAGGTTTTCAGCTTGTTTTTGAAAATCACTCATCCGTGCTCCTTACAAGGTGATATCCAGCAGTCCTTCTGCCACATCACGCAGGTCATCTGCGGACATATAGCTCAATTTCTGGGCAATTTCCAGGTACGGACGATTAATAGGCTTGGTCACAAATTCCCTGAGGTCTTTCGGGAGATCAACAAATTTAGCCCCGGTCTTCTTAATATGCGCCCATTCCGCTATCGGTCCTGTATCCGGGAAAAACTCTTCGAGGTCCAGGTTGTATATATCCAGAATGATTCCCAATTCAGCGATCGGAATTGAAAACTTACCGGTTTCGTAGGATTTTAAACGGTAGGTAGTTAGCCCCAGCTGGTCAGCTATTTCAGACATGCTGAATCCCTTATCGACCCGCGCTTTGCGCAGCATCGCGCCAATTTTCAGATCACGGATCTGCATTCTCTGCTCAACATCCCCCAGCTCGGTGAGCTTGCTATCTTCCGATTTCGCCTCATCACCCCAAAATTGTTCTAAAGGAACATCCAAATAGAAAGCCAGGACTTCCAGCTCCGGAAGGGATGGGGATTTCTCGCCATCCTCAAATTTACTGATGGTTCGTCCGCTGGTGCCGATCACCTCACCACAGGTTTTCATGGATTCCCCAGCGCGGATCCGGGCGTCGCGAAGTAAGATGCCCATTTTTTTTGCTCGAATCTTTATCGCCAGTTCATAGTCCATATCCAATCTCCTCGGAAAACAGGTACAACACCAGGGAAAGGCCAGCTGCGACCCCCACCGGGAAGTCCAGGTACTCTTCCTATGCAGACACTGTATTTAACACTCATTCAGATGATTTGCAGTACCTGACCAACCTTGATCTCAATGCCTTGCAGCTGGTCAGGAATGGGTAAGGGACATAGATACCCTTCTGAAAATCGTCGATCCTCTCATTAAATCTGTCTTGATAAGTCTGCCGCAGATAATCGAACAATTTGATCACGACCGGACAATGACTGCCCAAAATGGTGACCAGGAGGTTGGTGAGAAATCTTTCAGAGCCATTTCCGGAAAACTACTCCGTGATATTTGGCATCGTGTACCCCATCCCGGTGCGGGTCACAATGTGGACTGGATTGCTGGGATCCTCCTCTAATTTGCTCCGCAGTCTTGAAATTGTCACCCACAGAATCTCCTTATCATTTTTATATCCGTCCCCCCACACGGAGGAGAGCAGTTCTTCTGTGGAAAGAATTCTTCCTTTGTTGTGGGAAAACTGGAGCAGCAGGCGGTATTCCGTCGCTGAAAGTAGCACCTTCTCATCCTTCAGAAATACCTCAGCGCGGGCAAAATCAATCTTAAGATCCCCATGATGAAAAACGACCGGTTTGGAAACATCCCGCGAGAACATCGATCGCCGCAGGACCGCCCTCACCCTCGCCAACAATTCCGAGGCGGAAAAAGGTTTCACAATGTAATCATCAGCACCGACATTCAATCCCTGCACCCGATCGCTCTCATCTCCTTTGGCAGTCACCATGATGATTGGCACCTGGGAAAACCCCCGAATGCGCCGGCAGGTTTCAAACCCGTCCAGATTCGGCATCATGACATCAAGAAGAACCAGGTCGATGTCCTCATCTGAGACGATTTCCACAGCCTGCTCCCCATCATATGCTTCCCGAACCTCAAATCCATCCACGACGAGATTTGCAGAGATCAATTGAATATAGCGGGGTTCATCATCAACAACCAGGATGGTTCCTTTTTCCATATTTCCCTCTCCTCTCAATCAGCAGCGGCTTCTTGGCGGTCTTCTATCAGCAGGGGCAATGTTATTGTAAACGTGGATCCCTTACCCGGCGAAGAGTTTGCCTGGATCTGTCCGTGATGGGCAAGGACAATCTGCCGACAGATATAAAGACCCAATCCGCTGCCCCGCTTGGACATTCTTGTTTCTGGAACACGATAAAATCGCTGAAAGATTTTTTCCAGATGCTCCTTGCCGATGCCAGGTCCATCATCCGCAACCATGATGGACGCCTGAGAATCTTCCTCCGCTAAACGTACCAGCACTCGTGATCCGGGGGCATATTTGGAGGCATTGCTCAGCAGATTATCAAATACCTGCCCAAGGCGCATTGGATCTGCCTTGACCACGACCTCCTGATTGGCAATCTCCAGCTCGATATCGACATCCAGATCGCTGAGCTTTGCCCGCTGGACCATATCCCGGAGCAGCACATCCAGCTGGACAATCTGGAGATTCATTTGCATGGTTCCTGATTGCAGCCGGGATGAGTCGAGGAGATTATCAATCAGCTCCTGCAGTCGATCTGCCTCATCATCAATAATCCCCAGAAATTCCCGGTAGGTAGGCACATCCCAGTCGGTATCCTCGCGCAGCAGTGTGGTTGTATATCCTTTGATAAAGCCCAATGGGGTTCTTAAATCATGGGAAACAGTGGCGACAAAGTTTTCCTGCATTTTCCACATTCGCTGAGTGCCTTCCACTTTCCGCAGCGTGGTCACCAGGTACTCGCGCTCCAGCAGGTGAGCGATGTGATCAGCGACAAATTGAAAAACCCCGCGATCTTTCTCTTCAAAGGCCGGGCCCCCAAAACGGATCAGGATCAGGACCCCTACACTGCGGTTTCCCTGCCGGAGAGGCGCTCCCATATAAAATCGAGCATTGAGCCGGTCCAGCTTGGGTTGCCCGATCCGCTCCTTCTGCAGGATGAGCTTTCCTTCATCGAAGATCCGCTCGACAATGTCCTCACCCCAGGCAATATCCGCCTCTTTCGACCGTCCACGGCCTACAGATCGGGCAAAATAAGGGCGCAGATCGTTGTCCTCCGCCAGGTAGATCACAAAATTATCAAAGATCAGCAGCTTTCGGGTGATTTCCACAATCGTGGGCAGGACAACTGCAGCATCCTCGGCTGTAGTTACCAGACGACTCAAAGCAAATATTGATTCTAAAAACGCGTCTCCTGTAACGGTTCGGTCACCCATAGGTCATGGAAAGATGGTGGAAATATGCCTAATGCGATCTCTAATAGATCAAGAGGTTCCTATAATTGGTAGTATTATAACCTTAACAGCCCACATTTTTGCAGGTTGACAGGATAATCTACTCTCTCCTCAGACCGGGATGGCTTCCGGCTTATTGGCTTCTCCCGGTATTTGTTAGCTGGCTGTAAAGTTCTTTTTGTTTACTTCTGGATTCTTTTGTGATGTAATGAAGTGCAGTATGAACAACGCATACCAGAACATCAACCCAACCATACTGGTTATTGATGATGATCCTTCGGCCACATCCCTGTATAAAAAAGTGCTCACGCCGAAGGATTATCACGTCTTAACAACCAACGCCAGCAAAGAAGGCCTGGAAATATCCCGCCGGGTAATGCTGGATTTAATCATTCTCGATCTTCTGATGCCGGAGATGGATGGCTGGCAGCTGTGCAAAAAGATCCGCGAGATCACCCGGACACCCATCCTCATTATATCAGCAATTGATTCCTCGGAGATCGTCACCAAAACACTTGATCTGGGAGCGGATGATTACCTGGTCAAGCCATTTTCCACGGTAACCTTATTAGCTCATGTGCACAACCTGGTCCGGCGTCATCAAACAGAAGAACTGGCCCTTCCGGAGAATAAGTAACGGCTTAATATCAGTTCGATCAGGGGGAGTACACAGAACAGATCACCCACGGAAAACGAAAATTTGGTATAATTTCCTTGACAATTCAATGCAGGGGAGAGACCCGAAACAGGGCACCGAAGGGGCAAGTCTGTAGAGATACCCGGCTGGGTTTTACAGATCAAACTCTCAGGTAAATGGACCTTGCAATCACAATCCTCTGGAGAGTCCCAGGACACCGAAGGAGCAAATCTCTCAGGTCCCCGGACAGAGGCACACGCCGGCTGTATTGCGTGTGCTTTTTAATAATGAGCGATCATTTCCAACCAAATTATCCTAATTTGAAAGGAGCAGAGCATGAAATCACCAGCTGATTTAAAATACACAGATAATGATGAATGGGTCCGCGTCGACGGGGATACAGCAACCATGGGAATCACAGACTACGCCCAGGATCAACTCTCCGATGTTGTCTTTGTTGAAATTGTGGCTTTCGAGGGTGATGAACTCGACCAGGGAGAAACCTGCGCAGTCGTCGAATCTGTCAAGGCGGCAGCAGACGTTTATATGCCGGTTAGCGGGAAGATCCTTGATATCAATGAAACCTTGGTTGACGCCCCAGAACTGATCAACGAAGATCCATATGGGGAAGCCTGGTTGGTGAAATTTGAACTCACCGATCCGGGTGAATTGGATGATTTAATGGACGCTGAGGCATACAAAAATATGGAGAGGGACCACTAAAAACACTGAGACTGGATTTCTCCGCATCCTACCTCCGCGCTCACGCGGCCGTTACCACTGAACCAGATCTTCAAAGGAAAATCTATGTATACCCCCCATACTCAAGCTGATCGGGAGGCCATGCTGAAAACGATTGGCATCAAGAAGGTCGAAGACCTTTTCCAATGTCTGCCAGACACCGGGAAGTATCCCGCGCTGAACCTTCCAGACAGCATCACAGAAATGGAAGCGCTTGATGAGCTTCAATACATTGCTGCAGCAAACGAAACCACCCAGGAATTGATCTCGTTTCTTGGGGCAGGTGCTTACCAGCATTTCATCCCAGCCGCGGTCGACTCCATTCTCAGGCGGGGAGAATTCTACACCGCCTACACGCCCTACCAACCTGAAGTAGCCCAGGGAACACTGCAGGCAATTTTTGAATACCAGAGCCTGATTGCTGCCCTGACCGGAATGGATGTCTCAAATGCCTCCCATTACGATGGGGCAACCTCGGTTGCAGAAGCTGTCAATATGGCTTACCACGTTTTTCGGGGTCGGCGGATGAAAATTGTGGTCTCCCCAACATTGCACCCTCACTACCGGGAAACCATCCATACCTACATGCGAGGGGTTGACCTGGAGATAGTCGGGGAAGACCTGGATCCCAATGGAACCCCGGCAGACCTCATTCCCTTGATCGACGAGAACACCGCGTTGGTGCTTGTACAATACCCTGACTTCTTCGGTCGGATCTTTGACCTGACTGAATTGTCGGAGGCAGTTCATAAAGCCAAAGGCCTCCTTTCTGTTCACATTCATCCCATTGCCCTGGGCATGTTGAAACCTCCCAGTGAGTTTGATGCGGATATCGTAACCGGGGAAGGGCAGCCCCTCGGGATTCCCCTGTCCTTTGGTGGTCCCTACCTGGGGTTGTTTGCAACAAAAGAGAAGTACGTCCGAAAGATGGCCGGGCGGCTGGCTGGTGAAACAGAAGACAGCCGCGGTCAGCGTGGATATGTGCTCACCTTGAACACACGGGAACAGCATATTCGACGGGAACAAGCAACCTCCAACATATGCACCAACCAGGGATTAATTGCACTCGCTTCCACCGTATACCTCAGCTTGCTGGGGAAAAACGGTTTACAGAAGCTGGCGGAGTTGAACTATCACAAGGCTCATTACGCAGCCGAGCAGATCAACACTGTCCCTGGATTTGTGGTCGACCCGGTGCAGCCCTTCTTCAACGAATTCGTTGTCCAGTGTCCCCAACCTGCCGAGGAGATCAACCAGATCCTGTTAGATCATGACATCCTTGGAGGATATGAACTCTCAAAAAATTACCCGGACCTGACCTATGAGCTCCTGGTTGCAGTTACCGAGATGAACTCAAGTGCAGAAATCGATTACCTGGTAGAAGTGCTAGAGGAGGCAGTGGATGCCTGAACCAACCATTTTTGAAAAATCTGTACCGGAACGACGAGGCGTTAGATTTCCTGATCCAGACGTTCCCAAATCTGAACTGCCCAGGGAATTTATGAGGGAAAGTCTGCCTCTCCCTGAAATGTCCGAGAACGAAGTCATCCGCCATTTCACCAGGATTTCCCAGTTCAATCATGCCATTGATATCGGTTTCTACCCGCTGGGGTCCTGCACCATGAAATACAACCCAAAAATCAATGAGGAAACCGCGCGTTTGCCCGGTTTTAGCAACATCCACCCCCTCCAACCCGTCGAGACGGTCCAGGGGGCCCTGGGGTTGATGTATGAAACCCAGCGTTGGCTGGAGGAAATCAGCGGATTTGACGCTGTTTCCCTTCAACCGGCCGCCGGGGCCCACGGGGAACTAACCGGGGTGTTAATCATCCGCGCCTACCATCATGATCGGGGAGATGATCAGCGAAATAAAATGCTGGTCCCGGACTCAGCCCACGGAACGAATCCCGCCTCTTCAGCAATGACCGGCATGGAAATGGTTGAGCTGCCCTCCGATGAAAGGGGAAATGTGGATCTGGATGCGCTCCGGTCCCAGTGCGATGACAAACTCGCTGGATTGATGATCACCAATCCGAATACGCTGGGATTATTTGATGAAAACATCATCGAGGTCTGCCAGATTGTCCATGACGCAGGGGGCCTAGTTTATGGGGATGGCGCCAATATGAATGCACTGCTGGGAATCTGCCGCCCTGCTGAAGTGGGGATTGATGTAATGCACTTCAACCTGCATAAAACCTTCTCCACCCCCCATGGTGGCGGTGGGCCCGGTTCAGGACCCGTCGGGGTCACAGCGGAGCTGATCGAATTCCTGCCCGATCCTGTTGTGGTGCGCACAGCAGAGGGAGACCAGGAAACCCCTCCGTTTTATGATTTCTACGCCCCCCAAAAGACCATTGGCAGGGTGAAATCCTTCCATGGACATTTCGGGATGGTGGTCCGGGCGTTCACCTACATGCTCACGCTGGGAAAGAACGGGCTGCGGGATGTATCGACAAATGCCGTGCTGAACGCAAATTACATCCAGGCATTGATAAAAGATGTCTACCGGGTACCGTACGAACGACTTTGCATGCATGAATTTGTTGTCGACGCCAGCTGGGAGGATGCCCCAGGAATCCGCGCCCTGGATGTATCCAAACGATTGATCGATTTCGGTTTCCATCCACCTACCAATTACTTCCCGCTGATCGTCCATGAAGCCTTGATGATAGAGCCAACCGAAACTGAGACAAAAGAAACACTGGATGCGTTTGCCCGGACGATGCTCCAGATCGCTGAAGAAGCCAAGAACGATCCGGAAAAACTGCACCAGGCTCCCTCCACAACCCATTTCGGTCGTTTGGATGAGGTCAAAGCTGCAAAACAGCTGATTCTCAAGACCGAACTCCCCGAGGAGTATGGAAAGGACTGATCTGTCTTAAGGCAGTGCTCAAAGCCCTGACTGAGCTCAGTCAGGGCTTTTTATGTAATTAGGGATTCACCGGGACAGGTGATCCCGGATCATCAGCACCGCTAGTTGACTTCAATGATAAAATAGCCCTGAAACCAGTTCATAGAAAAAACAAAGATACTTATGGAACAGCCATCGAAAATCCAATACGTTCAACCACGCCAGGATGTGGAAATCCACCTCAACAGCGGGAAGGTGATCTCCGGCCCAAGGGGTTCATCCCTGGAAGAATTCCTGCAGGTCCTGCAAAGCGAGGATCTCCCGCCGATTGTCGGAGCGGTTGTGAACGGTAAACTGGTTGAGCTCTCACACCCGGTTACCATGGATGTGGAGGTGAAACCGGTCACGATGGGAGAAGCTGATGGGATGCGGTTTTACCGCAGGTCGCTCACATTTCTCCTGGAGACTGCCTTTCATGAGACCTACCCGGATGCCATCCTGACCATAGATCATTCTGTCACCTCGGGAGGATATTACTGTCAGGTGTACCGGAGACCCCCGCTCACCCAGGAAGATCTTAATATCCTTGAGGAACGAATGCGCAAGTTTGTCGACGAGAACCTTTCCTTTCACCGGATTAAAGTCCCGCTGGAGGAAGGCATTCGCTACTTTGAGGAACAGGGATATAGGAGCAAGGTCCGCTTGATGAAGCACCGGAAAAAAGATTACATCACCCTGTATCAATTAGGCGACCACCTTGATTATCACCACGGCTACATGGTCCCCTCTACAGGATACTTGAAGTGGTTCAGCCTTCTCTCCAAGGATGATGGATTCATCCTCAGCTTCCCCCGGCGAAAGGAACCCACTTTCCTTCAGCCGGTTCCGGAATATCATACCCTCCTGGATGTATTTCAACAGTACGGGGCCTGGCTGCAGCGGCTGGGAATTGACAGTGTCGGAGCTTTAAATGATGCCATTCAAAACGATCAGATCCGCAAAATTATCCTGGTTTCTGAAGCGCTTCATGAGCAGCACATCGCAGATATCGCCGGGCAGATCCAGCAGAGGTCAGATGAATTGAATGTAATCCTGATTGCTGGGCCTTCCTCCTCAGGGAAGACCACCTTTTCAAAACGACTGACGATTCAATTACTTGCCAGGGGCATCTCCCCCTTCCCGATGGAGATGGATAATTACTTTGTGGATCGGGAAAAAACACCACGCGATGAAGATGGGGAGTATAACTTTGAGTCCATTGAAGCGGTCAACCTCGACCGTCTCAGTGAAGATCTCCTGCGTTTAATTGCCGGAGAGAGCGTCCAGATTCCACAGTATAACTTCCAAACTGGCAGAAGTGAACCTGGTGAAAATATCCAGCTGAGGCCAGCCCAGATTATCATTCTGGAAGGCATTCACGGATTAAATCCAGATCTGCTGCCTGGTTTTCCCCAACAGGGAACCTACCGGATATACGTCTCCGCCTTGACCCAGCTCAACCTGGACCGCCACAACCGCGTCTCAACAACGGATACCCGCTTGATTCGCCGTATTGTCCGGGATGCCTGGGAGCGAGGATATACCGCCAAGGAAACCATTGATCGCTGGGAATCAGTCCGGCGGGGTGAGAAGGAATGCATTTTTCCCTTCCAGGATAATGCCGATGCCATGTTTAACTCCGCACTGGCCTATGAGCTCTCCGCCCTGAAATCCCTGGCAGAGCCGATCCTCAGGCAGGTCCCTCATAACACGCCAGCATGGATTGAAGCCAAACGCCTGCTTGCCTTTCTAGAATGGTTCCTGGAGCTGGATGTTGAAATGATTCCGGACAATTCCATCCTGCGAGAATTTCTCGGCGGATCCAATTTAAAAGATTTTCAGCTCTGGGAGCAGTAAAACCTCATCATCTGAGCCAGGGTCAGGCTGACTAAATCTTTTCCTCGGCTTTCCTCAGAAACGTGGAAAACGGGGCAAAATGGTGGCTGTGTCCGGGAGGGCAACCCGTTCCCCGTAGCTCAGATCAGATAGATCGGAGCCCTTCCGCGTCGAGACATCCTGATAAATATAGACCAGCGTTCCTTTTTTGGCATACCGCTGATTGACATAAGCCTGACCCAGGAAGTACCCTTCAGAGTCAGTAGCACAGCTGGTGACCTTGCCAATCACCCGTCCTTGCTCATCCATCACAGGATCCCCGTAGTGGGCCTTTCTGACCCTTTTTTCACTAAACCGAAAGCGGACAATCTCGCTCTCCCGTTGTTTTTCCTGCCCAAGAAAAGCCTGCCGGCCGATGAACCAGGGTTTATTGGTTTTAACATAACTGCCAAAACCCGCTCCCCCCACTCCGATCTCCATTGGTCCATTCAACTCCTGTCCATACAGCGGGAGACCCGCTTCGGTTCGCAGAGAATCCCTGGCCCCTAACCCACAGGGTTTGATCCCATAGATTTTCCCAACCTCAAGCAGTTTTTGGAACAAATCCACAGCCTTGTCCGGATGGACAAAGATCTCATAGGCGGTCCGTTCCCCGGTGTACCCGGAACGAGCAACCACCAGGTCGAACTTGCCAGAGGTCACCTCGCAGACCTCTGCCCAGCGTAAGTGATTGATCATCCGCTGGTCATCTTCATCAAACCCTAAAGCAAGCAAAATATCCCGGGACCGCGGTCCCTGTAGAGCCAGGTCAACCCGCTGATCTTCCTGCTCCTGGGGATCCCGGAGATTCCTGAGGATGACACCGCGGCCGTAGACTTTTGCCCAGGGGCGCTGCTGATCCACTCTGTAACTCCCCGCCTTCACCCCGCTGAGCCATTTCCAGACTTTTTTCTCATTGGCTGCGTTTACGACAACCAGGTATTCCAAATCGGATCTGCGGTAGACCAGGGAGTCATCGATGACCCTTGCCTCTGGATCCAGGAAATGAGTATAGGCAGATTCACCGACTTTTAGGGAGGAAATATCATTCCCGGAAACACTGTCCAAAAAAGCCATTGCATCCGGACCTTCTGCCTGGAAAACCCCCATATGGCTGACATCGAATAACCCCGCGGTCTGTCTGACTGCATTGTGTTCTTCCAGCACTGAATCATACCGGACAGGCATCTCATATCCTGCAAACGGCACCATTCGCGCTCCCAGTTCTACATGCAGATCATACAGATTTGTCCGCTGCAGGGGGGAATCATCCGGTTCTTCCCAGTGGAAGTCAGGCAGGGCTTCCCCCTCCCCTTCTCCAATGCCAATATAAAACGGTTTTTCCACACCAATCGGATCCCCCTCTTGGAGGGAATCATAAACCCGATCTGATTCCCGGACGATGACTGGACCCGGTATTTTTCGCATCACATCTTCATCCACCCGAACGTAGCCATCCGAAAGAGCCCGGAGCCAGGTTAATACCAAACCCGCATATTCAGCAGGGACAGTAAGGTAGAAACATCGAAGTTCATCACAGGTGATCATCCCCGGGATTTCTCCGTCTGGTGTAGCAAGGACAGTGGGTTCATTCTCCCCGCAGGCCATCCGCTCAATATCATTGCTGACCACGAAATTCAGGAATTCTCGACTTTTTTCCCCACAGATGATATAAGAAGAGGTGACCTTGTCTTCCTCAGCTTCATCATCCAAATAATAAAAATGAGGATAACCGTGTTTTGTGGGTTCATAATCAATCCCGGCGCTTTCAGCTAAATCCCTGACCACTAATTTGGTTTCCTCAAGCGTTTTGAAATCCACCTTTGCCCGCAGTTTTTTGCCCTGGAAATAAGGCTCGCAGGAAAAAAGCACATCCGCGATGAGATCCGCCAGCTGACGGGTTTCCTTTTCTTTGAACCCACGCTGGGTGATCCAGGGAGTCCCTAATCTTACCCCGCTTGGATGAAGCGCAGACTTGTCTCCCGGGATGGTGTTCCGGTTGGTGACAATGCCAGCTACATCCAGAATCCGGGCAGCCAGGTCACCACTCAACCAGGCCCCATCTTTCCCTTTGACAGATTTCGTATCAATATTAGTTAGATGGGTATTTGTCCCACCAAACGGGATCCGGAATCCCCTCTCCTCCAATCGATCCGATAGCACCTTGCAGTTGGTCACGATTTGTTTCATTAACTGTTTGAATTGATCTGTCTGGGCTAATTTGAAGGCCAAAGCCATTGCGCCAAAAACATTGACATGAGGACCGCCCTGCTCTCCTGGAAAAACCGCCCTGTCAATGGTCTGTATGATGTCTCGATTCGTGCTCATCAAGATGGCTCCCCTGGGCCCAAGCAGTGTTTTATGCGTGGTGGAGGAGATAATATCAGCGATCCCAATGGGGGAGGGATATTCACCCGCAATAACCAATCCAGAAACATGAGAGATGTCAGCCAGCAGGTAGGCATCTACCATGTCAGCGATTTCCCGGAACTTTTCCCAATCCAACTGCCAGGAATAGGAGGAGACCCCGGCAATGATCATTTTCGGTTTATGCTGCAGGGCTAACTGCTTGAGTTCCTCGTAATCCAGTTTTTCAGTTTCAGGATCCACAGAATAGGATACGATATTGTAGTACTCCCCTGACCTGTTGACCCGGGACCCATGGGAGAGATGACCTCCGTGGAGCAGGTTCATCCCCATGACGGTATCTCCAATCTCTACCAGGCCATGATATACCGCATTATTGGCAGGTCCCCCAGAGAGCGGCTGGACATTTACGTAGATATCCAGCGCTGTTTTCCCGTTCGACGCAAAAGCCTGCGCTGCTCGCTGACAGGCAACACCCTCAAGAATATCCGCGTATTCAACACCTTTATAATACCGATCATCGGAATACCGCCGGTATTCGGTTAATAATTTATCGTAATCGAATAATTCCTCCTCACTCAATCCCCCTGTCAGATCGAATGAATACCCCTCAGCGTAAATGTTATGAAAACCGGATCCCAGAGCGTCTCGAATTGCCTGAGAGGAAATGCTCTCACTGGGAATCAAGATCAAGCGCCGATACTGCCTTTCCTCTTCAATTCTCAGCAGCTGATCTAGATTTGGGTCAAGTGAAGCAATGTCACCACGGACAAGAAAATCTTTCATCGTCAACTCCATCAATAATATTAATAACTGGCATACAAATCAGTTCCGGGCACTTATAGTAGATGGTTTGATGTGCACGCTAATGATACTAGATTTTTTTTCCGGAATATTAACACCTGATTTACAATCATCTTAGTCTAATTTTGTTTTCCCTTTCCCTTCATGAAGAAATAACCAATCAGGGAAAATATTATCGTAATTCCGGAAATCAACCAGGTTGAGGATGGCACCCGGGCCAGGGATCTGAACTTTTCAGCCAGCTGGACACGCCTGACAAGTCCTCCAGACGAGCGGCGCTTATTCCGAGCCTCCCGCAGCACTTCCAGCAGATACTCCTGTACATCTCCCCGGGTGAGGAAAGAGACCAGGCGGATGAGCATATCGCTTTTTTCCTCGGAAACTGTAGGCGAGACTTGTTTGATTTCCCGGTATGTCTCTGCAGTTTGCTGGACAATGATTCCCCAATCGAGATGGGATACCCGCTCCCTGGCTTTCTGGCACATTTCCAGGTACTCTTCTGGTGACTGACTGCAGATTTTTTCCACCTGCTCGGCAAACAGGGAAGGCTTTGCATCCTTTTCGAGCCAGATTCCATTTTCCTCATCGACCAGCTCATCAATCGTCTCATTCGACAATCCAACCACAGGAGTGCCGGATGCCAACGCTTCGATGACAACCAGGCTTTGAACCTCCATTTTTGACGCTGACGGGAAGACATGGGTGTCATCCAGGTATCTGGGGATCTCCTCATGGCCCACCTGGCCAAGGAATTCCACGTTGTGAAGTTCATGCTTCTCACAATACTTCTTTAAATTATCAAGATACGATTCACTCAGCGCCCGTCCAATAAAACGGAGGTGATAATGCTCTGGGAGGTTTTTCAGCACTTTGAGCAGGTAGGCCTGGTTTTTCCGATCCGAGATGTATCCGATAAACGTCAGCTGTTTTTTGTTTGAATCCAGGTCTGGAAATTGACACTGCTGATAAAGGGAAAGCGACCTTCCATTTGGAATCTGATAAATTCTTCCCTGGTAACCAAATTCCCGGATGGATTCCTCGGCCGACTGGTTCAGCGCGATGATCGCATCACAGTTGTGATAAAAATCTCCCAGCACCCGGGTAGTCACGGATGCGCTGAACGAGCTTTTTAGCCATTTGACATTGATGGCATCCGTGGTTCCAAAATCCAGGGCTTTCGTGGGTAAAACATGGGCGGTGTGCACAAACGGGACCAGATTCATCCTTGCCCAAATCTGCCCAACGAGCCCTACCAAAGCTGGATCATGCGCATGAACGATTTCTGGTTGGAAATCATCCAGAAAATCAAACACCTCCCCGATAGTTCTGGCAGACAGGACCGGCATGTGAAAATCATCATCCCCAGCGCTGCGTATCCCGAAGACAAGCAGCTGGTTGTTTTCTCGGGTCAAGCCCGTTTTCTCTGCCGGACAGATCATCACCACATCATGTTCCTGCGCAAAGGTTTCTGCCAGCTCATGAGCAACACGTCCGGCACCCCCACCCATCCCGCGTTGAAATAAAGAAGTAAAGGCAACTCTCATGGTAGGTATTTTGATTTCTTTCTATGACTGGTTCGGTCTGCAAACTCAAACCTGGCAAAAACCGGGGCAAACCTCTCCCTCAGCTCATCCTCAGATAAACCCATTTCCTGCAAACAATACTCATGCTGGCTCTCATGGTTGCGAGCTTTGCGGGTTTCCTCAACAAGGATCTGTTCATAGGCTGGGGAGATATCAAAACCAAATCGGCGGTAAACCTCTTTGACAGTCCGCCCCGCATCTGAAGTCAGTTCCTCAAAGTTGATGATAATCGCTTGGTGCTCGGGAAGCTCCTCCAGCCAGCCCAGGGGATAATTGTACCAATACTCCGAGGCAGCCAGAATAAATTCTTTGCTGGCAAATTTATGCAGAGGGCTGCCCAGCATCTGCCATTCCCTCTCTTTCAAACTCAAATGGGAGGGGACTGCGTCCAGCGGATTGCGTATCAGGTAGATAAACTTCGCACCGGGAAACCGTCCTAAGATGGTCTCAACCATGGGAGAAAAATTCGGGTTCTTTGCCAGATAATGCTTCCGCCCACCATGGTGGTACAGTACATGACGCTGCAGACAGCGGTGATAAAAATCCATCATCCGAGATTTTTCTGTGGCTGTCATCGCTTTATCAT
The DNA here is from genome assembly GCA_964621835.1 of uncultured Anaerolineales bacterium. Taxonomy (GTDB): domain Bacteria; phylum Chloroflexota; class Anaerolineae; order Anaerolineales; family UBA11858; genus B10-G9. The sequence goes on along the minus strand of CAZUMA010000002.1, from coordinate 246,507 downwards.
AATAGATAAATGGAAGAGTTTCTTCCACCATTGCAGCAAAAGACCAGATTTTCATCGTCGAAAAAATATGGATGAAAAGATACTCATCTTCTTCCGGTGCCCCAAGGGCTAATCGATGAATCACGTTGCCTTCTGCCCAGAGGCGCTCCAGACGCCTGATCCGTTTCGTGACTGACATTCCAACAGCCCGGGCAACTTTTATCAGCGCTCGGAAGACTTTCCGCATGGTCAGAGATGGAGCGATAAAGATTTCCCAGGTTTTCATGGAAAAAAAATTGTCTTTGTCCTTCGCCAGCAGCCGTTGAAGAAATGTCGTCCCGCTGCGAGGATTGCCGATAATGAATACCGGTTCCCGGATTTCCACCTCATGGTACTCCGGGTAAATAATCTCATCTAAGATGAGCCCGATCCAGGTCAGGAACTCAACAGGAAGGTAGAATACCAGGGCAAGCAAAAACACACCCAAGCGTTTGAAGGTTAACCGATAATGTGTGCCCCGGTTATTGAAGAAAGACTTGTATAAAAAACGACGGAATGCTCTTCCGTTATACTGGCTCACTGTTTTAAATGATCTCACAACAATCCTGACCGCATTCCTCGAAACCCTGAAAGCCAACCGGGTTTCATCACCAGTTTATAGTTTCCCAAGGCTCTCCAATACCCGTTCAGGTGTGAGGGGGAATTCATCAATCCAGACACCGATCGCATCATGAACAGCTGCAGTCACGGCAGGTGCGAAGGGAATGTATGGCATCTCCGCCATACCCAGGGCTCCCCAGGGCCCTTCAGGATCCGCCTCTTCTATAATAATAGTAACCAGCTCCTTAGGCACATCCAGGACCGTAGGAATCAGGTAGGTGGAGAATCGGTCGGTTTGAACCTCTCCACCATCCTGTAAAAAATTTTCCGTCACTGCATATCCCAACGCCTGGACGACTCCCCCTTCCACCTGTCCAACAACCTGATCCGGATTAATCGCCCGGCCGACATCATGTACTGAATACACCTTTTCTACAGAGACTGCCCCTGTTTCAACATCCACCTCAACTTCCACGGCTTGAGCAACATATCCATAGGCTAAGTTAGGCTTCGATTTTCCCGTTTCAGGATCATAGGGTGTGGTTTCAGGAGCCAGATACTGGTAGGTTGCCACTGCCGGCCGTTCCTCATCCCGCCATTTCTTGAGTGCTTTCTCGGCAGCTCCGTAGACCGCATTGCCGGCCATAAATGTCATCCGGGAAGCGGAAACACTGCCGGAGTCGTCGGTAACAGCGGTATCAGCAGTGATCAGTTTAACTTTTTCAACCGGTACACCGACCCCATCAGCTGCCATCTGGACAATCGCCGTGTGAACTCCCTGCCCGACCTCAGCAGCTGCTTGATGGACGATCACCTCTTCTATCTCGGAACCCCCATGAAGCTCAACCGTTGCCCAGGAGTTTTCCTGATAACCTAGGGAAAAACCAATGTTCTTCAGTCCGCAGGTAAACCCAATTCCCCGTTTTCGGGGTGAGTCTCCGCTTGGTTTATCTGTTGATTTTCTTTTCCATCCCTGACCGGTTTTTTCCCAGTAGCTCTCCGCTGCACAGCTTTCAACCACCTTGGAGATCGTGACATTCCCGGGAAGGGGGGTTTGGATCGATGCCAGGGAATCCTTGTGAAGTACATTTCTCATCCTCAGTTCTACCGGGTCCATTTTCAATGCTTCAGCAAGCTTACTGACTTGGGACTCCGCGGAAAACGACCCTTGTGGTCCACCAAACCCGCGGAAGGCTCCTCCCGGGACATGGTTGGTGGCAACCGCCCTGGCATCCACCTTGACATGGGGGATTTCATAAGGCCCTGTGCAGGCAAGTGTAGCATTGGCAAGGACCTTGTTGGATGTATACATATACGCACCGCCATCCGCTGTAAGATCCACTTCCGCTGCAATGATTTTTCCATCCCTGGTTGCCCCCCATTTTGATTTAATAAAGTAGCGATGCCGCTTGTGGTGCCCCCGGATGGATTCCTCACGGCTCCAGACAATTTTCACCGGCCGGTCGATCCCCCGCTCATGAAGTTTCAAAACCGCTAACCCCAGCACGATCTGCACGGAAAGATCTTCCCGGCCCCCAAAAGCTCCTCCGACAGCAGGGTGAATCAACCTGACTTGCTCATCTTCAAGATCCAGCGCATGGGCAATCTGCTCTCTTTCTTCGTGAGCCCATTGACCTCCAACCGCCACCGTCACCCTGCCCTGGTCATCAAGATATGCCATGCCTGCTTCCGGCTGAAGGTAAGCATGCTCCTGAACCGGAGTCCAGTACTCACTTTCTACAACAACATCGGCTTTTTCGAAGGCTTCCTCAACATTCCCCTTCCGGATCCGGTAAGACTCAAAGATATTCGTCCCTTTTTCCGGGTGGAGTAAGAAAGCGTCTTCGTTCATCGCCTCCAAGGGATCAAGAACCAGGGGGAGATCCTCGAACTCCACCTCGATTTCTTTAACGGCAGCGGCTGCGATTGCCGGGGTTTCCGCAACAACTGCAGCGATCTGATCTCCAACAAAGCGGACCCGATCCGCGTAGGGTTTATCAGATCCTGGTCCACATAAAACCGGCTGGTCTGGTATTTGCAGACCATATTCATTGACAGGGACATCTTTGGCCGTGTAAACCGCGAGCACTCCTTCCATCGCTTCAGCTTTTTCCACATTCACAGACTTTACAATGGCATGAGGCCTGCCTGCAAAGAGGATCTTCATGTGAAGTTGATCCGGGCGGGAAAGGTCTCCAGAGTACAAGGCCTTCCCGGTCACCTTATCACGGGCATCCACACGCTTTACAGATTTTCCGATTGCGCTCATAAACACATCCTTCTCCAGTAAATATCACCTCATTCCGCAGTCAGACGGGCTTTCTCCAATGCAAAAATCCGCCTCAAAATCGCCACGGAACAGGCATATGTCGGATCCATTCCATAGTACGAAAGCGTTCCCGCCCCAAGATTTTTCCCTTTACTCAAGGGGGTATCCGAAGCATAATGCAAAAAACCCAGGTCAAAAGGAAGTCGATCTAAATTGACGATTTCATCCACTGGATGTCGGTAAGGTCGGAACATCTCAAAGACAGCAGAGAGGTAAGGACCTGCTTCCATTTCAATCCCGGTGTACCCCTCCCGGTAAAACACATCCATATAGCGGCGGTTCTGCAGGAACGTGCCCCGGACCGTGACCGCCTTTTGATTATCGAGGACCGTTCCGTACGTCAAGTAGGGAGCAACATCCCGAGCTTCAAACGCCCTGGGACATAAATAGGTATTGCGGGAATGTTCATCATGAACTACATAGGGAATCATAACATCCCCGACAACGCCATTGAGGGTAGCTGCTTTCCCAAGGCTGTACACCCCGAGAACTTTCCCGACATTCGCCGCCACTTCAGTGAGGATGTTGTAGGCAGACAAACCCAGCGGATAATCAATATTGACGATCACCGCCTCGCTTTCCTGCAAATAACGGAGGTCTTCTCGATCACCCCGGATCCTTGGATCCATCCAGGTTGGTTTCAGTTCCGAGAGGTGAAATATTTGTGCATCTACATCAAAAAAATGTTCACTATCAATTCGTTTAATACCGCATTTCTCTTCCTCCGCGTTCCGCCGCTGGGTCATTTTCCCGGTAGAGGGATCCTGGAGATATTTTTTCAAGGCGTAGTACCAAAAATTTTCCTCACTGGAAGGCACCTTTTGAGCTTTGATCTGTGTCCATTCGTCGAGCAGTTCCTGCTGCTGATGCTCCTGAAGATACTCCTCAATCTCCTCCTGATTTCGCAAGGCAAATCCAGAGAGCAGGTTGGCTAAACTGTGGGGGTTGCTGGATATAAAATAAACCGGCCGCTCCGTCAGGGGGGGGTCCTGATCAGCAGCAATGTGCTGCCACCAGGCATTCGTGGCGCGGTTGTATTCAATCAGCGTGCCATTCAACAAGCGAACCTGAAAATATTTTTGGGTTTGCTTGATCCGGGTAATTTGCTCAAGAAACCGGTCCCCAAAAATTGCCCTCCAGCGGGTGAGATCTCCCACCGACATCATCAAGCCTTCCGCCAGGTTATACCAGCTGGCCCGGTCTTGATGCGCTTTTTTAAGATCGATGTCTCCCGGGAGGTGCTGAAGCAAGCTGTGTAATTTGTTCCATTCAATTTGGTAGGCAGTGAGGAGGGGAATCACGTCATCGATATCGGACCTGGAGGCGATGATGCAGGCTAACCGTTTCCGATCCGGATGATAAAAACATCGGCGCCGACGGGCTTTTGCGGAAACCTGTTCCCAGGACCAGACATTGCCAATCCCCGCCTCACGGAAAACACTCGCGCTCTGCCCCAGGATCACCTCATCTGTTTTCCAGATGCAATCCGGAAGCCTGAGGAGGGCATAGATAAATGCTGACATATCCGGATTGCGGTCCCGGGCTTGCTGGTGAAGCAGCGAATTCATCCCGGAGTGCGCCTCCTCCAGAGATCGAATCTGAACAGCATCTGTGGTCCGCAGCAGGGAATAATACGTGCGCAGATACAGCTCAACTTCTTCAGAGGCAGTGTACGGGACAGTCCTTTCCATAAGTTAAGTATCTCAGGGACTAATGGATCGGTTCCTGGATGATGTCCTCAAATTGGTATTCTTCCAGATAAGGATCATACTCGCTGTGGAGCGCTTCAAGATCTAAGCCCATCTCGGTCAGGGAATACCGATGGGAGCTCCGGTAGTTGCGCGCTTTCTCGGTTTCTTCTTTTAGAATTTGCTGGTATTCAGACGTGATCTCAAGACCAAACTTCGCATAAATTTCCTCGATGGTTTTTTTAGGATCAGAAACCATCTCTGCAAAAGAAACCACTGCATATCGGTCGGGAGGAAGTGATTTCAGCTTTTGATGGGGGTACTGATACCAATGTTTGGCATGTTCCATGAGCACATCTTTGAGTGGATAGCTTTCATCGGGATCCCCGAATGTGTGCCAGTGATTCGCCCACATATTGATCGTGGAGGGAACCATATTTTCAGGATTGCGGACAATATTGATAAATTTTGCCTCAGGAAAAAATTCCTTGATGGTTTCTACTGTCGGGGAAAAATCCGGGTTTTTCGAAACGTACTGCTTTCCTGGATTCACATATAAATGCCTCCGGAGGACATCCCGGTAGTAGGTAAATTCCCTTCGTCTCCGGTCCAGAGGGACTTCTTGATCGTAATATATGTATTTTTTTGCCAGCTCTGGAAAGGGAAAGAGCGCAAAAAGATTATATGAAGACCAGATGTGGTAGAGGAGATGGCTGTCCTCTTCGTGTTGCCTCAGACCCGTTTTATGCATATAGGAGTATTCATTAATTGAACGGTCAAACAGGTTGACGAGCTTCCGGATCGGGCTCCCCAGAATTCGGCTGATCTTGATAATCAGACCAATCATTTTTCGCTGCGTAATCGCCGGTCCAAAATAGATCTCCCAGGTTTTCAAACAGGTAAATTTGGGGTCGCGAAGCAAGAGTCGGTGAAAAAAAGTTGTCCCGGATCGAAAATTCCCAATGATAAAGATCGGATCTTTCCGGGTCACATTCTTATAGCTGGAAAATAAGAGATCATCCAGGTAGTAACCGGTCCGGATATAAAGATTGTAGATTGGAAAGACAAAAAACAGGAACAACAGCAAAGCCAATCTTTTCAAGCTCAACCGGCCCGGTGTTTGCTCAGATCTGAAAAAGCTGTAATAAAAATATGTCACATAAGAGCGGAAGTTGAATGGCATAAGATTCTCTCAATTCATTCTGATAGATATTGATATTTCTTTGGTCCCCCCACTTCTGGTTGACCGGATCCGGAAAAAAATGCCTGGTAGGATAGAAAACCCATCAACAGGTAGGCGATTGTTTTTGGTATCATCAATAAACCAAGCTGGGGATAAGATTGGACAAATAGTATGACTGGGAGATAAAAGAGATACGCTCCCAGCATGAGTATTCCCAATCTGTGAAACAATACCTGCCCGGTTTTTTCTGCGGATTGAATCAACACAACCGCCACACCCAATCCAAGCAGCACAAGAGGAATATTCCTGATCAGCGACCAGGGTTGAACTGGAATCGGCTGCTGCCATTGATTGTTTGGGATCAGCAGCAATCCAAGCCGAATCCCTGCCATGATCAACAGCCCGGATGAGACAATAGAGGAATGTGGCGGAAAATTCTCTCTCCAGACAAGAAGGAAGAACACATAGAAAAATGTCAACGTGACCGCAGTCATGAAGGAGGACCAGCCAACAACCCCGATATCCAGACCAAGGATATTGAGTCTGAGGAAAATCCCCTCCCCTGATAAAAAGGCTGCCACTCGGGATCCAACATGAAACGTATCCCCGACTGCAAGGGCAAAAAAAGCCCCCCGGATCAATCGGGCAGACTTCTGTCGATCTACCGTCCTTACCTGCGGTGTTTTTCTGGTCATTGCCGCAACCAGCATCCAGATTAAAACGAGATATAACAAGCTGAAACCAATTTCCATCCACATAGAATATTCTTCAACCATATTCAATCGGCAACCCCGATGCTCCCCACCTCCCCATCACGGGGGAGAGCCGGACCCAGATTTCTCCTTCCCTTTAACGCAGATACTTAAAGATGTCTCTGGGTCTGGAAATCTGGTAAAAGAATGAGTAGATAATCGTCATGATCCCAAAACCAATTAAAGACAGGAAGAAAGCCACGATCAGCTCTGAGAATAAGTCCGGTGCCCAGGAAAACCCTCCCTGGATTGCGGCGGGCACCGTTATCCATTGTCTTGTTTTATTCATTCTGACCAGAATGGAGGCACCAGCATAAGACATGACAGCAATCAGCCCGATCAGAAGAAAACCAATCCCCCTCCAAATTGGATGGACAGTTTTAGGCTCATCCTTGACATGTTTTTCATACTGCTGAAATCTTCCCATCTAAGCACCTTCTTTCCGACTAGCCTTCTCAATTGCACTGACAATCTTATAGTACCCTGTACAGCGGCAAAGATTTCCAGAAATTGCGCTTTTTATCTGCGCTGTGGTCGGATGTGGTTTTTCTTCTAACAATTTTGCCCCAGACATGATAAATCCGGGTGTGCAGTATCCACACTGCACTGCTCCTTTTTCAATAAACGCTTCCTGAACCGGGTGTAATCGATCCCCTTCGGAAAGCCCTTCAATCGTGACAATCTGAGCTTGATGTGCCCGTGGAGCAGGGATCAGGCAGGACATCACTGCTTTCCCATCCAGAAAAACCGTACAGGCTCCACACTCACCCTCTTCACATCCTGGTTTCGATCCAACCAACCCAGCCTGCTCCCGGAGAAGATGAAGCAAGGTTGTTTCCAGGCCTTCTTCGAAGGTATATTTCTTTCCGTTGATCGTGGTGACAATGGGTGTTTTTCCGGGGATCAGAGGGGAGCCATCCAGATCTTCGGCAGCTGTCTGGCGTTTTTGATCTGAGAGCAGTACAGGATCATCAGGCAAGGTTTTTCCTTCTTGATGACCAAGAAGTTCCATCAGCCCTCGCTTAACCAACACCCTGGAAATTTCCCGGCGGTATTTTGCAGAGCTGCGGATGTCATCAATTGGGACTGCATCCTCCTTAGCCAGATTTGCTGCAGCAGTTATCACTTCTTCTGTGAGCTCTTTGTTTTTCAGATACTGCTCGGCTGTTGAGGCGTGGATAATTGTTGGGGCGACCGCTCCCAGGGTAATGCGGGCATCCTGGAGCGCACCTCCATTCTCATGGAGAATCACAGCCATACTGACCACCGAAATAGCCTGGACTTTTCTCAAGCCCATTTTCAGGTAGGTTCCACGCTGATTCTTCTCCAATTTCCGGAAACGAATTACCCGGACCATTTCATCCGATTTTAACACTGTTCTTCTCACCCCGGTGTAGAAATCCCCCAGGGGGACGGTTCGCTCCCCGGTCTCGGAGAGCAGCACCAGCTCCGCATCCAGCGCCATCAAGGGGACAATCGTATCATTTGCAGGGGAGGCTGTAACCACGTTCCCAGCAATGGTGCCGGCATTTTTAATTTGGGGGGCACCTACTTCCCAGGCAGCCAAGGATAGGGGAAGCGCAAACTCCCGGATCAGGGAAGATGCCACGCAGTCATTATGCGTGACAGTCGGTCCCAGCTGGATCCAGCCGTCCTCCGTGAGAGTAATTTCTGCATAACCGGGCACCCGTGAGATATCTATCAGAGTATCCACCTGCGGATGCAGGCCCTGCTCCATTTCCAACACCAAATCGGTTCCCCCCGCAATTATCCGGGCCTTTTCCTGCTTCTCAGCCAGGATGTTCAATACTTGTTCTGTCGATACCGCATTGATATATTCACGCCACATTTCTGCAACTCCAGAGCATGTTTGACTATTTTTTCTTCTGCGAGAGCGGCCTTCCCCTGCCCCCTTGCTTGGTCATGACCACTTCTGCCATAATACTTAAAGCGATTTCTTCGGGTGTTTCTGCCTTGAGGTCCAATCCAATTGGGGCATAAACACGATCCACCGCCGCTGGATCCACACCCAGGTTAAGCAGCTCCTCACGGGTAAGCGCCCAACGCCGCTGGGAGCTGATCACTCCCACATAAGCACTCGGTTCTGAAAGGATTTCCGGTAAACCGCTGGTATCCACCTGCATATTTCGCGTTGCGAGCACAACTGAAGTCCGATCAGAAAATTCAAACCTGGACGGCAGTTCGTCAATCTCACAGGGGAGATAAACGTCCGCCCCCGGAGCTGACTGGGGGGTGCAGTATTCAGGTCGATCATCGGACAGAATCACCCGGAATCCCAGCCACTTCCCGAGGTGAACAACTGCCTGCCCTACATGTCCTCCGCCAATCACCAGGAGCTCATCGGGTGCATAGACCGGTTCAATAAATACCTCCACCGCCCCCCCGCACACACCTGGATCCCCTTGCTGAGGATCGATGAGATTATACGCCACCACCTTTGTCTGCCCTGAGCTGAGGAGCTCAAGGGCTTGCTGGATAATTCTTCCTTCAACTTCCCCCCCACCCACTGATCCGACGATGGATCCATCGGGATAAACAAGCATCTTACTGCCCTCGCTGCGTGGGGTGGAGCCGTCAGCGTTGATAATGGTGCATAATACACCCGATTTTCCCTCTTCCTCTAAGGCAGCCAAGGCCCGATATACTTCTCTCATAACTGATTCCAATCCGGCAGGTTCAGGTTTCCAGCAGAGATAACACGACCGGTAAGAGCTGTTTTTTCCGGGATACAACCCCTTCCGCGAACCGCGTGCCATCTGAGCGGCTCGGATAAGGAAGATCATCAAAAGTTGGCGGGGGTTGATGGATCACCAGTCGGCTGGATCCGCGAACGACATCGGTTACCATTAAAATCGAAAAATCTAAGCTGCGATTGATCCGCAGCCGCTCCAGGGCTTCCTCCAGTTTATCCAGATGCTTATCCACTTGAACCAGGTCAGTCACCTCAGCCTGGGCGATTCCAAACTCCAGACCCCCCGATTGATAGGTCTTCAGGTCCGTGGTGACAATTTCATCCGGATCGCGAGTAGAGAGTCCGGCTCCTGCTTTGAGCACTGCCTCCCCAAAGGACTCCACGGTCTCTCCTTTCAAGGGGCTGTCCCAGGAAAACGCCCAGCGCGCCAGCCGATTTGCGGCTCTGTGATCCCGTTTGGTTGTGGTCGGGGAAGTAAACAGCAAGGTATCAGAGACAATCCCCGCAAGCAGGACACCGGCGATATCTGGTGGGGCACTCAACCCTGCCTCTTCAATCCTTTCGGCGATAATCGTGCTGGTGCTCCCTACCACTTCCGTTGTAAATCGAATCGGCGTTCTGGTAAAAGGATTTCCCAGGCGATGATGGTCAATAATTTCCATCAATTCCGCTTCTTCCAGGGAGCCTACCGCCTGTTCCTCTTCATTATGATCCACCAGCACAACTTTTACACGGGGAGGGTTGAGAATGTCCCGCTGCCGGGCAATACCCACATAGTGACCATTTTCATCAACTACAAAAAAATAGCTTCTCTCCTGTTTGAGCACCCGGTTGACCACATCCCGAATCCGACTGCTCACTTTGAATTGGGGAACACCGGTATCAGCTGCTTCATGGGAGGGAAGCTCCAGGAGTTCAGCAATCCGCATTTCCTGCCGTTTTGGGTGCGGTCCAACCAGATCAGCCAGAAACGAAAACAAGGTTAATCCAGTGATCAATCCGTACGGCGTCCCATCGTCATTAATTATGGCAGCGACCCCGCCGGTTCGACTGGCAATATCCCAGGCCTCCTGAAGGGGTTGATCCGGCCTGGTGGAATCCAACCGCCGGACGACTGATTCAAACCGAGGGCTGACATCCGTCAGTAAACTGGGAGCGTCAAGTCCCAACCGTCCCAGGACCCAATTCGTTTGCGGGTTCATCGACCCAGCTCGGGCTGCGGCAGCCTCAATATCATCTCGCTCCCGAATCAGCCAGGCATATCCAATCGCAGAGGCGATCGAATCGGTATCTGGATTCACATGACCGATCACAAAAGTTATCTGTTCCATAAGGAAAATAGCAGTCGATTTTTCGATTTACTCGTTCTAAAAATCCCGTATTTTTTGTCCAAAACAGCTAACCCATTATATCAGATTGCAGGGAAAACGATCTGGTAGGGGATTTTGTTTGCACCCTGAAATAAAAAGCCCAGGAAATCTCTTCCCTGGGCTGATTTTTGAAGTCAGCTGCTTTGCGCAGCCTGGAGCGCTCTCCAGATTTTCTCCGGGGTGACCGGATTTTGATCAATATCCACCGCACAGGCATCAAACACCGCATTTCCCACGGCCGGTGCGACGCCATCCATGGGAATCTCCGCCACGGCTTTGACACCAAAGGGATGGGATGGTTCAAAAGTCTCAATAAATATCGTGGTCAGCTCTGGCATCTCATCAGCCTGGAATATATGGTAATCCCGAAAATCCTTCTCCCGGGCTCTGCCCAACTCATCATAAACCATCTCCTCACAGACCGCATATCCAAGCGCCTGGGTCATCCCCCCTTCAATCTGTCCGGAGGCTGTGATTGGATTGACAATCATCCCCCCATCAACAGCCATCACCAGGCGATCCACAACAACCTGCCCGGTTTCCACATCTACCGTGACCTCAGCAAACTGAGCTGCAAAAGGCGGGGGGGACACAGGGGACATGAATGAACCAACCGCCATAATCTGCTCCTGATCAGCATGGTGCAGCGAATGCAGGGCGATCTCTTCAATTGACACGGCTTTCCCATCCTGGGCAATAGCACACCGGTTTGATAGCTCAATTTCCTCTGGTTTGTAGGAGGCATCCGGATCCCGCTCCCGCAAAATCATCACCGCCCGTTCGCGGAGGCGCTCAGCTACCTGATTGGCCGCGTCCACCACTGCCGCCCCGGAAATATAGGTGGTGCTGGAAGCGTAGGCCCCTTTATCAAAGGGGGTGAAATCTGTATCAGAGGAATAGACAATTAAATCCTCCAGGGGAACACCGAGGATTTCTGCTGCCATCTGGCCTAAAACGGTGTCTGAGCCTGTCCCCAGATCCGTTGCTCCAACCAGCAAATTGAATGAACCATCATCATTCAATTTCAAGCTTGCTCCGCCCATATCAAGATAGGGGATCGCCGTCCCCTGCATTACCAGAGCTGCCCCAATACCACGGCGCAAATACGGCTTCCCGGGAACCGTGCGCCAGCTGTCATCGGCAGTTTTTCCCTCCCAGTCCACTGCCTGCTTACCCTTTCGGACGCACTCCGCCAGGCCATTGGTCTGGATGATCTCCGGTTTTGGTTCTCTTCCTTCGCTCCAGGCCGTGCTGAATGGATGCAGTTCTCCCGCCCGGAGAGCATTTTTAAGGCGGAACTCGAGGGGATCTAAATCCAATTCCCGGGCAATTTTTTCCATGTGGCGCTCTAAAGGCCAGAAGCCCTGGGGAACTCCATACCCCCTGTAGGCGCCCGAAGGAGGTGTATTGGTGTAAACGACATCCGCATAAAAGCGGATATTGGGAGATTTTCGGTACTCCCCGCTGCCGACATACAGCGCCATGGACTTATGCCCGGTATTCCCGGTTACGGTCAGGGCGTGGGCCCCATTGGCGCCGGTATTACTGAGGGCATACATCTCATTGGCTGTGATGGTTCCATCCATTTTCACCCCGGTTTTCATCCTCACCCGCATTGGATGACGGGATCGGGCCGCAATGAATTCCTCCTCCCGGGTATAGATATACTGCACCGGCCGGCCCGTAGCGATGGTCAGGTGGGCAGCGACATCTTCCACGAGCATTTCCTGCTTCCCCCCGAACCCACCACCGATCCTGGGCTTGATCACCCGAATTCTCTTGATCGGTAAACCCAGCACCGGGGCGATCATCCGCCGAACGTGAAAAGGCACCTGGGTGCTGGTTCGAATCACCAGCCGATCATCCTCATCCCAGTAGGTGACCACAGCATGCGGTTCAATGTGAGCCTGCTGAACTTTGGGGACTTCGTATTCTGCCTCAAAAATCCTCTCGGCTTCCTCAAACCCTGTCTCGACCTCGCCAATATCAATCCGGATTTCAGCTGCCAGATTTTTCCGTGGATTTGAATCCGCAAAATTTACATACTCTTCTTCATCATGGATGATTGGCGCTCCTGGCTTCATGGACTCGCGGGAATCTAATATGGGCTCAAGCAGCTCATATTCCACCTCAATCGCTTCCAGCGCGCGGGTGGCAATTTCTTCCGTCTCCGCAGCAACAAACGCCACCCGGTCACCCACGAAGCGGACTTTTCGATCCAGAGAGAAACAATCCAGCGGACCCGGGATCGGGTCGGATTGACCAGCTGTGGAGTAAACCACCCGGGGAATATCGTGATGGGTCAGCACTGCAGCGACCCCCGGGATCTCCAGTGCCTTGGAGGGATCGATTGACTTAATCACTGCGTGTGCATGGGGACTTAACAGTACTTTGGCGTGAAGAAGGTCCCGGCGCTCAAAATCAGCCGCGAAAGCCGGTTTTCCCTGCACGAGCTTTACAGCATCCACTTTTTGTTTGGGTTTTCCCACCTGCTGCCAGGCTTCAGGCTCCGTGGTCACAACCAGGTTGGAAATCACTTTCTCTGCCGTTAACACCGTTCCATCCGGCTGAACTGTTTTTACCGGGGGGATGGGCTCCTCAGGTTCTGTGCCCGTCCACTCAGGCGGAGCCTTCATAGGTTCATCGATGGGAGGCACATCATCCCCGCGCAGCCGTGCTGCTGCCCGGAGGACTGCCTGAACCGGTTTTACATACCCGGTGCAGCGGCAAAGCACCCCGGAAAGCGCATCCCGAACCTCTTCCTCGCTGGGATCCGGATTCCGTCTGAGCAGCTCCAGGGCGGTCAGCAGCTGACCGGGGGTGCAGTAGCCGCATTGGATCGCTCCTGTCTTGACAAATTCCTCCTGGAGGGTGTGCAGCCCGTGACTCTCCTTCCAGCCTAACTGAGGATGCTCTCCCAGGGATTCAACGGTTTCGATGTGGTGGCCTTCCGCCTGCGCTGCAAGGTACATATACGCATTGATAGGTTTGCCGTCCAGCAGCACAGTGTCTGCCCCGGATAACCCCTGTTCATCCCCAAATTTCACTCCAGCAAACCCCAGGCGCCTGAGGACAGCGTACAGCCTCTCACCGGGAGCCGCCTGGAGAGTGTATTCTTGTTGATTGATCTTGAGCTCTATGTTCAACATACGCATTCTACCTCTCCGAAAGTTTTTCAATTTCAGCCAAACACCGCCCAACCAGGATCCCAGCCGTGTGCGAGCGGTATTCCGCGCTGGCCCAGGGATCCTCCACCTGGCTGTAGGCATCCTCTGCAGCCTGGACCGCCCCTTCCCCATCCGGTCCATCCAAAACCAACCGGGGTTGGGAACATGTGCCTCCCAGGACAACCCGGATCCGTCCTGAGGGCCAGGCTGCTACAGCAGCACTCACGATAGGCTGGTCAGCGGGGGAACGGGCGACAAAATGATAAGAGACCAGGACATCCCTGGGGAGGGTCACACGGGTGATCAACCTTCCTGCCAGATGCTCCTCGCGGAGGGGAAGAAGTTCTCCAAAGAACTCCTGATCAACCTCTCCTTCCGGCCCATGCAGCTCCAGGACCGCATCCAGCACCAAAATCACAACCGCCAGCGGGCTGCGGCCCGTGCAGGCAGCCAGAGCACCCCCGAGTGTGGCCACATGTCGACGATTATAGGTATCCTGATGAAGGATGCTGTCCCGCACAGCCGGCTGGAGTTCAGGCAGCAGGATCATCTCCTGCAGCGTGACACCAGCTCCAAGGTGAACCTTTTTTCCCTTCAGATCCACCTGGCCAAGTGGCAAATCCTGGATATCCACTACTGCGATATCTTCCCTGCTGGTTTCGTTCAGAAAGAGACCTCCTCCCATGGGAACGGTCACTGGCTGCTTTCGATTCAGCAGGGATACGGCTTCCTTTATCGTGGTTGGGCGATGATATTCAACAATCATGCGTACCTTTCCTGATGCTTGGTACCCCGGAAAAACCCTCCGGTCATTTCCCAGGAAAGCTTCACCGGGGTTGGTATGGAGCAGAATCAGTAATCCGCAAATGTATCCACCAAGAGTTTGACATCTCCACCAACCGGGTAAAGGATTGGCGTGGTGCAGCCATGCTCCCGATACTGATCCACCTTGGCCTTTGCTTCCTCAGGAGTTCCAGAAGCTGTAATGCGGTGAATCAAATCATCCGGTACCAGATGTTTTGCAGCCTGAATCTGCTCATGAGTGGCCGGCCAGCCAAGGATGGATTGGATTTCCGCCACAATCTCCTCGGAGACGCCGCTCGCTTTGGCAATATGCGGCTGCTGCGCCAGATACTGGGTCAGCAGCTCCCGACTGGAGTCCAAGGCTTCTTCCTGTTCCTCCGCCACTGAACAAACCACAAGCTGGGGACGGTCAATCTCCTCAACCGATCGGCCTGCTTTTTTTGCACCAAGTTCAATATTTTCCATGGCCATGTCGTTGTATTCCACAGGAACACAGTAATTCAGGACCACACCATCGGCGATTTCCCCTGCTAATTGAAGCATTTTCGGCCCGGTCGCACCAATCATGATCGGGACATTCCGGGGCTCTCTTCGTCCATGAACCACATCCAGCTCAATGCTCTTGACCTGAACAAACTCACCTTCAAAGGTGACATTCTCCATATTCAGCAACCGCCGCAGGATCTCTACAGTTTCTCTCATCGCAGTCAGCGGCTTCCGACGATTGATCCCCACATTTTCAGCCAGGGGATCCCACCAGGCGCCAATTCCACAGATAATTCGATCCGGCGCCAAATCATCCAGAGTTAGAAACGTCGACGCCAGCAGACCAATATTCCGGGTCCAGTTGTTGATCACTCCAGAGCCCACCTTGATCTTCTCTGTGACCGCGGCATAGGCAGCCATCGGGACAACTGCATCCCGGACTAAGCGGGATTCTGCCTGCCAGACCGCGTCAAATCCCTTCTCCTCTGCATATTGAACATAATCTAAACCATCCCGCAAATCGTGGGCGTCCTGCAAATACAGTGCAACAGGGTTACTCATATCTTTCCTCCAGTTGTCTAAGATACCAAATATTAATTATCTTTTCACTCAACCCTAATATCGGTCTTCATCAAGTTCAGATCATCGGGTTCATCCAGATCCAGGGCCAAGGATGGCAAATCACAGATCTCCAGCTGCGCACCGACCCGCTGGGCTTGCTGACAGTGTTTTGCGAAAGATCCCTCTCCATAATCATACCGAATTAATCCTAAAGGACAGATGAATAAAGCATTTGTGCCTTTTTTTTCCCGATCCGGGGCCACCACAACCACGGGAGCTTGCTCTCGATAAGCAAGCATCTTGTTGACATCCTCAACCCCCAAGCGCGGTAAATCCGCCGGGATGACCAGCACCCCCCGGGTCTCATAGGATTTCGCCACCTCGGTTGCCCGGGTCAAGGCAAGGTTAAGATCAGGGCTTCCGTTTTCAAGCACGGTTCGGGCTCCCATATCCCTGGCGATTGCCAGTGCTGCCGGATCTCTGCTGACCACCAGGATGCTTTCAATATCCTCCACCTGGTTCAATACCTGGATCGTATGTTCCAGTAAAAATTGATTTAGCTCAGCTCGATCATCGGCGGACATCACAGCTGCCAGGCGGGATTTTCCCCTTCTTAAGGGCTTGACAGGGACGATCGCCCATAAAGCCATTCCTAAACCTCCTTCTTCAAAACTTCATAAAATTTCAGCACATCTTCTGCTACGCGGATTCTATCCTCTCGATTTCGCATCCAGGTATTTGTTATCAACACCTGCAGGGGATGATCTGCCTGGTCCAGGATTTCCTCTTTCAGGCCTGCATCCTCTTCATCGATAATGAATCCATCCACGATATCTCCATAGTGCTCAGCAACCGCAGCTGCCGAGGGATTAAATCCCATTTCCCGGTACATTTTCGCTGCTGGCCCGCGTACGGCCCGACCGCTGATGATCGGAGATACCGCAATAACCAGGGGATCTTTCAGCGCAGAACGGATGCCAGGGACAGCTAAGATTGGATCAATACTAACCCATGGGTTGGAGGGACAGATGACCACCAAATCTGCTTTTTCAATCTCAGAAATCACTCCCGGTGCGGGGCGGGATTTCTCAACCCCAGCAAACCTGAAACCAGATACAACCGGTTCACAAGCCAGTTCGACAAAGTATCGTTGGAAGGAGATCTCTCCCCATTGTGTGGAGACCATAGTGGGTACCGGGTCATTGCTCATGGGGAAAACCCGGGCTTCCACCCCCCAGGCGGCACAGAACCTTGCCGTGATCTCATGAAGCTTCTCCCCCGCATCCAATCGCCGAGTCCGCTCCAGGTGCGTTGCCAAATCCCGGTTGCCGAGCTTGAACCAATCCGGCCCGCCCAGGACCTGAATTTCCTGCAAAGTTTCCCAGGACTCCCCCACCCTTCCCCATCCGGTCTGCTCATTTTCGATCCCAGCTAAATTGTAGCAAACGGTATCCAGATCAGGGCTGATCCACAGGCCAAAATGCTCAAAATCATCTCCAGTATTGACGACCACGCTGACATCCCGGAGAACATGCGCCAGGCCATCTGCCAGCTTCGCTCCCCCCACACCCCCGGCCAATGCGGTAGTTTTCCTCAACATGTCATCATGCCCTCATTTCCCGTTTGCATCTGAAAAATTCCATTCGACCCACTTCGTCCAGCCCAGGGTAAATTCATCTTGTTTAACGGAATAAATCCTCGGAAATTTTCCGGGGAAGTTCCTGGAAAGATCCCTCTCGTAACGGATAGGGAAATCCGCGGACATGGACCACAGGGGTTCCTTCATCCGCCTGACCCATCATCAGGGAGGCACCTGCCGCCAGTTCGTCCACAGCAGCAATTTCAGTGATCTTGAGCTGATAGTCAAACAAGTCTGGGCTTCCCCGCAAGTCGATGATTCCGGGGATCCCGGCATAACCGATGGATATTCCAACCGTTCCTTCCCGCCAGGCTCTACCATGGGAATCAATGATCAGCACCCCAATTTCCCCGCCAGCGGCATCACGCATCCGATCCCGGAGGTTTGCTGCCGACTGATCCGGGTTTTCCGGGAGCAGCAGCACCCATTCGCCTTCCGGGTCCTGACCAGCTTGAACATTCGAACGGTCGATCCCCGCATTCGCACAGATAAACCCCAGACGATGTTCCACAATAATCAGCCCGGGGCGTTTCCGAAGGATCGCGGTGCTCTCCTGGAGGATCAGCTCAGTTTCCCGCGGATCTTTGCCCGTTTCTTGGGCCAAGCGCCTTGCACGTCTTGAAGGTGTGACTGATCGCAAATCCACCTGCCGTCCCTCGGCTTTGGAAACGATTTTTTGAGCCACCGCAAGGATATCTCCTGCCTGGAGAGAGATTTTATTATCAGCCAAGGCCGCAAGGAGCAGCTCTGCTAGATTGTCACCCGGCTGCACCAGAGGAAGCCCTGCCAGCGGTGTTAAAACAAGGGGATCTCTGCTTCTTACCATTCAATTCCTTTTCAGGATCCCACAATCCGAACACTGGCATGCTTGATATCATTGAATTTATTAATTTTGACCAGCACGGCAGTCAACCCTTCGATGGTAATCGCCATATCCAGGTCGCCAATGTAGTATGAGTTCATGCCGGCTCCCTGGATCAATTCCATCACGATTTCAGCATGTTCCCGGTGATCTGCGCTTACCAGGACATCACTCTCCAGCTCCTGATCCAGGTTTTTCAAGGCATGGGCAGGGATATTCTGGAAGGCGGCCACGACGGGGACGCCCTCCCCGAGGATGTCCTGCGCCCTGCGGGCTGCCGATGGCGGGGCGGGAGGTTTTGGATCTGGGAAAGAGATTTGGGCAGTCGCATCAATCAATATCTTCCCCTGGAGCTCCTCTTTTAGAGCTGTGACTGCCGCTTGATGAGCGGATTGAACAACTGTCAGGACATTGATCTCCGCCTCCTTTGCCGCTGCTGCGTTCTCCATCCCCCGGATCAGCTCCTCTCCCAGGATTCCATTCAGTTCACCTGCTGTCTTTCGTGCTTTCTCTTCATTCCGTGAGCCGATGATCACAGGATATCCATTGGATGCCCAGCGCAGGGCCAATCCATTTCCTTCGTGTCCTGTACCACCTAAGATTGCGATGATAGGCTTTTCCGACATACCAGCTGCTCCTTCACAAATAAAATGAGATTTTCAGGGATCCATCACGCACAACCTTTCAGCTGTACCTGCCAACATATGTTGAATACCGCTGCCAGATTTCCGGCGCCAGCGCCCTGGCTTCGGCGCTGATTTGTTCCTCATCCAGGGTCATCAGCTCCCTGTCTTTCATCAGGAATTCCCCAGCCACCATCGTGGAGGTAATCATGCTTTCCTGAAAACCAAAGAGGATCTGCCAGGGTAAATTCCCAGCGTTCAGGGGGGTGTGAGGATGATAGTCTACAAAGATTAAATCTGCGGCTGCTCCTTCTTCAATCACCCCAAGCTTGACTTCCGGGAGGTAGAGATTTGCAAGCGCAGCGTTGTTGCGGACTCCCATTTGGATGATATCCATCGCATTCATCCTCCGCGGATCAAGATGATGAACTTTGTGAAGGAAGTAGGCTGTTTTCCACTCCTCCCACATGGCGTGATAGAAGCCATCTGTCCCGATGCCAACCGGAATCCCCAGGCGCAGAAAATCCTCCACTGCCGCTGCCCCAACCGCATTATTCATGTTCGAGCGAGGTTGGTGGGTCAGCCAGGTACCCGACTCTGCCAGCAGGACGGCTTCCTGCATATCAATATGAACCCCATGCGCGACAATTGTTTTTGGCCCAAGAATATCAAACTTTTTCAATCGGTCCACCACCCGCAGTCCACAGCGGTTGAGGCTGTCATACTCATCCGCCTGATGCTCCCCGACGTGAATGTGATAACCTGCTTCACTTCCCACTGCATCCCGGCAGGCTTCAAGGGTATCATCATCGAGGGTCAAACTGGCATGAAGTCCGAATGCTGCACCCAATTTGGGTGAGTCAGCGACTGCTTTAATCATGCGCACGTTTTCCTGAATCCCGGCCTTGGCCCCGTCCTTCCCGTTGCGATCGGTGACCTCATAGCATAGAACACCCCGTAAACCGGCCTGCTCCAGCACATTGCCAATCACATCGAGGGAGCCATCGATGAAGTTTGGTGAGGCGTGATGGTCAAAGAGGGTAGTCGTTCCATTCTTGATCGCATCTACAGCAAATACGAGCGCAGAATAACGCACTCCCTTCTCATCTAAGGCCATATCAAGCGGCCACCAAAGCTTCTCAAGAATCTGGGGAAAATCTTTGGGCGCCTCGCCGGGAATTCCCATCCCGCGAGCAAATGCTCCGTAGAAATGGGTGTGAACACAGAGATTTCCAGGCATGAGATACTGCCCCCGGGCATCAAAAACCTCCTCGTCAGCCGCTGATTTCTCAAGCTTCGGACCCATGTTTTTTATCACACCGTTTTGTATCCTTAGATCACTGTCCTCGAGAATGCGATTTTCCTCTTCCCAGGTGATGATCCTGGCATTTTTGATGATCATCGTGGTTTCTCCTCTCTTAAAAATATTGAATATCGATCCTGATCAGGAAACACCGCCACCCTTCTGTGGTTTAAAAGCTTCAGGTTTGTAGGCAATCAAGAAGTCCTCCTGACGCTTGTTTACAATCGCCCCAGGCACCCGCTCCCGAACCCACCTGACAGCTTGCGCCCCGGTCAGGGAAAGCGAATGCACCGCCAGGCAGGCTAAAAACATCCCGGTGCGCCCTAATCCCGCCAGGCAGTGGACAGCAACATTCATCCCCCTCTGTAGATATCGAAGGCTTTCCTCCAGGCCTTCTTCCCAGGCATCCCGGTCCTGGGGGATCTGGAAATCAGGGACTGGCAGGCAAATTACGTCCAAACCCTGGCTGCGGTAAAATTCGGGCAGGTCTATTTTGGCATACGTCCTGTTTTCAAAGGGTTCTGTGAGCACCACCACCAGGTCAATGTCTCTCTCCTGATAAGTCTGCCAGACACCACTGCGGTCATAAGGCCCAAAAGGCATGGGACTGCGATAGATCAACCCCGGGAAATTGAATGGTAGGCAGATCATGATCCCTCCCCACCAAACATCGCATTTTCGCCGGAAATCCTGGAAAAAAATAAACCACAATTCCAGGAACTGTGGTTGAGCCCAACGGCAGGTTTGGATTGGTGTACAGCGAACAATCTCCCCCAGCAACTTCTTCGAAAGACAGCAAAACAGACTACTGCGTTGGTCATCGGATCGGCGAAATCAGTCTCCTAAGAGGACGGCAGCACTTTTCGTCAGGTTCTTCCCAACGCCGTTGAGCTTCTTCCATAAGCCCAACGACCACCGATCCATTGTTGGTTTTATTGTACCACGATTGACCGTTTCTGAACGATCCCCCTCCAATCCTTCCAATTCCTGGTAATCCGCTTCCAGATCCGTTTTCCAGTTAGCTATCCGGAAAAATTATGGCAAAGGGAACGATGAACCCTGCCCTGAAAACGCTAGGAATTCAACTGCATCGCCAGCCAATCCTGGTCGATCGGGACCCTGTGAAACCGAATGCCGGTTGCGTTGTACACGGCATTGACTACTGCAGGAGACACCGGCATGGTGGAGATTTCTCCCACCCCTTTTGCACCGTAAGGACCTTCTGTCGTGGGATCCTCGACAATGATCACGTTTATCTCCTTCGGCACATGCTTGATGGAAGGCATCCGGTAGCGGGCCAAATGATCCGTGACTACCCGACCCTCATCCAGGATGAATTCCTCGGTCAAAGCATGTCCAAGCCCCATGATCATTCCGCCCTCAACCTGTCCCTGCAGTCCCAGGGGGTTAATGGCTGTGCCGACATCTGTAGCAGCAATCGCCCGGATCACCTTGACCTCTCCTGTGTTCAGATCCACCTCGACTTCCACAGCCTGGGCCGCAAAGGAGTAAGCAAAATGCTTGTCTCCAGGCTCCCCCAGCGGGGTGGTCTCTGGGGCCCAATACTCATACATAACTCTCGGTTCCCGTCCTTCCGCGCGCATTGCCTCAGCCACCTCGCGGTAGGAAAGGGTGGTGCCGTTCACCTGGACCCGTCCCCCTGCAAACTGTATGCGATCCGGGGGTGTGTCGAATTTTTCGGCCAGGGTAGATTTCATTGATTCCCTGAGTCCGATTGCGGCAAACCGGGCTGCGTTCCCGGAGATATATGTTTGGCGGGAGCCGGTTGTGGGCCCCCCATCCGGGGTGAGGTCGGTGTCTGATAAGAGAACTTTCACCTGATCAAGCTCCATACCCAATTCTTCCGCAGTGACCATTTGCAGCACCGTAACCAGGCCCTGACCAATCTCCGCTGAGGAGGTCCGAACCTCGGCAGCCCCATCTTCTAAGAGCTCGACTTCTGCGCTGGCTTTATCCGGCGCCCCTTCTCCAAGCCCGGTATTCTTGAAGGCCAGAGCAAATCCCCAGGCTCTTCGTTTCTGAGGTTGACCTTCCACAGCACGGGAAGAAAAGAGATCTCCTTGAGGAGTATGAACCCGCATTGCTGCGACCGTTTTATCAATACATTCGAGCAGTCCAACACTTTCTTTTAGGTGCTGGCCGGTATTGGTAATGGAACCGGTGCGGAGCGCATTTTTCCGGCGCAGTTCAATCGGGTCGATCTGCAGCTCTTCGGCAACTTGATCCATCATTGCCTCAATCGCAAAATTCGCCTGCAAAGCCCCGAACCCTCGAAATGCTCCCGCGGGTGGATTGTTAGTGTACATCGCGAAACAATCAATTTTTACATGGGGAACCACGTACGGTCCTGTGGAATGGGTGGTCGCCCGACCCATAACTTTCGTTCCCAGCGAGGCGTAAGCGCCGGTATCCCCATAGAGTTCTGTTTGGGCAGCGTGGATCGTGCCGTCGCGCAGCAACCCCAACTTCACGGTAATTTGGGTTGCGTGCCGTTTTGGATGGACGAGGAGGCTTTCATGGCGGTCATAGAGGATTTTTACCGGCTTACGGGTCGACCGGGCCAGCAGGGCAGCATGGATCTGGCCGGCAATATCTTCTTTCCCCCCAAACCCTCCACCGACCAGCGGACTGCGGACTCTGACCTGTTCCTCAGGAACCCCGAGGGCAGCTGCAACCTGGTCCCGATCCGCATAAGGGATCTGAGAACCGACATAGATTTCCATCCGACCGTCATCTGTCGGGCGGGCAATACTGCATTCCGGCTCCATGAAGGCATGCTCATAGGTGGGCATCCAGAATGTATCTTCCAGAACAATCTCAGACTCCGCAAAACCTTTCTCAATGTCTCCCTTGTTGACCTTGATGTGCTTGAGGAGATTTCCGGACTCATGCACCTTGGGTGCTTGAGGATCCCGGGCTGCGACCGGGTCCGTGACCACGGGGAGCTCGTCATACACAACCTCAATCAGCATTAGAGCCTGCCGGGCAATTTTTTCCGTCCGGGCAGCAACAAGCGCCACTGCATCACCAATATAGCGGACTTTTTCTCCAACACCGACAAGCGCCGGCCAATCCTGGATGACCAGACCGTGGTTAACCCTGCCCGGGATATCCTCTGCAGTCAGGACCGCTTCAACCCCATCCAGCTGCTCTGCTTTGGTCGTGTTAATTTTAACCACCCGCCCATGAGGAATTCCCGCCCGCAGGGTCGCGCCAAAGAGCATCCCCGGGAATGTAATGTCATCTGTATAGATCGCCTCTCCAGTGACTTTTTCGGCCGCTTCCGGTCGTTTCACCACCTGGCCGACAACATTCAGCTCTCCTTCAAAGGCGAGCTTGGGAAAATCAATCGGCGTGCCGTGATTGAGATGATCCGCAGCTGCCAGGATCGCGTTGGTGATCGCGGGATACGCACCACAGCGGCAGAGCGTATCATTCAGGGCGTATTCAATATCCTCCCGGGAGGGAGCGGGG
Organism: uncultured Anaerolineales bacterium; assembly: GCA_964621835.1. Classification (GTDB taxonomy): domain Bacteria; phylum Chloroflexota; class Anaerolineae; order Anaerolineales; family UBA11858; genus B10-G9. The sequence continues at coordinate 222,953 of CAZUMA010000002.1, read as the reverse complement.
TTGTCATGCAGCAGCGCTGCCGCTGTCATGATCTGCCCGGGCGTGCAAAAGCCGCATTGGGCAGCTCCATGTTTGATAAATGCCTCCTGGAGAGGATGAAGCTGCCCGTTCTCAGCCAATCCTTCGATCGTAATCACATGTTTGCCCTGGGCTTTCAGAGCGGGATAGTTGCAGGATAATACAGGCACATCATCAATAAGCACCGTGCAAGAACCGCACTCAGATTCACTGCAGGCTATCTTGGTCCCGGTTAATCCAAGTTTGTACCGCAGCACATCGGAGAGCATCTCTCCAGATTCAACAGAAACAGTTTCCTTTTTTCCATTTACCCAACAAGTAAGTTCAGTCATTGTCTTCGCCTTTAAGTATGTAGGAATCGCCGATACTTCTAGATACAGCGGTTTCAAGCACCTGCCTCAGCAGTACTGGCAGCAGGTGATGCCGGTATTCTTTAGTGGCCCTGTTGGCACTGGTTCGCAAACTGACCTCCCCGGCTAAGACTTCACAGGCTTCCTGGAAAAAATCCCCGTGGAGATCGTTCCCTTTCAGTGCCTGCTCTGTTTGAAAAGCCCGGAAGGGTCGGGGGCCAGCCGGACCGCAGGATAGGCGGATGTCTTCCAGGATGCTATCTTTTACCCTGACCCAACAGGCCATATTTAAAATGGCGATCGCCACACCCTGCGGGCGCATCACCCGATGGAAGCTGGACGCCTCTCCGGTTTGCTTTGTAGGAAATCGAAACCCAACAACCAGCGTTTCCTTCCTGTCAAATTTGACACGTCCCGGCCCATCGAAGATCTCCAGAAGCGGCTCCCACCGGCTTCCCTCTTTTGAAGCCAATTCAGCCTCGGCGTCCAACGCCAGCAGGGAGACTGTCCCATCCCCGGCCGGCAGGGCATGAGCGACATTCCCGCCAATGGTGGCGACATTTCTTACCTGGGGACCGCCGATCAAACCGCAGCCCTCCACAACACATTGGGCATGTTCCAGGAGGAGGGGATGGGAGATGATCTCCTTATGCGTGGCGGCTGCCCCCAGATAGATAAAATCACCTTCCCGGGCAATCCTGCGCATTTTTTCCACCGCGGAGACATCCACCATGACATCCACAGCAGGGTGGCGCGCCTGCCGGATATCCAGCAGCAAATCTGTCCCTCCAGCGACCACAGCTGTTGTTCCTTGCGCAGCTGATAGCTGCTCCAGGGCTTCTTTCACCGTTGTTGGCTGCAGGTATTCCTGAAATAAATTCATAGTCTGTCCTATCCAATGATTAATATGAGAAACTCCATGAAAATTAATCATAACCCAAGATCAAAAAAAACGCACTTCCTCCACGGTGATTTTAATCACAAGTTTAATCCTGTTCTCACAAGAAGTCTCCCAATCCAGCACCAGAGATCCAGAGTCCTCTGAATCCTGGCAGCACAGATCGATCCCTTTCCACGTTTTTATAAAAAGCTGCGGTACAATCTAGCCAGGTTTTTCGAGTTTATCTACTTTGATGCTTGGAGGAAAGGATCAATGTCCGACCATCTTCAGAAAGCACTTGAATTTATCAACGATCATCGGGAACAGCAGCTTGAAAGCTTGTCTTCCCTTGTCAGTATTCCCTCGATATCCACCGACCCGGATCATCACAAGGACATCCAGAAGGCAGCTGATTGGTTGAAGGATGAACTGCTCCGGGTCGGGATGACCGAGGCCAGTATTCATCCCACCCCGAAGCATCCGATCGTCTATGCTGAAAACCTGGCTGCCGGAAACAACGCGCCAACCGTGCTGATCTACGGACATTATGACGTCCAGCCAGAAGACCCACGGGAGGAGTGGAACACGGATCCATTTACCGCCACGGTGCAGGGGGAGAATATATTCGGTCGGGGGACCACTGACATGAAAGGTCAGATCATCGCCTGCCTCAGTGCTGTAGAGGCAATTCAGGCAACCGGAACGCTGCCGGTAAATATCAAATTCCTGATTGAGGGAGAGGAGGAAATTGGAGGGTCCTACCTGGCAACATTCATCCCGGAGAACCAGGAGCTGCTGGCCTGCGATTTCTTCCTTAATCCTGATACAGGAATGCTTTCACCGGACCATCCAACAATCACTTATGCCCTCCGGGGAATCGCTTATTTTGAACTCCGGATTCAAGGCCCTAACCATGACCTTCATTCCGGTGTGTTCGGAGGGGTTATTCATAATCCAGCCCAGGTGATGACCGATGCGCTGTCAGGGCTCCATGATCCTGACGGCCGGGTTGCCCTGCCGGGATTTTATGAGAAAGTGCTGCCGCTTGATGAGGAAGAAAGGGAGGAACTCAGCCGGCTTCCCATCGATGAGGATTTTTTCAAACTCCAAACAGGCGTGAGCAGCCTGTGGGGGGAGGCGGGGTACACACCTCTAGAGCGAGTAGGAGCAAGGCCAACGCTGGAGATCAACGGCCTCTATTCTGGTTTTATTGGAGAAGGTCAAAAGACTGTTCTGCCCGCATACGCCATGGCCAAGATTTCCTGCAGGTTGGTCCCTGAACAGGATCCCCGCGAAGTTGAAAAACAATTCCGCAGCTACCTTCAAGAGCACCTTCCGGAGACCGTCAGCTGGGAGCTGACCACCATGTCCACAGATTTTCCTGTGATCAGCGATAGAAGCTCCCCCTGGATTCAAGCCTATGTCAAAGCTGCTGAGGAAACCTGGGGCGTTCGGCCAATTTTCAAACGTGAGGGGGGAAGTGTTCCTGTCGTCGTCCACGTCCAGCGGGAGCTGGGGGTGGACGCGGTGAATATCGGTTTTAGCTTACCTGGCGATCACATGCACAGTCCCAACGAGCGGCTCCACCTGCCGACCTTCTCAAAAGGGATCGAAGCATTGGTGCGTTTTTTCTTCCATCTCTAGACTATGAATAAAAATTCAACACCCACAAAATTGCCAAATTACGGCGGTCAAGCAGTCATTGAAGGCGTGATGATGCGCGGGAAGAATACCGCCGCGATCGCGATGCGCGCTCCCAGCGGCGAGATCGTGATTCATAAAGAAAGCCTGAGCAGTATCTACCAGAGCAAAATCATGCAGATCCCCTTCCTGCGCGGTCTGATCGGCCTCTGGGACGCCCTGGTGTTGGGGATGAGGGCCCTAACAATCTCTGCCAATATCCAAACTGAAGAAGAGGAAGAACAGTTAGAAGGAGCAGCCCTGTTTCTTACCTTTGCCTTTTCGCTAACGATTGCCGTGGTGATTTTTTTCCTGATCCCCGCGGGGTTTGGCCAGCTGGTCCAAGAGGGTTTGAACTGGAATGCCTGGTCAAGCAATCTGGCTGAGGGTTTAATCCGATTGATCCTGCTGATTGGATATATGTGGGGCATCGGACAGATGGAGGAGATCAAACGGGTGTTTTCATACCACGGCGCTGAGCATAAAGTGATCAACGCTTTCGAAGACGGCGCGGAACTTACCCCGGAGGATGTCCAACCCTACAGTGTGGAACACCCCCGATGTGGTACCGCCTTTCTGCTGATCCTGGTTCTCTTCTCGATCCTGCTTTTCACAGCCCTGGGCCCATTGACCTTATTCTGGCGCCTGATCAGCCGTGTGCTGCTGCTGCCCCTGCTGGCAGGCATTGCCTATGAATATCTGCGCTGGACGGCCAACCATCAAAATCACCCGATTGTCAGCAGGTTGATCAAACCCAACCTGGCGCTGCAGCGGCTGACAACCCACGAACCTACCCTGGATATGCTCGAGGTCAGTCTGGCTGCCTTTCAAACCATGCGGGCTTCTGAAGATGACATGGTCCAGCCCTGAGTGACCCAACAACCTTCCAATCCCTCTTTTCACCGGTTGGATTTGTACGAGAAAACTCCCGAAACACAGCTGTTTCGGGAGTTGTTGATAGGAGAAGTTCTCCCTGGTGCAGAGATCAGTTTTCAGGATTTGAGGTCTATTCCAGATTCTCCAGGAACTCAACCGCTTCCATAGCCGCAGCAGCCCCCATCCCCGCAGAAAAAACGACCTGCTGAAAATGGGGATCCCCCACCTCCCCGGCGGCAAAGACCCCCGGGATATTGGTATGCATGTGCCTGGAAAGCACCAGGTAGCCATTTTCATCGGTTTCCAGCGCATCCAAAAAAAGCTCCGTGTTGGGGATATGCCCAATAAAGATAAACACCCCATCTGCCTCTTTGATTTCCTCCTCCCCCGTCTTTTTATTCTTGAGGCGGACGGCGTTCACGCTGTCATTGCCAATGATTTCTGTGACGACCGTATCCCAAATAAAATCGATTTGGGGATGGGCTTTTGCCTTTTCGGCTAAATATACCCCGGCGCGGAGTTGATCACGTCGGTGAACGACGGTGACCGTTTTTGCAAAGCGGGTCAAAAAGATCCCTTCTTTTATGGCGCTGTCTCCCCCTCCGACGACAATCAGGTCCTTATCCTTGAAGAAGTGACCATCACAGGTGGCACAATAGGAAACGCCACGGCCGATGTATTCATTCTCCCCAGGGATATCCAGTTTTCGAACTGAAGCCCCGGTGGCGATGATGATGGTTTCGGCGAGGTATTCCTCCCCGTAGGTGGTGACCTTGAACGGTCGTTTAGTAAGGTCCACTTCGGTTGCACTGTCAAAAACGATTTCCGCCCCGAATCGTTCGGCGTGTTTTTGAAAGATCCCAACCATTTCCGGCCCATCAATCCCATCAGGAAAACCGGGGTAATTATCAATCGCCCCGGTTTTCGATACCTGACCTCCCAGATCCATCCCGGAGAGGACAACAGGATCCAGATTTGCCCTGGCAGCATAAAGTGCAGCAGAGAGACCTGCTGGCCCTGAGCCGATAATCAGACATTGGACTTTCTTCTGGGAGGTTTCAGGCATTGGATTTCTCAGTCAAGCACAGCCAGGAGGCTTTCAAAATCCATAATGATATAGTCCTCCCCTTTCATATTGATCTCTGTCCCGCTGTACTTCGGGAAGAGGACCTTATCCCCCACCTTCACGGTGATCAATTCATCATCATCACCAATGGCGACTACCACCCCGGTTTGCGGTTTTTCTTTAGCGGTATCAGGAATGTATAAACCGCTGTCTGTCCGGCTTTCTTCCTCCAGCGGTTGAATGACCACGCGCTCCCCTAATGGTTTTATACCAAGTTTCTTCTTGCTCATTGTGAATTCTCCTTATTTCTCTAAGGTATTTGGATACAATTTCAATACACCATTTTACCAAAACCACTCAAACTTGCCTGGTCGCAAATGAAATTCATATAAAATTTTTATACATCCCGAGCAGGCCTCAAGCAAAGACCCGGCTTTTTTCCTGGAGGTACTCCCGGATGGAAACAGCCGCTTTTGCCCCATCCCCCACCGCCACAGCAATTTGAGCGAGGTTCCCCGCCCTGACATCTCCGGCTGCAAAGATCCCCGGGGTAGAGGTCTGCAGATGATCATCGGTCAGGATGTATCCATCCTGATCCAGGTCGAGAATATCTTTCACAAAATCAGTCAAGGGGTCATAGCCAATATAGATAAAAACAGCATCCGCGCGAATTTCCGTGGACTTCCCAGACTGCCGATCTTTGACGACCAGCGAGCTGACCTGACTGTTTCCCCTGATTTCCCGGGCCTGATGGGAGAGCAGACAAACTGCCTTTGGATCGCTTTGGACCCGGTCCTGCAGCACCTGCTCAGCGACAGCGTGATCTAAATACTCCACAAAAGTCACTTTCCTCGCGTATTGAAGGAGGATCTGGGCTTCCTGCAATCCAGAATTCCCGCATCCAACCACCACGACCTCCCGATCTTTATAAAGCGGACCATCGCAGGTTGCGCAGTATGACACTCCCCGATTAGCATACATCTCCTCGCCAGGAATGCCGAGAACCTTAGGCTTGCTTCCGGTTGCCAGCAGGACGCTTCGGCCCAGGTACTCCCGGTCCTGATCGACCCGTACTGTAAAGTGACCTTTCTCCCCGGTGCTGATTTCTGTGACCTCCTGGAAGGCGCCCACTTCCGCTCCGAAACGCACAGCCTGCTGTTCAAAACGCTCCATCAGCTCAGCCCCCTCAACGCTCTTTGGAAACCCAGGAAAGTTTTCAATCAAATGGGTGCTGGCAGCCAAGCCTCCCGGCGTTTCTTTTTCCAAAACCAGAGTCTGCCAGCTATCCCTGGATGTATAGATTGCTGTGGTTAACCCCGCGGGTCCAGCGCCAATCACAATCACATCAGATATTTTTGTGTGATCTTTCGGTGCAGCAGGGGTTTTTTCCAAATTGAGATTAAACATAACCCTCTCCCGGATAATCAATGACCTTCCCCCCGGCAGGGAGAAGGTCATTGGTTTTATTGTTTAGATGTTGAAGGTCGGGAAAGGTTACAAAAAAACCTGGCCTGAAAGCTCAGGGCTTTCTGTCCGCTTGCTGGGCTTCATCGAGGGTCCAGCCTTCCAGCACAGCCTGACGGGAAAGTCGAATTTTGCCGTCCTTGCTGATGTCGGTCACCATCACGGTGATTTCATCGCCGTATTCAACCACATCCTCAACGTTTTTTACATGGCTGGTTTCCAGCTGGGAGATGTGTACCAAACCATCCACACCAGGGAGGATTTCCACAAAGGCGCCAAAATTCTTGACACCAACAACTTTTCCGGTGTAGATTCGGCCTACTTCAGGTTTTGCAGTCAGGGATTCGACGCGCTCCCGGGCCATCCGGGCGCTTTCCCCATCATCTGAGGCAATATAGACCAGACCATCATCATCAATGTCAATCCGGGCGCCGGTTTCTTCCTGGATATCCCGGATTGTCTTCCCACCAGGTCCAATCACCGCACCAATTTTATCAACAGGAATGCGGATCGCCTGCAGTCTGGGTACGTGGGGTTTCAGATCCGGGCGCGGAGCAGGAATAACCTCCATCATTTTATTCAAGATGGAATTCCGGGCATCCTTCGCCTGGGCTAACGCTTCAGCCATAATCTCAGAGGACAACCCTTTCAGCTTGATATCCATTTGGAGTGCTGTAATCCCTTTCTCTGTCCCCGCGACTTTGAAATCCATATCTCCCACATGATCTTCCAAGCCCAGGATATCTGTCAGGATCGCATAGCGGTCATCTTCTTTCACCAAACCCATTGCCACCCCGGAGACAGGAGCCTTGATAGGCACACCGGTGTCCATTAAGGAAAGGGTGGACCCGCATACGGAAGCCATGGAGGACGACCCATTTGAAGAAAGCACCTCGGACACAAGCCGGAGTGTGTAGGGAAAGTCCTCTTCTGCAGGGATCACCGGCAGCAGGGCCCGTTCTGCCAGCGCCCCATGCCCGACCTCCCGGCGGGAAGTGCCGCGTAAATAGCGCACCTCTCCAACCGAAAAAGGCGGGAAGTTGTAGTGATGCATATACCGTTTGGTTTCCTGGGGCGTCAGATTATCGATCATCTGGGCCTCTCGGGGAGTGCCGAGGGTGGTCAGGGTCATCACCTGAGTTTGACCGCGCGTAAAGATGGCTGACCCATGGGCGCGCGGGCTGTTGTCAACCTCACACCACACGGGGCGAATGGTTTTTGCATCACGACCATCCGGCCGGAGCCCTTTCTCCAAAATCCTGGTGCGGATCGCTTTTTTATAGACATCCTCAAAAGCACCCTTGACATCCCCGGCGAGAGATTCATCCTCTGCTGATAAATCGGCAATCAGGCTATCGCGAACCTGGTTGACCGCCTCTTTCAAGGAAGTTTTTTCATGCCCCTCAGCCAGGATGTTCACCAGCTGATCATAGGCTTGATTTTCAACAGTTTGCTTCAGATCGTCACTGATCCCAAATGATTGATATTGCTTTTTGGGCTTTGCCAATTCAGCGGCCATTTTTTCCTGCAGGACGATTAAATCCTGGATGGACTGGTGGCCGAATTCCAGTGCTCCGAGGATAACCTCTTCGCTGACCTCATCCGCTCCGCTCTCCACCATCAGGATCGCATCCCGGCTGCCCGCCATCACTAAATCCAGGTCAGATTGTTCAATCTCACTGAATGTCGGAAAGGCGATGTATTCCCCATTAATTCGACCCACACGGATGCCGCCAATGGGACCCTGCCAGGGAATATCCGAGACCATCAGGGAAGCTGAGGCCGCGTTCAATCCCAACACATCCAGCGGTTGGACTTCATCTGCGGATAAGGAATAGAGGATCAGCTGGACTGCATTTCGAAGATCTTTTGGAAAGAGAGGCCGCAGCGGTCGGTCAATCAACCTGGCTGTGAGCGTGGCTTCCTCCCCTGGACGGCCTTCCCGGCGGAAAAATCCCCCCGGGATCAGCCCCCCGGCATACATCCGAGCCTCATAATTCACTGTCAGCGGAAAGAAATCGATTCCCTCACGAGCATCATCGCTCATGGTTGCTGCACTGAGCATCACCGCATTCCCAATGCGGACTGTGACTGCCCCCCCGGCCTGCTCTGCTAAGACCCCGGTCTCAAATAGGACTTCTTTCTCCTGGACCTTTGTCTGGTAGCGTTTTGGTTCTGGTTTCATCTGTTCCTCCTACCACAGTTCCCTTGGGTCAGGGATTGGGAGCTGCAGAACCGAAAACGGGTCTGCAGCTCCCAATGCCCAACCTGACAGGAAGCCATGGATCACTATGGTTTTGGTTTGGTTTAACTACGTATGATTGTATGATTTTCAGCAATTTACCCTAATTTGCCCTTCTGAGGTCATCCAGCATCCCCAGCTTGCTTCCCCCATTGGCCGACCCTCCACGGGCCTTCGCCGCATTCAACCGGCATTCTCCCTGGTCTGGAGAAGTCCTGAAAAAGAAACCGAGCAAATGGCAAGAACCTCCTCCATTTACTCGGCTCAGAGTGCCTATTTCCTTCGCAAACCCAACCGGTCACTGATCGCGATATAGCGCTGGTAATCTTCCCGGCGTAAGTAGGCGAGCAGTCGGCGCCGCTTTCCAACCATCTTCAATAACCCGCGACGAGAAGATTCATCATGGGTATGTTCTTGAAGATGCCCAGTGAGTTCAGAAATTCTGGTGGTCAGCATCGCGATCTGGACTTCCGGTGAACCCGTATCATCCTGATGACGGCCAAATTCATTCACGATGGCTTGTTTCTGTTCTTTTGCAATGGTCATGACGTCTGCTATCTCCTGATAATGATTCTGGATTTTGCTTTCTAGCAGGTCTCCGAGACCCTAGCCGATGCCGGGGAATGGTCTAGTCAGCACGGAAATTATACCAAAGAGGATCAAGAGCGCAAGGATAGTCAAACGTCCTGTAAAATTTGCTTGGCCTTGGCAATATCCTGGGATATTTGATCCTGCAGCTCTCCCACTCCATTAAACCGCTTCTCATCCCGTAAACGGGAAATAAAATCCAGCCCTACCTGTTCCCCATAAATATCTTTACTGAAGCCCAGCAGATGCGCCTCAACATGCGCCCGGCCCTCATTCATTCCAAACGTCGGTCGGTAGCCGATATTGGTGACAGCCTGCCACTGCTGGTTCTCAACCTCAGCAAAACAGGCATACACGCCCGAACGCAAAGAAACCATCTCTCCGGGGATGTCAAGATTTGAGGTTGGGAATCCCAGGCTCTTGCCCCTGCGATCCCCCACAACAACCTCACCGGATAAAGAAAAGGGACGACCCAAATATTCAGCGGCCCGCTCCACCTCACCAGCCTCTAAAAGCTCCCGAATCAGGCTGGAAGAAACCTTTTTTCCATGCAGGGTAACAGCCGGAACCCGCTCTAAGGTATAACGGTACTTCTCTCCTAACTCAGCCAACCGGGACGCATTACCCTCCCGGTCCTTTCCCAGTGCAAAGTCATGCCCAACCACCAGCCGGGTAAAATGAAGATGGTGGTGAAGCCGGGAGATAAACTGTTCTGCAGACAATTGAACTGTGTCCATGCTGAAAGGATAGGTGATCACATAATCTACCCCCAGGTCAGATAACAGCGCTGCCCGTTGTTCTGGAAGGGTGAGGTAGTAGGATTGCTGCCTACCGCTGAGCACGAGCGCAGGATGGGGATGAAAAGTAACCACGACTGCTGGCTGCTGCAGCGCTCGAGCCTGCTCCACCAGGGAATGGATAATCAATTGATGTCCGCGGTGGACCCCATCGAAGGTTCCGATGGTCAAAAGGGATGCCGGGAGATGGATGTGATCCAGGGAGTGGGAATGGGCAGCCATAGTCTCCGCTCTTTTGAACTCAGGTTGTGATAAAGACTTTTCTTGGTTGCCAGACCTGCTCATCCTCCAGCACTTCTAATAAGGCGATCAGGTCCCCTTGTTCGCTCAACCCCCTCGCCCAGCCGCTTTCCTCTGGTTCTGCAGGAATCCTGTGCCCGTGTTTGATCAACTCGGTTTCTTCCGGGCTGAGCGTGATGGTATACCAATCCGATAAGGTCTCCGCAGCGGGGATCAGGTGTTTATACCAATCCCCTGCTTCAAATGAATCCTGCAGCTCCTGCAGGCGCACAGCGTCGCGAAGGGTGAACTGGCCATTTTTTGTTCGGCGCAGCCCGGTCAGGTGAGCTCCTACTTCAAGATCATTTCCAAGGTCATTGGCCAGCGAGCGCACATAGGTTCCAGAGGATGCATAGACATCGATGACCGCCTCTGGAGGCGCCCACTCCAGGAGCTCCAGGTTGTAGACGTCGATCATGCGGGTTTCCAGTTCGAATTCTTCTCCCCGGCGCGCTTTCTCGTAGGCTTTCTCCCCCTGGACCTTTACCGCAGAATGTGCCGGGGGAACCTGGGCGATCTTTCCTTCATAATCATCCAATAAACTATGAAAGTCCGCTTCGGTAATGTGATCCACCGTTTTGGTTTCGCCCACCTGTTTCCCTTCCGTGTCATAAGTATCCGTGGCGATCCCAAATTTGATGATCGCCTGGTACCTTTTATCGGAAGCTGACAGGAACTCACTTAACCGGACGGCCGGTCCAATTAAAACCACCAGCACCCCAGAAGCCCTGGGATCCAGGGTTCCGGTATGACCAGCCCTCCGGATTCCCGTGCCCTGGCGGACTACTTTAACCACATCGTGCGAGGTCATCCCAACCGGTTTATCGATCACCAAGGCCCCGGTGACAAAATCCCTTAATTGATCATTCTGTGACATCATCAATATCTCCCCATCTCCTAAACACCGCTAACATTTGCCGGCGAGAACTCATCTTCTAACGCTGCTGTTGTGGTCTCAACAACAGCACGGACCACATCCTCCAGCTTGCCTTTTATTGAGGCGCCTGCGGCTGGTTTATGCCCGCCTCCGCCGAATTCCATGGCTGTCTTAGCCACATCAAACCCGGGTTTTGCCCGCCAGCTGACTTTCACAGTTCCATCACGCTGCTCGACAAAAACAATGCTGACTACCGTATCCGTGATGGTGGAAAGCACATTGATCAAATCCGCATCATCTCGACCGGAATAATTTGCAGCTTTTCTGTCTTCCAGGCTGAGGCTCGTCCAGACCACCTGTTTTTCTTTTTTAATTTTTAGTAAGCCCTGAGCCCAGTACCGTACCGATTCAATTGATTTCAGCAATAATGCCCGGGTATAGAGATCGGGCAAATCGGCCCCCAATTCCTGTAAAGCCGCCGCGGTTCGAAGCGCTTTTGGGGATGTATTCGATGTCCGGAACCCCAGGCTATCGGTAATGATCCCGGTCAGCAGGTCCTCAGCGATTGGCTGGCTGAGAGGAATCGATAACTTCACCAGGAGATCATAAATAATCTCGGCTGTCGCCACCGCCTCTTCCCGGACAATGTTCATGCGGGCAAACCTGGTGTTGGTAGGGTGATGGTCAATATTGACATCCGGCTGGCCGTACGCATCTAAAACCTCACCAACCCGGCTGACATCGGAGCAGTCTAAGACGATCACCAAATCATAGATCCCTGCCGGTTCCCGGTAGACCCGGTCTGCGGCCGGCAGGTGCTGAAACACGATCGGGACACCGTCCTCCAGGACCAGGTTTACCTCCTTTCCCTGGGCTTCGAGGGCTAAACCAAGGCCCAGCAGCGACCCCACAGCATCCCCATCCGGCCGAATATGTGAGAGGAGCAATACTCGATCAGCCCTGGTAATCTTCTCCCCCAATTTTTTGACAGCAGCGTTACTCATCCGGCTCCTCTATCTCTCCCTCTTCTTCTTCAAGTTCAGCAATGATCTGATCGATCCGGTCCACCCGCTCCGGGACTGGATCCCAGTGAAAGCGAAGATCAGGAAACGATCTGAGATGGGAGAGGCTGGCCGCCAGCTGGGACCGGATGAATCCTGCGGCATGTTTGAGTGCTTTTAGAATTTCGCCCCGCTCTTCTTGTCCAACAAGGGAGGTGACATAAATATCTGCAAAAGATAATTCACGATCCACCTTAACTTCCGTGATGGAAACATTATCCAAACGCGGATCACTGATCTCTTGAATAAAGAGCAGGGAAAGCTCCCGGTTGATTCGATCCGCTATCCTGATAGACCGTTTTTCTGAAACCATACCCGATCCTATACCTCCGAAACCATCTCAATCACATAACTCTCCAGGACATCCCCCTCCTCAAACTCGGAGAACCCCCGGATGCCCACCCCGCATTCAAACCCTTTTCGAACCTCTGTGACATCATCCTGATGGCGTTTCAAGGAATCGATCTCCCCATCAAAAACGACTTTTCCATCCCGGACCACACGGATTTTTGCATTGCGGCGGATCTCCCCTTTTTCCACCCGGCATCCGGCGACCTGCTTGAAACGACCCGAAGGGAAGACCGCCAGGACGTCAGCGCGTCCGATCAAGATCTTCTTCTCGACGGGTTCCAACATCCCTTTGAGAGCCTTCTCAATATCATCGATCAGGTTGTAGATGATGCTGTAGGTTCTGATGGAGACCTTTTCTGTATCCGCAGCGCGTTTGGCAGCATTGTCCGCGTCCACGTTAAACCCAATCACGATCGCATCCGTTGCGGAGGCAAGCATGATGTCATTTTCACCAATTTGCCCGGTGCCGGTGTGAATAATCTTCACGCCGATTTCCTGCTCCCCCCCGCTTTTGAGGTCTTTTACCGAGGAAACAATCGGCTCCAGCGATCCCTGCACATCTGCCTTGATCACCAGCCGCAGTTCATCTTCCTCTCCCGCCTGGACCCGTTCAAACAGCTGTTCCAGACTGGCTGCCTGGTCCTGTTCTGAAGCGATCTGCTCCGCCTTCAGCTTCCGTTCCTCAGCCATTTCCCGGGCAGTTTTTTCATTTTCAACGCGGGTAAAAAGCTCCCCCGCCTGGGGAACATCACCCAAACCCATCACTGAAACTGGCACGGATGGACCTGCCTGGTCAATTTTTGCACCCCGGAAATCAAACATCGCTTTAATCCTGCCGCAGGCTGTGCCAGCAATCACGGCGTCCCCGACCTCCAGGGTTCCATTCTGGACCAAGAGGGTGGTCATCACCCCCCGGTTGCGGGTGATCTCAGCCTCAATCACTGTGCCAAACACATCCCCGATGGGATTGGCCAGGATTTCCATATCGTCTGCAACCAGCAGGATTGCTTCCAGCAGGTCTTCAATCCCGGTTTTTTCCGTTGCTGAAAGAGGGACAATGATCGTGTCTCCATCCCACTCATCCGGGACGATCCCAATTTCAGAAAGCTGCTGTTTGACCATCTCAGGATCTGCATTGGATTTATCAATTTTGTTGAGGGCAACAATCATGGTCACATCAGCAGCCCGGGTGTGGGCAATCGCCTCCTCAGTCTGAGGCATCACCCCATCATCTGCGGCGATCACGAGTATGACAATATCCGCCCCCTGGGCTCCCCGGGCCCGCATGGCAGTAAAGGCAGCATGTCCTGGGGTATCCAAAAATGTGATCGGTTTACCGTCATGTTCGACCTGGTATGCACCGATATGCTGGGTAATCCCTCCCGCCTCCCCGGATGCTACCGATGTCTGGCGGATCGCATCCAGCAGGGTTGTTTTCCCATGATCCACATGACCTAGGATGGCCACAACCGGCGGTCTTTTTTCCAGATCCTCCTCGTCCTCCTCCAGCATTCTCTGACGCCAGAGGGGGATCGCGACAGCCTCCCCTGCTTCCTGATCATCCACCTGCTGAGGAACAGCCTCAAATCCCATTTCTGCTGAGACAATTGCTGCTGTATCGTAATCAATCTCCTGATTGATATTTGCCATCATCCCATTGGCCATCAACGTTTTGATGACATCAATTGGACTGGCATCCAGCGCTTGGGCCAGCTCCCGGACAGTAATACTGATGGGAAGTTCAATTTGTTTGTTCTCTTTCCCGTTTTCACTCATGTAGTCTTCCTTGACAATTTCCAGAATATTCCCCTCTGCTCAATTCACCTGCCGGCCAGCTCCTTCTGAAGGGCTTCGAGCTCCAGGCGTATTCGTTGACGATCCTCTATGTTCAATTCACAGTTGAGAGATCTTGCTAAGGCGTTTTTCAATCCGATCTCCCAGCAATCAGGATCTGCATGCAGGTATGAGCCCCGGCCAGGCAGTTTCCCGGTAGGGTCCACAACTATCCCGTCAGGGGTTCGGACCAGCCGGATCAGCGTCTTTTTCGCCTGGCTCTCCCGACAAGCAATACACATTCGCTGCGGGATGTGTTTTTTTCTAGCCATCCTTCCTCAGACATCCTCCGAGGGTCCTTCCTGTTCCTCATCCACACTCTGAAGGGGCTCTGGCCTGAAGCCCACCATGACCTCAATGGCATTCAGGATCTCATCTAATTCATCCTCATTGATCCCTTCAATTTCTCCGATCTCTTGCGGCGCTTTTTGAAATTGTGCAGCCAGCTGACCAACATTTTCCCATCCATTTTCCTGGAGGAGGGACTCCACATCAGGGCTGAGCCCCAGGGTCAGAATAGGCAGGTCATAGGCATCCGCAGGGATAAGATCCTCAGCCTCTGCCTCCCCGGCTTCAAGCGCTTCCTCTTCCTCAGACTCCCTGTCTTCGGCTGCCTCTGCCGGGGCATCATCTGTGGTCTGCTCCGGGGGAGAGCCCTCAGCCGCCTGCTCAGTTTCGTCTTTTGGCTCTTCCTGTTCCTTCTCGGGTTCGGGCTCTTTCTGGGCGGGAGGAACCGGAGCGGGAATGGCGACCTCCTTCCCAAACTGGCTCATATCCACATCCAGTTCTTCGGGGAGCGGCTCATACCCTACCATCACCTTCAGCGCTTTTTCAATCTTTTCCACGTAGGTTGGCCCGATGCCGTCGATTTCCAATAAGGAGTCCGGAATCAGCAAGAGCCGGTAGGCCAGTTTGCCAACACTATCCAAATCGGCATCCAGCAGCAGGTTCTCTACTTTTGTCGGCAGACCCAGGGTCATGATGGGTAATTCGTAAGCATCCGCCGGGACGGCTTCCTTAACGGCTTTGATCCGCGCCTGCCGCCGCTTGGCAAGTTCCATTTTCTTCTCTGCAATAGCAGCCTCAACGCGGCTGTTGAAATAATGCAGTTCTCTGTATTCTTCCGGAGAGATCGGCCTGCCCTCATCCTTTTTCGCCATCACCGCTTCGATTTTGGGGATTACCTCAGATTCATCTTCCAGGTATTCCCGATAATTGGGATCGTTATGGAGGCGGAAGAGCGTGTCTGAGGTGGCCTCAAATAAACCTTTGATATCAATCCGCCAGCCGGTCAGTTTCGCTGCCAGCCGTGCATTCTGTCCATTCCGCCCGATCGCCAGGCTGAGCTGATCTTCCGGAACAACCACGGTGGCTGTGGGCATGGCGTCGGTTTCTTTATTCAAAAAGACACTGAGCACCCTGGCAGGGCTGAGCGCCTTGGCAATGTATTCATCCGTATTTGGATTCCATTCAATGACATCAATTTTCTCATCGCTCAATTCCCTGACAATAGCCTGGATACGCACACCGCGGACCCCGACACAAGCGCCAACCGGGTCCACTCC
This sequence comes from uncultured Anaerolineales bacterium, assembly GCA_964621835.1. Taxonomy (GTDB): domain Bacteria; phylum Chloroflexota; class Anaerolineae; order Anaerolineales; family UBA11858; genus B10-G9. Next base: position 207,026 of record CAZUMA010000002.1, on the reverse strand, counting down.
CGGTTTCAGGGCTGCAACGGCGACCTTTGAGCGGTAGCCTGCTTCGCGGGCAATCGAGCGAATTTCAACTAATCCCTGGTAAATCTCCGGGACCTCATTTTCCAGCAAACGACGCAAAAAATCCCGGTGGGCGCGAGAGAGAATAATCCGCGGTTCCCGAGTTGTCTCCTCAATGTCAAGCAGCAAAGCCCGGATGCGATCATGAACCCGGTAGTGCTCCCGGGGTATCTGCTGGCTGCGGGGCATTTTTCCCTCAGCGTTAATGTTCAAACCGATGGTGAGCTCATGCCTGTGGACCGCCTGGACCACGCCGGTCACAATTTCTCCCACCTTGTCACTGTAAAACTCATACTGCGCCTGGCGTTCTGCCTGGCGAATGCGCTGCTGGATGACCTGGCGGGCAGTTTGAGCAGCTACACGACCAAAATCGCGCGGCGTGCTCTCCACCATTTCCAGATCCCCGTATTCTGTCTCTGGATTGTATTTTTTGGCCTCAACCAGGGTCACCTCTGTGCGATCGTCCTGGACGTCATCCACGACCTCTTTCTCAACGAATACGGTGACATCACCCGTTTCCAGATCGACCTCGGCTTCCACCTTTTGAGCGCTGGAAGCATTAACAGACCGCCTGTAAGCGGAGACCATGGCGTCTTTAAGCGCATCTATAATGATCTCTTCCGGTAGGTTTTTATCCGTAATGACCTGCTTTAATGCCAGTGCAAACTCAGTTTTCATCTCGTTCTCTCCACAATTCCTGGACATGAGGGGCAGCGGGGCTGGTTAATCTAGCAATAAAAAAAGTGGGGTAGACCCACTTTCCGTTGCCGCCAGTATTTCTACCTCTCTAGGAAAAGATTTTATCACGAACAGTCGTGAATGGCAAGAGGGTTCAAAGTCCAGTCCGATCAGGGCTTTTTCAAGATCCAGATGGCCGGGATGGGTCTCCATCCATCCTCAGCCACTCCCCCGCAAACCAATCGCGCGCCCCCGGATTCCGCTGAAACAAGGTAGATACCCTTCACTCTTTCCCGGACGCGAGCAGCTTCTCAAAGAGCGCTTGTTCTTCCTTCTGATTGGTCACAACCCCATCCAACCAGGCGTTCCGGAGCCGGGTTAGGATCTCGGAGTAGCGTGGACCAGGAGGAAGCCCATAATCTTTGAGATCCTGCCCGCTAAGATTCGTTTCCACATGCTGCCAGGAAGAAAGATAGCGGGAGAGAACCCCCCGGAACCCTGAGTCTTCGGTAGACAGGTATACTGCGTATACTGCCAGGTTGGGAATTTTTTCCAGCCGCGCGGTCGCGGTGCTCGCCGGGAGATCCTGGAGCTCCTCCAAGATCTCAATTAAATGAGAGGCTTGAAGAATCAGATCGGATACAGCGCTCAACAGTTTCAGCCTGTTAATCAAGTCCTCTTTCTCAGGCATTCGAATCAGCCAGACCATATACAAAAGCATTCTGGTCAGGGGCATGCCGATTCCCTCTGGATCGATCCTCCAGTCGGCAGGGGGCTGCTTGTCTGGCAGATCTTCTGCCAGCCTGGAAAGCTCCTCGTCCCAGGACAAAGCGGGGTGGATGGCGGTAAGGATGGACAATTCCTGAAGCCGCTCCATCATTCGGGGTGCTTTCGGCTCATCAAAGATCCGATCCAGTTCATGGCGGATCCGATCTCCGGAGACACGTTTGATCATCTCCTTTGCTTCAAATAGCAGCTGGCGGGTCCGAGCATCAATCTTAAAATCGTACCGCTGTTCATACCGCACAGCGCGGAGGATCCTCGTCGGATCATCCACAAACGAGAGGGAATGAAGCACTTTCAGATGTTTCTGCTTCAAGTCATCCAGCCCACCCCAATAATCGTAAAGTTCACCATAATGGCGTCCATCCAACCGCAGCGCCAAGGTATTGATGGTGAAATCCCGGCGGTGGAGATCCAGCTTAATGGAGCTCTGCTCCACGGTCGGAAGGGCGGACGGATGGGTGTAGAACTCAGTTCTGGCCGTGATGAAATCCAACGCATCGGGGAACGCTTCCTGGAGTTCGTCAGGCTCGCCAAGATCAGCAAAGCTGTCAACATCCAGAAACCATTTTGCCGTTCCAAACCGGTTGTGACTGGTCACACGCCCCCCATACACCTCTTGAACAGATTTTGCCAGGGAGATTCCATCCCCTTCAACAACCAGGTCAAAATCAAGGCTTGGATAATCGAGCAGGAGATCCCGAACAAACCCCCCCACAATATACAGGGCTGCTTTCTCCCTGGCAGCAATATCTGCAATCCTCTGCAACAATGCCAGGCGAGGCTGCGGAAGGATCGCCTCTAATCGAGAGGCCAGGTTCTGGCGACCCGGGGAAGGGCGGCTGGGGGCAAGGATCTTCAATAGATCCGTGCGGGTGACAATCCCTACAATTTTTTTTGACCGCGAACTGACCACCGGGATCTGCCCCCACCCTGTTTCAACCATGACATCCTGGATGTGCTCCAGAGAGTCAGAAGGAAAAACCCGGACCTTCCCCGCCTCCATGAGGCTTCTGGCGGTCAGGTTCAGTTCATGAGTCAGGGCACGATCCACAGCCCGCCGGGTAAGAAGGCCGACCACTTCCCCACCTTCCACTACCGGATACCCCTCATAACCAAATTTCACCATCAGATCTGCCGCATCTTTTACCGATGTGTCCGGGGAGAGGGTTTGCGGATCACGGGACATGATATCTTTTGCCCGCACCGCAGGCTGAACATATTGAGGAAGAATCTGGATAAGCTCCTGGTGGATCTCGGTGATTTCCCGGTCGTGAATCAACGCAGCAGCGGCCCTGGTATGGCCTCCTCCAGACTCAAATTGAGAAAGCACCGCGCTGACATCAATATGGTCATCCGTGGAGCGGGCGATCATCTGCACCCCTCCGGAGGTGGTGAGCAGCAAAAAGATCGCATCGGGATCGAGCAGATCGCGCAGTTTATGGGCTAAACTGGATAATTCAACTTCCAGATCACTTGCATCAGCCTGGGCAATAATCAGGCTGTGACCATGAATAATGTGGCTTTCCGCATTCGCCCGCAGCTCTTCATACACCCGCTGCTGCTCCATGGACAGCGGGTGATTAAGATAATCTGCGACAATTTCCAGACTGGCGCCCTGCTCCACCAGGCTGCCCGCAGCAAAGATATCTGCCGCTGTGGTGCGTGTGTAGGTCAGGGATCCCGTGTCCTCATAAATCCCCAGTATCAGCAGGGTGGCCTGAATGGGAGTAAGCGGTAATTCCCTTTCCTGGATCGCTTCCACAAAAATGGTTGTGGTTGCCCCTGTCTCCCGGATGGTGGTCTCCCACTCTTCCGGGATATCCGGACGCAGGGGGTGATGATCAATGACCCGGACTTTGAGATCATCCACCATCCCTTTAATGCTGGTCAGCCCCTGCGTATCCACCAGACAGACCGATTCTATCGGATCCCCTTGTAAATCCCGGGGATCAATAAATGGCAGCTCAAGACCATAAAGGATCAGGAAAGCTTCCACGTTTCGGTTCAGCTGACGCGGCAGAACCGGGGTGAGATTTTCATCCAGGAGATATGCTCCCAGCAGGGAAGCTAACCCGTCAAAATCAGTCCGTTCGTGGGTGAGAATGATGTCCATAAATAGATTTTCTTCCAAAAAAGCTCTTCCAGTTACCCATCCTAATTGTACACTAAGAAGGGTGGCGTATAATTTGGAAACAAACCGGTGCCAGAAGCATCCCTGATTACAAAACTACCACGTCCGGATCAGCTGCTTCCGATCCAGTTAATATCCTGTTCCAGGCACAAAAGGGCCTCTATAATATAGCCATGGCAGAAAAACCCCTCTCATCCCGCGTGATCACGGTCTTTGGTGGGTCCATCCCAGATCGCGAGACAGCGGTTTACCAGCAGGCTGTACACCTGGGAAAGCTGCTGGCAGACCTGGGGTTCACCGTCCAGACCGGGGGCTATATGGGATTGATGGAAGCGGTATCCAGGGGAGCGGCAGATGCCGGGGGGCATGTCATTGGCGTGACCTGCGATGAGATCGAGCAGTGGCGCCCTGAAGGACCCAATCCATGGATCAAAGAGGAACACCGTTTTCCCACACTGCGTGAACGGCTGTTTTTTCTGATAGACAGCTGTGAAGCCGCGATCGCCCTTCCGGGTGGGATCGGGACCCTGGCTGAAATCGCCTTGATGTGGACTGAATTCCAAATTCACCCCACCCCCCTGCGCCCGTTTATCCTGGTCGGGCGGGGCTGGGAAGAGACATTTCACAATCTATTTTCCAACCAGACAGCCTTCATCCGGCCTGCAGATCGGGAGAGATTAATCTTCGCTCCCGATCCGGATCAGGCAGCAGCGGAGCTGAACAGCAGACTCCGGATCCTTCCATGACCGCTATTAATCCGGCACAGCTCACCATTCACTGCGCGGAACTATCATCGCACTTCACTGATCCTGATCAGTTTGTAAGAGAGCTGCATGATCTGCTGCAGAAGTATGCTGACCATATCCACCGATCCGGTCGGACATCAACAGTATCAAAACTGCCCAGCTATCAGGTCCCCACACCTGTGCTGCGGACGGTAGAAAGGGAAATCAAGCGTTTCATGACGATCTCTCCTTCCCAGGGACTGCTGCTGGTCGATGCGCTGTGGGAAGAGGAATATCTTGAAACCCGCATGCTGGCAGCAGCCTTCCTGGGGCAGATCCCACCCCTCAATCCCGCATCCATCCTGGACCGTCTCAAAGCATGGACATCCTCTCCCGCATCCGATACGATCCGCTGTGAGGTCATCACCGCAGGGTTAGCAAAAATCAATCAGCAAATGCCGGAGGCCTCCGCAGTCTTTCTGGAAGGGCTTCTCATCAAACCAACGCAGCGATCCCACCAGGCTGTTCTCTGCGGCTTGAATGCCCTGGCCGGATGTGAGGCATTTCAAGATTTGCCATTTGCCTATTATCTGCTTAGCCAGATTCTCGAGGATAAAGAGTCTGGATTGGTCACAGAGATATCCAGGGTACTGCAAACCTTGATCCAGCGCTCAGAACAGGAGACCATGTACTTTCTCTCCCGGCAGCTGACCAGTGCGGCCCAGCCCCGAATCACCCGGGTTGTCCGGACAGTCCTTCCAAGCTTTTCTCCTTCAAATCAGCATCTGCTGAAAACAGCCCTGCGGACCTGAGCCCAAACGGATCCCGCCGGCTGGATCGATCTCCAACCGGGAGCTGTTCGAATTCCATCAGCCCTCCTGCTTCCCTATTGACTGAATTTATGTTCAATGATATATTCTTCACTGAACAAGTATTCAGTGAGGGAGCAGGGTATGTCCCCCCGCGACCAGAAGCTCAACCAGAAAATGCGCGCTCAAAGCAGATCTGCTTTGATCCAAGCCGCCCGCCGGATGTTCGCCCAGCAGGGATATTTTTCCTGCCGGGTGTCTGATATCGCCCGGGCAGCCGGGATGAGCACAGGAAATCTGTACTGGTACTTTGAAAGCAAGCAAGCCCTGTTGAAAGCGGTTTTGATGGCTGGCTTCGAAGAGCTCGGGGACATCTTTTCCCGGGCTGCTGCTAGTCGGCAAAGCGCTGTCGAAAAACTTCACCAGGTGATCGGGGAAACAATCACATTCGGTCGCAGGCAGGGCGACTTTAACAGGATCCTTTTATCGCTGCTTGGTCAGGGAGGCGATGATCTCTTCTTAGACCTGGAGATCAATATGGAGGTCATCGGAGTTCAATATACAAAAAACATGGTTTCCATCCTGAACCAGGCCAAGGCGGAAGGAAGCCTCGCGGAGGATCAGGATCCCTGGCTGCTGGCGATGATGTTCTTCGGACTGTTTAATGGCCTCAATCTGACCTACGATCAAGCATGGTTGGACCAACCTGAGCAAAGGATTGCTGCTGCTGTGCTGCGGCTGCTGAACATTCACTCATCCTGAGGAATTCCTCATGCAATACACCCTCACCAGGTCTGTCCTGAACTGGTTTCGGGCCGCTTCCCATCCCCGCCGTGTGATCCAGGAGATCCGCCAGGATCCCGATCATCTGGCCTTGAGCTTCTGGAATATCTTCCTGTATGCATTCCTTTACAGTATCACAGTGGGCATCTATTACTTTCTGGTCAATCGACAGCCGGCGTTTGATCCCTGGCTGCTGGCCCCTCTGGAGACGGTTTATCTCTACCAGATGATTTGGACAATCCCATGGGGAGTTTTCACGTGGGTGATGATTTCAGGGATCGGGCACCTCGCGGAACTCGCCGGACGGAGGATTGAGGATTCTTACCGGTTTGAGGAGGCTGCCATCACGGCTGGATTGGCGTGGGTCGTGCCCACATTTTATACCCAATGGATTCCGGAGACTTTTCTCGTTCCCCTGCTGGGCCGTGGTTTCCCGTTGTAGCTGGATGTGCTCCGCATCATGGTCATTCCAGTCTGCTGGCAAATCGGGATGACTGCTATCGGTTTCCGGGAAACCCATCAAATTTCCTGGGTGAGAGCCATCGCGATCGGATGCCTGCTCACCCTGACAAGTTTTGTGATGTTTTTAGTGTTCATCCGCTGAGTGGATGATAAGGAGAAAAAAAATGAACCCCCTTTTAGCTGGCATCCTTTCAGGATTAATCCTGGGACTGGTTTTCCTGGGACATCTCCTATTTCGTCACCCGGCTGTGGCCCAGGTCTTTCAGGCTGATGCCCAGGAGCAAACTTCGGCTTCGGGGCAACAAATCGCGCTGTACCTCGCACTCGGTTTTCTGGGGACTGCCCTGTTTTTTGGCGCCGCCGCCGGGTTGGTATACCGGGTGTTAAACGATCCAGGACTCTACCAGGGGATCGCGTATAGCGCTGCAGTGCTTTTCAGCGTGATTGCCCTGATCTCAAAAACCCCCTTACCCATTGACAAAATATTCTGGAACCTGGCTGTCGGGGGAATTCTTGGCACCTTGGTCCCATTTTTTTCAGGATAAAGGGAAAACAGCATCGAGGGAGATGATCTCTTCTTAGATCGCTTGACAGCATAAGATCCTGGTTCTATACTAGGTTCAGCAAACCAAAAGACAGCACGGGGAGCCAGAAGATTGGCTGAGAGGAAAGTGAGAGCTTTCGACCCGCGGAACCTGATCCGGATGATACCGGCGGAGGGATGCTTAGATGAAAATCTGGCTCCTCCACACGGAGGAGCTTTTTTTATGGCTGTGCTGGCTGAAAAAACCCGGGAACGCTGAAAAATCACCATTCAGGATAAGGGTCAGCCAGTGCGGGAGCAAAAAGGACATCACAATGCGGGCGATAATCTTTGCCAACGGCGATCTCTGCAGTTCCTTGAATGACCTGGCTCTCACCGGGGAAGAGCTTGTTGTCGCAGCGGATGGTGGGTGTATGCACTGCCAGGCCCTTGGTCTTCTCCCGGATGCACTGATCGGGGATCTGGATTCCACACCGGATGACCTTTTAGAGGAGTGGAAGAACCAGGGTGTGAAGATCATCCAGCACCCCCATCGAAAGGATGAAACAGACCTGGAATTGGCGCTTTTGTATGCTCAAGAACGGGGAGCCAGGGAGATCATTGTCTACGGAGCGGTAGGCGGCCGCCTGGACATGACTTTTGGCAACCTGATGCTCCTGGCTCACCCGGACCTGCAGATTCCAGCAACCCTGATCTGCGGCCGGCAAGAGGTGCAGATCCTGCGCCCGGGGGACACCCTGGAAATTACCGGTATAGTGGGAGATACGGTATCTCTGCTGGCACTGCTTCCCGGGAGTTCAGGGATCCGCACCACAAACCTTGAATACCCGCTGAATGATGAGGCCCTTGGATTTGGAACCACACGCGGGATCAGCAACCGCCTGACCGGGGAGCAGGCTTCGATCCGCCTCGAGCAGGGTCTTCTGGCGGTGATTCATACCCGCAACGCAGGTTGACAGGAGGTGTACAATGACCATAAGAACCCGGATTCTTCAGTACTTCAGCTTGCTCATCCTTCTAGCTGCAGGTTGTGGCCGGCTGGGAGGGGGGATTCAATCCCCACCAGCTGAGGAGAAGATTTTGACAGTAATGACCCACGACTCATTCGCCGCCTCAGACACAGTCATCAATGCTTTTGAACAGCAGCACAATGTCAAAGTGCAGTTTCTTGAAGCAGGGGATACTGGAACTGCAGTGAACAAAGCAATCCTCACCAAGCAGAATCCATTGGCAGATATCCTTTACGGGGTGGATAATACCTTCCTCAGTCGAGCCCTGGAGGAAGATATCTTTGAATCCTATTCATCCCCGCTCCTTACAGAGATCCCTGACCGGTTTGAGATTGACCCCCAGCACCGGGCACTTCCGGTAGACTTCGGGGACGTTTGCCTGAACTATCAGAAGTCCTATTTTGAAGAGCGGGATCTCGCCCCGCCAACCTCCCTGGAGGACCTGACAAAACCGGCATACCGGGGATTGCTGACGGTTGAAAATCCCGCGACCTCCTCCCCCGGGTTGGCGTTCCTTCTGGCTACGATCGGTCGGTTTGGAGAGGATGGCTATCTTGATTACTGGGAGAAGCTGGTTGAAAACCAGGTCCATGTTGTGAATGATTGGGAGACCGCCTATTATTCTGCCTTCAGCCAGGCTGGCGGACCGTACCCAATCGTGGTTTCCTATGCTTCCAGCCCGCCGTTTGAGGTGCTGTTGGCAGAAGAGCAAGTGCAGGAAGCCCCAACTGCTGCGGTGACAGGAAATGAAAGCTGTTTTCGGCAGATTGAGTTCGTGGGAATCCTGCAGGGAACTGAACATCGCAAGCTGGCTGAAGCCTGGATTGATCATATGCTCTCCCCCACATTCCAGGAGGATATTCCCCTCAATATGTATGTCTTTCCAGTCAATGAGAACGCTCAGCTGGATCCAGTTTTTTTAGATTATCTGGAGGTTCCAGAGTCCACAGCAGAAGTCAGCTACCAGGCGATCGCGGACAACCGTGAGGTCTGGATCGAAGCCTGGCGGGAGACAGTGCTGCGGTAACTGAAATCCTGGATCAGCTGCCAGAAGATATGAACAAAAAAACAATCCAATCAACCCCTTTTGGGCCGGTGATCCTATTATGGAAAGGGGATTGGTCCACGCCAAAGATCCTCCGGGTGCTGCTCTCAACACCCGTTGTTTCGGCAGTATCCAGAGCGGCTGAGCTGGCCCCCGCAGTTGGGGAATCCTCTTGTCAGAAGATAGACTCCACAGCCCTCAACATCCGCAAACTGCTTCAGGGTGAGCCAGTAAACTTCTCCCTGGAGATCGCCGAGCTCAGGCTGTGTGGTGAGTTTCAAAAACAAGTACTGCAGGCTGAACATGCAATTCCAAGAGGGTGGGTGAGTACATACAAACTCATCGCGCAGCGATTGGGATCCTCCAGGGGGGCGCGAGCAGTTGGCAATGCCCTGGCGAAGAATCCTTTTCCGCTCATTGTGCCCTGCCATCGTGTCATCCGAACAGACCGCAGGCTTGGCGGCTACCAGGGGGGGCAGGAAATGAAGCGGGCCCTGCTGGAAATGGATGGCGTGAGCTTTGGGACTTCTGGGCTCGTCAACGCCATGAGGATTTTCTACGCCGCGGATAAAAAGATCCCTCAATGATCTGAGAACCCCTCATGACGTGGGGAAGAAAGCTCCCTTTCAAGTCGACATGCAAACATCTGATCACCGCTCCCGATTTCCCCTGAAAACTCTCCTGCTCTGGGTGCTGCCGCTCAGTTTTCTGGCCCTGTTTTATTTTTATCCCCTGGGCAGCATCCTCACCCTGAGTTTTAATCGCCTGGGGGATGCCCTTCTGCCCGGCCTCTGGTCAGTCCTTTCCTCTCCTTCCACAAGGAATGTTGTTGGCTTTACTTTTTATCAGGCGCTTGCCTCCACCCTGCTCACCCTGCTGCTGGGTCTCCCGGCAGCTTACCTTTTTGGCCGCTATTCCTTTCCCGGGAAAAAGATTTTGCGGGCACTCACCGGGGTCCCCTTTGTGATGCCCACCCTGGTTGTGGCAGCTGGATTCAGCGCCCTGCTTGGGCCAAATGGGCTAGGAAACCGGCTGCTGATGGATGTTTGGAATCTCCCCTCTCCCCCCTTGCAGTTTCTGAATACATTTCCAGCAATTCTCACCGCCCATGTCTTTTATAACACCACCATCGTAATCCGCGTTGTGGGGGATTTTTGGAGCCGGATGGACCCCCGTTTGAGAGAAGCAGCAGCCAGCCTGGGAGCTTCCCCAGGGAGGGTATTCCGGCGGATCACCCTTCCGCTGATAGCTCCGGCGATCCTGGCTGCTGCCCTGCTGGTGTTTATCTTTGATTTCACCAGCTTTGGAGTGGTCCTGGTGCTGGGAGGCCCCCGGTTTGCGACCTTAGAGACCGAGATCTATACTCAAACCGTCAACCTCTTCAACCTCCCGCTGGCCGGTGTGCTTGCCGTGATCCAGCTTCTGTGCACTTTAACTCTCACTGTGTTATACACACGGTTGATGGCTGGGCTTGCCCGACCCCTTTCCCTGCAGTCCCGGACCATGACCCAAAAAAAGCTCAAGGATTGGGTTTCCAAGGCAGCTTCCGGGGTGCTGATCTTTGTTCTTTTTGCCCTTTTAATCCTGCCGCTTTTGGCGCTGGCGGTGCGTTCTGTGACGACCCTTCCATCTGCCGATCCCCGGACCGGGACGGGTTTGCCGGGTTTAACCCTGACATTCTACCGGGCTTTGGCCCAGAATCCCCGGGAATCCTTATTTTATGTCCCACCCACAACCGCGCTGGGAGTTTCTCTCGGATATGCCGGCCTGACAATGATGCTTTCCTTGCTGATCGGCCTCCCGGCTGCATGGGCACTGGCCAGGAACCGCCAGTCAACGCTGAACCGGATCTTGGACCCCCTGCTGATGCTGCCGCTGGGGACCTCCGCGGTCACCCTGGGATTGGGATTCCTCCTCTCTCTTGATCAGCCTCCGCTGGATCTGCGGGCTTCCCCCCTGCTTGTGCCCATCGTTCATACGCTGGTTGCTTTTCCATTTGTTGTCCGGTCCCTGATCCCTGCCCTGCAAAGCATTCAACCTGAACTTCGTCAAGCCGCAGCAGTCCTGGGGGCCTCCCCCCGCCAGATCCTGCTCCGGATTGACCTGCCGCTGATTGGACGAGCCCTGCTGGTTGCAGCCTCTTTTGCCTTTGTAATCTCCCTGGGAGAGTTTGGTGCCACGGCCCTGATCGCCAGGCCGGAGTTCCCCACCGTACCGGTGGTGATCTATCGCTTTCTCTCCCGCCCAGGCGCGTTGAATTACGGACAGGCCATGGCCTTGAGCACGATTTTGATGGGAGCCGCATTGGGAGGAATGCTGGTCATGGAACAATTCCGGATCGGGGAGGTTGGCGAGTTCTAGAGGATACCAGGTCCACGAATTAATCTTGACGGGTTAAGGGGATGTGATAGAATGAATTTCCATTAGGGGGGGCGTGGTGTAGCGGTTAACATGCGGCCCTGTCAAGGCCGAGATCGCGGGTTCGAATCCCGTCGTCCCCGCCTCAAGAAAAGGCCACTCCAGCCTGGAGTGGCCTTTTATCATTTCCAGGACACAGGATACCCATGACAGGTAATCCCACAAAAAGTCAGCTCATGCAGGCTTTCCGGGCTGCGGCAAAAGCCCACCATGAATATGAGATGAACTACCTGGATGGAAAACGAGATACCCAGTGGGCTGGTTGGTATGCTGCTTATGTCCTCGGTCAACTCGGGGAGTTTACCACCCCTACCGCATTAACGCATTGGCTGGAAAAACTCTCTTCAGTGACTGATTGGCCCAGCGCCGCAGCGGAGCATGTCCTCCGGCACATCAACCCTGACATCAAATAAGCCCGCTTTGCCCGGGACCCGGACAAAGCTTGAGATCATAGTCCTTCAGCAGCCAAGCATCAGCACCCAAGGATTTTCACAGCTTGTGCTGATCAATCTTGATGGCTGAATTCCCCCTCCCTTTTTCTTCTGCGGATTAATTTCCCCCCTGGAGGCTGCGCACCACGGCGAGCACTGCACCCGATCTTTCAACCGTGTAGACCGGGGGCAATTCAGGGAGGATGGTTTGATCGTGATTTTGACGGGTGGTGATCATGGCATAATCTGCCGCTTGAAACTGGGCCGCCTTTTCCACTTCCCGGTAGCGGATGACAGCTAACTCTTCCCTGGCATAGTTTTTCACAATATGATCGGGTCCCTTGACCAGGATGGTCTGGTTTGCCTCTGCCACCTGGTTGATGTACTCCGTGCACTCCCGGTACGCTGTTGCCCAATAATCCAATTCAAAGCGGCGAAACGCCCCTTCGACCCCGCCCACAAATTCATTGTAATAAATATACTGATAGGGATGCAGCTGGATGATCGCGGCAGTTCCAAAGCTCAGCATCCCACACACAAGCAGGATGGTCAGGATTTCATGAGAGATCCCTCTTGCCAATCCCCGCAGACCAATCCCCGCAAAGAAAAAAATCGGGGGGATGATGAACAGGAAATGGCGGAAATTATCATACACTGTGGGTTGAACCACGAAAGCCGCGCTTAGCGGGACCAGCAGCCAGAGGGAAAAGATCATCAGGATGCTGCCTTCAAGGGCCTTTTTTCGGACCATATGGACTGCATGTCCCACACCCAGCAGGAATAAAACCAGCGCTGGGATGGTGAGCTGAATTGCAATCGTCAAGGGAAGATAGTAAGAAGGCAGCTCGCTCGGATCATACAGGGTACCCTGAAACAAAACCTCCCCAGCCCAATAAAAAGAAGACGTGTCCTGAATGTTTTTAATCAACCCCAGAATCGGGTGCCCCCAGAGGCCAGGCCAGGAGAGGTAGAGAATCAGAACCCCAATCCCGAGGTAAATAAAAGTGGTTTGCAGAAAAACACTCCGTTTTTTCACCCACAGATACAGCAGGACAAATCCCCCTGCAGTGATGCTGATGGTCCGGTTGCTGATTGATAATCCCAATACAATCCCCGCCGGATAAATCCAGGGATTTTGAGCAGCGGTATGAAATCCTGATAAAAATTTCCTTCTGGTTGTCAACCCCAGGATTTTTTTCACAGTTTTTGGATAGAGCCAGACGGCCAGAATAAAAAATACCCCTGAAAACAGCCCAGCGATCAGAAACAGGAAGAAGGGGTAGGCTGTTTTCACATTTTCCAGCGTCAGATCATCCGCCATTCCCCCATCCAGGAGGAACAAGGCTCCCTGGTTGATTAAATCGAACAACCTGGGATTGCAGATCCCATTGATCCAGGCCTGAATTGCTTGCTGCACGATCTCAGAAAAAACGGTCAGGAAAATCAGCGCCAGGATTAAGATCAGGATATACAGGGCCTGGACAATTTTTTGGCCGGTTGTTTGCTCAACCCAATCCTCCACCAGGCGCCGTTTCGTGCCAGAAAATCCGGGCTTTTCCCTGACGAACGGTGCTAAACGCGGGTACCTGTCCACCATCGAGAAACCGATCGCTACGATCAACAAAAAAGACGCCATCACAGGAATGTCTTTCGGGTTCATAAAGGCATGCCCGAAAATCACCGGCTGGGTGTTGAACAGCATTGTGGCTGCAAATGCGATCCCCGGGGAGAGAAACCTCAGGCTGATGATGTAAAAACTCACCAGGGCAATCAGGAAGGTGAAAAAATGAACGTAGTGCCAGGCTTGGATATGAGACAGACCGGGAAAAAATAGCTGAATGAAATCTCCCCCAAACTTTGCCAGCACAATATACGCCGGTCCTTTGTCTGTGATTGTCTCTGCCGGTTGCAGCCGGGCATACTGGTCAATGGCCTTAAGAGCTGCCCGATAGCGGAGCTGTTCATCCCAGGAATCTCCAAAGTCAATCCCAAAAAAAACAGCAAAGAGAATATTAACCAGGATCAGAATGATGAAAAGAGCATGCTGCCGAAAAATCTTTTTAATCATTGAAATTCTTTCCTAAACCGCCGATTTTTATTTCCGCAAAGATCCAGATGATATCAACAGCCCATCTGAACTATACCATGAACCATCAGGTCCACCACCGAGTGACAACGGGCCCATTCCCTGAAGGCCGCCCCTCCCGCAATCATCGCATCCAGTTAATTTTCTGGAGACCTTTTGATGTGTTTTGTCACTTCGGACAATCGCTGCCGGTTGAACAAAAACTCTACAGCAAGCCCCCCAGCCAAAAGGATGATCAGGCTGTAGCGTATCAGGGAATATGAAACCACAAGATGATTTTCAACCGCAAGCAAGGAAACTAGGCTGATTTCCCTCAGCCCCACCCCTCCCAAGCTGATCGGGATCATGGAAATGAGATTGACAAGCGGAATGGCCACAAATACATCGGGAAGAGGAATCAAGACGCCAACAGCAAAAAAGATCCCGTATTGACTGATATTTTCCAACATCTGGATCGCCAGAGCCGCCAGAAATGCCCGGGAAAGACCCCCGGGGCTCCCACGAAACTCCTGAAGCACCTGCCAGGCCCTCTCCACCAGCTTGCCGATTCGATCGGGAAAAAATTCTCTACCTAAGATCCAGCGGACAAGAGGTTCAAATCGGCCAAGGATCAAAAACACGCTGACCGCAATCAGCAGCAGCAATCCAAGAAAAATAAGGAGCCTTTCATCCGGACCTAAGATCCGGCTGAATGGTAGGGCGCAAACAGCGATCAAAACCAGCGCGAACAAACCCATCACGCGATCAAGCAGGGTTGCACTGACACCCGCAGATTTTTTTGAGGGGTATTTATTGATCAAATAAGCAATCCGGGCGGTATCCCCCCCGATGCTGGTGGGGAGAATGATGTTGAGCACCTGCCCATATAAAAAGATCCGATACAGGGTTCCAAGAGATTCCTGGACTTCCATAATTTCCAGGAGAATTTTCCACCGATAGGATTTTAATAATTGACTCACGAGGAATAATAAAATCAAAAGAAGATAGACCGTCAGCCGCACCTGAAGAACTTGAACAATGACAGCTTGTAAATCTAAGTTGCGCAGGATCAACCACAGGAACAGCGCGGATCCAGCCAGTTTCAGCAGGAATGGCAGGAAGGAGCTGCCCTCTTTTTGACCCTTCATAAATTTCCCAGGAGGCAAAGCAGATTGTTCATATGACTGGATTTTTCCCGGGGGTTAGCTTTCCATCCCATGCGGTAAAGCTGAGTGAGAAATTTTCATTCCAGATTGTTCCCAAATCGCTTCTGGATGAAATACGTCGGCTTTCCCTGAGCCTCATGGTATGTTCGTACCAGGAGTTCTGCAATTAAACCCATCAGGATTGACTGGAAACCCAAGATAACCAGCATGATCGAGGTGGGAAACAGGGGTGAAGTAAAAGGGGAGATCCCCATTGCTAATCGACGGATCATTAAAAACAGCAGAATCAGCATTCCCACGGAACTGAACACGGCCCCCAGTCCCCCAAATAAATACAGGGGTTTAAGGGAGTAGCTAATTAGAAATTTCACGGTCAGCAGGTCCAAACTTACTTTCCAGATTCTCTCCAATCCGTATTTAGTTTTCCCGTGCACCCGGGGGCGGTGGTTGACTTTCACTTCGGTTATTTTTGCTCCCACATGGCCCGCGAAAGCAGGGATAAACCGGTGCATCTCTCCATAGAGTCGAAAACCCGTGAGCACCTCACGACGATAGGCCTTGAGGGTACAGCCGTAGTCATGCAGATGCACACCGGTCACCCAGGAAATCAGCCGATTGGCAACCCGGGAAGGAAGCACCCGGGAGAGATAGGGATCTTTTCGATCCACTCTCCACCCGCTGACAAGATCATAGCCTTCGGCGATCCTCTCCAGCAGCAGCGGAATATCGGCTGGATCATTTTGAAGATCCGCATCCATCAAGACAATGATCTCCCCCCGGGCATGGTCGATACCGGCAGCGATTGCTGCGGTCTGTCCAAAATTCCTGCGGAGTGAGATTGCCTGGACGAGTCCTGGTTTTTCCAAAGCGTACTCCGTGAGAAGCTGAAAGCTTTTATCTTTGCTTCCATCATCCACATAGATTACTTCCCACGTCTCCTGGTGACCCTCTAGAGCAGCCAGCAGGGATCGGTGCAGGATCGGCAGGGACTCTGATTCGTTATAAACAGGAATGATCACAGATACTTTCATGCAGGAGTCCAGGATTGTTCGAAATCAAAAGAATCTACCCATTCAGCAAGAGCCAGATCAAGATGACTGCTGTTCAAAACGGGCCTCAGAATACGGGCCCATCATGAATTATACACTAAGAGAAATCCAGCATTTTCATTCTTCATTTCCAGTTTGACATTCCCGGGTTTTCTGCAACCTGTAAGCAAATTCCGCGTATATTGGATCGGGAAAACCGGAAGCACGCTGAGGGGGCCTGCAAGAAGGAAGATCCAGAAAAACTATTGGGGATAGGGTCCGCCTGAACTGCAGCTTGTTCCTGATCAGCGGTCTATATACCTTGATTTGTGCGCTCTGGTGTTGGGGAGAAGGATGGCTGTTTCATCATACAGACCTAAAAGACCATTTGGCTGTCGTTTCTCACGATCCCCTGATCGGAAGGATCCTCTAATTGGACCTTCTTAAAAACCAGCTTACCCGGATGCGCCGCTGCAGTCGCGGACTTACTTTATGTATCGGCCTGGGTGCCGTGCTTCTGGCTGCTTACGGAATCTTGCAGGAATCTGCACTGGGGGATTACACTGTCATCCTGCTGACCGGAGGTTTCTATGAATCCGCCTTTGAAGCATCCGTGACCGGGGTGATTGTCTTTTTCATGGGGAGAATTTTTTTTAGAACGGACCTTCTCCAGCCGTACGAGGTTGGGGGATCATTTACAATTTCCTGCTGCTCCTGATTATATGTTGTTTGCTGATCAGTTCTGGGGCCCCTGCCTCCCGTGTGGTCACCTGGCAGCGACGTCTCCTCCACTGGTACAGGGGAAAACAGCTTGATCAAATCTGGCGCAAGATTCTCTTACTTCGTTCAAGCCTAGCGTATAGATTACTTAGCTATCCCTAAAGGGATCTTCTGCCTCTGAGATGTTGTACCGAACTATCATCTGATCGTGTTTGAACTCATCCCTCACATATTTCGCTCTGGTCGTTTCATTCATCCCCACCATTCTGACATAATAGCCCCGTGACCAAAAGTGCCAATTTTTAAACTTTAATTTTATTTTTTCAGGACGCTCCAAGATCATTAGAGCACTTTTCCCCATCAGGTACCCCTTGATGCTTGAGACACTATACATCGGTGGTATTGAGACTACCAGGTAAATATGCTCCAACTTTGCGCTCCCTCCGATGATCATCAAATCCTTCCAATTTCACAAGTCTTTGATTATTTAAAATTTACTTTCACTGTACTGGTGATAGACAATTAATTACTGCAAAGTTCATCCCGCAAATTTCGATCAGAAAGTATGTCAGGTGGATCCTTCATCAAGGTTTCTAAGCTCAATAATGGAGACCTCCATGACCTACCAAAATCAATTTACCTTCGTTTTGCCCGCCTCTGGCGAAAACTGAATCAAAAAAACAGATTCCATCAGAAGGCCTGGATTTCTTGCCTGATCTGATTGAGGTCCTGCTCAACACAGCCATGCAAGCAGTGCCATCCAAACACCACAAAGCTGATCCCTATGAGCAAACAGGCCTGCGCAATGGGTACACCAACGGCTACAAACCCAAAACAGTCAGGACACGGATCGCAGATCTCCCTTTGATGGACCCCAGGTCAGAGACGGATGCTTCTATCCGAGTGCCCTGGTTGAACGAGGGCTGCGCGGGATGGAGCTGATCGTCAGCGATGACCATTCAGGTCTTGCCGGAGGCATGCAAAGTAAAATCTGCCCGCAAGGCTGTCTTCGGTGGGATTCCCTGGCAGAGGTGTACCTGGCTGATACAATCCAGAAGTATGAGAAATCAATTCCCAGGTTGCCTCACTGGAGGGAGCACAGTGCCCCGGAAGGGTTGACTGTTTTCTCTTTTCCAGCAAAGCATCAGCGGCGGATCCGAACCACCAATATATTTAAGGCGCTGAGCCGGCAGATCAAGCGCAGGACGCGGGTGGTAACGATCTTTCCCAACGAAGCTTCTTGCCTTCGTCTGATCTCAGCTTTCCTGATGGAGAAAAGTGAGCAGTGGCAGATCGGAAGACGATATTTAATTTTTAAAGGTTCAAACTAACTGGTTCACTGGATGCATTTGATCGAAATTACAGAAAAAAGCTTCCGTTATCAAATTTTATGACACCAGTTATCAACTTATAGTATCGGATTTTCCCACGCATTTGATAAATATTCAGAAAGGAAATATCCATGGATTCACTTATAGAACGAGCTTCAAAACTTGAGGAAAAAGGTGTTTTCCTGGGTGGCCCCCCCCGATTTTTCGAAACAGCCGGGCGCAAACAATTGATTACGCTAATAAGTGAAGGCTTATACCCTGGTTCTAAAGTATTAGATATTGGATGTGGATGCTTACGCGGGGGATATTGGCTTATCCACTTTTTGAATAATGGTTGCTACTTCGGCATTGAGCCTAACAAAGATATGCTTGAAGCCGGGATTAGTATCCTGGTTGAACCTGGACATATGAGCTTAAAGAAACCTTTATTTAGTAATAATGCCGATTTCGATTTTTCTGTATTTGGAGAGAAGTTCAACTACTTTGTAGCACGCTCAATCTGGACGCACGCTTCAAAACATCAAATTCAAATCATGCTTGATGGTTTTGTAGATTACAAAACAAAGAATGGAATATTCCTTACATCTTACAGAAGACCAAATATATTTGATAATGATTATAAGGGTAGGGAATGGGTTGGCAGAAGTCATAAATCAAACAAACCCGGAACCATCTGTCACAGTTTTAGATGGATTCAAAACGAATGTAAAAAAAGGGGGTTGTTTGCTGAAGAAATCAGGGGAAAGGAATACAATTTTGGCAATCAAACTTGGATAAAGATTAGACGGTAACTTACCATTCTTTGACCCATAACCACTATTAACCTCCCAATCGCACCCCCCCCCTTAATCAAGAGTTATCAAGGATATGCCTATGCAAGACACCCCGGAAAGGAGTCGAACCAAAAACCGGGCTTTTTGAGAGCTTCGCTTTATCCATGTTAGCTACCGGGGTCTTTGTCGTTTGGTAGAAAAAATATCGCAACACATCTGCCGGCGGACAAGGAGACCAGGAAACAAGGGAACGGGGAGATTGGAAGACCGGGTGACAGGAAGATGTAGGAAACGGCTAGGGAGACCGACACCAAGCAATTTGGTTAGCAGGCCTTTAACCCTCTACCTGTAACCGGAAAATTGGATATATGCCCACGCATAGTCCAAGTTAGAAGGCCAGCAGGGCGGCAAAAGCCGGAGTGACTTTGATGCCGGTGACCGTGTCAGAATCCCCCTCAATAGGCATCCTGGGTCTGCTGGGGAATTCCTATCCAGGCCATCTCCCCCCCCAGCCAGCCTCAGTAAGCGCAACCTGTACAGTGCGGTCAATTCCTTACGGAGACCCCTTGGTTTCATTAAGTGGATAGTCATAAAACCTTGGCGGGCTGCTTCCTAAATATTCGCCTCGGCAGCACCAAAGGTTAGGTACTGCTCTGCCTCCCAGATGATCTATGAAGCGAAGCCTGGTAGATCTCCCAGGTGTGTTTGTCAGCTGGCTGCCTTTTGTTACGATCACTTTAATCGGAGGGACCCTCTTTTTGGAGCTTGTTGAAAACCAGCTTACCCGGATGCGCCGCTGCCGTCGCGGACTTGCCTTAAGTATCGGCCTGGGTGCCGCGCTTCTGGCTGCTTACGGGATCTTGCAGGAATCTGTACTGGGGGATTACACTGCCATCCTGCTGACCGGAGGTTTCTTTGAATCCGCCCTTGAAGCAGCCTTTACCGGGGTGATTGTCTTTTTAATGGGGGGAATTTTTTGGGAACGGACCTTCTCCATCCGTACGAGGTGGGAGGGATCATTTACAACGTCCTGCTGCTCCTCGTGGTATGTTATTACCTGATCAGATCAGGGGCCCCTGCCGCCCGTGTGGTCAACTGGCAGCGATGTCTCCTCCACTGGCACAGGTGAAAACAGCTTGAAACAATCATCGCAAATGCTGCGGAAAGGCGCCATATGCTCTCCTCGTCTTGTTCGAAAGGCTGTTCTGAATCCTTTGTCTACTTGTTGTTACAATGCAACCATGACAAATCCAGGGAAAAGGGCTGGATTCTTGTCCTTGGCAGGTCTCTGAACTCTAAATAAAAATACCTCAGTCTATAGGACTAACTGGGAGAACTTTCAGACATCCAGGATAACCATCATGAATGAAAACTGTCTTCCTTACCCCCGGATGCGTTTGTACTGGATCATGACAGCCCCCATGCTGCTCCTGTATGGTGGGGTCGCGTTCATCCTCGCCGGTTTCGGCCGGGGGGTTCTGATGATCTATCTCCTTTTATTCCTGGTTGTCGCCCTCGGTCAAAGCACCGCTTGCGTGGAATTCCAGTGCCCCTATGTGGGGCATTTTTCCCCCTGTGCGGCAGGATTCTGCCTGCCGGCCAGCTGGATTGCCCGGCTCTACTTCCATAAAACCCTTCCCAGGTGGCTTTTTCCAATCGGCATCACAGCCGCTGAGATTGCATTTTTCGGAGTCATTCTCTTCCCGCTTTATTTTCTGTATCAATTGAGTATTTTTTTTCTGCTGGGGTATATCCTGATCGCGCTGGGCTACGCAGCAGGATACCTCCACTGGATTTGTCCAGAATGTGCCATTCGCGAGGATTGCCCAGGAGGTCAGGCCTCAACCGCCCTGTTCCAGATCAAAGAGAAAACAAAAGGCTAACTTCCCACGATCTCCCCGGAACACCCGGTAATTTCCCCCTCAGCCCTGGCCCCGGAATCCCTCCGGAAGCTGCTGTGGATCGTCCGGGGATATGCAAGCTTGGCAGCGGCGGTAACCCTGGATTTTTTATTGATGAAGGGACCTGGGAGGGACTGATGCTGCCCCTGAGTATGACCCTGCAGGAGACTTTGCTGATGGCCGCTTTTTGCCTGACCTGGCTGGGGCTGGTGCCGGGAATTGTCTGGTGGGATCCTGACCTTAGGTGGAATGATCCGTTTTTACCTGCCGAATTTTGCGTTCTCTGGATCCATTCCCCGGGGGCCATACTTTTTGTTCCTGGCTGGGCCGGGTCTTTTCTTTCTCTACATTTCACTCAAGGGAGAATAAGATAATATTTTGGTCTCTTCCGATCCCAGAAGAGATTCAATCCAAATTCAGGGACTGCGGCAGTGATTCTGTTCCAGCTGCTTTCGTTTTGGTGAACCTGAACCTGTTGTCTTATCGACCGATCGCCTAAACCAGATAGGGATGCTGCCTGATTTGGGAGGTATGAGCAGGATGGCAGTTTTCTGGCAGATTGCATTCCGTATGCATACGAAGAAAGCGTGATCCTACCCAACGTTCAGGCAGGATAATTGGCTTCTAGATAATCGGGATGGCCTTTCATCCATCCTGACACCTCCAAGCTGGTAGGTCTGCTCCCGGGACTCCATGCCCCTGGTGAGTTGCCAGCTGGCAGGACCGGGATAATCGATCCTTTTTGATATACTCAAAAAGGGAACCCATCAGCCCTCAGATCGGGGAAATGTCCAGTTCCCTGGAAGTGTTAAGGACATCTTCCCAAAGGAGGCATCGATGAAGATCACCTCGACGCGGGCCAGAGAACTTGGAGAATCGATTAAAAAGAATCTTCAACAGGGGGATGTCCAATCCGCCTACTCCCTGCTGGCGCCTGTCCTGGCTGAGCGCACCCCCTTTCCAAAACTCGGTCTAATCGGGGAGACCCTGGGGACTGGCCCACAAAAACAGGTCAACCAGTTTCTCAACACCATCGCGGACCATCAAACTGAAGGCGGGTGGGTGGTGATCGGGAAGGCTCTGGAGGTTCAGCTGTCTGATGATCTGCCCGGGGCGATGGAGTGTGCTCGGCAGTTTATCATCGATGCGGATATCTGGTATGGAGCTGATATCCTTGGTGAACGGGTGCCTGGACCGGCACTCCTGTCAACTTTTCACCCTGCCCTGGATAAGCTGCGCCCATGGCGCGAGGATGCCAGCATGTGGGTGAGAAGGACTGTTGGGGTCGCTGTTCATTTCTGGGCAAAGCGCACCCGGGGAAAGAACGGGTTTGATGACCAGGCAGCCTCGCTCCTGGAGCTGCTGGCGCCAATGTTTTGGGAATGGGAAATGCCGGCGGTCAAGGGGGTGGGTTGGGGATTGAAAACCATCGGGAAGTATTATCCGGGCATCCTGACGAGCTGGTTGAAAACGGACATCCTCCCCAGGGACTGCCGCTACAGGGCCCTGATGCTTCGAAAAGCGCTCACCTACCTGAGTCCAGAACAAAAAGTCCTCGTCACAGCAGCTGCCTGATGAAACTGACTTTTGAGGAATATCACGCAAAAAAAATCCTCAACGTGCATAAGCACGTTGATGGCCCCTGGTTCTGGGGGAAATATTCTGCCCACCCTTACATTGGCTGCCAGAGCGGTTGCGAATTCTGCTACTGCCGAGGCCGTTATTCAGGCAAACGTAATCCGGCATTGTTTGACAGCCACATCAAGGTGAAGGTCAACGCAGTTGAGCTGCTGCGGGGAGAGTTATTTGGAAGAAAAAAACAGATCATTGCTGCCGGGGATTGGCAGCAGCCCGCGGAGGACCGCTACCGGCTCTCCCGCGGAATGCTGGAGATCATTCTGGAGCTTGATTTCCCCCTTTTTATCGTGGAACGGTCTCCCCTGCTGATCCGGGATCTGGACCTGCTGATCGAGATCAACCAGCAGAGCTGGGTGGGGGTGGTGATCAGCATCAGCAGCCTGGATCCAGCATTAAAGCGCGTTTTTGAACCCCGGAGCCCCGGGATCAAGCAGCGCTTGGAGCTGATGGAGGAGCTGGCTGGTGCGGGCATCACAGTCGGGACCGGATTGATGCCAGTGCTTCCCCTGGTTGGGGATCATCCAGGACAGCTTGAGGATGTCGTCAAGGCAACCAGGGATTATGGAGGGCGGTTCCTGCTTGGGGGAGGGCTGACCATGGATGGGGTACAGGCACAGCGAACGCTGGCTGCCTATCAGCGGCTGGATGGCGCGCTGGGTGAGCAGCTTCGAAAACTGTACCGCTGGCCGGAGGATGGCAAACCCGAGTACAGCCCGCCACAAGAGGAAGCCGCCAGGCTGGGCTTATTAATTCGAGAAATTTGTGAGAAGCATGGAATGCTCGACCGCCTGCCTCGCTACGTTCCTCCAGGTCCCTGCGCGATCAATAAAAAGATCGCTGAGAAATTATTTTTACGCACCTACGACCTGGAATTGGAGAATGCCAAGCAGTATACCATCTGGGCCTATCGCAAAGCAGCCTGGACGGTGGATGAGATGGAAGATAACCTGCTGAAGATCTACCAGGAAAAAGGAAAAGCGGGCCTGATGGGGCTTCCGAATATCGGGAAAAGTATTGCGGGGACAATCAGCGGTTGGCTGCATGAATTAGAAGGCACCGGCCAGCCGGAAAAGAGCTCCTGAGAAAAAACCCCGGGGGGGGCCGTTCGATTTTAATGGCCCCACAATGGAGATCATGGGATTTTATTTTTAGAAGTGCTTTCAGGAAGATCACGCAGATGAAAAAGGATTATCCAGTCACCAAAACAGGCTTACGCTGCCTCAGCAGACAAAGGAGAACTCAATGAATGCAAACTTTTGGGGAATGACAACGGATCAATGGATACAGATCGGGATCTCCCTGATCATTATTGTATCTGTGCTCATCCTGGGAAAGTGGATCATCTCGATTCTGCTCGACCGCATCCTGAAAAAACTCGCCAAGCGCACAAAATCAACCCTTGATAACGCGATTCTGGATGCTGCCAGGCTCCCGCTGTATTTCCTGGCGGTCATCCTGGCCCTGGAAGGGGGCTTCCAGCGGTTGGATTTTTTACCAACAACCTGGGACACCTGGCTGGAAGAGGGATTTTTTATCGCCTATTTCTTGATCGGGTTTATTTTTATCTGGCGGGTGATCACCCATGTCTTCCAGTGGTACAGCGACGAACGGATCTCAAAAACCGATACGGATCTCGATGAGCAGCTGCTGCCCTTTTTTATGCGAATTGCCTTGATTCTGCTCAGTGCGATCGGGGTCATTACCATTCTTTCCCACTTCGATGTGGATATCACCGCTATGGTCACAACCCTCGGCATAGGCTCCCTGGCGGTGGCGCTGGCTGCTCAAAATGCGCTCGAGGACACCATCAGCGGTTTTCTGATCATGGTGGATCAGCCCTACCGGATCGGGGATCGGATTGAAATCCTGGATCTGGATACCTGGGGAGATGTGGTGGACATCGGACTGCGCAGCACCCGCATTCGCACCCTTGATAATCGGATGGTCGTGGTGCCAAATTCCCAAATCGGAAAAAGCCTGGTGGTTAATTATGCCTACCCAAATGACCAGTACCGATTACAAATCCATCTCGGGATTGGGTATGGGACAGAGGTCGAGAAAGCCCGACAGGTGATGATTGACGCCGTTTCCAGTGTGGAGGGCGTCCTGCCAGACCGGCCTGTGGAAGCACTCTTCCTGGAATTTGGAGACTCCGCAATGATTTTCCGGGTGCGCTGGTGGTTGGAATCTTATGCGGATACACGGAGGATGTTTGACCGGGTGAACACGGCACTTTACAAAGCGCTCAACCAGCAGCAGATCGAACTGCCGTTTCCCCAGCTTGAAATTCACTATCAGGAAAAACCTGGGGGGTAAGTACAACGCAAAGGGGAACATCTCCCGGCTGCTTGTCCGGATAGGAATCTAGAATGATTCACCCAGGAAGGTTTATTCCACGACCACGTCCCGGGGTCTCGCAGCAGACGGTTTGAGGATCATCCCTTTTCGCTTCTTGCTGTTTGCGATGATCAGCATTGGTTCAGTCGTCCTGACATGCCGGAAATAGGCGGCATCCTCGATTGCTTCAAGTCCTTCCAGCCACTGCCAATCAAGAAACGCGGACTGGTTGTGATAGCGGACGTAGAAATATGGGATTCCTGCAGAGGTGATGTTGTGAAAAAGATGGCTCCCCTGGGAGTGGTCCACCTGAAAATTCTCAAGGTCAGCTTCCATAATTGCTTTCGCACCGCTGATATCCGACCAATCTACAGGGATGCCAAGATGACGCTCACAGGTCCCCCACCGGCCGGTTCCAATAAGGAGATAGGGCTGCTCAGCTTCAACCAACTGCTGATTAATCAGTTGGATCTCCTCAACCATCTCGATTGTTTCTGTGACATTGAAATCCCAGGGTTTGATAAACACAATATCCCGGACATCGCTGATCACCCGGTTTCCTGAGACTTTATCAGTCACAACCAGCAGGTCTTCCCGGGGAACATCCAGATCCTCCAGGAGCAGGGAATCATCATGCTCTAAAAACGGCCGCAGCTGCAGCAGGTAAAAGGTGGGTTTTTGACCAGGAGCGTGATGGAAATTTCCAGCAAATTCCATTTCCACTGGACAGCCCATCGCCTCCTCTCCTAATTTCAAGACCCGATTGATAATCTCTGCCATCGGAAACGTCCCCAGCTTCAACTGCTGGTTGAAGGTAATCACCGGGGATCCATCTTCCGGGTTCCAATACCCGCTGGAGATCCGGTCATCCCGGGGATTATAGGTATCAGCAATTTTTTGCAGTGTACCATCCGCAATCGCATCCTCCAGGTGACAGCTATCCAGGTACGCGTTCTCCCCTTCCTCCAGGTCAATAGGTGCTTGACAATCCATCCGCAGGGCATAATAATTTCGCTGACTGCTGTTGATCTGCTCCCTCAAGCTGGAAAATGTGTTGACCTGCGGCTTTTTGGGGCTGAATCGGCGTGCTAACCCTCCTTCCACCACCGTTTTTCCGAGCCCAAGAACCAGATAGGCAATCCGGTCCTCCGGCTGGAGATGATCTCCAAGAGGATAGTAATTATAGGAGGAGGCCGTGCCGGAAAAATCAGGATAGTAGCGATCCTGATATTGATTTCCCACCACCTGCTGAATGACCACCGCCATCCGGGATTCAGGAAGGGACATCCCTAAAGTCTCCGCATAAGAGCGGGCCCGCTTCAGGTAGGTTGACGCATAAACTAGCTTGATTGCTGAAACCAGCTGATCAATCCGAACCTCAAGGTCTTCATGGCAGTTGGGCAGCATGTAGGTTGAGAAAACGCCTGCAAAAGGTTGAAATAAGGAATCCTCAAATAAGCTGGAGGATCGCACTGCAAGGGGAAGGTTTTGATCCTGATAAATAAACCGCAAATCATCCCGGAGGTGGGGGGACACGCTGGCCTGTAAGAAGCGCTCTTTGATCTCCCGGTCTGATTTCTCCGCAAAGACGAATTCATAGAGCTGGTTCTGCCGCATAAATTGATCAAATTCCTCTGTGCCAATCACTACCGTCCTGGGAATCTGGATCCGGACATCAGGAAATTCCTTGTTAAAACCAGCATGGTAAGCGCTGCGCAGGAAAAGCAAAAAGGCCAGCCCTCTGCCCTTGCCCCCCAGGGACCCTGGCCTGAGACGGATAAACCTCGTTTCAGGGTGATAGGTCTGACGGTCAAAGTCGACCACAATCCCTAACCGCTCCTGGAGAATATCCTCCACCGAGGAGATGATCAGCTGTCGGAGATCCTCCTGGTCCTCAAACTCGGAGACCTTTCTGGGTTTCAGCTGGCGGGCCATGGCAAATTCTCCCCGGGCTGCCAACCAACCTGAAAAATGGTCGTTTTGAGCGTGATACACGAATGAGTCCAGGGGAACTTTCTCCAGCTCATCTCGCAGTTCAAACAGGTTTTCCGCAACACCGACAACTTGATCATCAGGTAGGCGGAAGGTGAAAGATCCAAACCCCATGTAATCCAGCATAAATGTCCGCAGTTCGTTGATCAACGAGCGATTGTTTTTATTGACAAAAAAACCATTCATCCTCTCAGCTTCCATGCGGTTGCTCTCACTGCTGGACTGAAGCATGATCGGCAGGGTCGGAGCATCTTTTCGAATGGTGCGCACCAGGTCGAATCCAGCAGTATCAGAGATCACCCCCTCCCGGGGAAACTTGATATCGGTGATCAATCCCAGCAAGTGATCACGGTATCTGCTGTAGTCAGCCAGGGCTTCTTCATAGTTGGAGGCCAGTAGGATCTTGGGTCTGGAACGCATCTGCAGCAGCGAATGATAATCATTCCCACCTTCATGGATCAGCCGCTGGGTCTGGCGCATGATTTCTGAATAAAGCACAGGCAGATAAAGAGAATAAAAACGGATGGAATCTTCGACAACAATGATCACCCGAACATCCCCTGTATCTGTATCCGGATCGACATTCAGGCGGTCTTCCAGGAGCTTTATCAGCGCAACGAAGACCGTAGAATTGCCGTTCCAGACAAAAGCACGATCAATGGTTTTCTCATCCAGGGCCCGGCCCGGAAGATACTGCAGTTCGCTGGAGTTATTTAGAAGCAGCACCACCGGGATATCCTGGATTCTCTTCACCTCCCCGGCAAATTTTTGGGGATTAATCTCCCCGAGCCTCCTCATCGTGATTACCAGGTCAAATTTTCGCTCCTTGAGAAGCTCCAGGGCACGGGAAACGGAGGAAGCACGGAAGATATGCGGCAGGGTGCGCAGATTCAAATTGTGAAATTCTTCAAAAATCTGATCAGCAAGGCGCACGTCCTCTTCAATAATGAATGAATCATAGATGCTGGAGACCAGTAAAATCTCATTGATCCGGTTCTGCATTAAATAGCGGTACGCCTGGTATTTCGGAAGATATTCCAGCTGGTATCCATTATCAGTTCGCTGCGCCATCCGGTACACTCGCTCCTTGCAGAGGGGCCGGCTCCCAGGACATTCTTCTGAACATCCCCTCTAACCGTTCCTCATCGGGTGAAGAAATTATACTGGATATTTCCCGGGAAGAACCCTGGTCTGCCCATGGTTTATAATTCAACACGAATGACGGAAACCATGTCATGAAATTCAACTGAAAAGTGAAACAGGACGCACGCGATGGCAGAGAAAAAAGAATCGAATGAGTTTCAGACCATCCATCCTGAGGATTATTATGGATATGAGGAAAGATATCTCAAGAAAGGTGGGGGCGGAGCAGGAAATAAATCACGGGATCCTAAAAAAGGAAAAAAAGCCCTCCAGGCTATCCGAAAACAGCAGCAGGAAAGAACCCAAGCCCGGCAAGGAGCACAAGCAGAGACTGCCATCCGGTCTGTGCTTGCTGGGTTTCCCAGCTTTGATCATCCCGATCAAGAAAAACGCTTTCTCAACCGGTACCGGAAATGGGTCAACACCCATCTCCACAAGCAGCTGAAGGTAGATAGGACCAGGCTGAAAGAAATCCGCAGTAAATCCGGAGGTCCTGGAGGACAGAATGTTAATAAACGAGAAACCCAGGTCATGCTGGTGCACATTCCCACCCAGATCCGGGCGGGCAGCGCTCAAACCCGCAGCCAGCGTAGAAATCGAAGGATCGCCAGAAGGAAGTTATCAGAACGGCTGCAAAAGCACCTGGCGGATTGGGAGATCTATTTAGCCGGGGAGGATGATCTTCCGGAGGGGCATCTCAACAAGCTGCGGGAATGAGGAGGGCTGCCAGAAACCATCCCATCCTTTAAAGGGGATTTTCTAAGCGCTGGCACCCAGCGTTCAGTCCTTACTGCGGGCTTTCTGCAGCAGCCTGGTGGAAGGCTGCCGCTTTTTCCCGAAAATCATCCACGGCAACCCGGCGGAGGAATGCCAGGGAGATCAACAATCCCAAAGCTTCCAGAAAAAATACCACGGCATAAGCTTCCCCCGCACTGAAACCCCGGGAGACCAGTCCGGTTTGCAGGGCTCCCCCTACAATCGCTGTAGGGCCTTTTGCGGCAGCCTGGATCAGGGTCCAGGCGCCCACATACAGGCCGGTTGAGGCTGTGGAGGTCATATCCATCATCATGGAAACCCCGCCAACGGTGAAGAAACCGGATCCTGCTCCCAGGCACAGTAAGATCAGGGGCAGCAGCTCCGCTCGGGACAGCACAGAACTGACTGCCAGCCCAGAGAAAGAACCAATCATCAGGTAAATACCCAGGGATGTGGTCCAGGGCTTTCCTTTTGCTGGAATCAATCCCATGCCTCCCCCCAGCATGGCAGCCACCAGCCCCAGACCCAGATATGCGTTGAAACGGGTGGTTTCTGCGGCTGAGAGAAGGAAAACCTCCCCGCCAAAAGGTTCCAGCAGAACATCCTGCATGAAAAATGAAAACATGCTCAGAAACAGAAATCCCCCAAACCATCGGGCGGATCGATTCTTGAGGATCCCCTTAAAGGCCAGCTCCAGATTCAAATCTTTCTTGCCCGGGGCTGCGATCGCCCGCTCCTCCTGACGCCACAAAGCAATACCTGTGAATATCAGCCCGATCCCTCCCGCGGCAGAAAATAATCTGATCACCCGGGAAATTTCAAAGGGCTCTAAAAAGAATCCGCTGAAAATCCCGGTTAAAATAATCCCTACCATTAACAAAGTCCAGATCCAGCTGGTCACTTTTCCGCGTTCCTCCTGGGTGGTGAGATCAGTGATCAACGATAGATACGCCGTTCCGGCAATTGTGGTGGAGATGCCCTCCATCAGAAAGAAGAGAAATCCAGGACCAATTCTAAAGAGGGTAGGTGAGTCTGAGATCCACCGGGCAACTCCCGGAGAACTGACCAGAACCAACACGGTTATCAGCGCTCCCAGGAGGATATATGCCGACCTTCTGTAGCCTGCAAGGGGATGCCGATCCGAATAATATCCAAAAGGGATGGCTATCAGCGCTCCCAGATAATGCCCCCCACCGACCAGAATGGTTACAGTCAGCAGATCTAAACCGAGCTCAACCCGCATGACCCGGTTGAGAATCCCCAGGAACAAAACCGACAACCCGCCAGCGGTGAGCTGGAATAAACCTAGACGTAAGAATTTTTTCCGATTCATCGCTTCACCATTAAAACCGACCTGAAACCCTAAATTTTTTGAATCAAGGGTCTGTTGAGTGTCCCAAAAATCCAGGAATTATTATAACAAGGCCAGTTCCCGGATCCGCTCCTGGATGAGGCTGAATTATAAATAATTGATAAGAAAGCAAGAGAGCTCCTACGCCTGGAAGGGTGTGGGAGCTCTCAGAAAAGCTCACTGCACAATGACCAGATCACTGGCGCTGCGGCCGAACACTTCAGGAGAATACATTTCTTCTGCTTTTGCTGGGGGGACGACAA
Source organism: uncultured Anaerolineales bacterium (assembly GCA_964621835.1). Taxonomy (GTDB): domain Bacteria; phylum Chloroflexota; class Anaerolineae; order Anaerolineales; family UBA11858; genus B10-G9. Next base: position 176,683 of record CAZUMA010000002.1, on the reverse strand, counting down.
AACTCCCCGGGGTTGTCGCCCGGGCAACATACGAGTATTCATGCACACCATCCCAAAGCAAACTGGTAAATGCTTCCGCCCGCTCATCCCGCATGTTTTGATGTTCGTACCAGGTCCACCACCACCACCATCCGAAGCGAGCTTCCTCGCTATTGGGGTCCTCCGGGATCGTCCCCGATACTGCAAGCGCCGGGTTGATGATCTCCAAGCCGGCGGGCAGCGGGTCCACCAGGGCGACATGATAGCGGCGGTTATCTGCCACCATGGTCAGCTGCACCCGCACCCGAGCGCCCGCTTTGATCACCCAGGTCCCATCCTCTCTGCGGCTGACATCCTCCGGATCATCCACGGCCTCATAGCTGCGCTGCACAACGAACCCCATATCCAATGGATCCAATTGAAGGTCTGTGGGCGCATAGGTCAACCCCAGCCGGTAGTACAATCTCCCGGTCCCGATCTTGCTGAGCACCACATCCTGGGGTTCCTGATCAGTATCCGTCAGAAAGGACATAGGAATTTCAGTCTGATGACGCTCTGTGGTGTACCCTTCATACCGGTGTTCTCCAACATAGGTCTCTCCCAGCCAGATTCGGGCAACAAACTCCGGCGTTTGGTCCTCAAAGGTGTTGAAGTACCGATCCATCGCCAGCAGTACAAACACATTCTCCTGAGTGTTTCCCCACCGTCCTCGTTTTCGATGGGCTAATAACCCATTGACAAGTTTCGGAATCAGATCGCTTTCCGGATTATCTGCGATAAGCGCGTCCAGCAGCACCGCATCCGTTTTCCGATCAGAGCTCAGCAGCAGATAGCTCTGGTCATGATAGCGGGTTGTGAAATTGGCAGCTCCCGGGGTTTCCACCACCCGGTTCCCAACCCAGGTCCGAATTTCTGTTAACTCTGCCGTTGAGGAAGGATCATCAATGAGCACCTGCCAGATCCACCCAATGCCGCTGATGGAGATTTCTTCAAAACCAGCCTCGCGGAATAGGGACCTGGCTTTATTGGGATCGCTGTCGCCCATCAGGTCCCGGACATACAGCGCGTACGCACTGAGTGTGTTTCGAGTGTAAGGACTGTACCAGGTGGGATAGTGGCTTTCAATCTCCTGCAGGTACCCCAGGACCCGGTCCTGCATCTCCGGGGGCACGTCAAACCCTTTATCCTCTGCCCGCTGCAAAGCGTGGGCAACGTGAATGCTGTGGAAGGGGATGGATTTCTGGCCTCTCCGCCAGTACGGGAAACCGCCGTCGCTGTTTTGAAGCACATCCAACTCCTCAATATCCCTCGCAACCACGTCTTCCATTTCGTCAGGCGAGGGCAGCCCATCGGCTTCAAACGCTGTCAGCACATCTCGCAGCGCCGCCACACCCAGCAACCTGGAGGCAATCTGTTCTGAGCATTCATAAGGGTAGGAAACCAGGTATAAAACAGCATCGGTCAAGGCCTGGAGGGCTGTCGCAGAGGTGTTTACTTCCAAACCGCCAAACTGGGGGAAGATCCCCTCAGGAGCGGCCACTGGCTGGACGATAGACCCTTCATCCACCACCCCATAAGTAGCAAACGCTTCTGTTGTTGCCGGGGTGTATACTGGAAGTTCACCCTGGGACGCGTCCGCATATGATCCCGAAACAGCAGCAATCCGGAAGCGGGCGGTTCCCGCCTCCTCAGCAGATGCCGGGAACCGGACTTCAATCCGGTCTCCAGCCGGCACAACCACCCTCAATCCACGCTCCTCATCCAGGGTGAGATTGCCTGTTTCGATCACCAGATCCGTCTCTAAATCCTCTGTGGTTTGATTCTGAAGGACAACCGGGAATTCAAAGCGATCCCCAAAATTGAGGAAACGGGGCGCGGATGGACGGACCATCAAGGGGAGCCTAGCGGTCAGACTGTTTTCGGCTGACCCAAATTTTTCTCCTTGATCATTAACAGCTACCACCATTACCCGGTAGCGGGTGAGGTTGTCTGGAAGCTTCACGGGCACGGCAGCCCGACCGGTTGTATCGGTGCGGACTTCCGGGGCAAACAGAGCGACAGGATTGAAATCAATCCGGACCTGGATCGGCTGAGCATCGGGTGCTCCTCCTCCCATCCCCTGCGCTTCAGACGCATCCATTGCCGGCGCTTCCATGAGGGCTTCCTCTTCAGCCTCCACAAACCCCTCAGCGCTCATGGTTGGCATCACTTTCGCTGTGCGCAGGCTTTCATCTTCCCCGGAAATCAGAGACATGGGGTCTGTCAGCTGGATGCTGGACCGACCATAAACTGTATAAAAATCAGCAGGGCGGGTGGCATAAAAGACCTCAAGGGGATCGTTCAGCTGGTATTCTGACAGGGCCAAAATCGCTTCATCAACCACCACAACAGCCAATTCTGCATTGGCAACCGGTTCTCCAGAAGCATCCCGGACCCGAACATCCACGATCGTCTCCTCTCCGGGGGCCAGGGCGTTTTCCCGGGGAACCGCTTCAACTGCCAAAGCGCGCTCCAGGGGCGGGATTTCCAGGTTCAGCGATCCGCCTGCAAAAGCTGGACGGGGCGGCACATCCTCAAGGATCTCCCCGCGGTCATCCAGGCGGGGGGCCGAACCCACAACATCGACCTGGATGTGAAGATTGGGTAAGTACTCTTCCTTGATCGGAATCTGGATAGTATGACTGCTGCCATCCATGCTGAATGAATCTTCTGAGATGATTCCACTCCGGCTGATTGTCACCAACCCTTCCCCATCACTGAAGGGTGCCTGCACCAGGATTTCAGCCACGTCCCCAGGCCGGTAAGTTTCCTGGTTGGGCACCAGGGTGAGTTCTTCGCGCTCCACGGATCGTGAGGGCGGCCGCTCCCCCCCGCTGACCCAGCGGGTGATCCGGGATTCATTCACCCGCCCCTGATCATCCGTCACTTGAGCTTTTATCCGATACCGACCGCCCGCAGGCGTCTCAAATTCACAGGTCACTGGGGTTTTCTCAGAGCTCACCCGGCAGTCCTGAAGGTCCTCCTCAACCTCCTGCCAGCGTCCCTCCTGATATTTCCATACCAGGCGGGCTGCCTGGGCTTTGATGAGGCTTCCCACGGCTGCTGTCCCCTCAAGATCTGTAACAATCAGCTCTACTTCAATCGGCTCTCCCTGCTCCACGAAATACCGGGAGGTTTTCAAACCGACATATTGCTCCGCAGGATGGACCATCAAATCTGTGCTTCCTGTCCAGGCCTGGCGGTTGACATCAAAGACTGTCGCTTCGGCGATGACGCTGTAGGGACGGGGGGCAGCCATCCCCTCAAAATCCATCTGCAGATAATGATTGCCAGAAGCATCTGTCCGGCCTGAAAAACTTGTATTGCTGGACTCACCAGCGTAATCGGGCTCCCAATAAAACCACCAGGGTGTCCAGTATCCAAAACTGAAATCCGGCCAATTAGGAGGTTGATAGTTGGTAGGGGAAGACATCACAAACCAGCTGGTTTCAGCATTGGGCAGCGGACCTCCGGCATAGTAGCTGGCCTCCACAGCGACTACAGCCTCATCCCCCAGGAAATAAGGACCCGTGCTCTCATTGCGAGCGACCACCTCAAATTCGGGGCGCCGGAATTCCTGGATTTGAAAACTGTGATAGTAGGTGGTATTTGACAGCCCGGACGTTCCACCCAGAGGGGTAAGGATAATCTGAGCAAAGCCGAGATTGGTGTTCTCAGGCAGCATGAATGCCAGGTCAAACCCTCCCAGCTCATTCACAGAGATTTCGCCCCGCCCTAATTCATTCCCCTGAGGTCCCATCACCTGGTAGGAAAGCTCAGAAACCTGCTGGCCCACCAGCCCCACATCACCGGATTCTCCTGCACCGATCTTCCGCATCCAGCCTTTCAAATACAGCTTTTCTCCTGGTTTGTACATACCCCGATCATCAAAAACATACCAGCGCAGCTCATCCGTGAGTGATCTTCGCGACCAGGTACTATCTCCCCAGTAAGACGTCGAGGGCAGCAGGAAAGCAAGATCATTTTCAGTGCGGGCAGTCAGATAGGAAATCCCAGCTGGGGGAAGATCAAAACGGGCAGTTCCGTCACTGCCGGTTTGCCCAAGCGTTTCCCCGGCCTGGTCGACCAGCTCCACCCCGGAAAGGGGCACCCCATCCTGGAGCCTGGTGGCCCATACCACCATTTCACTATGATCAATAAAAGCATCCAGGCCAATTTCCGTGACCTGCACCCAAACCTGGACTACTTCCCAATACCGTTCGGGTTTAAAGAGGTTTTTGGGCGGCTTGGCAATGACCACAAACTGTCCCGATCCACCCTCCAGATATTCCGTCAGGGAAATCTGCACTTCGGTAAGCAGGTCGTCCGCTGCCTCAACAGGGACATTGCCATCGAAAACTTTCCTCCCCGGTGGGGATGGGAACAGGTCTGTCCGCTGATATTTCTGCAGATAATCCTTGAATGCTGGCCAGTCCGCCGGCTCAACATCATAGATTTGAACATCCAATTTGTTGTAATTGATCGCAAAAACGGACAATGCCGGGTCTTTCGAAGCCGGGTCCAGGGTAATGAAGGTATCCTGGGGACCATACAGAAACGGTTCAGCGGGACCAACCTTAAAGCGAATCGTTTCGGATTTCCCCAGAGTTTGTTCAAACTGGTCTGGTAGATCACCGCTGATGGTCACACGATAGGTCGTTCTTGGCCGGGTGGTTCCCTGGATGTTGATGGTGTTGCCGTAAATATTCACGGAAGCGTTGGGCAGCTCAGGATCAATCTGGATCATGCTGTCCTGATAGGCATCTGCATCAAGCGGGTTGTTAAACTGGATAAAGAATGGGGAAAGAGGCCGGCAGGGTGGATCCCCCCAGGTACACCCGTGATCGACTACTCTCAGCGGAGCATACGTTTGAAATGAGAAGCCTTGCTCCTCTTCGGTTACCCGCGGGCCCTCAGCAGAGGGGGTTCCTGGGCCAATTGTGACCGTAACCGTGGTGTCCGGGGTAAGAGGCTCAACAGCCTTAAACGCTACCCAGCGCCCATCTTCAGTATTTTCAGCCAGGCGGTTTACCCGCTCATTCCCGGCAAGTTCCTCGTCGGTTGCCAGGCGGAGATTCACAGTTTTATTCCCGGCTTTGGTTCGGATTGTTTCCAGAACAGCATCCGGGGTCACCAGCTGGTCAAAACTGACAAAAAACAGCGGATCCAATCCCTGAGGGCTGGAATCCGGATAATAGGTTTTTAGAGTTGGTGGAGGGGTTTGGAAACCAAACTGCACGGTCTCGGCGAGCACATCGCCCAGAACGGATTCCACCCCTGCCGGGATAGTCACCCGGTATTCCGTTGCCATAGGCAGACGGTCAAACCCTTCCAATTCCGCTTGGAAATTGAGTGTTTTAGTCCCTAACCAGCGCCAGGTTCCTGGAATTTCAGGGGTCAGCTGGACGGGCACCTCGAGATCGGATAACCCCTCCAGGGTATCCAAAGGGACCATAGGTTGATTAAAGGTCACATTGACAAAGGGCGCAATGGGCACCGCACCATCTGGAGCATACCGCAGCACAGCGAGCTGGTCCCCATACACCGGCTGGGGCCCTTGCTGCTCAGCCTCCGTTGGAAAGGGCTCCGGGATCGTCTCCCCGGTTAAAGGCGGGGGAATCAGTTCATCAGGCAGCCGAAAATCAAGCTGGTCCTCCGGTTCCAACGCCAGTTCAGGAAGCCGGGAAAGAACCTGTTCAATCTCTGCCTGGGTGAGAGGTGTCCCCGGGCGGCGTGCCAGCGGCTGAATGACTGCTGGCTGGGCCTGCCCATCGCTGAGACGGATGGCTAACCCAGAAATAATATCCCCATCCGTGAGGGAGGTTTCACCCTGCGTGGGTGAGGGGGCATCTTCCTCCTGCTGCAGGGGAATCCCTTCCGGGCTGGCCTCCGGGAGGCTCTCCTCCTCCGGCCGGAGCAAACCACATCCAGTTACCCCCCCGCTCAATATGAGAATCAATGCCAGGATCAAACCGATTCGCTTAAAATTGGATCGCTTCTTTTCCATCAATATCTCTCCTTGTTCTGATCAGGGTGATTGGAGTTCCTGCACCCCAGCAGGGGCCAAATAAAACCTGTCTCTTTCCCCCCTATGACGGAGAAAGCTTCCAAAAAGTTCCCGCTCATTTTAAACTTTGTCGCAGCAGCTGGACCGCCTCCTCAGGAGATTGGTAGCTGGAGACCGAGAGCAGCGGGTGGGGATTTCCCAGGATCATTTTAGAGACCGCTGCTTGATGGTGGTGAAAGCAAACCACCGGGATTTCCAAAGCCAGCGCATACCCGATTTCATATCCTACCCCGTGAGAGGGTGTGCTGATCTCCGCAATCAGCAGATCGCTTTCCCCGATCCATTGGACATCCCGGTCGTATATATCGCCAGCGTCCTCTGCCGCATCCAGCTCCTCAATACCTGTCTCAGCGATATGGGCAGTGAGGACCTCACAGCCCTCTGAGACCATCACCTTGACCAGCTGCTGATAGATAGCCTCATCCTGCCTTCCTCCGGTGATCGCACAAGCAAAATAGATTTTCATGTCATTTCCCAAGATCCACGGGGATCAGTTAGTGAGGGATCCTGTTTGATCTCCAGCAGATAGAGATATGATATACTCGATCCAGATCCCGCTCTTTTTAAGTATTCCCTCATCCTATTTTACCCTTCAAACTATATGAACGGTTTAGATATTCGCGGTATCACCAAGCGGTATGGGGATAAGAATGCCCTGGAAGACATCAGCTTTCAGGTCAAAAAAGGGGAAATTGTCTCCCTGCTGGGCCCGAGTGGAAGCGGAAAGACCACCTTGCTGGAGATCATTGCCGGACTTCAGGAACCAGATCAGGGGGACTGCTTCTGGGATGGAAAATCGCTCAGGGACATTCCCGCTTACCAGCGCGGATTTGGATTGATGTTTCAGGAATTTGCCCTTTTTCCGCATCAGAATGTAATCCAGAATGTCGCCTTCGGGCTGGAGATGAAGGACTGGAAACCGGCAGACGTCAAGATCAGAACTGCAGAGGTGCTCAATCTGGTCGGACTGGCTGGATACGAGCACCGGGAGATAAACACGCTGTCAGGGGGGGAGCAGCAGCGGGTTGCCCTGGCAAGATCTCTCGCGCCAGAACCGAAACTGCTGATGCTGGATGAGCCTCTCGGATCCCTGGATCGTACACTCCGGGAGCGGCTGCTGTCTGAAATCCGGGAGATCCTCCGAAAAACAAACCAGACAGCCTTATACGTGACCCACGATCAGGGAGAGGCTTTTTCGATCGCAGACCGCCTGGTGATCCTTAATCAAGGCAGGATCGCCCAGCAGGGTATGCCGGATCAGATATATTTGCACCCAAATTCAGTGTTTGTCGCCAGATTCCTGGGATTAGTCAACCTTCTCCCTGGAACCGGTCGGACTGAGGGTGAGGAATCCAGTGTGGAAACGACACTGGGAAAATGGCCTGTGGATAAAAAAATCTCGGGGCCGGTAACAGTGCTGCTTCGTCCGGAAAAAGTGTCCCTGAAAGCTCCCGATCAAGACGCCCAGTTCCCCTGTCTGGTCTGTACGCTGCAGGAAAAGATCTATGAAGGGCAATTCATCCAGCTGCAGGTGCAGTGTCAGGGGGAATCTTTGAGATTTGCACTGTCGGCAGCCGATGAGTCCCTCCCAGAGAGTGGGGGGAAAATCGAATTATTCTTTGATCCCCATCAAGCCCTGCAAATCCTTCCCCCGTCTGGATCCAGTGCGGCTGGAAATTAGAATCCAGACCAACTGCCTGTGAGCAAGAAACGCAGGGCATCCAATATGCTGACCTGCAGCAGCGCCGCTGTCAAACCAGCCACTGCCCACCAGCGCAGCTGCTGAAAATCGATAAACGAATTTTCACGGTTGAATAAAATCACCAGGATCAGCAGATAGGTCAGGGTCAGCAGGATCAGGACCCCAAGCGTGCTGAGCAGGGTTAAGGGAAAAACGAGCAGCGGGTTTTCTGAAACAATCATCAGGACCAGCACCCCTCCCAATCCTCCCAGACCCGCCCAATCCCGCAATCCATCCAGGGCTGGATCAGGATCTGCGGATTGCCAGACCACCTGGTTAGCCAGTGGGAAAAGGATGGTGCTGAGGGAAATTCCCAACCCCATCCCGGTCAGCAGCCGTAAATCATTACGGGGAGAGTACAGGAGAAACTTCTCCAGATAGGGGGAGATGCTCAGAAAGGAATTTATCCCATCGATGAGGTACAGCAGCATCACGATCCCCAAAACTATCAGCATCTTTTGAGACGGGAAGCCGCTTTTTCTCCAGCCCACCCTGCCTTGATACAACAAACCGAAAAGCATTCCCAGAAATTGTCCGGAACAGCGGGCACAAAGTGAAAGGGGTCGCTCTCCAAGGTGGTAAGAATGGGAGGAAATTTGATGGCAGACCGCAAAGCCAATGGCATCTGCCTTGCCCAGCAGGCCAGCTGGTGTGTAATACAGCCAGGTCAGGACCAAAGCCAGGGCGGTGCCTGCCAGAAAAAGCTTGCTGATTTTTTGCCTAATCATGGCTGGGTGCTTGGTTTTCTTTTTTCCGGGTCTGAAATTGAAGCAGTTTCCCGGGAAGCAGCTCTGTGATTGCCAGGTAAACACACAGGGCGCCAATGGCAATCCAGGCTTCTATAGCATACAGCCGCCTCTTTAATATCACCTCAACCGGGGTTTCCACAGCTTTTCTGAGCAGCGGCCACCTCCCACCACCAATCACAAAAAAAACCATGAAGATGCTGTAGACAATTTCAACCAGGAAGTTAACAATGATTAGACGATGGATCCATTTCCAAATCTTTTGTTTCATTCTCCACTCCGGATTTTCCAGGCCAGCATGAATTCAAGGCTCCCCACATCATCCATCACCACTTCAAGAGATTTCTTGCTGATCATCCAGGATGGTCAGCAAGGGGTGCAATTCCAATCAGCAACCACCCAGGTGACCCTCTCATTATATCCGGGGGGATCAAGAAATCTGCGGTTTTCTTTGATGATTTAGGTGAATCCGGATCAGACTAGATTAAAAAATACGGATCGGTTCTCAGGCCCGATCCGGGGGATCTCAGGTGCCAGCACTTGCGTTTTTGCCGCCGCGTAAAGCGGATTCCATCAAGGTCTGAATGCGCGGGATCATCGCGGCTGGATCCGGATGAATCCCCTCGATCAGCAGCGCACTCTCATAGATCTGCTCCACGATAAGTTCTTTGAGAGCCTGATTGTTCTCTTGGTTCTGCAGGTGTTTTAGAATCGGATGGCTGGGGTTGAGCTCAAGAATCTTTCTGGGCACTTGATACTGACGATCCATCATCCTGTAAACGCGCTGCATTTCCTGGCCCAGGGATCCCTGCGTATCAACCAATCGTGCCACTGAACTGGTCAAACGATCTGTTGCCCGAACATCCGAAATCCGCTCCTCGAGGATTTCTTTAAACTCACTGATCAACGCTTCCATCTCCTGTTCAGTGAGAGATTCCTCAAGGTCGGCTTCTTTCTTTTCCTCTCCGGGTGAGATCTCTGGCAGTTCAAGGTCGGAGTCTGCAATATTCTGCAGAGGGTACTCTTTGTATTCTCGAAGTCCAATCAGTAAGAATGGATCCACCTGGTCTGTCAGTGTGAGGACTTCAATACAATGGGTTTGAAAGAAATCAAGGTGGGGGCTTCGGGAGACTGAGTTTTCATCGTCCCCAAGGATATAATATATCTTTCCCTGCTCGTTTTTCATCCTCCCCAGATAGTCATCCAATGATGACCAGGTATCCGGCGCCATCGTCGTGTGGAACCGGAGCAGCTCGGAGAGCTCCTCGCGGTGATCGTCATCCGTCGCTACTCCTTCTTTAATGAATTGACCGAACTGCTCCCAAAAAGTATGGAAGAGTGCCGGTTCTTCCTTGTCAGCAAGATCTTTTAATTTCTGGATGACCTGGTTGGTCAGGATCTTATGGATGCGGGTGATCACCGCTGTAGCCTGCACACTTTCCCTGGAAACATTCAGCGGCAGATCCTCTGCGTCAACCACCCCCTGGATGAAGCGGAAATATTGGGGGAGCAAATCTTGGGAATATTCCTCAATCAGGACCTTCCGGGCATACAGTTTCAGCCCATCCTGATCCCGAAGGGTGAACATCCCCCGATCTGGTTGGGAGGGCAGATACAATAAGGCGTAAATTTTGAGGGGCGCGTCCGCTACGAAATGAATTTTTTCCAGGGGTGACTCAAAGTCCAGAGTCAGCTGTTTATAGAATTCATCATATTCCTCTTCCTCTACAGCGCGGGGGGATTCCCGCCAAATTGCTGTTTGCCGATTAACCTGCTCCTGTCCATCCCCGAGGTAAATTGGATGAGGAATGTAATCTGAATGGGTTTTAATGATTTCTTTGATCCGGGACTCAGAGAGAAATTCTTGAGCATCTTCTTTTAGCTTGACGGTGATCGCTGTCCCACGATCCGCTTTTGTCGAGGATCCTAATTGGAAGGTATCTCCCCCGGTAGCATACCAGGAAGCAGGTTCCTCGTCCGGCAGATAGGAACGGGATTCCACGTTCACCCATTCAGCTGCCATAAACACCGAGTAGAAACCTACCCCGAACTTTCCAATCACATCCACTAATTCGAGTTCATCCTCTTGGGCAGCTTTCAGGAACGCCCGCGCCCCGGACTGGGCAATGGTTCCAAGATTTACCTTCAATTCCTCCCTGGTCATCCCGATCCCGGTATCAGAAATGATCAGGGTCTTGGCCTCAGGATCCACCTTGATCCGGATTTCTAGATCCTGCTCGGGATCGTGGACATCATGGTCCGTCTGCTGCTTAAATCTCATCTGGGTTAATGCATCAGAGGCATTGGAGATCAGTTCCCGCAGGAATATTTCCCTTTTCGTGTAAAGGGAGTGAATGAGAATATTCAGAAGCTGCTTAATTTCAGTTTGGAACGCAATCTTTTCGCCACCATTTTCTATCGGCGGCTGATGTTCTTTTCTCATACGGACTCCTCCCAGAAGCACTCACAACATCTAGGATACTGTACCGTACGAGTGTTAATTTGTTGTAAGAATACGGAGCACGTTCGTGAAATTTACCGAGAAATTCCTGGCCCCTAGAGGATTTCCGCAAAGGGTTTTCGCTTCAAGAATTGACCCTGACCCCGTTTTCCCAGCCACGTTCCCCGGTCCACAATACATTTCCCTCGCAGGAATACCCTCTCGGGAAACCCTTTCAGCTTCCACCCCTCATAGAGATTGTAATCCGTTCGGTGTTGGGCTACATCTACCCCATATACCAGCTCCCGGTCGGGGTCCCAGATGACAATATCTGCATCAGAACCTGGCGCCAAACAGCCTTTCTGGGGATAGATCCCAAAGATTTTCGCCGCATTCGTGCTGGTTTGAGCGACAAATTGATTGGGGGTGAGCAAACCTTTCCCCACCCCTTCTGTCCAGAGGATTGGCATCCGGTCACCAACACCGGGAAGCCCATTGGGGATTTTTGTGAAATCATCATTCCCCAGTTCTTTCCCAGGAATCCTGACTTTTTCCCCCTCGTAGTCAATGGCTTTCTTTCCATTATAGAAAAAGGGACAGTGATCTGTACCAACTGTATGTAAAGTGTTATCCATCAACCGCTTCCAGATTTGCTCGTTATCCTCTTCCGTGCGCATCGGAGGAGAGCAAATCCATTTTGCCCCATCCTTACGTTTCAGGTTCTCCACGGTAAAAAACAGGTACTGGGGACAGGTTTCCCCCATCACCTTGACCCCCCGCTCCCGGGCGAATTTCAGCTGATCCACCCCGCCGGCAGTATTCATATGCACGATATACAAGGGGGCATCTGCCTGGGCAGCCAGTGCCGATGCCCGCAGCACGGCTTCCACAGCACCCCAGGCCGGTCTTGTGTGCGCATGCCACTCAGGGGCTGTATGACCTGCAAGCAGCGCCTCTGCGACCAGGACATCGATCACATCCCCATTTTCAGCGTGCAGCATCGTCAGCATGCCGTGCTTGGCAGCGGTCCGGAGAACCTGGAAGATCTCTCCATCCTGCAGCCGCAGTCTGTTATTGTAGGCAGTGAATACCTTTAAGGTTGTAACCCCGGCAGAGACCAAATCAGGAATTTGGGCAGCGATTTCTGGACTGAATTGGGTGATATTGTGATGAAAGCTGAAATCAACAGCCGCTTTGGGATCTGCCATGTCATGCCATTTTTCTAAATTTTTCATCAGCTGCTGATCTTGATCCTCGACGAAATCCATCACTGTCGTTGTCCCGCCAAAAGCCGCCGCCTTATGACCGCTGTAGTGATCATCCGAGGAGACGGTGTTGAACATTTCCAAATCCAAATGAGTATGGGGATCAATCCCCCCGGGGAGAATCAAACGGCCTGAAGCATCAATCACCTGCTCCCCCCGCCCGCTTAAATTTTTCCCAATCAGGGCAATTTTTTCCCCTTCAATCAGGATATCCGCCTGGTAGCTGTCTGCGGCAGTTACCAGTGTGCCGTTTTCAATCAGGGTTGTCGTCATCTTTTTTCCTTTGCCTGGATTTCCACAAAAAAAAGCCTCGTAAACGATGGATGAGAGCTGCCCAGGCCGCGCCTAAAATTATACCCCACCCCCCGCTGAGAACAGGAATCACTGCCCTGCTGACCCAAACCAACCATCCTGTCTTCAAAGTCCGGCTCCCCTGCCATGAATGACGCCCAGGCCCTAAATTCAAGAAGGTCACAGTTCTTCAGGAAAAGAAAAATCGCCGAATTCTCTGCTGGAAAATTCGGCGATTTCCTGATGTCAGGCTGGTTTTGGTTCCCTCCGGCCCGGATTACAGCAATCCGACCTGGTCATTGAACTCTTTGATCAGTTCATCAATCTCAGGAATTTGTTTCTGGAAATTGGTCCAGTAATCCCGTTCGTACCACTGGGTTTGAATCTGTTCAAAGGTCTTCCCCTGCTGTTCCACCCAGGTGAAATACTTCAAGTTGTGCACCCGCCGCTGATCCTGATAGGTCAGATCCTGCAGGTAGTTGGGGGTGATACCACAGATGAACATGGCATGGGTCTGGGCGGCATCCACCTCTGTATACTCACCAATCTCCTCATGCATCTCCTGAAGCCGGCTTTCATAGAGCTCCATCGAGTCGGTCCAGACAGTCAGGATGACATCATTCTCATCCATTTCGTAGTATTTGGCCATCTTAATTGCCATCAAGGTGTTGGCAATGCTGGAAAATCCAAGCAGATCCATCTGGTTGACCAGGTCCTCTGGCACACCAACCTTGACCAGGTATTTTTTTCCTTCAGGTTCGTTAAATAAGCGGGCCAAATTGACCACTGAATTATCATCAATCGCCATGATCATATCAGTGTTTTTGACATTGTGGATCCAGGGAACATGCTTGTCCCCGATTCCTTCAATCCGGTGGGCACCAAACCCATTTTCGAGGAGCGTCGGGCACTGCAGCGCTTCTCCAGCGACATTGATGCTGCCGGGGAAAAGCTGTTTCATGTAATCTCCACAGCCCAGTGTGCCCGCTGATCCGGTGGTCAAACACAGACCGCGATACTCATCCCGGGGTCCCATTTCCTGCTCCAGCACCTCCTCCATGGCATGTCCTGTGACTTCGTAATGCCAGAGGTAATTTCCGAACTCATCAAATTGATTGAAGACAAAGACATTCTCGCGCTCAGCGCGCAGTTCCTTCACTTTGTCATAGATTTCCTTCACGTTGCTCTCAGATCCCGGGGTAGCGATCACTTCCCCGGCGACCTTCTCGAGCCACTCAAAGCGCTCCCGGCTCATCCCTTCTGGGAGAATGGCGATCGACTCGCAGGCCAGCAAAGAGGCATCATACGCCCCCCCACGGCAGTAGTTCCCGGTGGAAGGCCACACAGCCTGGTGGTAGGTGGGGTCAAACTGCCCGGTGACCAGCGGGGGAACCAGGCAGCCGAACGTCGCCCCAACCTTATGGGCACCGGTCGGAAACCATTTCCCAACCAGGGCAATCACCCTCGCCTGCACACCCGTTAGGCTGGGGGGTAATTCAACATAATTAACCCCGTTGTACCCTCCCCCTTTCTCTACCGGTTCATTCTTCCAGGTAATTCGAAACAGGTTTCTTGAAGTGATATCCCAGAGTCCGATATCCTTCAATTCTTCCTTGATTTCATCAGGGATCAAATCAGGATTTTTCATTTGTTCAAAGGTCGGGACAATGATATTCCGGTCCCGGGCCCTCTTCACAGTGCGCTTGAGCTGCTTTTTATCAATGGTGAGGTCAATCATGTCAACTTCCTTTTAAACTACGTTGTAGATTGCTGATAACTGTCTCATCACAGTTGTCTGACATCTTACTATATTTTAGTCTTTTTTGGCAGGGTATTCGCGAACAATATAAAGCGGTCTGCCTTTTGCTTCATCATACAAGCGGCCGATGTATTCCCCTAAAACCCCCAAAAAGATCAGCTGCACGCCCCCTAAAAACAGCACAGCGATCAAAGTCGAGGCCTGCCCGAAAAACGCCTGGGATCCAGCCAGCCTCATAATGATCACAAATGGGATCGCCAGGATGCTGAGACCCGCCGCGAGGAATCCGAAATACATCGCCAGTTGAAGGGGAAAGTAGGAAAAACCCGTGATGGCGTCGATGGCAAATCGGAGCATTTTTTTGAAGGGGTATTTGGTTTCCCCTGCAAAGCGCTCCTCGCGGTCATATTCCACACCGGTTTGATTGAAACCTACCCAGACCGACATCCCGCGCAGGAAACGATGCCGTTCCCGCATTTGATTCATAACCTCCACGACCTTCCGGTCCAGGAGGCGGAAATCTCCCGTATCCAAGGGAATATTTACATCAGTGATCCACTGGATGACCCGGTAAAACGCGGCTGCTGTGAAGAGCTTGAACCAGCCCTCCCCTTCCCGCTTGGAACGCACCGCGTAGACCACCTCATAGCCTTCTTTCCATTTCTCGATCAGCTCCAGGATCACCTCAGGAGGATCCTGCAAATCCGCATCGATGATCACCACCGCCTCTCCGAGGCTGTAGTCTAAGCCTGCGGTGACGGCAATTTGATGGCCAAAATTCCGCGCAAAATGGACTGTTCTGACCCGATCATCCTCCTGCTGGACCTGCTCCATCACTTCGGTTGAACCGTCTGTCGAGCCATCATTGACCATGATGAGTTCCCACAGCTCCCCTGTCCGGTCCATCACCTCACTGATTCTTTGATACAGGAGGGGGATGTTATCAACCTCATTATAGATCGGTGCAATGATCGTGTATCTTGGTTTCTCAATCATCTCAACCCATCCTCTTGCTGCCCTGGCTTGATTCCCCAGACAGCTATCGGATTAATTTTTTCACCTCATCCAGCACGGGTTTAATGACCGGGGCTTCCCCGGCCGCCTGGACGGCTGCCTTTACATCTTTCAACCCGCTCCCGGTATTCAACACCAGGATGGGGTCATCTGGGCCCACCAGGCCATCTTGGAGCGCTTTTTTCAAACCAGCGTAGCTGGCAGACCCTGCAGGCTCTGCGAAGATACCCACCCGGCCCAGGTCCGCTACCGCCTGCAAAATCTCCTCGTCCTCGATAAGAACGTAAGCCCCCTTGGTTTGCGTCGCTGCCCGCAGGGCCCGCAAACCATCACTGGGGAGGTTCACTGAGATGCTGTCAGCGAGCGTGTCCGCAGCAACCGGTTTGATTTCCTCGGTGCCCGCCAGGAATGCATTGGCGATTGCTGCGGATCCTGTCGACTGACAGCCAAAAATCCGCGGCATCTGCTCAAGTTGTCCTATTTTCATAAGATCTTTGAACCCCTTATGAATCCCGGAAATAATGTTTCCATCCCCAACGCTGACAAAAACACAAAGGGGTTTTTCAAGGGAATGGGTCATCAAGACCTGCTCCCAGATCTCCAGGGCAGCGGTTTTCTTGCCTTCCGCAGTGAAGGGATTATAGCCGGTATTGCGGTTGTACCAACCAAATTCCTCCGTCGCTTCAAGGGACAGCTGGTAGGCGGCATCGTAGTTGTCGTCCACTAAAATGACCCGGGCGCCGTAGATTTGAAGCTGGGCGATTTTTGCAGGGGGTGCGGTTTTGGGAGCAAAGATCACCGACTGATGACCGACAGCAGCCGCCATGCCGGCCAAAGCAGCCCCGGCATTCCCGGTTGATGCGGTGACGATCACATCCGCCCCAATTTCCCTGGCCCGCGCGACCAGGATCGCGCTGGCACGGTCTTTGAACGATGCCGTGGGATTGCCGCTCTCGTCCTTCACCCAGAGCTGCCGGATCCCCAACTCCGCAGCCAGTGCAGGTGGGGAGTATGTCGGCGTCCACCCTGCTGCCTGGAGCGGTGTCCCCAGGCCAATGGCTTTTTCCACTGGCAGAAGCGCCAGATACCGCCAGAGGGATTCCTCAGGAAAACACACCAGCTCTTCCATTGTTTTTTTTCTTAACCGATCATAATCCAGCAAAACGTCCAGAATGCCGTCATCCTCCGGGCAGGTGTAGGTGACCTCTCCCGGAGCGTACACTTCCCCGCAGATGGAGCATTGATAACCTGTGAAACTTCCCATGGGATTAAACTCCTTGGTTGACCCCGGCCATCAGCAGCCCGAGTTTTTCAGGGGTTGCTTCCTCTCGGGAGACAATCCCCATGATCCTGCCTTCGTAAATCACCGCAATCCGATCTGCCAGGGCGAATATCTCGTCCAGATCTTCAGAGATCAGCAGGATCGCGGTTCCCTTTTTTCGTTCATCCAACAACCGGGATCGGACATATTCCATCGCACCGACATCCAACCCTCGGGTTGGCTGGGAGGCAACAATCACCCGGGGGTCCCGCGATAGTTCCCTGGCAACCACCACCTTTTGAATGTTCCCCCCAGAAAGGTTCTTTGCCAGGGTCGCCTGTGAGGGGGTCTTAATCTGATAATTGTTGATCAACTTTTCACTGTGTTTCTCCACAGCTTTCAGGTTCAAAAATCCCCATTTAGAATAGGGTTCTTTATGATGTTCCCTGAGAATCAGATTCTCGGCGACGGTAAAATCCTTGATCATCCCATCCCGCATTCTTTCTTCTGGAATGTATGAGAGCGCCCGGTCGGTGCGCATGATCGGCGGGAACTGGGTAATATTCTCACCATCCAATAGAATTCGACCTGCAGTGGTTTCCCGTAATCCTGTAATAACCTCAGCCAATTCGCGCTGACCATTTCCCGAGACACCCGCAATCCCCAGGATCTCTCCGGAATGGACCTCCAGGTTGACAGTTCGCAGCCCTGGTGTTCCCCGATCGCTTTGACAGGAAATTCCATCCACAGTCAAGCGTACCTCCCCCCGGTCAACCTCCTCGATCTCCGGGCGGAAGTCCACATCCCGGCAGGGGTCTCACTGTTTCCTGATCCAACTCACCCTGGAGATATGAATGATCCGGGGCACAATGATCCTTGATCTTCTAAAGACGCGCCCGGACTTTGAAACTCACTCCGAACCCGGGTCAGAACGGGCTCCTTGAGCCACAGCTATCAACTCAACACAGCCAGTATTATCTTGATTTGGATTCTCATTCAGGTTTTTCCAATTACTTCTTGTCCTCCCGGATGTAGGGGTTCCCCAATGCGGCGGGGGCTCCCAGGCGTTTCCGGAATGATTCACCCCAGGTAATTAACACCAGGACGATAATGGTAAAAAAGTATGGCATCATATTCAAAAAGGGAGCGGGGATCGAGGTGCCTGCGGCTTGAAGGCGGAACTGCAGGGCGTTTATCCCGCCGAACAGGAGAGCGCCAATCGCTGCCCGGAAAGGATCCCAGGTGGCAAAAATCACCAGGGCAATTGCAATCCAGCCGCGTCCGCCGGTGATATTCATCGCCCACCCTTGAAGGTAGGCCATGGAAAGATGAGCGCCGGCGACTCCCATCAGCAGCCCCCCAAAAACGGTGTAGACATAGCGGGTGCGCTTGACCTGGATGCCCAGCGCATCCGCTGCTGTGGGATTATCACCCACAGCTCGTAAGTGGAGCCCAACCTGCGTTTTATAGAGAAAAAACCACAGCAGAGGAAGCAGGAGATATAAAAGATACGCCAAAATATCCTGATTGAAGAGGGAAGGTCCCAGGATGGGGATTTTTTCCAAAAGGGGAATCGCCACTCGCTGAAAGGAAGGCCCCTGCAAACCCACCATGGTGGTGCCCCCCGGGCCCAGCCTCTGCCCCATAAAACTGGATAATCCCGTGCCGAACAAGGTGAGTGCCAAACCGCTGACGACCTGATCAGCCTGCATGGTGATCGTCAGGAAAGCGTGAACTGCCCCCAGCACCATACCGGATAAGGCAGCCACGCCCAATCCCAGCAAGGCACTGTCGCTGTGAAAGGCAACCGCAAATGCAGTGGCTGCACCCATGAGCATGATCCCTTCAACCCCGAGGTTGAGAACGCCGGAGCGTTCGGTAAAAATCTCTCCCAGGGTGGCGTACAACAAGGAAACTCCTGCACGGACAGTGATTGTCAACAGGGATATGATCAGAGCCTCAGTCATGGAGTTCTCCCGCCTGCATAAGATCTTTTGGTCGAATAATCCGAATCCGGTAATTGATAAACACCCATCCTCCAAGGACAAAGAAGAGAATGGCTCCCTGAAGGACGAGGGCAACCGCGGCCGGAATCCCCATCGCTACCTGCAGCTGGTCGCCGCCTACTGTCAATGCCGCCATGAATAGGCTGACAAACAGAACCGCCCAAGGGTTGAGATTGGCTAACCAGGACACAATGATCGCGGTATACCCATAGCCAACGGTTAATCCCTGGTACAGCCTGCGAGCAATGCCAGAGACCTCAGCCACCCCGGCCAGACCGGCCAATGCGCCGGAAAGCAGCATGACCAGGATCATATTCCGCTTCGTGCTGATGCCGGCATATTTTGCAGCCTGCGGGTTCTCCCCAATCAGACGGATCTCATACCCCCATTTCATCCGGCTCATGATCAGCCAGACCACAAAAGCCGCTGCTACAGCAAAGACGATCCCCAGATGAACCCGGCCGACCAGCCGGGGAAGGATTGCCTCCTGTGGAAAAGGGGCTGATCCTGGAAAACCATATCCTTCCGGATCCCGCCACGGGCCAAGATACAGGTACTCAACCATCAGGATGGCAATATAGTTCAGCATCAAGGTGGTCAGGATTTCATTAACATTCAGATAGGCTTTCAAAAAAGCCGGTATGAAAGCCCACAGCGCGCCTGCGATCATCCCAAAAACCATCATGGTCGGAATGGTCAGGAAATCAGGCAGCGAGTCCGCTAAAAACAGGGCCACAAAGGAGGCAGCAATTCCTCCCAGGGCCAGCTGCCCCTCCGCACCGATGTTCCAAAAAAGCATCCGGAAAGCGATCGATACCGATAACCCTGTCAGCATTAATGGGATCGACTTGACCAGGGTCTCGGTGATGGCATATTGTCCTCCCAGGGAACCAGAGATCATCACCTGAAATGCCATCAGGGGATTAATTCCAAAAGTCAGCAGCAGCAGGGCACCAAAAAGCAGGGCCAGGATAAACGACCCCAGGGGGACAAGAATCAGTGCCAAGCGGGATTGCTGCAGCCTGCGTTCAAATTTAATATTCACCCTCAACTCACCTCCTGCTCAACACCGAAGCTTGTTCATGATGGGGTGATTTCCTGCTGTCTTTCTCCCGCCATCATTAATCCGATCTGATCAATATCAGCCTCATCCGTTGAGACCTCTCCCATAAATTCCCCTTCGTAAATCACCAGAATCCGATCAGTGATCTGCAGCAGCTCATCCAGGTCTCCTGAAATTAACAGGATCGCCGCACCCTGATCGCGTTGATCCAGGAGTTCTTTCCGGACCGCTTCCGTGGCACCGATATCCAACCCACGGGTTGGGTTTACAGCTACCAGTGCCCCACTGCTGGCATCAATCTCCCTGGCCAGGACGACTTTCTGCTGGTTTCCTCCGGACAGGGACCGGGCCATTGTCTTTATCGATGGGGTAATGATGTCAAAACTGCTGACAAGATCGGTTGAATACCCATCCACCCGGCGATAATTCACCATGGGCCCGCTTGCCAGCGGGGGTTTTCGATACATTTTCATGACCAGGTTATCAGATACAGGTAAATTTCCAGCCAAACCTCTTCCCAGCCGATCACCTGGGATATGGCTCAACCCAGCATTGATCGCCTGCCGGGAAGTGCAGTTGGTGACCTCCTGATCATTGACTAATACTTTCCCCTTTTTCAGGGGTCGCAAGCAGGTGACGACTTCCGCCAGCTCCCGCTGCCCGTTTCCAGCGACTCCCGCAATACCCACCACCTCACCACTTCGCACCTCAAAGGAAATGCCTTTTAGCGCTGGCAGCCCTTTGTCATTTACGGCAGTGAGATTTTCTGCCTGGATAACCACGTCGCCCGGATCATTGTCACTTTTTTCAAATCGGAATAAGACCTCACGGCCGACCATCAAGCGCGCAAGCTGATCTTTTGAGGTCTCGTCTATTGCCACGGTGTCTACCTTTTTTCCTTTTCGCAGAACAGAAACCCGGTCAGCATACCCCATGACCTCATTCAGCTTATGCGTGATAAAGATAATGGTTTTTCCTTCCCTGGCCATCTGATGAAGGATTTTCATCAGTTTATCTGCTTCCTGGGGGGTGAGCACAGCGGTGGGCTCATCCATTATCAAAATATCTGCCCCCCGGTAGAGAAGTTTTAATATCTCGACGCGCTGCTGTTCACCAACAGAAAGCTGCCAAATATAAGCACTGGGGTCAACATTAAGCTGGTAGCGCTCCGAGAGGTCCCGGATCTGGGATTCGATTTTGTTTTCATCAATCACCAGTCCGGTAGGAAATAAACCCAGGATGACATTTTCCGCCACTGTGAGGGATTCCACCAGCATGAAGTGCTGATGAACCATGCCGATGCCGAGGTCAATGGCGTCACGGGGGGATTGGATGGCAACAGGCTCTCCGTTTAACAGGATTCGCCCTTGATCCTGCTGATAGAGACCGGACAGCACATTCATGAGAGTGCTTTTTCCTGCGCCGTTTTCACCTAGAAGGGCATGAACATGACCTTTTTCCACCTTTAAATCCACGTCCTGGTTGGCAATCACGCCTGGGAACCGCTTGGTAATCCCCCGCATCTCAACAGCATATCTATGATTTTGTTCATTCATGGGATATCCAACCTGTCTTAGGTCACTCTCCCCATCCACAGCAATCGAGGATGGGGAGAGCAAAGAACAAAGGATGCTACTCGATGGAGCCTTCTACCCCTTCCACGAACCAATCCATGGAAAGCATATCGCCATCATTCATGCATTCACCGTCAGCAATCTTCTCAGAACCATCCTGGGCGTTGATCGGCCCGCAGAAAACATCCCAATCCGTATCAACAATCTTGGATCGAGCTTCATCGACCATTGCACTTACATCGGCCGGGACTTGCGGACTCAGATCTGCCAGCTGGACCACGCCATCTTCCAGGCCGCCCCAGTACTGGTGGGTTTCCCAGGTGCCGTCAAGAACCTCCTGGACAGTGTCTACATAGTAAGTCCCCCAGTTCCAGATCGGGCTGGTCAGCACGGTATCCCCCACAAATTGAGCCATATCGGAATCGTAGCCAATACTCAGCTTTCCGGCTTCCTGGGCTGCTTTCTGGGGTTCCGTGGTGTCCTGGTGCTGAGCGATGATGTCCACACCCTCATCCAGCAGGGCCTGGGCAGCTTCGCGTTCCTTCACGGGATCATACCAGGTATTTGTCCAAACTACTTTCACAACCGCATCCGGGTTGACCTCCCGAACACCCAGGGTAAAGGCGTTGATTCCCCGCAGAACTTCCGGGATCGGGAAAGCAGCCACGTAGCCTATGGAATTGTCTTCCGTCATGCTTCCAGCGACCAGGCCGGACAGGTAGCGCGGCTGGTACATACGGCCGAAGTAGGTTGCCATGTTGTCGTTGGTTTTGAATCCTGAACAGTGTTCAAAAATCACTTCAGGATTATCCTGGGCTACCGTTAGGGTAGGATCCATGTACCCGAAGCTTGTTGTGAAGACCACATCAGCGCCCTGGTTGACCACATCACGGATCGATTTTTCAGCATCCGGGCCCTCGGGAACATCCGGCACGGTGAGGGTTTCTACCTGCTCACCAAGCGCCTCTTCCAGGGCCAGGCGGCCCCGTTCATGCTCATAGGTCCAGCCGAGATCTCCAGGCTGACCGATGTAGATGAAAGCCACAGTTAGTTTTTCCTCTTCCATGGCTTCCTCTTCCTCCGCTTCTGCCTCTTCAGCTTCTTCCGCAGCTGGTTCTTCTGCAGGGGGTTCAGGCTGGCAGGCGGTGAAAGCAAAGGATGCTATGAGCAGAATACTGATCACAAACCAAAGGGTTTTCTTATTCATATTTCTCCTCTACATAAACTAAGTTGCAAAATGGTCAGATCGTGCTATTTGGTTGTTTGAGGCAGACCTCCTTTTTTGATCAAAACTCTGGAATGGTTCTTTCCCTAGTATACTTGATCCCACTGCCTTGACTAACCAAGATTATCTTAATATTTGATGAAATTTTCTGTACAGTAACAGCGCCAGGAGACTAGCTTCCCTGGATGATCCTGGTTCCAGTTTCCCCTTTCAGCGCCCGTCCAATGTTCTTTGGGTCAGTGACGATTGCTTCCTGGCCCCCATTTTCCAGGAAACGGACAATCGCTTTGATTTTCGGCTCCATGGACCCCTTGGCAAAGTGAGTGCCTTCATCAAGGTACTGCTTTGCTTCAGCAACTGTCATTTCATCGATATCTTCTTGATTTGGTTTTCCAAAATTCAGGGCGACTTTCTCCACCGCAGTGGAGATCAGCAGCAGATCCGCGTTGATTTCCGTCGCCAGGAAGGAGGAAGCAAAATCCTTATCAATCACCGCAGCAGTACCCTGAATGCCCTGGTCCGTATCGATCACGGGAATGCCCCCTCCTCCCACTGTGATCGTGATCATCCCCGAATTGATCAGGGCTTTGATGGCAGGGAGCTCCATGATTTCCACAGGTAAAGGAGATGGCACCACTCTTCGCCACCCCCGACCTGCATCTTCAACCACATTCCAGCCCATTTCCTGCTTGCGCTGCAGGGCTTCATCCTCTTCCATGAAGCTGCCGATCGGTTTGGCTGGTTCCTGAAACGCGGGGTCATTTGGATCCACCCGGACCTGGGTAATCACCGTGGCAACGGATTTATCAATTTTTCTCCGGGATAGTTCATTAAGCAGGTTTTGCTGGAGCGCGTAGCCAATCGCTCCCTGGCTATCTGCTCCACAGACATCCAGGGGAACTTCATGCATTCCCTCAACCTTATGGGCAATTTCCGACCGGCGCAGGATGAACCCTACTTGGGGTCCATTCCCATGACCAATTGCGATGATCCAACCGGCTTCGATCATATCCACCAGGTGGGCCGCTGTTTCCTTTGCTGCCTGATATTGATCCTCAACGGTCTGGTGGTCTTTATCCTTAATTAATGAATTGCCGCCAATGGCAACCACTGCGACTTTCTTCGTATTGTTCATCAGTACCTCCTAGCGCATCGTCAAAGCCATGACAGCTTTTTGCGCATGCATACGGTTTTCAGCCTGATCAAAGACCACCGATTGAGGACCATCCATCACCTCACTGGTTACCTCCACATCCCGATCCGCTGGAAGCGGGTGCATGTAGATGGCATCTTTATCCGCCAAGGCCATCTTTTTCGCATCGGTAATCCAATCTTTATATTGATCTTGAATCTTTTTCCCTTCCTCTTGATCCTGTGTGGTCAGCAGCGGTCCCCAGGATTTAGCATAAACAATATCCGCATCCTTGAACCCCTCTTCCATGTCGTCCACAACTTCAAATTTTGAACCAAACTTTGCCGCTTGCTCTTGAGCCTGCTCCATAATCTCCGGCATTAGCATAAATTCTGGAGGATGCGCCAGGGTGACGTCGAGGCCAAATCGAGGCATTTGCAGGATCAGGGACTGGGGGACGGAAATCGGTTTGAGATAAGAGGAAGCATACGCCCAGGAGACCACCATTTTCTTTCCCCGAAGATCTCGCCCCTTCTTCTCCTGAATCGTCATGATATCCGCCAGGCACTGGTGGGGATGGTACACCTCGCACTGCATGTTCAATACTGATACGCGGGAAGCGGACGCCACATTCTGCAAATACTGGTTTCCAACACCCCAGGTGACATGCCGGATGGCAATGCCATCAAAGTAGCGGCCCAATATCTCTCCAAGCTCTTTTTCCGTATCTCCATGGGATACCTGGGTGGTGCGGCTTTCCATAAAAGCGGCATGCCCCCCCAGCTGAGCCATCCCGGATTCAAAAGATGCCCTTGTCCGTGTACTGGAGTAAAAAAACAGCATCGCCAGGGTTTTATCCCGCAGCAGCGCATGGGGTTCCCCCAGCGCCCGTTTCTTCTTCAGGTCCCAGGCAACATCCAAAATGGTTTCAACTTCCTCTTTAGAAAAATCAAGGTCACTGATTAAATCTCGCCCTCGTAAATCTGTAATCATTTCTCGTCTCCTTTTGTTCAAGTCTTCCAGCGGAGTCTGCTGGAGGATAATGACTGCAACCCCTTTGGGTTGCTTTTCACAGTCCCAGCAACCCAGCGGATTGAACCGCTAAAGCAGCTGGGACTGGATAAAAAAAATTTCCTTGTTGGATTTTCAACTATTCCATGGCACCGAGAACCAGAGCCAGGAGGGACATGCGGACCACAACGCCGTTGAACCCTTCCTGCCAGTACCGGGCCCATCGGGTTTGATCCACATCCGGAGGGATCTCATCCATCCGCGGCAGCGAGTGCAGCAGAATGGCATCTGATTTCGCTTTGGTCTCCAAGAGCTCCCGGGTTATTTTAAATTCCGGTGGAGTCTGGGGGACCTCTCCCTCTCGCTCATCACGGGATTTGGTATAGTCTGGCTGGACAACTGGCTCGACCAGGATCACATCAGCATCGCCGATTACTTTCCGAACGTCTCCTCCTTCAGAGAAGTTGAGGCTGTTTTGTTGGAAATCTTCCCGGTATTCATCAGGCAGGGACATTTCATCGGGGGAAATGAAGGTGATCGGGCAGTCAAATTGGGTCAGGGCATGACCCAGGGAGTGCATGGTGCGCATCCGCATGTCACCCACTGCCACCCAGTTGAGCCCGTCAATGGTGCCTTTTTCCTGCCACACCGTATAGAGGTCAGTCAGAATCTGGGTGGGATGTTCCCCCCATCCATCTCCACCGTTGATAATTGGGATGCTGGTCCATCTGGATGCTTCCAAAGGAGCACCTTTTTGGAAATGCCGCATAACGATCACATCCCCGTAGTGCTCCAACATTTTAAAAGTATCCTTGATGGATTCCATATAGAAATCCCCCGCACGGGTCATCTTTGCATCGGAGAACCCGGTGACTTTCCCTCCGAGACGGAGCATGGCGGATTCGTGGGCCAGGCGCGTTCGGGTTGAAGGCTGATAAAAAGCCGTTACCAGCGTCTTTTCTCTCAGCAAATCAACATTCTTGCGGTTGTGAGCAATCGGGGCCAGCTCAGCGGCGACTTCCAGCACCCGTTCAAACTCACGTCGCTCAAAGTCCTTCAGAGAGATAATGTTGCGTCCTGCAAAACTTCTCATGTTAATACTCCTTTCTTTAGATCTGATATTTATTACTGGAAGATCCAACTTCTTTCTTCCAGGGAGGTAGATTCAAACTCATATTTGATTAACGACGGTCATCTACTCGACGGAGGATATGAAACTTAAAATATCCCGGAATGAAATAACTGAAGGATTGGTCGATCACCCTGCCTTCGGAGCTGTAGAGCTGGGATGAAAATACCAGCAGAGGATCGTGACGCTGAATGTCCAAAGCACTGGCAACCTCAGAAGTGGCTCCCATGGCAGTGATATTACACCGCGAACTGGCCAAGGGGATATTTTCGTGCTGGATCAGCAAATCCAGCACGGATCCGCTGAAATCCTCCCTGACATCCGCCACTGCAAGAAGATCTGCGGGAACATTGTCTATCAGAAAAGCAACGGGCCTATTTTCGGTCAGAATTGTTCGTGAGATCCGGATCACTGGATCATCCTTTTCCAGTCCCAACAGGTCTGCCAGTTCTGACTCTGCGAGATGTTTTTCAATCACCAATTCCCCCATCGAAACCTCCAGGCCGATCTTTCCCGCCAGTGTTTCCAGGCTGACTAAATTTTCAAGCCCGCTTTCAAACACATTGGTTGGATGGATCACAAACGTTCCCACCCCCTGCTTGCGCTGCAGCAATCCACGAGTCTCAAAGGTGCGCATCACCTCCCGCAAAGTTGCCCGGGAGACACCCAATTCTTCAGCCAGCTTCGGTTCGGAGGGCAGCCTCTCTCCACTTTCGGTGTTAGAAATTATCCTGCTCAACTGTTCATGGGCTGCTGATGATACATCGTTTTCTGACATAATTATTCTTCTTCTTTTTCTACTACCGGAATAAAATCAAACGCATCGACGTCCACCAATCCCAAATCTGTAATCCTTAAAGAAGGGATCACTGCCAGCGCCAGTAAACTGAGCTGCATATTGGGATTGCTAATCTCACATCCACACTCACGGAAACCATCCAGAACCGATGCTGCCTCGGCGGCGACTTCTTCAGCCCGTTTTTCTGACATCAACCCGGCAATGGGTAGGGAAACCTCTCCCAGGACACGGCCGTCTTTGATCACCACCTGCCCTCCATGGATTTCAGCCAGGTAATTTCCAGCCCTCGCCATCTGCTCCTCATCGGTTCCCACAATAATCATGTGATGGGAATCATGGGCAACTGTCGTTGCTATCGCGCAGTGTTCATCCAGCTCAAACCCCTGTACCAGCCCAACCTGCACGGACCCGGTCCCCTGGTGGCGCTCCACCAGGGCAATCTTTGCCAGATCCCTTTCGAGATCAACCTTCACTTCCCCATTTTCAGGGGAGACGGGGATCAGCAAATGTCGTGTGGGTGCTTGACCTTCAATCACGCCAATTACATGGGCGATCCATTTTGCTGAGGAGTTCTGCTCTCCAACAGGCAGACGGAAGTCCTCTGCCTTCAAAGCTTGTTTGAGATGGATTGAGTCTGTGGCCCAGCCTGGATAGTTAATATCCGGAAGGTCGATTTGCCAGGTTCTGTTCTCAGCTAACACCTGTCCGCGGCAGATGACCAATTCGGGACTGAAGTTTAGCAGGTCTTCTACCAGCAGGATATCCGCATACCGACCGGGAGCAATCTGACCCATCTCCCTGGCAACTCCAAAATGCTCTGCCGTGTTGATGGTTGCCATCTGCAGGACAACAATCGGATCTATCCCCTGCTGCATCGTATGGCGCACCACCCGATCCATATGCCCTTCATTTACCAGGGTCTCGGAATGGGAATCATCCGTACAAAGTAAAAAGTGTCTTGAATCCAATCCATCCTTGGTGATCGCCTGGATTTGGGCTGCAACATCCAGCCAGCCGGAACCATACCGGAGCATCGCTTTCATGCCCTGGCGAACCCTGGCTGCAGCATCCTCCCTGCGGGTTCCCTCATGATCATCCTCTGCCCCCCCTGCAGCATATCCGTGAAAAGGCACCCCGAGATCCGGGGACGCATAATGACCCCCGATGACTTTGCCCGCCGCCCGGGTCTCCGCCATTTCCTGATGCATTTTCGGATCGCTGTTGAACACACCCGGAAAATTCATCATCTCCCCCAATCCAATCACCCGCTTCCAGGTCATCGCCTCAGCAACTTCTTCCGGACCGATCGAGGATCCGGGTGTTTCCAAGCCCGGAGCCGAGGGAACACAGGAGGGAACCTGCACCCAAACATGAATCGGCTGCTGCTCTGCTTCTTCTGCCATCAATCGGACCCCATCAAGGCCAAAGACATTGGCGATTTCATGCGGATCGATAAACATCCCGGTGGTGCCCCGGGGAGCCACTGCACGAACAAACTCTGTAATGGTTACCATTCCTGATTCCACATGCATATGGGCATCCAGCAAACCAGGAACAAGATGCTTTCCTTCCGCTTGAATGACCCTGGTCTGCTCTCCAATGGTGTGGGAGGCGTCCTCCCCGATAAAGGCAATCCATTCCTGAGAAACGGCGATATCCATTCCGGGAAGGATTTCCCCGGACTGCACGCTGACGAGCTGACCATTCTGCAGGACCAGGTCAGCTTTTTTCCGCCCCATGGCTACATCCACCAGGGTTTGGGTTCTGAGACTGATCTTTTTTACAGACATAAATTTCCTCAGAAATTCCACAACATAGTGAGGCTGCAGGGTTTATTCATTCAGCAAACGATCCGCAGCCTGATTGTGATCCTCAATCAACCGGGGAAGGTCATCGGTAACCAGCTCCCCCTCTTTGACAATGAACTTCCCACCCACAACCGTGTAATCCACTTTGACCGGGGCGCAGAAGGTCATCGCTGCAACAGGATCATGCAGGGCTCCTGCATAATCAATTCGGTTTAAATCAATCGCTGTAAAGTCGGCCGCTTTTCCTGATTCAAGGGAACCAATGTCAGATCGTCCCAGCACGGCAGCCCCCCCAATTGTTGCCAGCTCAAGCGCCTGGCGTCCAGTCATAATCGGCAGATCCAGGTCATCAGACCGGGAAGCACCCATCATTCCCGCCCGGACCCGGGCCAGCAGAAGCGCCTGGCGAGCTTCCTCCATCAAATGGGAACCATCATTGCTGGCAGAGCCATCCACACCCAAGCCCACATCCACACCCGCGGAAAGAAAATCCAAAATGGGAGCAGCACCAGAAGCCAACCGCATGTTGGAGCTGGGGCAATGGGCAACTCCGCAGTGGTGATCTGCGTATATTTCGATCTCTTCCTCATTGACATAAACGGAATGAGCAAACCAGACATCCGGACCTACCCAATCTACTTCTTCCATGTAGGCAACCGGTCTTTTGCCGAATTCTTGAATGCAAAAATCAATTTCATCTTCTGTTTCTGACAGATGGGTGTGCAGCTGAACTCCATATTCCCTGGCCAGTCCTGCACTCTCCCGCATTAAATCTCCGGTGACACTAAACGGAGAACAGGGAGCCAGTACAACCTGGAGAAGGGATCCTGGCTGGCTGTCATGATATGTTTCAATCAAACGCTGGGAATCTTTAAGAATAAAATCTTCCTCTTCCACGACGCTATCCGGCGGCAGACCCCCATCGCTCTCTCCCAGACTCATCGATCCCCTGGAAGCATGGAGCCGGAGCCCGATCCCTCTTGCGGCCTGAATCTCATCATCCAACCTGGATCCGTTTGGAAAGAGGTAGAGATGATCCGAGGCGGTTGTGCATCCAGAAAGAGCCAATTCTGCCAAGGCAGTCCTGGTTGAAATACGAATATCCTCAGGGGTCATCCTCGCCCAGATCGGATAAAGAGTTTTCAGCCAGTGAAAAAGATTCACATTCTGCGCTGCGGGCACCACACGCGTTAAGGTCTGATAAAAATGGTGGTGGGTGTTGACCAACCCGGGCATTAGCAAGTGTCCAGCCAAATCGAGGACTTGATCCGCTTGCTCCGGAAGCTGATCGGTGGGCCCCACTTGTTCAATGAAGCCGTCCTTAATAAAAAGCCCACCGCCCTCAATTTCACGGCGGTGGCTGTCCATGGTCACTGCGATCTGAGCGTTTTTTACAAGGAGTGTGGTCATCGGTTATCCCCGGAAAATATAATTGTCTGACAAATACTAGTTTAACAAATACATCGGCAACTGTCAATTGTCAGACAAATTAAATTAGGAGATTTTAAGATAACCAATCACGCGGGATATGGCCGCTCTCAGCCGCCCCTGTTCTCCAGAATGAGTCCATAATCGGCCGGGGATGCAGCCCTAAAAGGAAAGGTTGAGCAGCTGACTGATAAAAGCCGGATAGATCAAGTAAAGCACAAGCACTCCCAGGATCAGAATTAATCCCAGGATAGCCACCAGACCTGCACACCCCCCGCGATCGATTGTTGGTTTGGATTTCAGGGATTGTTGCTTTTTTTGGGGGACCTGCTCCTTCTGGTTCTTATCCGGGTGAATTTCTTTCGTGATCACCCCCCGGACAATGGCCCGGTCACCCTCTGCCTGATCTGTCTCCTGATTGGAGGAAACCGGCACCTGGTCCAGCCCGAGGGTGATATTGAACCGCCCGCTCTGGGCTTTGAGGAGCTCATTCTTGAATTCAGCCGCCATTTGAAAGCGATCAGAAGGGCGGACCTGGAGGGCTTTTTCTACCGCCTCAGCAACCCTGCGGGAAATTGCCGGGTTTCTTTCCCTCACGGGGGTTAGTTCTTCCTGGTCCATGGTCTGGGCGAGGCTGTCCTCCGGGGTAAAACCTGTCAGGGCTGTGTAAAGCGTGGCCCCCAGCGAATAGATATCTGTCCGGGCATCCGTTCTGGCAGCGCCGTACTGCTCTGGGGGGGAGAATCCCATGGTCATTGCCCGGGCGCCCGTTGTGGTCGTTTTATCCCCATGCATAATTTTTGCCAGACCGAAATCCACCAGGTAAACCCCTCCCCGGGGGGTGATCCGGACATTCGCAGGTTTGATATCCCGGTGAAGGACAACAGGGTTATGAGAGTGCATATAGGCCAGGGCATCACAAATCGTTGCCCCGATAAAGATCACTTCTTCTTCCGGGAGATGACCAAATCGCTCCATTCGCTCTTGAAGATCTTCCCCCTCGATATAATCCATGATCAGGTATTGACCCTGTTCTTCGATGGTAAAGTGATCGGAGACACGGGGAAGATTGGGATGGCGCAGATTCGCTAAGATCAGAGCTTCGCGGCGAAATTGACGAGCATAGTCGTCAATAGTGAACATGTTCTCCTTAACCGCGACCTCTACTCCCAGATTCTCATCCACAGCCCGATAAATCGATCCCATCCCCCCCTGTCCCAGGACTTCAATGATCCGGTATCGATCGAGCAGCAGCGAACCTTGTTCCAGAGCCATAATCTGTCTTCCAGAGACCTTGCTAGGCAGAACCAGCCGATCACTATCCCCTGATGCTCACTGTCGGCCGGAACACAATTCCAATGCGCTATTGATATGTTCTTGCTTGAAACATCCCCTTAAATATCCAGATTCCGGACTTCATTGGCATGGGTGATGATAAACCGCTTCCGGGGGGGGACCGAAGAGCCCATCAGCATATCAAAAGTACGGTCCGCAGCAGCGGCGTCCTCGATGGTCACACGCAGCAGCGTTCTCTGCTCTGGATCCATGGTGGTATCCCAGAGCTGATCTGGATTCATTTCTCCCAGGCCCTTATAACGCTGGATATTCGCTTTCTCAGGATTAATCCCCAGCTTCTTCAAGGTGCTGATTCGCTCTTTCTCCGTGTAAAGATATTTATCCTTATTTTTGTGGCGCAGTTTATAGAGGGGAGGCTGGGCGATAAATAAGTGCCCGCTTTCGATCAGCGGCTGCATGTAGCGGAAAAAGAATGTCAGCAGGAGCGTGCGGATATGGGCTCCATCGACATCTGCATCCGTCATAATAATCACCCGATAGTATCTCAGCCCTTCAATATCAAAGCTTTCTCCAATCCCCACGCCGAGGGCGGAGATCAGGGATTTTACCTCGTTATTTGCCAGAATCTGGTTCAACCTGGCGCGTTCCGTGTTGAGGATCTTTCCCCGCAAGGGAAGGATGGCTTGAAAATGACGGTCCCGGCCTTGTTTGGCTGATCCCCCTGCTGAATCTCCCTCCACAATAAAGATTTCAGATTCTTCAGGATTCCGGGAAGAGCAATCTGCAAGTTTTCCGGGAAGCGTCAAGCTCTCCAGGGCAGATTTTCGGATGACCAGATCTCTCGCTTTACTAGCCGCTCGCCGCGCTCGAGCCGAGGTTAAACATTTATTTACAATCGCTTTTGCCGCCGAAGGGTTTTCCTCGAGAAAGATTTCCATCCCCTCTCCAACTACCTGCTGGGCGTGCGTTTTCACCTCTGCGTTCATCAGTTTCACTTTGGTCTGACTTTCAAACTGAGGGGAAGGATGCTTGATGCTGATAATCGCGGTCAGCCCTTCCCGGGTATCATCCCCGGTAAAATTTGGATCCGAGTCTTTGAGCAATTTTTTGCTCCGGGCATAATTATTAATCGTCCGGGTGACTGCCGCCCGCAGGCCGGTCAGGTGAGTCCCACCATCAATCGTATTGATGGTATTTGCGAAAGCATAAACGGATTCTGCAAATGAGTCGGTATATTGAAAGGCCCCTTCAATGACGATATCGTCGATCTCTTTTTCAACATGGATTACAGAATGAAGCTTCTCCCGGTTGCGGTTGAGATAGCGAACAAAAGAGGTGATCCCCCCATCAAAATAAAAATTCATCTCCTGATCCGTTCGCTCATCCACAAAGCGGATCAGCACCGCCCGGGTCACAAACGCCATCTCCCGAAAACGCTGGACCAGGGGTTCAAAATGAAAGGAGATCTCCTCATCAAAGATGGTCTTGTCATACATGAAGGTCTGAGTGGTCCCGGTTTTTCCCTTGGGGGCTTCCCCGACGACTTCCAGCTTGGTAACGGGCACTCCCCGTTCATAGCGCTGATAATACTCCTTTCCCCCGCGCCAGACACGCACTTCAAACCACTCCGAAAGCGCATTGACCGCAGAGAGACCGACCCCATGCAAACCTCCTGAGACTTTATAGCCTGCACCCCCGAACTTCCCTCCAGCATGCAGAACTGTCATTACCAGTTCCAATGCCGGCACTTTTTTCTCAGGATGAATGTCTACGGGAATTCCCCGGCCGTTATCGGTGACTGTCACGCTTTCATCCTCATGGATGATTATTTCAATTTCATCGCAGTATTCTGCGAGCGCTTCATCAATCGAATTATCTACCACCTCATAAATCAGGTGGTGGAGGGCTTTTATATCCGTGCCGCCAACGTACATTCCTGGACGCATTCGGACTGCTTCCAAGCCTTCCAGCACCTGGATATCTTTTGCTTCATATGATGTTGGCTGATTGTTATCTACCACTACTTCCTCCAAACCCTAACACAATTAGCTTACTCCAAATCAGATCGGTGAATTTTTTCAGAAGTCTGCTCTCCCAGCGCTTGCTGTGCTTTCTGAATAAAAAAAAGCTCACTGACCCAGCGGTCCATCTCCTGGTAGTAAACAAAGCTGGCTGCCAGCATCCCTGTAGTCACAAATCCGTGACCCAGGATGCTGACCAGCATCATCCAGGAATCCTCAGGGGGAACCCGCCAAAGCACATCCATCCCTTGCGTAATCAGGAGAGCAATCATAATAAAAAAACCGGACCTGAAAAACGTCAGGTTTGTCAGGCGGATGCTTTCAAACATCGATTTCCCTGCTTTTAAATTTTTGACAAAAATCCCATGGGGGGAAAAAAACAGGGGAAAGACCAACCAAAATGCGACAATGCCTATCAGCAGCACGACTGCCTGACCAATGGTGACATTGAAAAAGGCAAATCCGGTTGCAACACAGCTGCCGAAGATCAACAAGGCCAAAACCACAGTCACTAAAATCAAGCTCAACAGCAGCGATTGAGCACTGCGGCGGGGCCACTGCCGGAACACCAAGGGCCAGCGAATTTCATCAAATAAAACCGCCTGCCTGACAGCCGAAAAATACAATCCACCCACCACAATCCCAAGGAAAAAAAAGAGAATGACTAAAATGATCACATGCTGAAACTGGGTGATTTCAAAAAAAAATGGTTCTCCCAGCGGATTGGCTGTCGGCAGAATGGATGCCAGTAAGCTGAACACACCCACCGGGAATGACCGCAGGGCGGCAACCAGGTTAATCCTTCCAGCCGCATCCATCCAGATCTCCTGGCTGGCCTGAAGCATCTCTTCAAAGTCGCCTGAGAGCAGGGAGGAAACCGAGTTCATCTCGATGATTAACCCTTCAATCAGCATTTTTACCCGCAGGCGGGGAGCAAACCAGAGCAGCAGGTCCAAGGCCACTGGAAACAGGACTAAACTGATGTGATTGGTGATCGCATCATACCCATTTCGGATGGCATTCAATACACTGGGGGGGTCAGGAAGCGCACTTTGCTTGGTATTCATTGCTGATCTATTTTACCATAGAAGATGTTCTGATAACTCGTCGGGAGAGCGGGGGTCGGGAGCTCATCCCTCCCAATCCAGGCTGGTTCTTCCTGCCATTATCCCCCAACGATGATACAATCTCAGGAAACTTACTGTATCCCGTCACTCTTGAGGAGCGGTCAAGGTGTATAAGAAGAGAACAGATGGCCAACCTCTCCAGATCATCCGGGCAGGCAAGGAATTAAAATGACTGAAAAGATTGACATTCTCCTGAAAAACGCGTATGTCCTCACGATGGATGAGGAGTTCACTCAATACCCATCTGGTGGGGTGGCGATCGCAGAAGATCGCATAGCCGCTGTGGGAAAAAGCGGGGAGCTGGAAAAGAAATATCAGGCCAAACAAGTGGTGGACTGCGAAGGGAATGTAGTCATGCCCGGCTTGATCAACGCACACACCCATGTCGCCATGAATTTAATGCGGGGCCTGGCAGATGACCTCCGATTAGACGTATGGCTGTTGGGGTATATCATGCCCGTTGAGCGGGAGTTCGTCTCCCCGGAATTTGTTCACCTGGGAACGACCCTGGCCTGTGCTGAATTGATCCGGTCCGGGGTGACAGCTTTTGCGGACATGTATTATTTCGAAGACCAGGTGGCCGAAGCAACAGCTGAAGCCGGACTGCGAGCAGTTTGCTGTCAAACCATCCTCAAGTTCCCCTCCCCGGATGCAAAAACCTATGAGGAAGCCCTGACTGCGGCAGAAAAGATGATTGAAAAATGGCAGGGTCACGCCTTGATCACCCCTGCTGTCGCCCCGCATGCTGCCTATACTGCGACCACAGATATTCTCCAGTCCGCCACTGCCCTCGCCCAGCGCCATGATGTCCCCCTTCATATCCATGTTTCCGAAACTGCCCAGGAGGTCGAGGACAGCATCGAGGCCCACAATATGCCGGTCGTGCCGTATATCAAGAAACAGGATATACTCTCGGCCAAAGTGATCGCAGCCCACTGCGTTCACATCGATGAAGGGGAAATGCACACCTTAATGCACCATCAAACCGGGGTGGCCCACAACCCAACATCGAACTTAAAGCTTTCTTCTGGAATCGCCCAAGTTCAGCGGATGCTGGAGATTGGATTAAACGTCGGGATTGGGACCGATGGGGTTTCTTCGAACAACGATCTGGATATGTTCGAGGAAATCCGCTTAGCTGCTCTGCTCGCCAAAGGAAGCACCGGCAACCCAACCGCTGTTCCGGCGAGAACAGCCCTGGCAATGGCAACCAGTATGGGAGCAAAGGCGATCCACCTTGCAGATCAGACGGGCTCCCTGGAGCCTGGAAAAAAAGCGGACCTGATCCTGGTCGATATCCACAACCTGCACAATTCCCCGCATTTTCGGAATGATCCTGAGAGTATCTATGCTCAGCTGGTTTACGCTGCGAAATCAACGGATGTAACGGATGTGCTGGTGAACGGACGGTGGCTGATGCGCTCCCGGGAGCTGCTGACCATCGACATGGATGGATTGCTTCCTAACGCGCAAAAATATGCTGAAGAGATCGATCAATTCCTCGCAAAACGAGAAGAATCCGTCTTTTCGAAATTGATCGCGATCGGGGGCGCAGAGGAGCAGGAAAGCTACGAAGTGCAGGTCAAGGTCAAAGTTGACGAGCCCCAAGCGGTCATGGATCGGATCCTGGAATCAGAACTGGAGGTCATCTACTACCGGCACTATCATGAGTATGACACTTACTTTGATTTTGAGGATCCTGAGGAAGGGTGGCTCCGCTATCGAGAGGACGAATTCATCGATCCCCAGGGCAATGTGGAGAACATTCGCTACCGGTTAACATTGATCGGGCCGCGTCGAGAAAAGCACTTCCCCCAGGATGTCCTGCTTTCCCGGAGCCGGTTTTTCGCCCCGGCCACACACAGTCTCCGGTTTTACCGGGAATACTTTGACCCGGCCAGTGAGACCTTTATTGAAAAGGATCGGAAACGCTGGAAAATCTGTTATCAGGGAATTGAATTTTATATCAACGTCGACCGCCTGGATGATCCTGCCTTAGGGACATTTCTTGAGGTCAAAAGCCGCACCTGGAGTTTGGAGGATGCGGAAGAAAAAGCCCGCATGGCAGATGATTTGCTCAAGCTCTTGGGAGTCTCTCCTGAGATGAGCGCGACCGAGGATTATGTCCAGATCATTGAGGCAGAATCCTAATTATGGATATTGCCATTCTGGCAGACATCCATGGAAACTACCCTGCCCTGGAAGCTGTCCTGGAAGATTTATCCCGCTGGGATCCGGATCTTGTGTTTGTCTTAGGAGATATCATCAACCGGGGACCGCGCTCAAAGGCATGCCTGCAGCTGCTCAGGGAAAACGCTCCGGCTCAGCAATGGAAATTCATCAGGGGGAATCATGAGGATTACGTGCTGGATTTTGATAATCCAGCAACTCCACGATCCGGACTGGCTTATGAGATCTTGCGGTCCGTTCACTGGACATATTCATCCCTGAGCACCCAGGAAGTGGCTTACCTGAAAAGTCTCCCTCAGGAATCCAGGACGCTTCTCCCCGATGGAAAGGTGCTGGCAGCTGTTCACGCTTCAATGATGGGGCCTCGGGCCGGGATCTACCCGGAGACACCCGATGATCAAATCGCCAACATGATCCAGCCGGCCCCGGAACTGCTGGTGGTTGGGCATACCCATCAACCATTAATTCGCAGGGTAAACAAGACCACGATCATCAATGCCGGCTCTGTAGGTCTTCCTTTTGATGGGGATCAAAGAACCGGATACGCCCGCCTCCAACAAAAAAACGGCCAGTGGCTCAGCGACATTGTCCGCCTCCCATACAATCTTGAGAGAGCGGAGAAAGATTTTCAAATGTCTGGCTTTCTAGAAGAGGGAGGGCCAGTGGCTTTTCTGATTCTTGGCGAATTAAGATTGGCCCGACCCCAGCTCTCTCACTGGAGCCGGCAATATAAAAATCAGGTCATAGCTGGAAAAATCTCTCTTGAGGATGCTGTCGAGGAATATCTCACCTCTCCAAACTGCAGCTGCCCCTTGTAAAGGAACACTTCTCTCACTACTACGCTCCACAAACAGGACGCAACGATGGCTGCTAATCGAGCAGAACTTGCAAATGAACTGGCAAAAACAGTGGGGGAAAGCCTGTTAAATTCCTTTCACCATCGCGACCCTGAATTTGACATCAAATCCGATCGGACCCTGGTCACAGAGGCTGACCGGGCTGCGAGTGCATCCATCACCCGCGCGATCAAAATGGAATTCCCGGAGGATGGAATTGTCAGTGAGGAAGAGATCACGGTTTACCCATCCCAGGATATTGTCTGGGTGATTGATCCCCTTGATGGGACCACAAATTTTACGCAGGGCCTGCACCACTGGGGGGTCTCGATCGCCTATTTTATCCAAGGCGTTCCACAGTATGGGTCCCTGTACTTCCCGATTTCCGGAGAGCACTATACCGCATCCAGCGCTGGAGGGGCTTTCCTGAATGGTCAGCCGCTGCGGATGGATCATTCCAATCACCCCCCGCGGTTTTCATTTTTTGTCCATTGCTCCCGGATGCACCATCGCTATCAAACCTCTCTGCCCTATAAAACCCGATCCCTCGGTTCTTCGGCTTACCACCTTTGCCTGGTTGCCAAAGGTACTGCCGTCCTGGCCTTTGAGAGCAGAGCCAAATTATGGGATCTGGCGGCGGGATGGTTGGTGGTCAGGGAATCGGGTGGAAAGATTGAGACCTTTCACGATCCAGCTCCCTTTCCTGCCCAAGTTGGCCTGGACTATAATAATTTCAACTACTCCATCCTTGCTGGCACCTCTCAGGAAGTGATGGAGTTTGCAAGAGAGAGAATCCAGCGAAAAATAAGCGATTGACGGGAGGAAACATGGAATACCGATACCTTGGAAAATCAGGATTAAAGGTTTCAGCACTATCATTTGGTTCCTGGGTGACATTCGGTTCCCAGGCGGATGTTGACCAGGCCCTGGAGATGATGACGATTGCCTATGAGGCCGGGGTCAATTTTTTTGACAACGCAGAGGTCTATAATGATGGAACTGCGGAAATCATCATGGGGAAAGTGATCAAACGTGCAGGCTGGGAAAGGAAAGACCTTGTGCTATCCACCAAAATCTTTTGGGGTGGGGAGGGTCCCAACGATCGCGGTTTATCTTATAAACATATCATCGAAGGGGTCAATGACTCCTTGGAGAGAATGCAGCTTTCCTATGTTGATCTTCTGTTTGCCCATAGACCGGACATCCACACCCCCATGGAAGAGACTGTCCGGGCGATGAATCATATCATCAACCAGGGAAAAGCATTTTACTGGGGAACCAGCGAATGGTCTGCCCAGCAGATCACAGAAGCATATGGAATCGCCAGGCGGGAACATCTGATCCCCCCCTTGATGGAACAGCCCCAGTACAATATGTTTCACCGGGAACGGGTTGAATCTGAATATCGGCCGCTCTACAGCGAAATCGGATTGGGAACTACCATTTGGAGTCCACTGGCCAGCGGATTGCTGACCGGGAAATACAACCAGGGAATTCCCGAAGGGTCCCGGGCGGATTTGGAGGGATATGAATGGCTCCGCGACCGGTTTACAAATCCCGAAGCTGAGGAGCAGATCAACAAAGTAGGCAGGCTGATGGAGATTGCCGAAGAGCTGAATTGTTCCATGGCCCAGTTAGCGCTGGCCTGGTGCCTTAAAAACCCGGATGTCAGTACGGTGATCACCGGCGCTTCCAAACCATCCCAGGTGAAAGAAAACATGGGGGCGATGCAGGTGGTTGGTCATCTCACACCAGCGGTGTTAACCCGGATTGAGGAGATCCTGGACAACAAACCAGCTCCTCCCACCGATCACCGATAACGGGCGACAACCAAAATGCCGGCGGATTCTACACCGCCGGCATTATTATTGCTGAATTCTTCCAACCCGGAGGACGCTTCTGGCTTTCTTCAGGAAGTCCTCTACCCGCCTGGCAGCATCTCCAAGGTATTCACTCACCTTCAGGTATTCCAGCAGCTGATCTTCTGGAAGGAAGGATTGGATGCGCGCATCCTCCCTCAAGAGCTGCTGCAGTGGATTCGGCCTTCCCTGCTGGATGGCTGACCAGGCAGCATAGGCATGGCGCTGTAGAAGCGCATGCATCTCCTGGCGGTTTGCCCCCGCTTTGGACAGGGCCATCAGGATCGGTTCCAGGGCTGCAAAAGGTGCATACTCAGAAAAATTTTCCTGGATTCTTTCTTCAAAGACCACCAAATCGACCAGGATTCCCCTGGAAACAATCAGGAGTTCATCTGTGATCAGGAAAGCTTCCGGGATCAGTGTCCGCCGGTTGGCGCTGTCGTCCAAGGTGCGTTCCAGGAGGGAGTGGGCAGCATTGTCCCAGGCAGCCCGGGGCATCTGAGCCAACCAGCGACCCAGGGAGTTGATTTTTTCCGACTGGATGGGATTTTTCTTGAAGGGCATGGCCGAGGATCCGACCTGGCTTTCCCCAAAAGGTTCAGCCAGCTCTCCGATCATCGGTGACTGCAGAAAGCGAAGATCAAAAGCAAATTTGTACAGCACGGCCCCCAGCCCCGAAAGGTGGTTCAGGAGCACGAGATCCTGACGCCTTGG
The DNA here is from genome assembly GCA_964621835.1 of uncultured Anaerolineales bacterium. GTDB lineage: Bacteria > Chloroflexota > Anaerolineae > Anaerolineales > UBA11858 > B10-G9. Next base: position 136,863 of record CAZUMA010000002.1, on the reverse strand, counting down.
ATAGGTCTGGCTGACAATCGGGAATGAGGGAAGAGCCAATTTTTCCTCCATCCTGCGCTGGAATTCTGGCAGCTGCTCCCGACCGAGCAAAGCAGCAAAGGAGGCGCTGGTCCCGACTGCGCCGGTAAACCCCTTCCCCTTTAGAGACTGGCGGAACTCATCGATCAATTGGTAGAGATCCAGCAGATCCTGAGCATACCCCGCCAGGCGATACCCCAGGGTGGTCGGTTCTGCGGGTTGCAAATGCGTGAACGCGATGATTGGAATACCTGCAGCCAGATCTATCTGGCGGAGAAAGCTTTCCAGAAGATCCTTGAGGCGATCCTGGATTAATTGCAGGGCTTCTTGCATCTGCAGCACCAGGGCATTGTCCTTGATATCCATGGAGGTGGCTCCAAGATGCAGGATGCCTGCTCCTTGCGGACACTGTTCTGCAAAGACGGTGAGCTCCGCCATCAAATCATGGTGAATTTCAGACTCAATTTCCAGGGAACGAGAGAGATCGATGGCATCCTGATGTTTTTTCAGGTCCAGGAGCTGCTCCTTGCGGACCAGCCCAAAGCCGGATTGAACCTCTGCTAGAGCAACCCAGATTTTCCGCCACAACCGGCGTCGGTTGTTTTCCCCCCAAATCTCGCGCATTTCCGGGGACCCATACCGCCAAGAAAATGGGGATTGATAACTCTCAAACGCATCCATACTTCCTCCCGCCAACCCATGATATTCCCTTTGCTATAGTGTACCAAGCGTTTCTATCCCTGCGAGGAATTTTCAGATGGATTTGAGATCAGAATCAGGGCTCCTTGGAAAGGGGGCTTCAAGAGGGAGATATGATAAAATTTATCAGTTATTCGTTTCGGACCTCCTGGACAGGGTAGATAAGGTATATAATAGGTAGGAGTTATCCAAAGCGGGGAGGTGTTATCTGGAAACCCGGAAGATCACCCAAAAACTTGATGAGAGTTCCAAACCTCTTGAGTACCTGCAGCCTGGAATCAAGCTGGAGGGTCGGTACAAAATTCTCTCCACGGTAGGCCGGGGGGGGATGGGGGCAGTTTATCAGGCCCAAGATCTGCGGTTTCATGTTGAAAAAATTGTGGCTGTGAAGGAGATGATCAACCAGGCGTCAGATCCAAATATTCGCTCTACAATCGTTGAGAATTTTGAACGGGAAGCGAACATCCTTGCCACGGTCAGTCATCCATCCATCCCAACGATCTATGACTACTTCACCCTTGGCTCCCGTTCCTATCTTGTGATGGAATTTATTGATGGGGACAACCTGGAGATCCGTCTCAAGCAGCGAAAATCCCCTTTTCCAGAAGATTTGGTCATCAGCTGGGCAATTGCCCTTTGTGATGTCCTGGATTACCTGCACACGCACGAACCCGAACCAATCATCTTCCGCGATATCAAGCCAGCAAATATCATGATCAACCGCCGCAACCAGGTTCGCCTCGTAGACTTTGGGATTGCAAAGACGTTTCAGTCCGGGGCGAAAGGAACCATGATCGGCACTGAGGGATACTCTCCCCCAGAACAATATCGGGGGGAAGCTTCTCCCAGCGTTGACATTTATGCGTTGGGAGCCACCCTTCATCACCTGCTGTCAAACCAGGACCCCCGTACTGAACCCCCTTTCACTTTTGATGAACGCCCACTCCGGAAATCCAATCCTGAGCTGTCCGCCGGATTGGAAAGCGTGGTCAACACAGCCCTGATGTACAACCCTGAAGATCGATTTGACTCAGCTGCGATCATGCGGAAAGCGCTGGTGGGATTAGCGCAGCAAACCGGGATGCTCACCGAGGAAATCTCGGTCGCCCAGGCGACACAGTATTTTCAAGATCAAAGCCACTCTCCAATCTGGACATTTAAATGCGAGGATGAAATTCGCGGCACGCCAAACTATCGGGATGGGATTATTTTCATTGGATCATATGACCATAACATGTACGCCCTTGAGGCTTCCAATGGTAAGTTTGTCTGGAAATACGCGGCGGAAGGGGGGATTGTCAGCAAACCAGCAATCCACGAGAACAACCTCTATTTTGGATCCGCAGACACCTGTGTGCACGCTATCTCTATCCGCAACGGGAAAAAGGTCTGGGTGCAGTCAACGGACGGCCCGATCTATTCCTCCCCGTGTATAGCCGAGGAGCACGTGTTTATCGGTTCTGATGATGAGTATCTCCATGTCCTGAACCTGATGGCAGGCCGGGAAGCCTGGCGGGTAAGTTTGGGATCCAGGGTCCGCTCCAGCCCGCTTGTGGTAGGAGACCTGGTGTATGTCGGCAGTGAAAACGGGGAGATTCAATGCTTTGATTTCAGCGGAAATATCAAGTGGCGCACGAATGCAAAACGGGCTGTGCTCGCTTCTCCGCACCACCATAAAAATGTCATTTACATTACCTCGCTGGATTCATTCCTTTATGCCATTGATGCAAAAACCGGTTGGGTGATCTGGCGCTACAGAATGGAAAATGGATCTATCACTACTCCCGCCACGCACGATAACTTTGTTTACACAGGCTCCACGGATAATAACCTTTACTGCCTGAATATTAAAACTTCCAAAAAAATCTGGGACCATTCAACTGACAACCAGATCAACAGCTCACCTTGCTATTATAAAGGGTCGGTGTATTTTGGAAATTTAGATGGCTTTGTCTACAGCCTGCAGGCCAAAAGTGGTCGCTTGCGTTGGAAGTATCAAACGGAAGGTCCGATCACTGGTTCTCCAATAGTTGTCGATGATGTTGTCTATGTAGGGTCATCGGATCAGAAATTATATGCTTTACCGGCCTGACCCCAAGCGCAAACCACCACACGGAACAATCCACGATGATAAAAAAATTGTTATCCTCCTTTACCAGCCTCTTCCAGCCCCCATCAGGAAGCCCTGCAATCAAAAAGGAGGGTGCAGTCTCCCAATCAGAGATCACCACGAAAGAATTGGAGAAAGCACCCCTCCCGCCAAAGGCCTCCCAGGAAATGCACAGCTCCCCCCTTTTCGAAGTGGGGTACGGGTTCTCCACGGGCCGGCAGAGAACCCATAATGAAGATGCATTTTTTACCCTGACAACGATGTTTTCCTACAATGAAACCGAAACTCCCTTTGGGCTTTATATTGTAGCGGATGGCATGGGAGGACACAAAAATGGGGAAATTGCCAGCGAACTGGCAATCAGAACGATCACCAGCATCATTCTTCAGGAAATTTACTGCCCGATGATGGGCTTGAACCCACAGCCCAGCGAACACTCCTTTCGGGAATTATTTGAAACCAGCATTGAACAGGCCAATGAAGAAATTGTCAGGCATTCGTATGGGGGGGGCACGACCATTACCGCCGTGCTGATTGTCGGGGAGCAGATGACCATCGCTCATGTTGGAGACAGCCGGGTATACGCGGTTGATCCGGAGGGAAATCTGGAAGCCCTGACCAGGGATCATTCCCTGGTAAAAAGGCTCCAGGAACTGGGGCAAATCACGGCTGAGGAAGCTGCTGTTCACCCCCAACGCAATGTGCTCTACCGCGCATTAGGGCAGGGTGAACCCTTTGAACCAGAAATCATCTCCACCAGCCGGCCCAATCAAGGAGCACTGCTGGTTTGTTCTGATGGATTATGGAGCATCGTGGATCGGCAGGAGATCAGCAAGATTCTCAAATCTGGGCACAGCGCCCAGGAAACAACCAATCAGCTGATTGATGCGGCCAATAAAGCGGGGGGACCGGATAATATCTCAGCAATTCTTGTCAGGATTAACACAGATCGAAATTGAGGGTATGCCCGAAAAAACCGATTTCTATTCCCGGCTCAACATAGACACAGGTGCCTCAGAGGATGCCATCAAAAAGGCCTATCGTCTGGCAGCCAAACAAGCCCATCCTGATGTCAATAAACAATCCGGTGCCACAGAGCTTTTCCTCGGCATCCAGGAAGCATATCAGGTCCTCTCCAACCCCAACAAACGACAAGCCTATGACGAGGGCAGAGAGCCGCGCCCCTCCCCCGCTGATGTCCATCTCACCGTTCAATACAGCGCAGAGAACTTGATCCACCTGGAGGAGCCCCAGGTGATCTTCTGTTTGATCGATGTGGTTTCCCCCGAAGAGGATAAAAACCTGACTGATCTTCCCTTGAACATCGCTTTGGTGCTGGATACCTCAACCTCTATGAAAGGATCACGTCTGGAGATCCTCAAAGCCACAACCAAGGAAATCATCCGGGATTTATCCCCGGAGGATGTCATTTCTGTGGTTAGTTTCAATGACCGTGCCAAAGTGCTCCTGGACAGCCAAATGGATCCAGATCCTGTTCAGGTGGAAGCGAGCATAAACACCTTGTTTGCTGAAGGGGGCACAGAAATCTACCAGGGTCTGGAACTGGCATTTGAAGAAATCAATAAAAGATCATCCGACGAGTACCTGAGCCACATCATCCTCATTACAGATGGTCACACCTATGGTGATGAGGAGAACTGTTTTTCGCTGGCCGAGTCCTGCGCATCGATGGACATCGGTTTGAGCGGGTTAGGGATCGGTGTGGAGTGGAATGATGATTTTGTGGATGAACTCTGCGCAATCACTGGCGGCGAGAGTAAATTCATCAAAGAGCCCGCGCTTGTCAAGGAATTCTTAGAGGAAAGTGTAGCTTCGCTAAAGAAAGCGTCAGCCCGTCAGATCTCCCTTGAAATGAAACCCGCCCCAGGCGTGGAGATGCTTTCTGCCTTTCGGATCTATCCGGAAGCATTGCCGCTCCCCCACCAGGAGCAATTTTCACTGGGGGTGATGAAGAAGGATCAGCACCACCGGGTGCTGTTTGAATTTCTTGTTGAACCAGTTCCTGCGAAAATTGATCAGGTGATCATTGGAAACGGCGAGTTTACCCTCAAGAGGAAACCGCGGCACTTCACCCTGCCGTTTACACTGCAAAGGCCCCTCATCGAGACGGATGAGGAACCTGAAAAACCTCCCAATGAGATCTTCCAGGCAATCTCACATTTAATGTTCTACCGCCTGCAGGAAAAAGCCCAACGGGATGTGGCGGAGGGAAACCCGGGCACTGCTTACCAGCGATTGATCAATCTCTCATCCCACTTGATGGCAAAAGGACAGAATGGTTTGGCGAAAATCGCCATGAATGAGGCGGAATATATCAAATCTCATCACACATTCAGTCCGGATGGAAAAAAAGAGCTGAAATATGGGACACGGCGATTGCTACTCCCGGGGTAATGTATGATCTCATGCAAGGTGTGCGGAAATCAAGAATATCATGGTTCTTTCTTCTGCAGTGAATGCGGTTCACAGCTGATCTACCACACCGATGAGCAGGTTGATACCCTGGTTTATCCGTCTCAAAATCAAGGGATAGGAATAGATTTATCCAACACGATTCCAAAAGAAATTCTCGAAAAGAAATCATTTTTGTTGTATGATCCAGATGGAGAAAAGGTTGTCGAAATCCCAGATCAGAATGAGTTTACTTTGGGAAGGTTCGTGGATGGACAGGTGATCACCCCGGATGTGGACCTCAATTCGTACAACGCTTATGATAAGGGAGTTTCCCGCCTTCATGCAACTATCCGGCGAGATCAGGAGAAGGAAAAGGTCTTTCTGGTTGATCTGGGGTCTGCGAATGGCTCTCGTGTTAATGGCTATGAAATACCAGCCAACTCAGAAGTCCCTCTAAACCATGGAGATATTATCACACTGGGAAAGTTCAATCTCAAAGTTATCCTGCCGAAAGAGTTAAAAAGGTAAATAAGATATGTCCATGTCAGTCATTGTACACGTCCGGAATTCCGAACCAATTGTGGCAGAAATTGAAGAAATGCCAGGGCCGACTGATTCCTTGATCACATTAAACAATCCCCGACAGAGAGATGGAAAAGATTTGATTTTCCTGGAGCACAATGTCGTCACGGTGATTTGGCCTACGCATGATATCGCATTTATCGAAATCATGCCGGGAGAACCCGCGGAAGAGGTTGTCAGCTTTGTGCGGGAGTAAATGGGAAAAATTGATGACTTCAAAATACAAAATACTAGTAGTTGATGACGAAAAGCGCATGGTGCGATTTATCCAGCTGAACCTGGAGCAGGACGGGTTTCAGGTCATCACCGCCTACAACGGAGAAGAAGCCCTGGAGCAGGTGCGCACCCAACTCCCTGATCTGGTCTTACTGGATATCATGATGCCTGATATCAGTGGTTTTGAGGTATTAGAAAAAATTCGTGAGGTCAGCACCGTGCCCGTGATCATGCTGACCGCCAAGGGGGAAGAGGATGATCGGATTCGCGGCCTGGAACTGGGTGCGGATGATTACATCACCAAACCCTTCAGCCCGCGAGAATTAGTCAGCCGTATTAAAGCCGTGCTGCGCCGAACCAAATCCTTTCAAGAAGATCAGATTGATATCATCGAGGTAGATGATCGGCTGAAAATTGATTTTTCACGCCGGGAAGTCTGGGTGGAAGGGGAGAAAGTAGATCTGAGACCCACCGAGTACCGCTTGCTGTATCACCTGGTCAAAAACGCTGGCTGGGTTAACACCCATGAACAGCTGCTGACGAAAGTCTGGGGTTTTGAGTACCAGGATGAACCCCATTACGTCCGGTTGTATGTTAATTACCTCCGGAAAAAACTGGAAGAGGATCCCTCCAATCCAAAATACATCCTCACTGAGCGCGGGGTGGGCTACCGCTTTGTTGATTATCGACGGGAAAATGAGTGAGCAGATCCAACGCTTCCTGCCAGGCAGGTAATACATAGAATTAACGCCGAATTCATCTTTGACTAATATCAGCAGACTACACTGATACCAGGAGAAACATAAAGGGAAGGGATTATGGATTTCTCTTCCCCACATTATTTCGGGTCTTCCTTGCCACCGGGAGCAGGATAAGCTATACTCAACTCATCCAGGTTGAGGAGCCTGACAAGATGTCCATGCAGCGAATTTTACTTGTCGATGACCATGAAGTGGTTCGATTGGGATTAAAATCGTTACTGAACCGCCATTCAAAGTTCCAGGTTGTTGCTGAGGCGGCTACGGGGGAAGAGGCAATCTCCAAAGCTGACCAGTACCACCCGGATGTCGTGGTAATGGATATTCGACTTCCCGGTGGATCAGGGATCGAAGCCTGCAGTGAGATTATTGAAAAGCATCCGGATACAAAGGTGATCATGCTCACCTCCTATGCGGAAGATGAAATGCTTTTTTCTGCGATTCGGGCAGGCGCATCCGGGTATGTCCTGAAACAGGTGGGAAGTGATGAGCTAATTGATGCCATCGAAGCAGTTGGCAGAGGGGAAGCCCTGCTGGATCCTGCTGTGACCCAGCGGGTTTTTAAAGAGGTGCGTAAGGCAGCTCGGGAGGAGGAAGCCTCGGCTTTCGCTGAACTGACTGACCAGGAAAAACATGTCCTCATTCATGTTTCTGAAGGGAAAACAAACCGGGAAATAGCCAAAACACTATACCTCGGGGAAGGGACTGTCCGAAATTACGTCAGCAGCATCCTCTCCAAACTTGATGTGAGCAATCGGGCGGAGGCAGCTGCCTATGCTGTTAAGCACAACTTACGAAACCACCTGGTCCACCTGACAAAGGACTGAGTGGGGGGGCTCAATCAACATCAAACATTCACAACAGGACGTCAGGGGGGACGTGCTGTTTTTTTTATTGCCCTTGAGCTGCAACAAGAAAATTAGCCGCAGCCCATCCCTGGCGGGATTCATTGGCCGGGGCCTGTAAATACCACCACAGGTATCCATCCCGATCTTCCGGGCCGTCGATCACCAAAAAAATTTCATCTTCCATGCCTAAAAATTTGATATCTCCATTCAGGGAGGGTTGATCCCGGAGGCGCAGCCCTGACCCTTCTGTGCCAGTTATTTTGACATATCCCCCAACCTGAATCAGGCCGTCGTCGGTTGGGGTTGCCGCCAGGGGTGGTGAGGTGGGGTTCAGCGTAGGGGTCGCAGTCGGGTTGGGAATAATCGTCAGCGCTGCTTCCCCACTGTACTCCAGAGACCCTGCTGCAGCTATAAACCCTGACAACCAGAACAATCCGGTCAGCAACAACCCCGCGAGGATCACGGAGCCTGCGATTACCCAGGGACTCAGTACATCTTTCATATCTCTTTCTCGGAAAATAAGGGCCGGGGGAGCGTTTCCGGCACGATAACCCGGAGCGATTGTGGTTGAATGTCAATTTGCACCGTTGTCGCTGGAGTGAGCGGTTCCCCATCCACCTGCAGGTAGAGCTCCTGTTGAGACCGAATCTGGAGTGTCCTACACCGGTAGGATGCTACCTGCTGGGATTTTGAAAGATTCCCAGTTACAACCGCCCAGACATGCTGCAGGGTTTCCGCGAGGGTGTCGCCAGAAAACAACCACAAGTCCATTTGCTGATCATCAATGCGGGCACTTGGAGCGACCTCCGCAAGTCCCCCGGCATACAGGTGGACATTCGTCACCAGGGCGAGGATAAACATCCCCGATATATCCTGGTCATCCACCCGGATTTCTAGATCCATACCGGACCACGTACGGGCATACCAGGCGGCATTGGCAGCATACTGTGGGAGAGCAAATTGTTTTTGAAGCCGTGATCTTGGCTCTAAATGATGAACCACAAACGCATCAAAGCCAATTCCTGCCCAGAGCAGAAATGGCTTCCCCTGACACCTCCCCAGGTCCATTGTTCGCACAGATCCGTTGATGAGCTTCTTCACGCTGGTTTCCAAGGCAGACCAGTTCGTCCATGACAATCCGGGCAGCCCCAGTTCCTGAGCCCAAACATTTGCAGTACCGGCAGGCAGCACGCCCAGCGCTGTCTGACTCCCCATCAATCCCGCGGCGGCTTTATGCACCGAGCCGTCCCCTCCAGCAACAAAAATGGCTTCCTTTTTTTGAGCTGCGGCTTTCTCTGCCACCCTGGTGATATCTTCTGATTCTGCAGTGCGAACAATTTCAATCTCCCATCCATTGGTTTGTAAAAGATTCGCCGCTCGTTCTACCAAGGGCAGGGATGGAAAGCGACCGGCCATGGGATTATAGATCAACGTTGCCCTCATAGAACTCGTCTGACTCCTTTCCAAGCAGTACAAATCAGTGTACTCCATACCCCAGTGAGCGTCAAATCAAGAGTGGTACAATCAAGTCTGAATTTGAAGTGAAGGACGACAGCATGAAAGAAGTGCTTAATCACCGCTATCAGCTGGATCAACCGCTCGGTCAAGGGGGGATGGCGCTTGTCTACCAGGCAACAGATCTGATGCTGGAGCGGATGATTGCCATCAAGGTCCTGAAAGAAGATTTCTCCTCCTCCCCTGCCTTTCAGGAGCGATTCAAAGAAGAAGCCCGGGCTGCTGCCAATCTGACACACCCCAATATTGTAACTGTTCATGATTTCGGATTTGATCAAAACCGCCTCTTCATTGTAATGGAATATGTTCCGGGGACCGATCTGAAACAAGTCATTGAAAAAAAAGGAAAGCTATCCACTGGCTTTGCCTCCCGGCTGTTTGTTCAAGCCTGTGCTGGGATCGGCTATGCTCACCGCGCCGGCCTGGTCCATTGTGATATTAAACCTCACAATATGCTGATCACCCCGGATCACCGCCTGAAGGTTACCGATTTTGGTATTGCACGGGCGCTGGCCTCAGTGAGACCAGATGAACAGCTGGAAGCTGTCTGGGGATCCCCGGCCTATTTCTCCCCGGAACAAGCTGCAGGCAGGGCCCCTTCTCCCGCATCGGATGTCTACAGTCTTGGTGTTGTCCTGTACCAGATGCTCACCGGGGAGCTCCCGTTTGTCCATACATCCCCACAAGAGCTGGCTCTCATGCACCGCTATCAGGATCCACCCAACCCTCGGGAAATCAATCCGGATATCACCCCCGAGCTGGAAACCATCCTCTTGAAAGTCCTGTCAAAGGAACCATCTTCCAGGTACCGGACTGCGGATCAGCTGGGCCGGATCATGATCAATTTCACTCAGAAGAAGTACCGACCCCCGGTGTATGAATCGGACTCCGCAAGCTCTGAACCGCATCCACGGCAGATCAAGCGTGAAACGCTGACTTCCCTGGAACAAAAACAATCCGCTCACCGATGGTTGACCGTCCTCTTGGGCATGATAGCCCTTCTCGCCGTCGGAGGATTGGTACCCTTCTGGATCTGGGTTTACTTCCAGATCAACTGAGGATCCTGATTCAAGGAGAAAGAACCCGGTTTCGGGACAGAAACAAGGGCCAAGCAGATCTGCCTGAATTCGTTTAGTACCAGCTATTTGCCACCTATGAAAAAACAATACCTGATCTCTCCCTCGATTCTCTCAGCTGATTTTTCCCGCCTGGGGGAGCAAATCCAACAAGCGGAGCAAGCGGGAGCGGACTGGATCCACATCGATGTCATGGATGGACATTTTGTCCCCAACCTGACCATGGGACCATTCATCGTCGAAACCTGCCGCCGGATCACAGAATTGCCGCTCGATGTCCACTTGATGATCACGAACCCGGACGACCTCTTGGAAGATTTTGCTGCTGCTGGATCGGATGTTCTCACAGTGCATGTGGAAACCTGCCCTGACCTGAAGCGGACCTTATCCAAAGTCAAGGCACTGGGATGCAAAGCTGGAATCACCTTGAATCCTGCCACCCCGGTCAGTGCAATTGAGCCTTATTTTCCGCTGGCCGATCTTGTGCTGGTCATGACGGTCAATCCCGGGTATTCTGGACAGAGCTTTATGGCAGATGTGGTGCCGAAAATTGGTCAAATTCGAAAACACCTGGATGAGATAAATCCAGGCGCCCTGATTGAAGTAGATGGTGGAATCAGTGCAGAAACTATTTCAGAGACTGTGGCCCAGGGCGCACAGGTGTTTGTAGCCGCAAGTGCAATCTTTGACCACCCCCAGGGAATAGCAGCTGGGATCCAAGCCCTGCAGGCAAAACTCCCGGATTAAAACAAAAAGGTTACCGGCGGTGTCTGCCGGTAACCAAAACGAAAGGATCTGTCAGGTGTTACCAGAAGCAGGCTACACCTTAGTCAGAGTCCGGATGCAGCGGGTGCATAAGGTTTTTCGAACCTTTTTCCCATCCTCATATACTGTGACTTTCTGCAGGTTGGGTTTAAAGGTCCTTTTTGTTGCTTTCTTGGACCATGGTCGATTTTGACCAAATTGCGTGGTTTTACCACAATGCTCACATTTCGCCATATACTTTCCCTCAATTTCTCTTCCAAACCTTGCTTAATCCTGCTGGAGGGAGCAACCGGTAAGACATCAACCTCTTCCTGCTGTAAAAAAAGCCCGGGCTTGTCCGAGGGATGCTCAACAAACCAGCGCGAAAATCATACCATACAACCTGTCGATCCACAAGTAGAACCTTACCGCCTTCAGGGATTTATGTTATCATTTGGCATCTGAAGGATCTGCTTTTGCCCGTTATACTCCAGAAAGGAAAGGGAGAAAAAGCATGAAAAACCAGCAGACCCCATATGGAAACATTCAAATTTCCAAACAGGCCATAGCGACCATCGCTTTCCAGGCTGTCCTGCAGTCCTATGGTGTCGTGGGACTTGCCTCAAAAAACATTGCCGATGGGATCGCCCACGCCATTGTCAAAGACCCCACTCATGGAATTGATGTTGAATATAATAATCAGCGAATTGATATCGATATCTACATCGTTGTAGAGTATGGAACGCGAATAAAATCTGTGGCCGCCAGTGTCGCAAACACTGTTCGCTATCAGGTCGAAAACACCATTGGACTTCCAGTCAATGAAATCAACATTCATGTCCAGGGACTCCGGGTGAGCAACGGTGAAGAATAAACCCCGGCAGGATTTGGAATTCCTCCATGGTTGGAGAAAACGCGCATGAGTGAACAATCAATCGATCACTATTCTCAGGAAATCGATGGGCCAATATTTAAAGATCTGATCGAAGCTGGTTTGACCTGGCTGCGGACGAATCAAGAAGCTGTAAACGCATTGAATGTCTTCCCGGTCCCGGATGGGGACACCGGGACGAATATGGTTCTGACCCTTCAGGCTGCCTGCGACGAGCTCAACAGCACATCCGAGGATCATGTTGGCACCTTAGCGGAGCGATTAGCACACGGCGCCCTGATGGGTGCGAGGGGAAATTCCGGTGTAATTCTCTCTCAGATCTGGCGAGGTTTTTCAAAAGGAATTGACTCGTCAAAAACGCTGGACGGGAAAACGCTGGTAGAGGGATTTCAACAAGCCCGGGATACCGCATACAAGGGAGTGGTCCGGCCCGTTGAGGGGACGATCCTGACCGTCACAAAAGATTCCGCTCTGGCTGCAAAACAAGCCCTTGAAAAACATTCCAACCCCTACAAGATCCTTGAAATGATCACGGAAGCTGCTCGCGAGTCCGTTGAAAGAACCCCGGAGCTTTTAGATGTCCTGCGGGAGGCGGGGGTTGTGGATGCCGGTGGTCAGGGATTGTTTATTATCTTTGAGGGGATGATCCGCTACCTGAACAATGAGCCTCTGGATGTTGAACCAGTTCATGTCAAACCGCTCTCCTTGATTGGGAAGGAAGAAGCCCTCAGCGCCGCGGAACCCGGACAGGACTATGAAGTGATTGTGGACTTTGTCCCGCACAACCCCCTGAAACTGGAAAATTTCTATGAACAGCTGGAGAAAATTGGCACCTCCATCCAGGTAGGTGAAGGGGATGGCCTGTACCGAATGCATATCCATGTCCCCACGGAAAAACGTTATGAACCGATCGATTATACAATGACGCTGGGAACCATTTCCAAGGTGCATATTGAAAATTTGATGGAGCAGATGGGAACGAACGGATCCCCCGGGGATTCAGAACCCATCGAGCTGGCTCCAGTAAAACCCGGGGACATCGCGGTCGTGGTAGTGTCCCCCGGCCTGGGGTTTTCCCGGATATTTGCCAGCCTTGGCGCAGGGGCTATTGTTGAAGGCGGGCAAACAATGAATCCCAGCACCCAGGAAATCCTCGCAGCGTTTGAAGATCTTGCCACGGACAAGATTATCATTCTTCCCAATAATAAAAACATTCATATGGCAGCTCAATCCGCGGCAGACCTGTCGGTGAAAGATGTCAAAGTCATCCCGACGATCACCGTTCCGCAAGGATTGGCAGCCATGCTACGGTTGATCCCCGGTCAGGAGCTGGAAAAAATTACTGAGGAAATGAAAACAGCCATGATGGATGTGGAAAGCGGAGAAGTGACCACGGCGGTCAGGGATGCGGAGATTGATGGGATCGCTGTCGAAGAGGGCGAAATCATCGTTCTTCACAACGGGAAGCTGGTCAGCTCAAATAAAACACTGCGGGAAGGTTGCCTGAGGTTTTTAAAAGAGGCAAATGCAAGTGAATACGAGCTCATCACCTTGTTCTTTGGAGAAAATATTTCAGGAACAGAAGCAAAAAGCATGGCAGATATCATCGAAGGGGAATACCCGGATCAGATTGTTGAGCTTCAATACGGCGGTCAACCTCATTATCAATTTATCATCTCGATTGAATAACAGGTTCCCCACGATCCATCCAGTTAGATGCTCCATTTTTATCCATTCGCATTCAGAACCGGCATTCCTTAAATTGGTGCGCCGATTTTTTTTTGCAGTCAGAAGGAGCTTACATTGCCGGTTGCCATCGTCACGGACAGCACCTCAGATGTACCAATTCCCTTCATGGAGGAGCTGAACATTTTTCAAATCCCGGCTGTCCTCCAGCTGGAAGACCAGGAATACCAGGATGGACCTGGTCTATCAAGAAAGGAGTTTTATCAACGATTACCTTTCTGTGATCCCCTCCCCACCACAGCAGCACCAGCTGTGGGTCTTTTCCAGGATCTGTATGATACCGTCCTCACCAGCGGGTTTTCCCAGATATTATCCATTCATGCAGCGAGCAACCTAAGCGGCATATTCAATGCGGCCAGACTCGCTGCCAGTAAGTTTCAGGATCGCATCCATGTGATTGACAGCCGGCAGCTTTCTCTGGGGCTTGGTTTCCAGGTGATCGAGGCGGCCAGAGCTGCCAGAGATAAACTGCCCGTTGAGAAGATCCTGGGGATCACGAAAAGCGTTCGCAGAGCCACCCATGTCTATGCCCTGCTGGATACCTTTAAGTACATCCATCGCAGTGGGCGCGTATCCTGGGCAAAAGCTCAAATGGGGGCTCTTCTGAATATCAAACCGATCGTAGAACTGAGGGACGGGGTGGTGTACCAGCGGGGGTTAACCCGGACCCGTAGAAATGGCATCCGTCGATTAGGTGAATTCCTGATCAGGCTCGGTCCGCTGAAAAATCTGGCAGTGCTCCACACAAACGCTGAGCAGGAGGGGAAGGAATTTCAGGAAATCTATCAGCAGCTGTCTCTCCAGGACCCGATTCTGGTCAATGTCACTACAATCATCGGCACCCATGTGGGTCCTGGCGGACTTGGGTTTGCAGCAGTGGTAAAATAAATTGCAATGATGAAATCGATACAAAAACTACGGAATTTTTTCAGACTGGAAGCCAAAAGGGGGTATGACAATAAAGCAGTCATGGGGGGATTGGCAAATATCCTTTCTGCATGGGAATTGGAAGCAAGAAAAGACAACCTGCCTGAACAAACCATCCAGGCGGTGATCACACGCTTGCGAGATTATCACCAACTGAGCAGTGAATCCAGGGAAGTCGTTCTCAAGGGCATCTGGCAGCGGGTGCAAAAAGAAATCGAGGAGCATCCCCAAGAAGCATCCCCACCCCAGCAACCTGCCCCCGAAGAACCCGCCAAATCAGCCAGACAACCATCCTTCGAGGGTGCAGAAGATCAGAAAGAGGCAGTTGGGGAGCGGGACCAGAAACCCACAGCAGCACAAGCCGAAAAACAACCCGAACAACCCCCCCCCTCTCCTCCCCCGGACCTGAACTTTCAAGCCCCGGTGACCACCTTAAAGGGGGTGGGTCCGAAACGGTCGTCAGCCCTGGAGCGACTTGGTGTCAGGACGATTCTTGACCTGTTATACCTCATCCCCAGAAGGCATGATGATTACTCAGAATTGAAACCGATTGATTCCCTCTGGTTTGGGGAGGAAGTCACCATTATCGGGACAGTCAAGGATGTGAATACCCGCACAGTTCGCAGCGGGAAAATGAAAATTGTGGAAGCCGTCATCTCTGATAAAAGCGGCTCTCTCAGGGTAACCTGGTTCAATCAACCCTGGATTGCCCAGCAGCTTAGGAAAGCAAAACAGGTGGTGATCAGCGGGGAAATTGATCAATACCTGGGCCGGTTAACCATGAACAATCCGGATTGGGAACCATTGAGCGAGGAGCAGCTTCACACTAACCGGATCGTCCCCGTTTATCCCCTGACCCAGGATCTCACCCAAAAATGGCTCCGCGGACTCGTCCATCAGGTGGTCGAAAAGTATGCTCCTTACCTGGATGACCCGCTGCCTCCCAACCTGGTGACAGCAGCCGACCTCCCCCCTCTCCACAAAGCTGTTCAGGAAATTCATTTTCCAGAGTCAAAAGAAGCGCTCTGGAAAGCAAGAAAAAGATTGGCTTTTGACGAGATCTTTCTGCTGCAGATGGGGGTTTTAAAACAAAAACACCGCTGGGAAAAACGAGCCGCGAAATCATTTCAGAGCCCAGATGATTGGCTTGCTGCCCAGCTGTCAACCCTTCCTTTCCAGCTCACCTCCGCTCAACAAAAAGCTCTCCAGCAGGTCAGACAGGATCTTTCCTCCGGTCATCCAATGAACCGTCTCCTGCAAGGAGATGTTGGATCCGGGAAAACGGTGATCGCCGCCCTGGCCGCTTCCATTGTCATCAAAGAGGGCAGCCAGGCGGCCGTGATGGCACCCACAAGCATCCTTGCCGAACAGCATTTCCTGAGCTTTTCTACCCTCCTGTCTGGGAGGGATCCCATCCTCCAGGAAGATGAAATCCGCCTGCTGATCGGCTCCACACCAGACACCGAGAAAGAGGAGATCCGCCAGCAGTTAGCAAAGGGTACCACCAAGCTGGTGATTGGGACGCACGCCCTGCTTCAAGACCCGGTTGAGTTTCAGGATCTACAATTAGCCGTCGTGGATGAACAGCACCGGTTTGGCGTTGAACAGCGCGGAGCACTCCGTCAAAAAGGTGAGAATCCCCATCTTTTGGTGATGACTGCCACCCCGATTCCCCGTTCGCTTGCTCTCACCCTTTATGGGGATCTGGAGCTTTCGGTGATCGATGAACTTCCCCCAGGCCGTCAACCGGTAGAAACCCATCTGCTCTACCCCAGCGAGACGGAACGAGCTTACGGCCTCATCCGGCAGCAGGTCGAAAAAGGCCATCAAGCGTTTATGATCTATCCCCTGGTTGAAGAAAGTGATCAAATTGATGAGAAAGCTGCGGTCGATGAATATCAGCGATTGCAACGGGAAGTTTTCCCGAAGCGGTCCCTGGGATTGCTGCATGGCCGTCTCCGCCCAGAAGAAAAAGAGCAGGTGATGACTCAATTCAGAAACAAGGAGCTCGACATTTTGGTATCCACTTCGGTGGTTGAGGTGGGGGTTGATATCCCTGCTGCAACTGTGATGCTGGTAGAAGGAGCAGATCGATTCGGGCTGGCACAGCTGCACCAGTTTCGTGGGCGGGTGGGACGTGGTGATCAGCAGTCCTTCTGCATCCTCATTCCTGGAAGCGCGGAGGAAGTAGAGAATCAGCGCCTGCAAGCGATGGCCAAGACCAATGATGGGTTCGAACTGGCTGAGATTGACCTGAACTTACGGGGACCGGGACAATTCCTGGGGACGCGCCAGTCTGGTTTTTCAGAATTAAGGGTGGCAGCCACGCTGGACATTGAGATCATAGAAACAGCCCGCCATTTCGCCAGTGAGCTTTTCCAGGAGGATCCAGATCTCATGATGAAAGACCACCAAGCCCTGGCGGAGGCAATTACCCAATTCTGGAATCAAGGTCAGCAGGGAGATATCAGCTGACACCCTTAAAAATCACCCTGGATTGGAGCACCTCATGATACGCGCTGTCTTCCCTGGTACATTTGATCCTGTCCACTACGGGCATATTGACATTGCAAAACGAGCCGCCCGACTGTTTGATGAAGTGGTTGTGGCAGTCTATGACCAGCCTCTAAAACGGCTGCTGTTTTCACCGGAGAAGCGGATTGAACTGGTAAAAAATGCCCTTAATTCCACAGAAAACATCAAGGTCATGGGCTACAGCGGCTTGACGGTTGAATTCTGTCACAAAATTGATGCGGAAGTGATCGTTCGAGGACTCCGGGTATTTTCGGATTTTGAATATGAGTTTCGGATGGCACTGGCAAATCACCGCTTAGCCCCCGACATAGAAGTGGTTGCCCTGATCACCAATAAGGACCACACTTTTCTGAGCGGTTCCACAGTCCGAGAGATTGCTGCCCTGGGTGGGGATGTCAGCTCACTGGTTCCCGAAGTGGTTGCGAAGGCTTTACAAGAACGGTTCAAAGAACTGGGCAGCAACCAGAGCATTGTCCCCCGCACCTCGCTGAGAGATTAACCAAATGTTTCGTGATATACTACAAAGGTACTTCTTTTGGGAGGAGCACCATGGATATCCTGCACCTTGTGGATCGATTGGAAGAGTTGATCAACAGCAGCCAATCCATTCCATTCACCCGCAATGTGATTATCGATGAAGACCGCGTCCTGGACCTGATCGACCAGATGCGGGTAGCCATTCCAGATGAAGTAAAAAAATCTCAACAGGTCCTGGCACAAAAAGACCGGGTCATTGCCCAAGCGAAAGAAGAAGCCAATCGAACCCTCAACCTCGCCAAAGAAAAAAGTGAAAAAATCATCGATAGAGACAGCATTGTTCAAGATGCCAGGAAAAAGGCAAAACAGATCGAGGCTGAGGCAGAATTGCGAGCCAAATCCACCCAGGCAGATGCGGATGAATATGTTGCTGAAACGCTCACAAATCTTGAAATTGCTCTGGAACGCGTCCTAAATCAGGTCCGCAATGGGATTTTTATCCTGGAAGAAGAACAACAAAAACAGCAATTTAATCCCCCCCCGGAACTGGATCAAGACCAGCCGCCAACTTAAACAAGATTTCCGACAACGCCCTGGTCAGGTGTTGTTTTTTTGGATCGTCTGCTGACCTCAGTCCCCTTCCTTGGTGTTCCAGGCCACAGTTTTCCCATCCTTCCGGTAGAATCTCCTTGAGAGGAGCCACCCCACCAGCCCTGGAAACAGGATGTTCCCCCAGATGGCGATATTCATCATCCAGGGGAAGACCACTTTTTGCCTCCCAGTCTTAATCACCCTGAGGATTTTTTCCGCGACTTCTCCAGGTGATAACAGCAGCCATCCGGGGGTGACCCCGGTTATCTTCCAGTGCACACCTGTATGCTGGTCAAACTCGGTGTCCACCCCCCCCAGGTAAATGGACGATACCTGCACCCCAGTTCCCCGAAGCTCCCTGCGCAGACTCTCTGCAAACCCCCGCATGCCGAACTTGGCAGCAGTATATATGCTGTAGGTGGGAACCCCCACAAAACTCGAAACCGAGGAAATCCAAATGATCTGTCCACGATCCTGCTCCAGCAGGATCGGCAGGATCATCCCGGTGAGCTGAATCGCTCCAGTTAGATTTACCTGGATTTGAGCAGCGATATCTTTTTCCAGCTCCTGCTCATCGAACCAGATTAAGCGTCCGAAACCAGCATTATTCACCAAGACATCCACCCTCCCGGTGGCTTCCATGGTTCTGTTCACAAGCGTCCGGATTTGGTCGGGATCCTGCAGGTCTGTTTTTACAGGAAGTGCTTCCCCACCCATGGAATGGATCCGATCTGCAACAGTTTTCAGGCGCTCCAACCGGCGGGCGGCCAGGACCACGAAATATCCCTCCCCGGCTATTTTTTCCGCCGCCGCTGCCCCAATCCCTGACGATGCACCGGTCACAATTGCGGTTTTTTTCATCAAGAATACCTTCCCTGGTCAATAATGCTGAATAAAAATGTGCCCTGATTTTACCAGAGCTGCAGGGCGATTGATTTGTTTTCCAGGTCCTGATCGAAATCTCCATTTGATTCCCGCCTTCCCAGTGGGTAGAATAAAAATATCCAGCAGCCCGGCCTGAAATCCAGGAAAATCACCCACCCCGATTACCCGATCAGACCTGGACAGATACACGACAAGGAGGAAAGATGAATTTTCAGCTTTCTGAGGAACAGCGGTTGTGGCGGAACGCAGTCCATGCTTTTGTAAAAAAGGAGCTTAAGCCAATTTCGCATGACATTAATGAAACTGAGGTTATCCCCCCCGCATTATTGAAAAAAATGGGGCCGCTGGGTTTGATGGGAATGTCTGTGTCTGAGGCGTATGGGGGATCTGAGCTGGATGCAGTCAGCGCAGCCATTGCCATTGAAGAGGTCGCTTGGGGGGATGGCGGAATCGCTCTCACCCTTGAAGCACACAACGAGCTTGGATGTGCTGCTGTGGAGCTTTTTGGAACCAGGGATCAAAAAGAAAGGTTTTTGCCCCCTGTGACTGGTGACAGCGCCCGGCTGACCTCCCTGGCGCTGACTGAACCCCAGGCTGGATCAGATCTCCAGGGGATCCAAACAACAGCAGAGAAAAGGAATGGAAGTTGGGTTCTTCAAGGAAGTAAGGCCTGGATTACCAATGCCGGAAAGGCGGCCTTCATTGTCACCCTGGCGAAAACTGATCCCAAAAAGGGCAGCCACGGGATGAGCCTTTTCATCGTTCCAGCAGATACAGCAGGATTGACGGTTGCTCCACCTGAGAAAAAAATGGGTGCGGGTGGGACCCACAGCCACGAAGTCTGTTATGAAAATGTCCAGCTTTCCGAGGATCATCTTCTTGGCGAGGAAGGGTGTGGGCTGCAGCAAACGCTGAGAATCCTGGACGGGGGGAGGATCAGCATCGGTGCCCTTTCAGTGGGAATTGCCCAGTCTGCGCTTGAAGAAGCCGTATCATATGCGAAAGCAAGGGAAGCCTTTGGAAAGCCCATAGCCAGACAGCAGGCAGTGCAGTGGATGATCGCAGATGCTGCGATGGAGGTTCATGCAGCGCGGCTGATGATCTATCATGCGGCCTGGTTAAAGGATCAAGGCCGTCCCTTCACCCTGGCAGGGGCAGCAGCGAAGCTGCACGCAACCGAGATGGCAGAGCGGGTGACACGGAATGCTATTCAGATCCATGGAGCCTATGGATACAGTCGTGAATACCCGGTGGAAGCAATGTATCGGGCCGCCCGATTGATGACAATAGGGGAAGGGACCAGCGAGATACAGCGGCTGGTGATCGCCAGAAAAGTCCTCCAGGATGGGCCTATCCGTCTGGGATAGCCAGGCTTACAAGATCATTTTTCGGTCAGGACGTAAATCAACCCTGATTTGGATCTGGGGAGAGCTGATGGCTGGATTCTGCCTGACGATCTTCCTGAAGGAGCTGGACGGCGTGGGGCAGGACTGGAAGAATAACTTGAAGATTTTCCAGGGCCCCTTTTGGACTTCCAGGGAGATTGACAATCAAAGTATCCCCACGAATGCCAGCAGATGCCCTGGAGAGCATGGCGTGAGGAGTGATTTTCAAACTCTCAGCCCGCATGGCCTCAACCAGTCCAGGTGCCTCCCGGTCTAATACCGACCGGGTCGCCTCCGGGGTGATATCCCGTGGGGAAAACCCCGTGCCTCCAGTGGTCAGGATCAGATGGTGATCACCTGAATCAGCCCATTTAATGAGCTTTTGCCTGATGGCTGCATCCTGATCTGGAAGAATATCTTCCCCACTTACCTGCCAGCCCCTTTTCTGGACGGCTTCACGCAATAATGGACCGGATTGATCCGGCCGCTCCCCGCGAGAAGATCTGTCTGAGATGGTCAAGATGGCCACTTTAAGGATCAAGGCATCCCCCTAATGGGCAACCTGCTCCCATTTTCCGTGGATCCCATCATCGGTTACTCCATAATAGAAGCGGAACCCATCGGAGGTGCGCTGAATCAGATCATAGCTGGAAGAATTTCCGCGCTTCTTTTTTCCCATCAGGGCCATGTCCCCGTACCACTTCAAGTCCATATTCTTCGGAGAACTGGGCTGCTTCAGATATTGTGAGATTGCATAATGCCACAGCCGCCGGGAAGATTTCAAGGTTACATTCTGAACCGTGTTTCCATTCCGGAGGTCCCGGACTGTGAAATACTGCTCCCCTCCCCGTTTATTTACTGAGACAATTTCCACGCCTGTCCGGGGAGGCTCTTCCGGTTCTGGTTGATCTGTAACCATCTTATACACATCCTGGGATCCGGGAATCGGCAGCGGCGCAGCTTGAACGGGAAGTTCAGGTTCGGACTGGATTTTTTGCCCCTGGACCACCAGCTCAACAATCTCATCCCGCACCGCCATGCCGGTTTCATTTTCCGTTCTCAGATAGATTTTGTTATCATCCACTGCATAGGGAGGATCCTCCCCTTTTGGAACCATGATCTGAATGACATTTTTGCCTTCCGATTTCTGTACTTCAAATCTGCATTCCAGCTCGGGGCTGATGCGCTTACTGATTTCTGACTTGAGCTTATCCACCCCGGGTTTGGGTCGGGAGATCCCTTCAAAGGGTTCGTCCGGGTCAGCTGAAAGCCCCAGATACAATGTTCCCCCGTTTGAGTTCGCAAAGGCGCACACATCCGCGATGATGGAGTATAAATGCCCTCCACGAACAGTCATCTTGGGATGGAAATCCTGCACAAATGTGGAGCCTTCCTGACGGGCGTCCCGAATGAAATCATAGGCGGGCTGAGATCCATGCCGGTGAGGTCGGACCCGGGAAAAACTATTGCTTTCAAAAAGCTCTCGTAAAGCCCAAAAAGACCGGTTAGGAAGCCTGACATCTGTGGTCCGGTCTCCCACCCCCAGTTTATTCTGGTAGGCACTATCTTGTTTCATCAGGTGGGCATCCGAGCCCTGGATGCAGTGCATCCGTCTCGGGTACTCAGGTTTATTCCCGCTGAAAAAAGAAGCTGTGGTGTAGCGTCCCTTTTTCTCAAGATCGGTCACCTCTAAGGCAATCAGATGGGGATCCTGGGTGTAGGCGATCTTGGTCTGACCCCCAAAAGGAAACCGGCGCATTGCCACTCCGTTGTTGGAGTTCGCATGGGCGGCGATCGCCATCCCCTCTGCCTCATCAATCAATCGATAAGCTGTGAGTACGTCAACACTGGCTCCAACAGTTACGGAGCCCTCATCCAGCTGCTCGGAAGGGATATTCAGCTCCAGCAGGAGATGCTCGATATCCCGGATGGGTTTGTCCTCCGGGAAGATGGCGAGGATATGGAAACCAAAGGTTGCGGTGAATTCAAATCCCGGAAGGACCAGAACCCGCTTCAGCAGCTTCTGATATTCCGAAAGCCTGGATTCTTCCTCCGGAAGGAGCCGATTTAGTTTTTTCAGCAGCATGAGCTGATCAATTTCTTCCTGCATTCGCCGGTAGCCGGCCACCGTGTTGTGGTCGGTAAAGGCGATGATGTCCAGCCCCCTGGATGCAGCCTTTTTCAGGATATCCAAATAACTGACTTCTGGTTGTAGGTAATCCGCTGATGCCGGGGTATGTAAATGTAAATCCATCGTGTACCAGTTGAGACCGGTACGTTGATTATTGTTTGTCACGATAACTCTCTACCTTCACAGTCCGGTGAGGTAATACCAAATGTATAATTCAATCCTGATACCAGAATGTGGGATCTAAGATTGTGTAATAAATCACGGACTGTAATATCTAAATAGTATTCTTCTTCATCCTGGACCCCGAGATGTCCGGCTCCAGGTTCCGCATCCGAAATTGGATGCATTTACTCTTTTGTTGCTAAGGCCTGATTGATCACCTCTGCCAATTCTTCTGGCATATAGGGTTTTGCCAGGAAGGCATCGGCTCCCGCCTGCAGTGCCTGATACTGAAAGTTCATCCCGGAGGTCATCACCACACGGATATCTTTCAAGACAGGAGAGCGGCGGATGATATCCAGGATCTCGTACCCGGAAACTTCTCTGCCTTGAGAAGACTTAAGATGAACATCAAGCAATACTAAATCCACACCTCCTTGATTCAATAATTGGAGGATCCGGTCCTTCTCAACAGCCACTTCCACCTGATGTCCTTCCAGTCCCAGCAGCGCGGAAATCGATTCCCGGATGGCTTCCTGATCCTCGACAATCAGCAAATTCGCCATGGTTTATTGGGCGTCTTCCTTCTGGCGCTTTTTGGGAGAAGCTTTTCCATCAGATAGGGCTGCCTCCCAAACCTCTTCAACGGTTTCAACAAAGACAAAATCAAGGGATTCCATCACCTCGTCCGGAATGTCCTCTTCCAGATCAGCCTGATTTCGTTTTGGAAGGATCACCGTGGTGCAGCCCGCCCGGTAAGCCGCCAGGACTTTTTCTTTAATCCCTCCCACGGGCAGTACCTGACCTCGCAAGGTGATTTCGCCCGTCATCCCAACCGTACTATGAACGGGTCTGTTAGTGACCAGGGAGACCAGCGCCGTGGCCATCGCTACCCCCGCAGAAGGGCCATCCTTCGGCTGGGCTCCGGCAGGGACATGGAGATGAATATCCCGATCCTTGAAGTATTCCTTCTTGAGTCCAAGCTCTTTCGCTCGGGAGCGGACGTAGGAAAGCGCCGCCTGGGCAGACTCTTTCATGACATCTCCTAGGGAACCGGTCAGCTGAAAGCTCTTGCTGCCAGCCATTGAGGTGGCTTCTACAAACAAGACCTCACCCCCCGTAGAGGTCCAGGCCAGACCTGTAGCCACCCCTGGAACAGAAGTTCGTTCTGCCAGCTCCTCATCCCCGAAATACTTCGGCCTCCCCAGGAATTCAGTCACCTTGTCTGGTGTGATCTCAACGCGGTCTGCTTTCGCTTCGGCGATCAAGGTGACCACTTTACGACACAAGGCACCGATTTCCCGTTCCAGATTCCGGACCCCGGACTCCCGGGTATAGGAGCGGATAAGGGAATGGAGGGCATCATCCGTAAAGGATATCTCCTCTGCCTTCAATCCGTTTTCACGGATCTGTCTTGGGATCAGATATCCCTTGGCAATCGCTTTTTTCTCACTATCGGTGTACCCGGATAATTTGATGATTTCCATCCGATCGCGAAGCGGGGAGGGTATGGGTTCGAGCAGGTTTGCCGTTGTAATGAACATGACCTTGGACAAGTCATAGGCAACCTCAATATAATGGTCTCGGAACTCGTTGTTCTGTTCCGGATCAAGCACCTCCAGAAGCGCTGAGGTGGGATCTCCCCGGTAATCACGGCCCAATTTATCAATCTCGTCCATCATGAAGACCGGGTTATTTGTTCCCACTCGCCTTAACGCCTGGATGATTCTTCCTGGCAATGCACCGATATAGGTTCTGCGGTGGCCGCGAATTTCGGCTTCATCACGCACTCCACCCAGGGATATTCGTATGAATTTCCGGTTCATCGCCCTGGCAATCGACCGACCCAGAGATGTTTTGCCCACACCGGGAGGGCCAACAAAACATAAAATCACCCCCTCCCGTATCTGCCGGATGTCATCCTCGTAGGTATCTTCAATTTCTCCCTCCCGCTCTTTTCGAAGCTTTCGGACCGCCAGAAACTCCAGGATTCTCTCTTTAACATCCTGCAGTCCGTAGTGGTCTTCATCCAGGACCTCCCTGGCGCGGGGGATGGACAGGTTGTCCTCGGTGATCTCAGACCAGGGCAGCTCAACCATCCAGTCAAGATAAGTTCGAATCACGCCGTATTCCGCAGAGGCGGCCGGGAGATGCGACAGCCGATCTAATTCCCTTAGAGCTTGTTTTTCCGCTTCCTCAGGCATCTCCGCCTGGGAAATTTGCCGCCTGAATTCATCCACCTCCGCCGCCTGGTCATCTTCTTCACCCAGTTCACTGCGGATGGCTTTCATCTGCTCCCGCAGGAAATATTCCCGTTGGACTTTCTCAATCTCAGATCTGGCTTGATTCTGGATCCGCTGCCCAATCTCCAGCAGTTCCAGCTCCCGGGTCAGAAAATTAACCAGCTTGTGTAGTTTCTCAGAAACGGTATTCAATTCCAAAAGCGACTGAGCATCTTCGAGGTTCATGCGCTGGAAGTTGGCAATCGTATAGACCACCTGGAGAGGATCATCCAGGGACAAGACCGCTTCCACCAGCTCCTTGGGCACCGAAGGAACCAGCTCGGTGATATTGGCAAACTGATCCCGGGCCTGCCTGGTCAGAGCATCAATCTCTAAATCCTGCTCCGCTGGAACCGGAATGAGCTCAATTTCCGCTTTCAGGTAGGGTTCGTCTTGAACAAACTGCTTGATTCGAAATCGGGTAATCCCCTGAACTAATAGCCGGATTGTCGCGTCAGGCGCCCGGAAAAGGCGGTGAACAGAGGCAATTGTGCCAACCTGATACAATTCCTCAGGACCGGGAAGTTCCTTCTTGGGATCTTTGGAGGCCACCAGGCCGATCAAACGATCATCTTCTGCCAGCACATCATCGACCAGACGAACCGAACGAGGCTGTCCGATGGACAGCGGGACTGCCGTTTCCGGATAGACAACCAGACCTCGCAATGGCAGAATCGGGACGGAAGCAGGGATTTTTGAGAGGATATTTTCCTTGGTTTCATCCGTCTCTTGCACCGGATCTGCTTCTGTGAGATCCGAAGTCACCTGTCCTAAAAAGATATCCTCCAGAGATAGATGCTCTCTCTCCACCCATTCTAATAACTCTATGAAATCTGTACTCCACAATGATGCCGGCATTAACACTTAATCCTTAATATCAATCTGCCTGGGGGTCAGCTTCGGCAGCAGGACCTCTAAAAATCCATCCTCATAGACTGCTTCTATTTTTTCTATATCAACCGGGCTGGATAACTTAATTCCTGTTTGAAAGCTTCCATACCCAATTTCCAGCTGGTGGTAGGCACATTTCTCTTTTTTATTCGGTCGATTCCCTGAAATCAGCAGGAATTGTTCATCAAGGGTAATTTTGATCTCCCCGTCTTTCATTCCGGCGATTTCCACCTGTATAATGATTCCTTCAGCAGTTTCAATAACATCGGTAGGCGGATACCAGGTTTGTGATCCAGAGACCACCTGCCAATAAGCCCTGCGGCCCTGCAGGTGATGAAAGGAAAAAGGATCGATATTCAATGAGGTTACTTTTATGACTACATTGGCCATGATCTCCATCCAGCAGGTACATGGTATTTATCGTACACTAATCTATAATTTTAACATAGATTCCGCCTCAAGGTTTTCCCTGGACCCTTTTATATACGAGGTTAATAAATGCGGACTCCCTCTGTTCAGATGCCTGGACGGATTACATCCTCAGAATCAGCCACCCGCCTCTTCAGACTGGTTTCCTTTCTGGGACCTGCCAGATGCTTAATCCTTACCAAATCTGCCAACGTGCTGTTGGGTTCGTTCCCCGCTTCTCCCCAAAGCTACGGAAATATGAATCTTTCAACTCCAGGTGAGGATCAGAGTTTGTATCAATTCCAGATATAATCGTGTTAGGATTATTTATACCATCTGGCAATTTTGCCGCACGTTGTTCCACCGATCAACATATCCAGACCTCATCGTTCCAGTACTCAGTTTCCTGCTCATAGAGTTTTCATGGCAGAAGATAGCCAGCAAGATGGAAAGATCCCGATGATTCGGTTGGTCCACTGCCCGGTTAATTGTGGGGGATTTTGGCTGCCTGCCGTGGATAGATATTTTCCAGATTCTTTGATCTATAGCTGCAGGTCCCGTTCCAGCCCCGGTCCAGAAACCTGTTTGCAGGCAGATCCCGACCTATCGTTCGCTTGCTTCCGGGAAGAGATGCAGCAGAAAAGCAGCTGCGCAAAGGCAATCACCGCCAGACACCCGGGGGGTTGAAGGCAGCATGCTGAATTATAAGAAGCCTAACTATGATTCCTTGAAAGGATGGTTGGTAGGTGGGACGATCTCTGCCAGCTGCGTTGTTGGGATCCTTCTCTATCACGCGGTGATATCAACGTTTAACATTTCAGGATTTGAGCTCTCCACAATCCTTGCCTTCATCTTCGCCATCGCTCTCTCCTGGTTGTTATGGATCAGGGGAAAAAAAGGGATCGCGATCGCGATCGCGATGGTGATGATATTTTATGTTGCTTTGATTGTCTTATTCTTCCTGCTGTGCGCGATGATGATTTTTTATGGACAGCTTTTTTGAAATAAAATCCTGCTCCTTGCTGGTAATGATCTTCCGATACGCGATGATCAGCAGGCAGGCCTAATGGAGAGCAGGCCTAATGGAGATGACTGACCCTGCTTTTTTTTAGCCACAGAGAGGGTCCTCTCTATGGCTGAGGCTGCTTGGACCGGGAAGCATACATCCAGAAGTTTTTTATAAGCCCCCTGCCCATCGAGCGCCCTCGGCAGGACTCGAACCTGCAGCCGTCGGATTAGAAGTCCGGTGCTCTATCCAATTGAGCTACGAGGAAAAAAATACAATATCGCAATCAAAAACCGATTCAGTTTTTCTGATCCGCAATGCTAAAACAAAGAAAAATTCCTGATCCTATTTCTTTTTATGCAGTTTTGCACGAAGGTATGATCTCATCATCATCAGTAATACAAATAGCACACCTAAAGCCAAACCTGTGATGCAGCTGACGATAAAATCATAGTCCTGTGTAAGTCCATAGATGGTGTAGCCAACGCTGAGAAGTACAAACCAAATCCCGTACCGCCCAAATAAGCTGGCTGCCTTACTGCCCTGCTCTTGGTTCTCAAATTCTTTTTCTGGTGTTTCAAAGGAAAACTCATTCTTAGGATTATTCATCTTTCACTGCCTCCTTTTGGAATGAAATTGATGATCTTTAGATATTACCTTTAATCCCCCCCTCAGTAAACATATGGAACCGTTTTTTTCTAGAACGTACAGCATTATCCATCTGTATTAATTCGAGAAATAATCCATCCCAAATTCAATTTTCTGGTCATTCAATCCCTCCAAATTCTCTATTGAGCCCACCAAACCAGCAGACTGGATTTACGGTAAAAGATTAACAATAAGGGACGAAGTCCTAAAACGGACTTCGTCCCTTATTTGATGCTGCAAACTGATACAGCGCCCTCGGCAGGACTCGAACCTGCAGCCGTCGGATTAGAAGTCCGGTGCTCTATCCAATTGAGCTACGAGGGCATCTGCTGATATTATAATCGATTGCTTTATTTTTTCGAAATCGGACGG
Source organism: uncultured Anaerolineales bacterium (assembly GCA_964621835.1). GTDB lineage: Bacteria > Chloroflexota > Anaerolineae > Anaerolineales > UBA11858 > B10-G9. The sequence goes on along the minus strand of CAZUMA010000002.1, from coordinate 108,547 downwards.
ATCCCCCGGTACACTCGGGGACCAGAAATGGTCTGGAGGATCTTCTGAGGCGGCCGGTTGAGGATTTCTGCTAACTCCACCGGGCTCAGCGGCTGGTTGCCATTGGAGAGAAAAACGCGGAACAGCGCCTCGGTCAGGGTGGTTTGCTCCGTGATAAAGGACTCCTCCTGGGCGCAGTGGGAAATCAGGATGTGCTGCAAGCCATCCACCATCTGCACTTCAGCGGTTTCCGGATCGATCCAATCCACCTTTTCATCACCGGATAAGTCGGCATACATCTCCTGGTGTTCTCCACACAGACAGCTGCGGAGGTGAACCCTCCAGGAGCGATCATGATCTTTCCACCAATCAAAATCGATGTGAAACGGGGTCTCAATTGTCGGTTTCAGCACACTTGACAATTTAGGCTTCGCCACCGATCTCTCCTTCCCTTACCATACTCACTTATTTCCCTTCAGAATCATCAAAACGAAAATGTAAATCTCCCACATGCACAAACCACGGCCTGGTTTCCAGTAAGGACATCAGCGGCCCCGGCGGGCAGCGCCGGACCGTGTTTACAGCAGCATATAATTCTGTGACATGGACGTGGCCCTGGGTGTTCAGTTTGGTCAGTTCGCGAACGATATCCACCACAATCTGTTCGAACGGCGGGGGATTAGTTTGATTCTCCTGCCAGACTTGGTCCACCGGATCCACATCAGGGACCACAATCGCCATTCGATCGTTGTAATCCGAGGAAACGATCTGCTTTAGAGTAGCAAATACCAGCTCACCATCCGACCCCACCAGCAGCGTGCGCATCCAATTTTTTGAGGAGCGGGAGCTTTTTGTATCCACGATGACTTCCCCCGGGTTTTTCCCAGGTTTGATACGGACAATTCCCCCGGGAATCAGCCCTTTTTCCCGGTACCATGCTCGCAGGCCATAGACATATTTCTGATTACGAACCACCCAGCCGGGGAACTGATCGCCGCTTTTCCCATCCACCAGGGTGAAACGGATCCTGGGTGCTTCATAGGCTGTTGGGAAAAGGGGTCTCACCTGTTTTGAAAGCGGCAGGGTCCCAGCTCGCCAGTGAGGAAAAATCAGCCGGACCTCGACCTCTTTTTTGGGATTGACCTTCAACCTCTCCCAGGGGGTCAGTTCATCATTGATGGACTCCTCCAGGGAAAGCATCTCCTCTGTGAGACTGTCTTCGTTATATTCTATGGGAATATATCTAAGGAAAATGGGGGTGTTTTTTACGCCCTCCGGCTCCAGGTTTTTTAAATACCAGGCAACCTCTCCTGCCGGTCCTACCTCATCGAAGCGATCATCCTCCTGTAAGGCATGATCCATGGAAAACTCAATCAAATTGGGATTCACATCAGAGGTCAATTCTACCTCCTCGATCAAGTTCGGAGTGGACAGAGGACCGCCTTGATGCATGTCCAGCACCGCCTCCGCCAGGTTGAGATGGCCAACGTTCACATCTACCAGCAGCGCCCGCAGGAACCACCGTCCTGCAATCTGAACAAATTCTTCCCGATCTTCCAGTCCGTGCTCAACCCGCTCCACCAAGCTGTCCCCATATTCTGAGATGACCGCATCTGTATTCAGGGAATCCGCCTGAGCAGTTTCTGGAGGAACATTCAGAGCATGATCTTCGATCCCGCTTGCAAATTCTCGTTGCTCTCCATCCTCAAATTCTACCTGGATGACCTGGAATGATCCCACTGCAGGATTTTCCCCTTCCCGTACGCCCACCACCTCGCCCTTTTTCCAGGCAAAGGCCGGGAAAACCAGCCCCACCCCGGTCTGGTACTCCTCTTGGGGAAGATAGACATCGTTGCCATCCAATCGCTTCTCTTCCAGGCGGATTTTTTCTCGATCGATGCGCTGCGTGAGCAGAATAGGCATCAGCTCCACAGACGTCAGCGGTGTTTCAGTCTCCAAGAGGTAATCATAGAGATAGGAGATATCCTTTTCTTCAAGTTCAAATTCCTCCCAGTAATCCTCTCGGAGGGATAATAATCCTGATACCATAAATTGCCTCAAGCTGTGATCGATACTGGACAGGGTTAGCTCTTTTCGGAGCCAATATATTATACTCTACTCCTACTGCAGGACAAGCTTCTCAAAACAACCACAAGAAGGAACACTAGGGATAGGTGTTTTTCAACCAATCCAGGGGGTCCACCTGGACGCCTCCAACCCAGATTTCCCAATGCAGATGGGGGCCGCTGGATCGTCCGGTAGAACCAATCCGTCCAATTAATTCCCCGGCTGACACGCTGGCCCCCTCACGGGTGAGAATCTCCGATTGATGGGCATACAGGGTATAAACCCCCCAGCCGTGATCGATCATGGTTGTCCCACCGTGGATCGGTAAATCCCCGACATAAATAACCTTCCCCGGGGCAGCTGAAAAAATGCTGTCCCCCTGATTGCTGTAGAAATCCAAACCTGTGTGGAAGTATAAATAGCCACTGCCATTATAGGACCTTCGATTCCCAAAATAAGATGAGTACGCTTCACTGAACTCAGGTTGAACGGGGCTGACAAAAGATCCAGACCAGTACCTTTTGGGGCTGGCATTATCAGCAATCGCTTCCAGCTTCAAAGATTCTTCTTCTGTATTATCCAGCCCGATTGTTTCTGTGGGAACACCACCGATATCCTCAAAGATGTATTCTCCACTCAACACCCGGACCATCTGCTGATGAGCAAAAGGAGTTCCATCCGGGAGCATCCCTGAAATGGAAAGCGGCTTCAAACCCAGCTCCTCTTTTGCATGCAATCCCTGGAGGGAGAGGTACGTTCCCGGGTTTTTCTCGAAAAAGTGTAGGGGATATTTGCCCAAAGACCCCTCCACGGTTGTTTGATCTGGCGCTCTCATCTCGATTGTGGAGGTATGACCCTGAACAAAACTATCCGGCTCATAACTGACCTTGGTGATCTCAGCCGGGAAAGCCCCCGGACCGCTCGAGCTGGTCCCAGGAACAAAGAACACTTCCCCAGGAACAATAGACCACTGCCCCTCCTGGGCGTTGCTGAGCATCAGCTCCCAGGGGTTGACATCCGCCTGTACAGCCATCTCCAGTGGGGTTTCCCCCAGGGCAAGGGACACCCGCTCTCCCAGATTTTGCTCACCCTGATTGGTCTCCAGCAGCACCACGGAGACACCGGCGTACAATTCCAGGGGCGTGGTCAGTCGATTCAACCGGATTAAAGTTTCTTTAGGGACCTGATATTGCCGACTCAGACTGGTCAGCGTTTCCCCGAAGCTGATCCGCGTGGTGGTCAGGATCCCTGAAAACCCTGCCAGACCCGGGACTGCCAATTCCGTCCCAGGCAGGATGGCGCTTTCTTGATCCAGACCATTTCGGGAAAGCAGGGCGTCATAAGGTACATGCAGGTTTCTGGCAATCGTCCATAATGTATCACCCGGCTGGACGATGTAGACAAGTCCTTCCGGCTGATCCCCCTGGGCCAGGACAGGGGTGGCAGCCAAAAAAAGCAAAATCAGAATCAAGCTAGTGCGTATGAATTTCTTCAAAATCCAGTTTATCTCCAATTTTTATGTAATCCAACCACTCCGGATTCACTTCGAGAACATATTTTGCGGGATGGGCAGGTGTGTATAGAGGCCGCCATTTTTTTGCCAGCTGGCAATCAACAACCTGCTGTTCCTGATCCATCCAGATAATCCCAAGATCCATCTGCACAAAAAACATATGGATGGCCGCATCCCGGCGATTTTCTCTTCTCTGGACCAGCAGCAAACCCCAACCTTCCTCCAGCTGGTCTCGGAACATTAAGCCCCGAAAGCGGCAGAAAAAAGAATTGCAGTACCACGCTCGCAGAGCTTCTGGCAGCGTTTGAGAAGCGTTGGAAATTTGAACGGTTTTCATAGATCAAATAGGAGGGAGGGTTAATTAATCTACTGCCTGGGATAAAACATGCTTCACCCGCTCTGAGAGTTCTTCAGGCCGGAAGGGTTTGGTAATATAGTCATCCACTTTTGCAACCTGTAATCCCAACACCTTATCGATACTTTGTACTTTGGCAGTAACAACAATCACCGGGATATCCCTGGTGGATTCATCTTCCTTAAGATGCTGGTATACCTGCCAGCCATCCATATCCGGCATCATTAAATCCAGCAATATTAAATCCGGAAGTTCTTCCCGAACCATCGCCAACCCCTCTTCTCCCCCATTTGCACCCAGAACTTCAAACCCCTCCCGGGCAAGGATTAGTTTGACAAGATTGGTTGTTTCCGGTTCATCCTCAATGCACACAATCCGCTTTTTGTCTGTCATTGCCAGATACCCTTTGCTAATCTTCCCTAAGTTTACCATAATTTGCATACCGGGTAGTTGCGCAGGATATTTTTTACCAACCCTACTCACCACGTGGCCATCCCGCCGTGATCTGGTCCAAGAAGGACTCAAAACACCTCTGGTGATGACCGTTCCCTTGTCACCCCCCGGTGGGTAGACTATAATCACCAGGCAATTTCTGAACATCCAAAATAGGCGAAGGGAAGAATTATGATCGATGTCAATGAGCTCCGAAAAGGCGTCACATTTGAGCTGGACGGGAACTTGTATAAAGTCCTCGAGTATGATCATCATAAACCGGGCCGCGGGAAAGCAACCATCCGTGTTGATGTCAGGGATCTCCGCTCAGGGGTCCGATTAAAGAAAAAATTCAACTCGGGGGATAATGTTCAAGATGTACAGCTCACTTACCGCAATGCAAAATATATGTACAGCGATGGGGAAATGTATCACTTTATGGATGTTGAAACCTACGAACAACCGGCGCTGCGGGCAGAAGTCCTCCAGGATAGCGCTCAATTTCTGACAGAAGAAATGGAAGTTAAGCTGACATTCTACCAGGGAGAACCGCTGGATATTGAGCTGCCCACAACAGTAGATCAGGAAGTCGTTCGGGCGGACCCCTCGGTTCGGGGGAATACAGCCACCAGTGTCACAAAAAGTGTCACGACCTCCACAGGCCTGGAGGTGGATGTGCCCAATTTCGTTGAAACCGGTGATGTCATCCGGATCGACACCCGGACCGGGGAGTATGTCACCCGCGCATGAAAACGCCAGCTGGTGTGGAATGCCGTTTTTTCTATGGGGATTATCACCGCGGTCGTCATATCGAGGAGTGCCGCCTGCTCAAAGAGAGCAATCCCCCGCAGGCCTGGCAGCCAAAGCTCTGCTTCACCTGTCCTGTTCCCGGCATCCTGCGCGCGAACGCTTGTGAATACCTGCAGTTGAATGCAGAAGTGGTCCGCCCCTTTTTTATTCTCGCCCCCCGCGTAAAGGTTTCCGCCTACTGCTCAAAAACAAAACAGCGGGTCGCTGAGCCCCACATCGGATGTGGCCAATGCCACGATATTCCCGATGTGTTCAAGCAAAGCCTCTCTTGAGCCTTCAAATCCGCATTCTTTGAGGGATCACCGCCGCTCGATTTCCACGCAAATGAACAATTCCCGGGCGAGAGCCGGCCAGGTCCAAATCGGCTGATTATCAGCCTGACTATATTCAGTCTGGTATCTTTCCAGTTCGACCAAACCGCTTTTCTAAAAAATCAATAGAGAAACGAATCATCGTGGGCCGGCCATGGGGGCAGGTTTGCGGGGATTCACAGGCTTCCAAGTCAAGCAGAAGTTTTTTCTGCTCTGCCGGGGATAGCACCTGCCCGGCTTTGACGGCTGCTTTCTTACACACTCTGGCGATGATTTTCTCCTCAAGATTCTTTTCAAGCGGGGTTTCATCCACTTCCAGATCTTCCACAGCCGCCCTGATGGCTGCGTCCGGGGATATCTCCCCCAGGATAGCGGGGATGGCCCTGATTTTTACCATCGCATTCCCGAAAGATTCCAGTTCAAAACCCAGCTTCTTGAGAATAGGAGCCTGTTCTTCGATCAGATCAGCAGCCGAAGGTGTGAACTGGATGACCGCTGGTTCCAGCAGCCGCTGAGAATCCATCCGCGATTGCTGGTGCTGTTGGAGATATTTTTCAAATAAGACCCGTTCGTGAGCCGCATGCTGATCTACCAGATAGATCCCATCAGGACCTTCGGCAATCAAAAACGTGGTGGCTGCTTGTCCAATCAACCGGAAAATCGGTGGAGTTAAGACAGCCGAACCTTCTCTTCTGGTTTCCCTCGTGAAGGGATCGGGCTCAGGGCTGTACCCTCTGGGATCTCCCCGTCGGACCTGTCGGTGATCCGGGGCCGCTCCCAACCATGATAGACTTGCCCGGACCCTGCCCTCAAGGGGCGCAGGGGTGTGTGCGAGCAGAGCCCGCCTGACTGCCTTTTCCACTCCCCTAAAAACCACCTTTCGATCCTCGAACCTGACCTCTGCTTTTGCTGGATGAACATTGACATCCACACTCTCCGGGGGCATTTTTATAAAGATAGCGGCCAGGGGATAGCGGCCTTTCATCAACATCGTATGGTACCCCTGTGTCAGGGCTTTCAGGAGGGCAGCGTCCTGGACAGGTCGCCGGTTCACAAAAAAATTGATCTCCTGGCGATTTGAGCGGGTCAAACCTGGTGGACTGATAAACCCCCTGATCTCCAGCGGTGGTTCTTCAGCGAGGACGGCAATCAATTTCTCCGCTTTTTCAACCCCATAAACAGCTGCCAGCACCTCCCTGAGATCCCCACTCCCAGAACTGCGAAAAGAGGGGGCTTGATTGTGATCCAAAATAAACCGGATCTCAGGATAAGCAAACGCATACAGGTTTACCAGCTTGTGGATATGCCGCCATTCTGTCCGGTCTGTCTTGAGGAATTTCTTCCGCGCCGGAACATTGTAGAAGAGATTTCGAACCTGGACAGCTGTCCCCTGTGGGAACCCCAATCTGCGGTTGGAGGTGATCTCACCTCCCTCAACTGTAATTGCTGCGCCAAGGTCCTCCGCCAAGGATCTTGAAGTGAGTGTCAATTGGGAGACGGAGGCAATGGACGCCAGTGCTTCTCCCCGGAATCCAAGTGTAGAGACATGAAACAATTCCTCAGCAGTGGATAGTTTGCTGGTTGCATGTCGGGAGACAGCCAGCTCAAGTTCATCCGGGGGAATCCCGGTGCCGTTGTCGATTACCTCAATCCTTTTTTGGCCGGCTTCTTCGATTTTTAGGGATATTTCTGTTGCCCCGGCATCGATCGCGTTCTCAATCAGCTCTTTAACCACCGAAGCAGGACGCTCCACGACTTCTCCGGCAGCAATCTGCGAGGCAACTTCATCAGGAAGAATCTTGATCGCCATGATGCTATTATACAGGAGCTGTCCAGAGAGAACCCCAGGTTTTGATAGATCTGTGAGTACTCAACGCCAATCGGATGATTTGTTGTTCTTCTGTTCCAGGGAATCCAACCTGATCAGGTATAATGCCCCTATGACATTTTCTACCCTTTTTTTTGACCTCGATGCGACCCTCTACCCGGCTTCCAGCGGTCTCTGGGATCTCATCAAGCAACGCATTTTTCGCTTTATGATTGAAGAATTGAGCATCCCCGCCCAGGAAGTGCCCTCTCTTCGAGATCATTATTGGACAACTTATGGAACAACACTTGAGGGGTTAAGGATCCATCACCAGGTGGAACCGGATGATTATCTGGACTTCGTTCACAACATCCCCCTCGAGCCCTATCTCAAACCCGATCAAGCACTCCATAAGCTGTTAGCCAGCCTTCCTCAAGAGTTATGGGTCTTTACGAATGCCGATCACCGCCATGCATCCAGAGTGCTGACCTACTTAGGGATTAGGGATCTCTTTCAAGGGGTGGTCGACCTGTACGCCCTGGATTTTGTTGTTAAACCAAATCCACCTGCCTACCAAAAAGCACTGCAAATTGCCGGTGCAGATGATCCAACCGCCTGTGTGCTCTTTGATGATTTAGTTCCCAATTTGCTTGCTGCAAAAGAATTCGGTTTTACAACGGTGCTGGTAGGAGAAAACGGATCCGTGGATGGGGTAGACCTGCAGATCAAAAATATCCTTGAGATCGGTTCCAAAGTACCCCAGCTGTGGAGCTGACCGTGAGGCGGGCAGCTGGTGCATGCGCCCATCCTTGAGCAGTATTCATTCACCATGGTTCAACTGCCTGGGGGGAAGGAACGTGAATTAAAGCCCGGACAACGGTATGGAAGAAAATCAATTTCCCCAGCAAATCAGATTTAGTTTTGGGATCAGCCTTCTCAAAGCAGTCACGATGAGCTTTGGTGTGATCCTGGTCCTCTCCCTGTTTATCCTTGCAGGGGATGTAATATTTTACGCCAGGTCATTTTCTCCCCTGCTGATGTTTTTGACTGCGCTGTTCACAATCGTAAATCTGCTGGGGTACGTTGAACTGTCAATGAGTGTGCCCAGAGCCGGAGGTGCTTACCAGCTGGTGGAAATCTGTCAGGAAGGCAATTGGATTTCCTTCATGACTGGCTGGCTGCTGCTGCTCGCTGGCATTGCAGGAGCTGGTTTGCTGGCCAAGGGCTTTGGCCAGCTGACCCATCAACTCCTTTTGCTGCTTTTTGATTTCTCCCTGCCGCAGGTGATTCCAGCCGCTGCCCTCGTTTTGACAGTTTTCCTCAATAAGATCACTACATTCAGGCAGAGAAGAAACCGCTTCCTGTTGACGCTGGTGTGGCTGGGAGTTCTCATTCTCAGTGCTTTTGCTTTCCCGGATTTCAGCAGTGAAAATCTCCAGATCAGGGAGTATCAATGGCAGCCCGCATTTCACCTTTTGCTCCTGAGCTTTTTAGGATTGGAAATCACCTCCAGCGTTCAAGGAGAAATGACCCGCCGGACCACCAATTCCCCCCGGGCCCTGTTCTTATCCCCTCTCCTGGCAGGGGCAATCGGCGCAGCGCTGTTTGCAATCACCATCAGCGTCTTAGGCCCTGATCTCCCAGCTGGGACTGCAAACCCCCTGGTCTCCCTTGGCAGAGCAGCAGCGGGAAGAACGGGAGAGATTCTCATGCTCGGTCTGGGCATCACAGCTATCCCCATCGCATTGAAACGGATCATGCTGATGATCACCCAGCTGGGATACGCGATGACAGCCGATGGTTTCTGGCCGAGCTTTCTCTTAGAAACACGGTTGCACGCCCGGACCCCGATTTATCTGATCAGCATTCTAACCGGCCTGATTCTCCTCTCCTTACCCATCCCCGCTGACCTGCTTGCGAAATCAGGCAGCCTGCTGTACCTTTTGGTGCTCCTTTTTATCAATATCTCCCTGATCCAGCGAGAACAGCTGGCATCCTCTTCTTTCACCCTCCCGATCCATCCCTGGCTGCCTTCTCTTGCTGTTGTTTTGGATTGCTTGCTGCTGCTCACCTGGAGAGAGCACCTCTTGGTTGGTGCAGGGTTATTCGTGGTGGGGTTGAGCGTTTTCATCCTCTACGGAAGGTATCACAGTATCGCGGCAAAAGAAGGGGTCACTGTATTTAAAGCGCCCCTGATGGAACAGGAGACAAAAAAGAGCGTCCGCATCCTGGTTCCAATCGCAAACCCGGATACAGCCGAAACATTGCTGCACATGGCAGGCACCCTGGCCAGACAACAGCAGGGGAAGGTTATCGCGCTGCGTGTGATCACCGTTCCCAACCAAGTTTCGCTCTCAGAAGGAAGCAGGCAGGCCGAATCGGATCGTGTCCTTCTGGACCGAGCGATCGCTCAAGCTACCAAAGAGGAATTCCAGGTGCAAACCATGACCCGCGTATCGCGCAGTGTGCCAGAGGGAATCCTTGATACCGCTCGGGAGGAAAGGGTTGATCAGATCATCCTCGGCTGGAAAGGCGATGATAGATCCTTCCCAACTTCCATGGGACCGGTAATTGACCCTGTCCTTCGGAATGCTCCCTGCGATGTGTTGGTGATGAAAGGGGATACCTGGAACAAGATTAATTCCATTCTGCTGCCCACCTCCGGCGGACCGAATGCTCCTATTGGGGCCCGGATTGCCGCCCACCTGTCCCAGGCATACCAGGCGAAAGTGACCGGATTGTATGTGCAGGTAGGTCGGGCAACCCCCCGGAGGATGGAAGAAAACAGGCAAACCATCCAGGAGACCTTCACAGGTCTCGATTTCAGCTCCCCTCCTGAAGCTAAAGTGATCATGGCTGACCATGTCCTGGACGGCATCACCAAGGAAGCGCAGCAATACGATCTGGTCATCATCGGTGCATCGGAGCAGGGCACACTGGATCAATTTACCTTCGGCAGTGTTCCGCAGAGAATTGCCGCCCAATCGTCCAAGCTGGCTGTGGTGGTCAAAGGGTTTAAAGGGGCTCCTGATTTTTGGTTCAGGCGTTTGCTGACCACTATCTATAACTTGTTCCCCACCCTGTCCACCGAGGAGCAGTTAGAAGTTCGGGAAGAACTCATTGCAGATGCTCAACCCGGAACGAATTACTTTGTGATGATTATTCTTTCCTCCATCATCGCAACGCTCGGCTTATTGCTCGACAGCCCGGCAGTTGTGATCGGCGCCATGCTGGTTGCACCCTTGATGTCCCCGATTCTTGGGTTTTCAATGGGAATTGTCCTTGGTGAAGTCCGCTTAATCAGAACTTCGCTCGAGTCGGTCTTGAAAGGATTCATTGCTTCCGTCGTTGTCGCCCTCTTGATTGGGTTGCTCTCTCCATTCAAAGAAATGACCCCGGAAATTCTTTCTCGAACCCAGCCGACCTTGCTGGATCTATTTATTGCCTTAGCCTCCGGGATGGCTGGCGCCTATGCAATCAGCCGCAAGGATGTCAGTGCAGCACTGCCCGGAGTGGCGATTGCAGCAGCCCTGGCGCCGCCACTAAGTGCGGTGGGGGTCGGTGTGGCCACGGGAAACGCGCAGGTTGCCGGGGGAGCTTTGCTGCTCTTTGCAACCAACATTATTACAATCAGTTTAGCAGGGGTGATCATCTTTACCTTATTGGGCATCCATCCCCTCAACGTCGAAGCGGAAACCAAACGGCGTGTGAGAAGGGGAATTATAGGGATGACCTTTTTGGTATTTTTAATCACCATTCCCCTCGGGATCATCATGAATGGGATCATCAAACAAGTCCGGGATCAAAAAACAATTGAACAAATCCTGATTGACAGCAGCCTTTCTGATGAATATACAATCGTGGAAATTGAGCGCCTTGAAACAGGGGGGGAGCTGACCATCACCGCCTCCATCCGCTCAACGGGACCAGTGGAGCAGGATCAGATTGAGGCCCTCGCCGCCGAATTGGAGGAAGAATTAAATCGCCCCTTAATTCTGGAGGTAATCCACCTTCCCACGATACGATCCCAATAATCTTTTCAGGTGTGCTGGATCTCACGCAGCAGGATATCATCTCACCATCCCCCTCCCTGAGGAAAAACTAAACAAAAAATAGATATTGCTTTTACAATTCATTAATCTCAAGGTGATACCCTTAGATGGGAATCTGCAAGGATTCCCTTGATATCGGGTACTCAACATGGGAGTTTCGTATGAAAAATCGCATCTCAATGATGATTGGCATTTTAGCTGTGGTAGTCCTGATCGCCGGCACTTTCGCAGCCGGGGTAATTGTTGGCAACGCGTTCCTTCCGCAAGCATCTCTGGAATCCATTTCACCAAATCGAACGCCGCTGGTCTTGTCGAGCAATGAGGAGGATCACAGCCCGGCTGAAAATCCCCAAAATTCCACAGAGGACCTGTTCGCGCCCTTCTGGGAAACATGGAATATCATCCATGAACAATATGTTGACCAACCGGTCGATGATGTGGCTCTGATGCAAGGGGCGATTTCCGGGATGATGGATGCACTGGGCGACCCGCACTCCTCGTATATGGACCCGAATCAGTTTTTTCAGGCAAATATTCCCATGGATGGCGAATACGAGGGGATTGGAGCGTGGGTGGATACAGATAGTGAGTTCTTGACCATTATCAGCCCCATGCCGGACTCTCCTGCTGAAGAGGCTGGCCTGGAGCCGGGAGATGAGGTGATTGCGATTGATGGGGAAGACATGACCGGGATTGATGGGAATGTCGCGATCCGCAAGGTGCTCGGCCCAGCCGGTTCCGAGGTGGTGTTAACGATTCGGCGGGAAGGTGAGCCTGACCCATTTGACGTGACAATCACCCGGGAAAAAATTTCCTTACCCAGTATCGAAGTGGAATTTTTGGAGGAGGATCGAATTGGCTATGTCCAGATCTACACCTTTGGAACAGAAACCATTGGGGAACTCCGGAATGGTCTTCAGGAACTTCTTGAGCAGGACCCGGCCGGGTTGATCATCGATCTGCGCAACAACGGGGGAGGCTACCTGAACACTGCGGTTCAGGTAGCATCAGAGTTCCTGGATAACAAGGTGATTCTCTACGAGGATTATGGAGGAGACCAGGAAATCAAATCCTTCACCTCCAGCAAGAATGGACTCGCTACCGAGATTCCCCTCGTCGTTCTGGTCAATGAAGGCTCAGCATCGGCTTCAGAAATTGTTGCCGGAGCGATCCAGGATTACCAGCGCGGTCCGCTGGTAGGAGCAACAACGTTCGGCAAAGGATCTGTACAGAATTGGATTGAGTTAATGAATGACCAGGGTGCGGTCCGAATCACAATCGCTCGATGGCTGACCCCAGAAAAACGTCAAATCAGCGAGATCGGTTTGACTCCTCAATACCAAGTAGAGTATACCGAGGAAGATCTAGAAAACGAACAGGACCCTCAGCTGGACAAAGCCATCGAGGTACTGCTGGATCTTATCGAGGAAAAGAGTTAGGGAGGCGGAGAATGTTTTTTTACAACCCTCAATATCTAATTTTTATGGCACCGGCGCTGCTTGTTATGCTGGCAGCACAATGGTATGTGCGCTCCATGTACACCAAATGGGGAAAAATCCCCACGTCAACCAGGATCACAGGGGAAGAAGCAACCCGGCGATTAATCCGCACGGCCAATCTCCAGGGTGTGCAGATCCAACAAATTCCTGGACGGATGACAGATCACTATGACCCCAGGAAAAAAGTTCTCAGTCTTTCCCCCGCTGTCTATCAGGGAAGCTCCATCGCCTCGGTTGCCATTGCGGCTCATGAATTAGGACATGCGGTCCAGGATAAGCAAAAATACCTGCCTCTCCAGCTGCGGTCATTTCTCGTCCCAGCCGTGAATATTGGCTCCACGCTCGGTTGGATCCTGATCATGGTTGGATTGCTCCTGAACGCAATTGGGATTGCCTGGCTCGGCGTGTTTGCATTTTCCGGCGGGGCTGTCTTTGCGCTCGCAACGCTGCCGGTTGAGCTGAATGCATCAGCCCGAGCAAAAAAAATGCTCAAACAAAGCGGGGTTATCCAGACCGCCGAGGAAGAAAAAGGGGTCGATGGGGTGTTAAATGCCGCAGCGCTCACCTATGTGGCCGCGTTATTTACTGCAGTGATGCAGCTGCTGTACTGGATCTCGATTGTTTCCGGTGGAAGCCGCCGGCGGTAACCTTACCCAAGAGGAGTTTTTAATGTTTGTCAACAAACGCCGTGAGGTAATCATCCTGGTTTTGATCATGATGATCTCTGCCCTGGGAGGGGGCGTGGTCAGCGGGGCAGTAGTCTATGGACTGCTCCAAACCCAAACCACAGAGCTGGTAACAGAAGCAGCCGCTGAACCTCCAGCCACCACCCCGGAAGCGATGCAGATCCAGCTTTCCAATACTGATCTGGAAACCACAATCACGGATGCGGTTCGGGAGATCAGTCCCTCCGTGGTCACTGTGTTGGGGTTGATCGCAGATGAGCCATCCTTCTTCAGCCAAACCGCAAACCAGGAGGTCAGCGGAAGCGGTGTGATTATCTCCTCAGATGGGTATATCCTCACGAACAACCACGTTATCGAAGGAACCGAGCAGGTATCGATTGTCCTGGCAGATGGTACGGAAGTGGATGCAGATGTGGTAGGAACGGATGAATTTGCAGACCTGGCTGTGCTCTGGACAGATCCAAACCAGGTACCTGGATTTGCCAATTTGGGCAACTCTGAGAACCTTTCTCCCGGGGAAACCGTGATTGCGATTGGCTCCCCTCTGGGAAGGTTCAAAAACACGGTGACTGTTGGAGTGGTCAGCGCCACCGAACGAATGCTCAGAATCAATGAAAACTACCAGATGGAAGGATTGATTCAAACAGATGCCGCGATCAATCAAGGAAACTCCGGGGGTCCGCTGGTCAACCTCGCCGGGGAAGTGGTTGGAATTAATACGCTGATTGTCCGGGGAGGCAGCGCATCGACAGCAGAAGGATTGGGGTTCGCAATCCCCTCGAACATGGCCCGAGCGGTTGCTGAACAAATCATCCAACAGGGCTTCTTTGCCAGGCCATACCTGGGGATCCGCTGGGAATCCATCACCCCGATGATTTCCGAAATGTATGACCTGCCGGTGGATTGGGGAGTTTATATCACCTATATCGTTCCCGGCACCCCGGCGGATCAGGCGGAACTGCAGCGGGGTGATATTATCACCCGCTTTGGAAACCGACCGCTGGATGAAAACACCCCCTTTATCAACGCTTTGTATGATTTCTCACCTGGTGAAACTGTCCCGGTGGAAATTATCCGCTCTGGAACAGTTGAGAATCTCGAGATCACCTTGGGAGATCAACCGGATATTCAATAGAAATCCCCATTCTACCCAGGAAGGCGGACTGGTATTGTCCGCCTTCCAAAAAATACCTGGCCACGGTTACCAGGACCCGTTTCAGTGATTCTTTTCGGTGAGCTTTTTTTTTAAAAAAAGTCAGGTCTGGAAGCGATCATCCGAAAGCTTGTTTTTTGCCTGCTCCTGTGCATGCTCTAACCATCCCAGGCGGACAGATCCCGGCTGATCAAAGGTTGGCACGTACGGCTTAATGTCCAGAAGCGGCGTGCCGCTAAGCACATCCACATCGGCAATTTCCAGCACATTGCCGCGGACCTCAAGGAGCCTGACAATCGACAGCCCAATGCTGTTTGGTCGGTTGGGAGCTCGTGTAGCAAATAAGCCGCGCAAAGATTCATCCAAAAACGGCTTGACCTGCATCACAGGCTTTCCTGCCCGATGGAAATGGTAGAGCAGGATGATGTGGGAAAACCCCTCCAGATCTTTCAATCCAGATAAAAAATCCTTGTCTATCACCACCCGTCCCTTGACTCCTCGAGCAGCGGAGGGCTGGATCGGCATCCCAGAAAGCTCCCCAAACGGACTCTCAATCCTTCCAATTGCCTGGTAGCGAATCATGATCCTGATTTCCTCCGCCAACCACTTATTCCGCTGGGTGGGCTTCTGTCTGGGTAATCAAACGGACCCCTGCTTGATGAACCTGGCGGAAATTCGCACCCTGTCCCACGGCAGCGAGAACTCCAGGAATATCCTCCACGATCGATCCAGCCAGCACATCAATCCCGTAGCTGTGCATCAGCGGGCTGAGCGGCGTGGATGGACCTAAGAGCATCACATATGCCGCTGGTTTGATCGCCGATAAGATCCCATCCAGGGTGTGGTTCAGGAATGTCATCCCGGTGATGGCTACAACATCCGCCTTATGAAGATACTCCCAACCTTTGTCCGCCGGCAGATCCTCCCCGATAGGGTTGAGCTCAATCACAGTAAAATGCTCCAGCTGATTGTGTAAGCGCTTCACGAAGGGGAAATGACCAATCAGGACCACCCTTTTCCCTTCCCCTCTGCTGAGGATTTCTGCCTCCGCATTCTGGTCCACCCACAGAATTGGCTGCCTTTCCAGGAGGGCATTAATGGCGGCGCAGCCCACACTTCTCCGCAAAGGTATATCAGACTCTATCCACCTGGCAAGTTCGATCCCTGTGGATTGCTGCAGGCTGCCCGGCGCTGGAATGACCGGTTCCCCGGTGTGATGATGCTCTTCAGCAAGAGTCGAGGCAAGACCGCACTGGAGCCCCCCTCCTGGTTTTCTGACCACTACAGCAGTCCAATGCAGGCCAATCCGAACATCCTGGACTGGTTGATCGCTCAATCCGGCAATAATTTTTGGATAAATTTTACTCATCCTGATTCCTTTGGGACGATTTTGATCGATTATAATCCTTCTTACAGAAGATGGGGGATATTGCCGGGACTGGATCTCTCCGGAATCGGTTGAGCCACCCGGAAACCCGATCTGGATCGAAAATCCCGTTCTGGAAAATTTGACCAAACTCTACCAGCACGGTATAATGTGTAGCTGGTAATTTTGCAGGAAAAGAAGGAGAATGACAGATCATGCCTAAACGAACGTATCAACCGAAAAAAAGACGGCGAGCCCGGACACATGGGTTTCGAGCCCGCATGAAAACCAAAGGCGGCAGGAAAGTATTACAGCGCAGACGAAATAAGGGTCGCTACAAGCTTGCGCACACCGCAAACAACCACGTCAAGAAAACAAACTGGAAAAGCTAGGTTTGATTGAACCGGGTTTTGGTGGAACGTCAATTTCGTCTAACGAACTCAAATGAGATCAAGCGGGTGCGGCGCGTTGGTAGATCTTATGCCCACCCGCTTGTTATTTTGATAGCATCAGAAAATGGACGGGATCATTCGCAGTTTGCGGTCACCGCTGGCAGGTCAATCGGGAATGCGGTTAAAAGGAACCGCGCCAAGCGGCTTATCCGGGCTGCCCTTCACACCATACATCGACAGGTGCAGCGGGGATGGAACATTGTGCTGATCGCGCGGGCTCCTTTAGCTGCAGCGGATTATCACCAAACGCTGGAAGCAATCCAGAGCCTCTTTCAAGAAGCCAATTTACTTTGAGAAACAGCAATGAAATCCGAAGTCAGTTCTCACACCGCCCAGGTTGACTTTTCAAACTACGATCCAAAGCTGAAGGATCTCCCCCTCACACTCTGGACCATCCCCAGGTTTCCGGTCCTGGCGCTGATCCGGCTTTATCAAAAAACCCTGTCCAAAGTCCTGCCACAGAACACCTGCCGGTACCACCCCAGCTGCTCCCATTATGCGTACCAGGCGATCTACAAATTCGGCCTGGTCAGAGGTGGCATGATGGCAGGTTGGCGGGTTCTGCGTTGCAACCCATTTTCCAAAGGAGGATTTGATCCTGTTCCTTGAGAATGGGATGGATTGAAGACATTTATGAAAAAACATTGGCTAATTATTCTGACAATCATCCTGGCGCTGACAGCCGGGGCCTGTGGCCGCCGTGTCATGGCCACCGGATGGTATGGTTTAGCGGTCTCTGAAATCGACGAGACCGTATACCTGACTGCGGGAGCCGGGGTGTACGCAGTCAACACAAAGAATGGCTCAGTAAAATGGCAGTTCCCAGCCGAACCAGAAAGGGGTCAGGAGTTCTATGCATCCCCCGTGCTGATGGACAGCGGACAACTGATTGTGGGCGGATATGACAGCGTCCTGTACAGCCTGAACCCTGATTCCGGCGACGAGCGCTGGAGGTTTGATGGCGCTGAGGATCGCTATATCGCCAGCCCCTTGATCACCGAAGAAGGGATCTTCGCTCCTTCCGCAGACCGTTACCTTTACGCCCTGGATTACGAGGGCAACCTGCTCTGGGAACCGTTTCAAACCGAGGAACCGCTCTGGGCCTCCCCCGTTTACTCGGAATCCTGCGATTGCCTGTACCAGGTTTCGATGGATCGATATCTATACGCAATTGATCCCCAAACAGGAGCGCTCCGCTGGCAATCTCAGGATCTGGGGGGACCCATGGTCAGCCATCCTGCTGTTTCTGAGGACGGAATGATCTATGTGAGCACCTTCGGGAATGAAGTCATTGCTATCTCAGAAGAAAACCAGGAGATCGCCTGGCGGTTTACCACAGCTGATTGGGCCTGGGCCAGCCCGGTCGTAGACGGAGATCAGCTGTATGCCAGCGACCTCACCGGGACGCTTTATGCCCTGGACGCACAAACCGGTCAACTTAACTGGCAGCTGCAACCCGGAGGGATCATTGTCTCTCCACCCCTGGTGGTTGACGATCAAATCATTTTTGGAACCGATCAGGGCGCTCTGGTCACAGTCAGCAGAACCGGAACCATCCAGCGCAACCTGGAGATTGAGGGAAAGCTGTACTCCTCCCCAGCCTCCACGGATGAGCTCATTCTGGTCACTCCCGCTGAGGTGGACCAACTGCTGGTTGCCTTTGATGAAAACGGAAATAAGGTTTGGGAATACCCCCCAGCTGAAGAATAATTCCTGGGCGATCCCAACCACTCAACCTAAAAAACGGAAAACAATATGTGGCAATCTTTTATCACCCTCATGATCACAATCTTGCTGTGGATCTATGATTTCATCGGTCAGAATTTTGGCTGGGCGATTATCATCTTCACAATCCTTGTTCGGGTGATCACCTACCCGCTGACTGCCCGACAGGTAAAAAGCAGCAAAGCCATGCAGGAACTTCAGCAATCCAAGAAATGGCAGGATATGCAGAAGAAATATAAAAACGATAAAGAAACCCTGGCTCAGAAACAGATGGAGCTCTACCAGGAGATGGGCATCAGCCCTTTTGGCTCCTGCCTTCCGCTGCTGATCCAGTTTCCAATCATTATCGGTCTCTATCAAGCGATCATTCGAGCACTTGCGGTAACCCCTGTTCAGCTGTTGAACCTCTCCAAGCACATCAACAATGGCTCTGATCTCATTCCGATCAACAGCCAATTCCTGTGGATGGAACTCAGCGAACCAGAAAGATTGCAGCTGTTTGGCATTGGGATTCCAATTCTGGCAATTTTTGTGGTCCTGACCTCCTACATTCAAACCAAAATGGTCACCCCCAGCACAACCCAGGGAGACCCTGGCGGTCAAGGTGCCCAAATGAGCCAGGCCATGAGCCTTTATATGCCATTTTTTATGGGGTATTTAGCTCTGACCTTTGCCTCCGGATTGGCTTTATATTTCATTGCCACTAACATCACCACCATCGCTCAGTATGTTCTGCTGGGGCAGGCGAATTTTGAAAATTTACTCCCCTCTCGGACCTGACACTTCAGCGCCATGCTGAGGGTCACAAATTGATATTCGGAAATCCACTATGACTAAAAATCGCCCAACTTTAGATATCATTGCCCAAACCATCGATGAAGCAATCGACAAAGGACTCCAGGATCTAGGAGTACCGCGGGACGCCGTCGAAATTACGATTCTGGATGAAGGAAATCAGGGGGTGCTGGGGATCGGATCAAGACAGGCCAGGGTGCGAATATCCTTACTGCCAGGATTTGATACTGACCAGGAGCCATCAGCGACTGACCAGGAGCAGGACAAGAAGGACGAGATCCTCATCCTGGCAGAGCAGGTTGTCTCCGATCTTCTTGAGAAGATGAACCTGACTGCAAACATCAAGGCCTCCTATGGGGAAGAAGTTGAAAAGCTTCCCATCCGACCCATGTGGGTTGAAATCACCGGCAACGACTTGAGCATCCTGATTGGACGCAGGGGAAAAACTATCAACGCGCTTCAATACATCACCCGGTTGATCATGGGCAAAGAGCTCCAACACGGTGTGCCGCTGACAATTGATGTCGAGGGGTACCGGAAGCGCAGGGAAGAACAGGTTCGACGATTAGCCCGACGCGTTGCAGAACAGGTTGCTGACACCCAGCGCAGTCAGGCGCTCGAACCCATGCCCCCCAATGAGCGGCGCTTTGCTCATATCGAATTAAAGGACAATCATCAAGTGTACACTGAAAGTGAAGGGGCCGACCCGAACCGAAAGGTGGTCATTCACCCATCTGAATGATTCCCGCCCTAAAACTCAATGGGAAAGCACGGAGGGCTTATCCGTGCTTTTTGTTTTCCGGGGAGGGACCGGGGGGGCAGTGAAAAACCCACTCAGCACGGTCTGGGTTTCAGGTATAATTCAGCCATGATTACCAGGCCCAGGCAGGACTGCAAATAGTCCCGGCCGAATGCTGATGAAAGATATTAACGGTGATTGCCAGCTCATGCCGAGATGACTTCTCTGTTTTAAATCATCCCCCAAGTTTTTCGTTCCGCATTTGGGAAAGCGGGCGCATAGAGTCCATCCTCCCGCAGCGTATTTTTTAGGGATGATCAGGCAGCAGCAGAGGGAACATCAATATCTCGTCCAGAGAAGAGGTTTTTTGATACCATGGGTAGAATTTATACAATCGCCAATCAAAAAGGTGGTGTAGGAAAGACCACCACCACCATTAATTTGGGGGCCTATTTAGCACACTTTGGACAGAAAGTTCTCCTGGTAGACATCGACCCGCAAGCCAACGCGACCTCATCTCTGGGGGTGGACAAGAATGAAATCCGGGGGGGAACCTATCAAGCGCTCCTGGAGGAGGGAGACATCCAGGACTATATTTTACGCAATCCCCGCTTAAAGCTGTCTTTGCTGCCGGCTTCACCAGACCTGGCGGGTGCGGAGGTTGAACTGGTCAATGAAGTAGGACGGGAAAGCCTGCTGAAGCGAAAACTGCTTAATCTGATTGATGACTATGATTACATCCTGGTAGATTGTCCCCCATCCCTGGGGATGCTCACCCTCAACGGATTGGTCTCTGCTGTGAACGGCATCCTGATTCCCGTGCAATGTGAGTATTTAGCCATGGAAGGTCTGGGGCAATTAATCTCCACCATTGATCGTGTCCGCCGGGTCCTTGCTCCTGATCTGGAAATCCGGGGGGTGATCCTGACCATGTATGACGGGAGAACCAATCTGGCCCAGGATGTGGTTGTGGAAGTCAAAAAGTTTTTCCCCGGGCAGGTATTTCAGACGATTATCCCCCGCTCCATCCGCCTGGCAGAGGCCCCTTCCTATGGAATTCCAATCACCCTTTACGCTCCGAATTCTATTGGGGCACAGGCATATCAAGACCTTGCGATCGCGCTGTTAAAAGAAGATGGGGTCAAGGTTCCTGAGGTATAATTACACCGCATCAGGATAGAATTCGCAAAGGTCCGATCGCAAATATTCACTAGCATCAGCGGATGAAATGTCAATGGCAAAAAGACGACCCGGCCTGGGAAAAGGCCTTGAAGCGTTAATCCCATCACAGGAAGAAGGGAAAGCAACACAAAGTGAAAGCGGCGTGCTGGAGATCCCTCTTCAGGCCATCTCAGTCAACCCCCTCCAACCCAGGCGCGGATTCAACCATGATAAGCTGGCTGAGTTAGCTGATTCCATTACAGAACATGGGGTTATCCAACCCCTGATCCTTACCAGGGAAGAATCCAACCCAGATCAATACCAGCTAATCGCTGGAGAGAGGCGCCTGAGGGCAGCAAAAATAGCTGGCCTGGAAACCGTACCGGCAATCCTCAGAGATGCCACCAGCCAGGATCGACTGCTTGTCGCCTTGATTGAAAATGTTCAGCGAGCGGACTTGAATCCTCTGGAAACAGCCACAGCGTATCAAACCCTGGCTGTAGAATTTAACCTCTCCCACGAAGAAATTGGTCAGCGAGTAGGAAAAAGCCGCTCGGCTGTAACCAACGTCCTCCGATTATTAGATCTTCCGGATGTCGTTCAGCAAGCGGTCCGGAAACAACATATCAGCATGGGTCATGCAAGAGCGCTGCTGTCGTTAGACTCCCTGGAATCCCAGAGTGCGGCACTGCAGACCATCCTTACCAAGGAGTTGAATGTCAGGCAAACAGAAGCACTGGTAAAACAGCTCCAGGGGAAAAAAAAGCCCGCCAAACCAAAACAACCACCCTCCCCCGAGATCAAAGCCCTGGAAGAGGATCTGCAGTCCGTCCTGGGCACAAAAGTCCGCTTGAAACAAAACCAGCAGGGCCGGGGGACAATCACCATCCATTATTACTCGAATGAAGAACTGCAGTCCCTTCTCACAGTTCTACTGGATGATCAGGCCTAAAATCTCAGCTGAGATCTATTAATGCCATGGCCAGCTTACGGATTCATAACGCCCGGGTTTACACGATGGATCCATCCCAACCGCTGGCTGGATCCCTGGTTCTTCAAAACGGTCGGATCAGCCAGGTCGTCCCCGGGACGAAATCCATCCCCGAAGGATCTTATAAAAAAGAGGAGAACTTTGGGGGCCGAATTATCCTTCCCGGATTAACAGATTCCCACATCCACCTTCGCCAATACGCGCTGAACCTGAAGCAGCTTGATGTGGAAACCCCCACAAAATCAGAATGCCTGGACCGTGTTTCAACCAAAGCCCGCTCCCTCCCCCCTGGAGAGTGGATCCTCGGTCACGGCTGGGATCACAATCGCTGGGCAATGGGGTACGGTTTTCTGGATGAACTCGATCAAGCAGCCCCCAGCAATCCAGTATACCTAACAGCCAAATCTCTCCACGTCTCCTGGGTAAACACCCTCGCCTTGGAAGCTGCCGGGGTCTCAAAAACCACCCCGGATCCTTCCGGGGGGAAGATCTCCCGGGATCAGCAGGGGAACCCCACCGGGCTGTTATTCGAAGAAGCAGTAAAGTTAATTGAGGAGATCCTGCCCACACCGGATCTGAAGGAAACTGCCGGAGCGATCCGGGATGCTCAAAAAGTCTTGTGGAAGCTGGGTTTAACCGGCGTTCATGATTTTGACAGGAAAATCTGTTTTCAAGCGCTGCAGCTGCTGAACTCTGAAAATGAGCTTCTGCTTCGGGTACAAAAAAACATCCCCGTGGAGCTGCTCTCCCCGGCAATTGAATTAGGGATCAGAACAGGTTTCGGGGGGGAGATGATCTGGATTGGCGGAGTCAAAGTATTTGCTGACGGCGCCTTGGGTCCTCAGACTGCCGCGATGCTAACGCCCTATCAGGATTCTGGTGGCCAAAAGGGGATGCTGCTGCTTTCCGAGCAGGAACTTCAGGAAACAGGGATCCGTGCCGCCCGTCATGGATTAGCGATGGCCATCCACGCGATTGGAGATCGGGCAAATCGAACTGTCCTGAACGCCCTGGCGCAAGTACGTTTGTTTGAAAAACAGCAGGGAGGAACAGTTCTTCCCCATCGCATCGAGCATGTTCAACTGATCAGCCCAGAGGATAAAGATCGATTGGCAGAGCTGGGCATCACCGCTTCAATGCAGCCAATCCATGCCATCTCTGACATGGAAATGGCGGACCGATACTGGGGAGATCGAGCCTCATTGGCTTATGCGCCGCAAACCCAGCTTGAGGCAGGGGCAAGGGTTATTTTTGGATCAGATGCACCGGTGGAGAATCCCAATCCGTTTTGGGGAATTCATGCCGTTGTATCCAGACGCAAACCTGATGGCTCCCCAGGACCTAACGGCTGGTATCCAGCGCAAAGAATCTCACGTCATGAGGCAATCAATGCCTATACCACCACCCCTGCAGAAGCATCATCAAGAGGTCAGCTGCTTGGTAAACTCTCTCCGGGGTATGCTGCTGACTTAATTGTCCTGGATCAGGATCCTTTTACCATCCCAGTGGATGAAATCCGTCACCTCTCCCCTTCTGGAACGATGGTGAATGGAGAATGGGTCTACCGATCATTTTAACTCTTCCGTTCATTCCCCCTTTTTCAATCGGCGATGATCCCCTTCCCGCACCGTCACACCTGCATCATCTAGTGACTCCAAAAAAGGCAGTATATATCTCCGGCTGCTTTGAAATAAGTCCCGTGCCTCTGCCACGGTAATCTTACCCTCTCTGTTAAGGAACTCCCGCAGCTTTCCGGTCATTTCCTCGTATGTTTCGGCGGTGAAGACAATCTCTTCCGTAAGCATTTTCAGCTCCCCAAGTCCAACCAGGGCATTAAACACTTCCTCATCCACCAGGGTCTGGCACTCTTTCACAGTTGGGGGCATATAGGGAGATTGATCAAACTGGTCCAGCAGGGAACCGGCCTGACCTTTTTGGTGGGTTGAAAAGGTAATCTGGTGGTCCGCAGCCGCCACCCATGGGCCTCGCTGGATGATTTGTCCATTTGCCTGCAGCTGGGATATTGCCAGATCAAATATCCGACCGGACAGCTTGGATTGACTCTTAAGCTCCTCACGGGGCATCCCTGCCCGAAGGGGATAGGCCTGATGATAGGTCAGCACCTGATCTATCACGGCAGATTTTAATGACTGCCATTCTGCCGAGGCGCTCACCCACCTTTCCCGTCCCCCTTCAGACTGGATGATCTGCGCAAATCCATCCTCAATCAGCTCATCAACAGAGACCTGGAGTGCTCCCTTATCCAGGCTGGAGCGTAATAACAACGTCTCCCACAACAGGATTCCATCCCGGTGAAGGAGCTCTTGCACGATGTCTTTTGGATTTCCACTGGTGAGGGATTCAAGGTGGTGAATGATTTGATCATCAAATCGTTTATGCCGTTTTGATGGGTGGGGCTCCACCACTGTTCCACCCCCGATAGTCTCCGAGGGTGATGGTCTTCGAAGGATATAGTGATCCCCCCGTTGAGCGACAACCGGATCGGACAGCTCCAGCTGAAGCCAGCCGTTTTCTCCTGGAAGCAGCTGCTGTTTACCCAGCAATCGGACCCGGACAACGCTTTCATCCGCCCCGAGAAAAAATTTACATTCCAGATTATGTCGCAGAGGCTTTTTTTGTTCGCTTAAATGCTGATAATGAACATCCAGCCGTCTGGTAGACTGATAATCACCCGGCCAGGCCACAACATCCCCGCGGTCAATATCATCCAGATCCACCCCGGAGATATTGATCGCAATCCGGCTGCCCGGGAGAACGCGCTTTTTTTCTTGATGATGGCTTTGTAATCCCCGGATTCTTCCGGAGATTCCTTTTGGCAGTAAAACAACTTCATCCCCGACCTGAAAACTGCCATCCAGAAGGGTACCGGTTACAACCGTGCCGAAGCCTGCCACCAGGAACGCCCGATCCACAGATAAACGCGGCCGGCCCAGATCAGGGCGGGGAGACTTTGCTTCCAATGTAACTGCAAGTGCTTCTAATAATTCGGGGATGCCCTCTCCAGTCCTGGCAGATACTCTCTGGATCGAAGCATCCTTAAAAACGGTATCCTCAAGCAGTTCATGGATCTCCAGCTCAACCAGATCGAGCCACTCGGGATCGTCCACAAGGTCGATTTTTGTAATCGCAATCACTCCCCATTCAACCCCAAGTAAATCAAGGATCGCTAAATGCTCACGTGTTTGGGGCATCACCCCTTCATCAGCCGCAATGACAAAAATGGAGGCATCAATCCCCCCAATACCGGAAAGCATGTTTTCGATAAAATCTCGATGGCCGGGGACATCCACGACACTGACTTCTCTCCCGTCCGGTAATTCAATAAAATCAAAACCCAAAACGATGCTCATCTGCCGCTCCTGTTCTTCCTGGAGCCGGTCCGGATGAGTGCCGGTAATGGCTTCAATTAATGTGGATTTTCCATGATCCACATGACCTGCTGTTCCAATCACAAACATGTATTTGTCCCTCGAAACCCGATCATTTCAAGAAGGAACCTGCTTCTGTTACAGTCAATATGATCATCGGATGCCGTTTAGGATCTCCTCAAATTCCCCCACCCAATCCCGGTAGAGACTCAATAAGCCCTGCATCCTTCCTTCCGTAAATTTGCTCAGTTGACTAAGATGGTCTTCCATCTCCTGATAGCCATCCTCAAGCATCGTCACCTGTTCTTCCACACCTTTGAACTGTCGATTCTGTTCTTTATAGAGTTCTTTCTGGGACAGGGTATAGTTTGTCCAGCGTTTCTGATCATCTGCTGTAAAAATACTCCATTCATTCCGGAAGCGCTCTTCGGCAAGCCGCTGCATCTCCGTGATTTCATTCACCCGCCGATCCAGTAAATCTGATAATTCGGAGATCTCTTTCTGCATCCGTTTGACATTGCGGTGGGTGGAGTCCAAACTGGTCATCTGCCCATCCAACGCCTCGGCTTGTTCCTCAACCTTGTGAAATCTCGCCTCCCAGCTTTTCCAGACGTTATCCCGCATGGCAAATTTCAGGGTGGTTTCTTCAAGAAATGATTCCTGGAATTTCTTCAAATCCCTGCGGAGATTCTCCAGCCCGTCAAGACGGGACTGGACCTTTTTATAGTCACTTTTCACCAGGTCCATCTGACCGGTCAGTTCATCCAGCCGTTTTCGAATCGCTGATTGTTCTCCCTGCATATCAGTCATGCGTTTGATTTCTTTCTGGCGTTCCTCTTTGGTTACTTTTGCCTGTCTGCTCAAATCTTCCGACTGGCGCTGAATATCCTGGAACTCCCGCTCAAGCTCTTTGATGGAGTCGTTCATTCTGGATTCTTCTTCAACCCGGGCAGCCATCTCTTTCTCCAGGTCCCTGACTCTTTTCATTCCTTCTTGAAACGTTTTCAGCTGGTCTTCTAGTCCGCTGATTTGAGCGCGAAGAACTTTTTTGGAATCTTCGATCCAGGATTTGGCATCCTTTTCAAATTCATTTTTCGCTTTCTTTCGTTCCAGGCGGAAATCCGCCAGGGTATCATCAAAATCATCAACCCGGGCAAGGGAGGTTTTCAGACGGGTGAGGTCACTGTCCATCTCCTTGAACTTTTTTTCTGACCCATCAAGCTTTCCTTCCAGGGTGAGTACCTTTTCTTCAAGCTGTTTGATGGTCTTTTTATCCTCTCTCCGTTCCTCATCCAACCACTCAATTTTCTTTGACAGCTGCTCATGTTCCATGGATTTTTCTCCTGTTCTCCAGACCAACCCGGCATTGAAATTATAGCATGGTCAATTTCCCCAACCTATTGGATAATCGCTGCCAGAAAGTCTCTTCTACCCTCACGGTAGGATCAATACAGGGCTGCTGCAAGCAGTCCCATCCAGCTGATCACCACCCGGGGAAACAGTCCAATGCCGACCAGAAGGAGGCTGATGCCTAAGGTAACCCAGTGGAGGAAGGGCTTCCCAACGATGAAGACCATCTCTTCCCCGGATTTTTTTGCCAGCTGGGAAAAGACCCGTATACCGCTGATGATCAATCCAAAACTGCCCAGATACAGCCACCCGCTGATCCAGAAAGGCTGTGTGTCGAGAAGCGTCCCCAGCGACCAGTAATAAGGAAACCCACCCAAAAAAGGCAGACCCGCCAGGGAAAAATGGCCAATCAAAATTCCCAGGGCAACCGTCGGCCATTGCCTACCCGCCCCGGTGATTGATGAAAAACCCAGATCAGGCACAACCTGGCGGAGAAGAGACAGAGAAAGCCCCCAGGTACCCAGGGAAAGCATCTGAATCATTAAAAATGAGAAATAGAGGGGAAATCCATCCCGCACCAGACTGACTGCAGCCAGGGACCGACCAATGTCAATAATCACCGCCGCGGCCATAATCCGTCCCAAATGATTGGAAAACACTGCGGTGATCCCGCCAACACCAACCATTAATATCCCAGCAAATTGCAGGGGTTCGGGGATAGTTAGGTACCCTTGGAGCCAGCCCGGCTCAACGATAAAACGTAAACCAAATAGAAACACTCCAAAAAATGAAACATTGAACACAAACGCAGCTAAGAACGGGTGGTTTTTTTCTGCTACCATCAATACCCAGCTCGAAAAAGGAAAGATTGCCAGTAAAAAAGAAAAGCCGAGCGCGAGCATCAGCGCTGCCCGGTAGTACAATGTTTGATCGCCAGCATCAAAGTCCACCCAACTTCCCAGCCAGGATGCAAAGAGGACAAAAATAATTCCCAGGGTTTGGTAAATTAGATACCGAAACACCCCCGGTGTCGGCTGCTCCCCCGGGGGGGAAAACAGAACCACGAAAATCAAAGCCAGGAAAGCAAAAAACAAAGCGCCGTAGAAAATCGGTTCTACAGCAAACCCACTGATAATCAATCCAGCCCCAGTCAGGCCAAGCGGTACCAGCTGGATCGGCACCCATCCAGGATCCATAATGAAGAACCAGAAAAAACACATCAGGAACAGCAGCCCAACGATATCGAGATCAGACCTGCTGAGGATAAAACTGCGGCCAAAAACCATCAGCTGATCGGAAACCGACAGATCCCAGAAGAGAATCCGAGCCTCCGCATCAATCGGCAGCAACCATGCTGAGACTGCAAAAATCAATGCTGCTCCGGTTCCGAACCATTTAAGAAACGCCGGGCGGTTAAGCAGGGGCAGCATTAAGCCGGATAATAAAATTGGCAGCACAATCCAAATCAGCGGTGAACTCACTGTGTACCCTCCAGATGAGTGCTGAACAGTAAATATGCTCCTACAAACGCAATCCCGATATGGAGCACAGCCAGCAAACCCGTCATCAGCACGGAAGCCTCCAGGGTTGCGTAAAGGATCTCAAATCCAGAAATAACCGTCAGCAGGCCCACAATGGTCCGGATCCCAGTGAGTGACAACCCGAGCTGGAGCAATCCTAATCCAATCATCAACAACCCCCCTAGGGCCTGCTGCGGGGCAGCATTAATAAACCACCTCAAGGCAACCGGCTGCAATGAATAAACCGATAAACCTACCAGGACGGCCACCAGCCCGCGGAACAGCAATCCCGGAAGGTGACCGGGAGGCTGTCTGCCAGCGGGACTTGGAAGATTTACAAAGGAGATCATTAAAACAGCTGCTGCCATCCAGCCAGCGACTAATTTGACCACAGCGATTTCCAGGGGCCAGCTCATCAAAACCAGGCCCATCACCCCGAGATATTGCAGGGCCAGCAAGCCAAGCCTCCAGCGCCAGTTTGAGACCAGCAGAATCGCATATGCCGCGAAGAATATCAAACCTACCGCCCCATTTGAAAGAATCTGAGCCACCTACCCTCCCCCTCCAAGATTGATTAAGGTTAATATGAAAAAGCCAATTAGCAATGTCCAAAACAACCCCCCTCTGCCTTCCAGCAATCCCAACCCAAACAGCACCAGGCGTTCAAGGGTTTTTCCCACTGTATAAGCTGCCCGAGAGAATCCAGCCTGGAGATCCATTCTTGTGGACTTTGAAAACGCCAGAAACTTTTTCCCTGGCAGCAAGAGAACAGAAGGCACAAAAACTATCAGGGCCAGCAGAAAACGCCACTCCCAGTTTTCGAAAAAGTTCCCCCCTGAAACATCCCGCCAGGGAAATTCAATAATCCATTGGGTAATCAAAAGAAGCAGCAATCCAGGAAGGATCCGGGGAGAAGCTTCCTCAGGCTCGTTTTTGAGTGCTTCCCAATCCTCGAGCAGGATCCAAGCTGCCCCAGTCAGCAGAAAACCCATGCAGATGCCCGCAAGAACTCCTGCAATCCCGCGGGGAAACATCGCAGCGATTTTATAGGAGGGGAAAAACGGCAGTGGCGCAAATCCAACGACAAGGACGGCAAGGCGCATCCAGCCAGCAGTTTTTCCTTGAACGCGATAAAAAAGCAGCCAACCTGGAATCAGGATCACCATTCCAAGCCGGTAGCTGACCTCAGGCTGCTGCAGAAAGACCCCAAGATAGCTCAGAAGGATCCAGCCCAAGAAGAATGCTTTCCAGGACCTCCGGGTCTGCATTTTCATCATCCAACAGCCAGCGATCGCCACCGCACTGCCCCCCAGGACGAGTTCACCCGCAAGAGGAAGGCTGAACGGTTGCTGACCCGCGGCCAATCGATATAAGAGCATCGAACTGACTGCAGAGGGAAGACAGCCGGTGAAAAGCCAACCCCTTTGCTGCTGCTGATCCCCCACTAAAAAACGGATTGGCAGCCAGATTCCCCATCGGAACAGGCTTGCTCCCAGTAGAACCAGAAACGGGGCAGACGGGATGTCAGTGAGCGACCAATTCAGTTCTTGCGCACCACCTCCTATCAACCCTGCCAGAATCAGCAGACCCGGTCCAACCAACCGGAGAATAAAAGGTATGCTCAGGAATGTGCTCTGCTGATCAGATTTCTGATGCAGAAAACTGAAAATCAACAGGGTCATCTCCAATAAAGCCCAACCCATCAACAAGGTGGTCACATTTCCAGCTAGAACACAAAAAAGGGTCGTGGCTCCCACACCCAATATCCAGCAAAGAGCTGGCATGGGAATTCGCTTGTCCAGGAGGCTGAAGATCAATACCGCCAGGATCGCCAGGGCGAAGGGCTGGGAAAAATCATCAAGAATAAAGCGGAGCCGCGGCAGAGTGGAACTCAAGTCAATGTCTGCCGGGCCCGGAGTGAAGGAGACCCACTGCTGGGGAAGAAGCAACAGCAGCAGCCAGATCGAGGCCATACAAATTGCAAGAGCAGACCGCACCCAGGGAAGCTCAATCTTACGCCAGGACACAAATCCCAGGTAAGCTGCAGATCCATGCATAAAGATCAACACTGCTCCTAAAACCATCATCGATGTTTGCCTGTGTTTTTTACCCTACGTCTCGTAGCCTGAGCTTGATCCACAGCATATCCCTCGTTATTAATGACCATCCGGTTGGGTCCATCAAGTCAGCTGGGTTTTGAGAGGTTTTGTTTTCTGCTGAGGTGCCTGGTGATTTTCCAGCCTTGCTATAGGATAACACATCAAGCTCCAATCGCTGTTTGCGAAAAGCCATTCCCAAAGCTACAATATAATCCGCGGGAATTTCCTGCCGGGTTGGTTCAAGGTCAAGGGAGCATGGATGATCCAAGCGCGATTTACATTTCCTGATGGGTTTTTATGGGGCACAGCCACATCCTCCTATCAGGTGGAAGGTCAAAACACTCAAAACGATTGGCACACCTGGGAAATGCAGGGGAAGATCAAACAAAACCATCGCTGCGGGAATGCATGTGAATGGTGGGCCGGTCGCTGGCGGGAGGATCTGGATCGAGCTGCCCAGTCCCACCAAAATGCCCACCGCTTTTCCGTGGAATGGTCAAGGATCCAACCTGCCCCGGATCGCTGGGATGAAGCCGCATTAGACCATTACCGGGAAATGGCTCGCGGCATTCTTGACAGAGGAATGACCCCCATGGTCACTCTGCACCACTTTACCAATCCGAACTGGATCCAGGAGCAAGGTGGTTGGGAAAATGATCAGGTCACCTCCCATTTTCAAGAGTATGTTGAAAAGGTAGCCGAGGGTTTGAAAGAATACGTCAGCCTCTGGTGCCCGGTTAATGAGCCAAATGTTTATGCATTTCTTGCTTATCTGCTGGGCGATTTTCCACCGGGAAAGAAAGATGTAAAGAAAGTCTATCAGGTCATGATAAACCTTGTCAGGACCCAGGCTGCAGCCTACAGAGTGCTTCATCGTCTTCAGCCGGAAGCCAAGGTTGGACCCGTTATCCACTACAGAGCTTTTTCCCCCGCTTCCCGGATCTCCCCCCTGGATCGCCTTTTGAGCCGCCTTTTCCATTCACAATTTAATGACTTTTTTCCCCGTGCTGCTTCGACCGGCAAGCTGGCCTTCCCTCATCGGTGCCTCCATCTTCCAGAAGTAGAGGGAACCCAGGATTTTTTGGGGATCAATTATTATACGGAAGAACGGGTCGCTTTCAATCCGGGTGCATCGGAAACACATTTTATTCAACGGAGTTTACCCCCTGACACTCGCCACAGCGAAACAAACTACATTGCTCTTTCCCCAGACGGCCTTTTTCAAGCCGTCCAAAGAGGCAGCCGGTACCAGGTCCCGATCTACATCACGGAGAATGGAATTGATGACAGTCAGGACGTCCTCCGGCCCCGCTATCTAATTGAACATTTGGCAGCCCTCTGGAAAACCCTTAACCACAACTGCCCGGTTAAGGGATATTTCCATTGGACACTGGTGGATAACTTTGAATGGGAACGCGGCTGGACTCAGCGATTCGGGCTCTGGGAATTGGACCTGGAGACACAAATCCGGGTTAAAAGAACCAGTGCTGAGCTGTACGCAGAGATCTGCCGGGAAAATGCCCTCACCGCGGATATGGTCGCGCGGTACGCCCCAAAGAGCCTGCCTGACCTGTTTTCACCACCCGGCTCCTAACCGTTGCCAGCTTCTGAACGGTTTGGTATAATCGCGACCGCAATTGAAAAGATTGGAGGGGTCGCATAGTCTGGCCTAGTGCGCGCGCCTGGAGAGCGCGTATCCCTTCTGGGGATCGTGGGTTCGAATCCCACCCCCTCCGCCTCGGAAAAAATCGCTCAGGTTCAGCTGGGCGATTTTCTTTCCAAGGGTGGTATTCTGGCAGGAAATCGCAGGAAGGAATCTCGGATGCTGTTTACCCCAGGCAGAATTGGCAGTTTAGTTCTCCCCAACCGGCTGCTTCGATCAGCCACAGCCGAGCGCATGGCTGATCCTGATGGCGCTCCGCTTCCCGCGTTGAAAGCGCTGTACAAAAAACTTGCCCGGGGAGGTGTGGGACTGATTATCAGTGGTCACATGTACATCGCGGAGGGTGGAAAATGTCATCCCGAGATGACCGGGATCCACCGCGATAGCCTGATCCCTGGCCTGGCGGAGCTGGTCAATGCAGTCCATCAGGAAGGGGGAAAGATTGCTGCGCAGCTCAACCACGGGGGAGGAAACTGCTCCCCGGAAGCAGTTGCACAAGCAATTGCCCCCTCCAGCGGGAGCCGGGATTTCTACAAACAATCACCCCGGGAGATCAATCCAGAGAGGATCCCTCGACTCATCACTGCGTTTCAGGACGCTGCCCGCCGCGCGAAAGAAGCCGGGTTTGATGCAGTTCAAATTCACAGCGCCCACGGTTATCTGAACAGCCAGTTCCTCTCGCCCCTTGCGAACCAGCGGGAAGATCAGTGGGGCGGATCCTTGGAAAACCGGTCCCGGTTTTTAGAATCCGTATGCCGGTCTGTCCGGGACGAAGTGGGGCCAGATTACCCCCTGCTGATCAAATTTGGAATTGCAGACGGCATCCAGGGGGGATTGACCCTGAAGGAGGGCCTCAGGATCATCCGCAATCTGCATCTGTGGGGTTTGGATGGGGTGGAGATCAGCGCTGGCTTTTCCGGAGAACGTTTCCAAAGCATCCAGCGCGGCATCCGCTCAGAGGAACAGGAGGCTTACTTCCTCCCGTTCGTTCAGGAAACCCGGGCGGTGACGGATTTAGCGCTGATTGCTGTGGGGGGATTCCGGTCCAGGAAGGTCATGGAGAAGACCCTGCTGACCGGCGCCGCGGATTTTATCTCCCTCAGCAGGCCCTTGATTCGCGAGCCTCAGCTCCCAAACCTCCTGGAATCAGGCGAAAGGCTGAAGTCAACCTGCCTTTCACTTAATCAATGCTGGCCTGAAAAAAGTGCTGAGGGGATCGCATGCAAATGTCCCCCGCTCGAAGACAGCCTACCTGACCCCCTCCAACGCGGTTGATCCAGGCAGATCGCTAGATTAATCCAGCCAAAACATCCACAGGCATTGCTGCGACCCCAACAATCCCCGGTCCAGTATGCACCCCAAGGATGGGAGTGACCCGCATTGTCTCTTCTTTTCTGACATTCAGTCTTGATTTCAGCTGGTTCATCAATTCATCCGCCTCATTGGCCAATCGCCCATGAAGGACAGTAACCCACAAAGGCTCCTCAGCGTAGAGGGAGACCAGGTGGTCTGTGATCACTTCAAGCGTTTTCCCCAGTGTTCTGGCCTTGCCAACCGTGGAATACTTCCCGTCCGTTTTATCGACATGAATGACGGGCTTGATGTTCAACAGCGAGCTGACCAGGGATTGGACCCGGCCGATTCTTCCCCCATGCTCGAGATACTCCAGGGTATCCAGGGAATAAATAACCTCAATTTGATCCCGGATCCGGGTGAGCAAATCAACGACTTGCCCCACGGCCCAACCAGCCCGGGAAGCCAGATCAGCAGCCAGCACCTGGAATCGCTGACCCCCTGAGAGGGTCATGGAATCAAAGATCGTCACCTTTGCATTAAGGACCTGCTTGGCCCCCAGGCGGGCAGATTGAATTGTACCGCTCAGCCCTTCCGAAATATGAATCGAAAGGATATCCTCCCCCGATTGAGCAATTCGCTGATACAGTTGAGCAAACTGTCCTGCAGAGGGTTGGGCAGTGGTTGGAATAACCGGCTTGATCGCCTCCATGCGGTCGTACAATTCATCTGGATCTATTTCAGATGATTCGAGTTCCTGCCCGGGAAATTGAATATAAAGAGGAGCGACAGTGAGCCCTAAGGAAGCCTCTTCAGTTTGAGATAAATTTGCTGCGCGATCAGTGAGGATTTTCATCTCTTGTCTCCAGATTGGATTGCCATCACAAAAATATGCTTGTAGGTGGCAATTATAACGGAGTATCCCTGATTATCCAAGATGTCTGGACAAATCCTGATCAGTGGTGGTAGGCTCAAATCCTCCCATTCGCAGCAGAGATTTCAGGATCGAGGTTTTGCCAGACGGAATAGGGTATAATAGCCCTGTCCGTAAACGTGGAACGATGGTGCTTCCATCTCAATGATAAAACCTTACCAGGTTGTTTTGTGTGGGTTCCTTCTCGGAGCAATCATTCTCTCCGTTTTCAACTTTCCCACCCAAATCCAACCTTTTTCTACCGAGAATAATACTCCCACACCCACGCCAGCCCCGAAAAAGGGGTCGGAGCAGCTCACCCTGGAGTCAGGAGATACAACGGGTCTGATGATCGGAGCCGCTGTCATCGTAGTGATCATTCTTGCCGGTGTGGTGATTTCCCAAAACGCCCCCTTTCTGCTTCGCAAATCCGGATCCGAGTAGGATTTGTTTTTTTTTGAAAGGGGATTTTCCTGGTTTTTCCGACCAGGAACTCCCCCCCTGGTACCGGTTTCCCAGCTGTTGACACCGTCAGGCAGCTGCGGTATCATGCCCCCGAGCTTCGGGCGGGTCCGGCGCGGCAGAGCCCTGCGAACCGTGTCAGGTCCGAAAGGAAGCAGCACTAAGGAGGATCCTCTGGGTGTCGCCGGTGTGCCTGCCCGGAGCTTATCTTTTTTGATCCCAGGCCAATGACCACTCACTATCACCGATCATGCTGAAATCACCCCTAGCCTCTCTCTCAAAAAGAACCCTGCTGATAGCAGCCGCTGTTCTGGTCGTGATGGGGGTTTTATTTTCCCTGCTGGCGATTCATAAAACAGTCACCCTGGTCATGAATGGAAACCAGCAAAAAATCTCCACCTGGGCACTGACCGTGGGTGGTTTCCTGCAGAGCCAGGATGTAGACCTCGCTGAGCAGGATCAACTCTCCCACCGAAAAGGAAAATTAATCTGGGGAGGGGAAACCATCTACCTCAGACGTGCCTCACAAATTACTCTTTTCTCTAGAGAGGAGGTTTTTTCACTGGTCACCGCTGAAAAGCTGCCCGGAAATATCCTCCTCGAGGCTGAGCTCCCGCTGTATCCCGGGGATCAAGTATTCGTAAATGGCAGACCGACAGCGCCAGATCAAGCCCTGGCTGCAGGACACTCCCATACGCTTCAGGTCCAGCCTGCCACGTTGATCGAGCTTGACACAGGAACCCGGGTGATGGAGTTTTATTCCGGCGCTGCCACAATCGCCGGGGCGCTTCATGAGCAAAACATTCCCCTCTACGAAGGAGATCAGATCAGTCCCTCCCCGGCTACCCCCTTGGCTGGGAAACCAATTGAAGTTTCCATGCGGGTTTCCAGACCCATCCAGATCGCCCTTCCAGATAAAACCCTCACCATCCGTTCCGCCTCGAAAACAGTTGGAGCCGCCCTGGCAGATGCAGCGCTTCCCCTGCAGGGTTTAGATTACAGCATCCCTGCGGAGGAATCACCTCTCCCCGAGGATGAACCAGTGCGGATCATCCGGGTTGCTGAGAGTTTCATCCTCAACCAGGAACCGATTGAGTTCACGACTGAGTATCAAGCAACCGATGAACTGGACCTGGATCAAGTGCAGATTCTCAAAGGCGGTGAATACGGGTTAAAAGCCCAGCGGGTCCGGGTAATCTCGGAAAACGGCTCGGAAATTAACCGCGAAGTCGAAAAGGAATGGGTCGTCAAAGCTCCCCAACCACGGGTGATCGGATACGGCACACAAATTAATATCCAAACTGCTAACACGCCAGACGGGCAGATCAAATACTGGCGGAAGATCACGGCATATGCGACCTCATATAATAAGAATTGTCCCGGATGTGACAATTGGACTGCCAGCGGCACCCGCCTCAAAAAAGGGACCGTTGCCGTCACCCTGGAATGGTACCGGTATATGAAAGGCGCGAAAATATATATTCCCGGGTACGGCTTTGGGACAATTGAAGATGTCGGCGGCGGGATACCGGGAAAAAACTGGGTCGATTTGGGTTATGAGGTAGAAAATTACGTCCCCTGGAGCCAGAACGTGGAAGTGTATTTTTTAGCCCCCGCTCCCCCCCCGGAAAACATCATGTATATTCTCTACTAGCCCGGGTTCCACTCCCCGGGGCGTAATGGATCACAGCCCATTTGCCATTGACCATCCAGCGTGGATCCTGATTGTGGATCTGAACCACCTCATCCAGGGAAAGACCAATCACCAGCTCCGCCTTTAATGCCCTCAAGGCAGCCAGGGGAACCGGGCAGTAATCCACCACATCAGCAAAATGCTCGGTAATATCCCACTGACGGTCCCCCAGCAAACGTCGGTAGTTGGCATCCCCTTTACTGATCAGCAAGGTAAGCTGGGATAATTCCCTGAGCAGGTCCCCGGGGAGGTCCCACATCGCCAGGGGCGAATTCCAGAAGAAATGATCCTGGATGGTTAAAAGGCCTTCCTGAAGATACCCAGCTAAACGCTCGCCCAACTTTTTGGTGGGCTCCGCAGCTGATTCTTGAAGCGCCTTGATCATCCAGGTGACATCAGCGGAGATGACATCGGAGACAAACGTTGGGTGCGCTTTGACCCATAATGAAATATGATCAGCCAGCCTCTGACCGAGGAGAATATCCACCAGGGCAAGATCACTGACCAGCTCCATCCCAGCATTGTCCAGCAGCAGCGCCAGCCTGTTACTTGCTGCGCTTCTGCGGCTGAGCAGGCGGATGATCTCAGCACTTTGATCCGCCAGCAGATGAGACTTCAAGGCCTGCAGGTCTTGATGATCGGGGGATTTCTCACTGCCTGCAGGCCAGAGGCTGAGATCTGCCTGATTACCCCACAATGACCGCAGGATTCCTTCCCGAAGCATGCGGGGCCCGGATACATCTGTCCGGGACCAGTGGTCTAACGTCTTGCCATAAGCCCGGATTGCTTCCTGGGATTGCCAGAACCCCTGCTGTTTTTGATGAAGAAAAGGATCCTGGCCGGTTTGAAAGTAATCTACCGCGCTGAGAATCCGCCTGTAAAAATAGTGCTCCACAAAAAACCAGGGTACGTTCAACCAATCTTTCCCCACCCAGGGGCTGATGTACTTCCTCCAGCTTTCAAGATCCGGGCCGGAATCATCCCGAAGATGGTGAATGGGCCCTTCAGGGATCTCCCCCTTGAGCGTCAATAAGTTTTCCCGAATCCTGGTTGGGTACTCATTTTCCGCCACAACCCGATCCAGGATCTCTGGAAGTCGCACCGCTACAGTAGAATGGGCCCAGGATCCTTCTTTGGTGCTGAAAATGGGTTCAGGGGGGGATTGTTTCTGCCTCATTTTTCCCTCAAGTTTTTTCACAATCAGATTAACACCCCCATCTTATCACAGATCGCTCAAAGCGCAGGGGTCAGACCCCTCCTGTTGGCGGTGTTATAATGACCCTGTTGTGAGTAAAGAGAAAGGTCCTGCGATGGCTGATATCCCTCCGATTAAAATCTCAGCGCTGATGCAAAAGTATCATCTCAAACCGGATAAGAGCCTGGGACAGAACTTTCTGGTTGATCCCGAGGCCTTAGCGCGAATCACGGAAGCTGCTGATCTCAGCAAAAAGGATACCGTGCTGGAGATTGGGGCTGGGATTGGCCATCTCACCCGTTTTCTGGCTGTGTCTGCTGAGCATGTGATCGCTGTGGAGCTGGATCCGCGTCTGATCCCGCCTCTTCAGGAAGTTACAGCCCCTTTTGATAATGTCCGTGTGATCCAGGGGGATATCCTGCAGATCGACCCGGGCGATCTGATTTTAAAAGAAGCCTATGTTGTGGTGGCAAATATCCCTTATTACATCACCTCAGCAATCATCCGCCATCTTTTGGAGTCACAGAAGAAACCAGACAGAATGGTTTTGACTGTGCAGGAGGAGGTCGCCCAGCGTATTTGTGCCACGGCGGGAGATCTAAGTGTGCTGGCGCTCAGCGTCCTGATTTTCGGGGAGCCCTACTTGACCGGGAAGATCCCCGCCCGCTCATTTCATCCTCCCCCCAAGGTTGACTCAGCAGTCATTCGCATTGACCTGTATTCTCAGGCAGTCCTTGCTGCACCTCTTCAGAGGAAGTATTTCACCCTTATCAAGGCTGGATTTTTACATAAGCGCAAGACCCTCAGAAATTCACTCCAGGCAGGACTGGGCTGGACGAAATCAGCTGTCGATTCCCTCCTCGCTTCGGCGCATATTGATCCACGCCAGAGAGCGCAATCCCTGACCCTGGCAGAGTGGATCCAGCTGACGCGTCAGTATCATCAACTTCAGGCTGGCATGTCCGGGAATGATTAACGTTGAGATAATGGTTTTTCTCATCAACAGGGGAAATTTCGGAGCATGGGAAGGCTGACCGCTCTCTGCACTGGGACGTGCTGGCCAGCGGGTGTGCAGCGGCTTGTTCAGGAACCTGCCTGCAGTTTCCCTGTCTCTTCTACATAAGCCAGGCTCTGGTGGCGGAAATAGGTATTGTAGAGATTAGCATAATGCCCACTGCTTTCAATCAACTGCTGATGTGTCCCCTCCTCAATGATCCTCCCTTCCTCCAGAACAAGGATCCGATCGGCTGATTTAACAGTGGAGAGGCGATGAGCAATTAAGATGCTGGTGCTGTCGTTGAGAACCAGATCCAACGCCTGCTGGATCTGATTTTCAGTAAAAGGATCCACACTTGCTGTGGCTTCATCAAGGATAAAAATCGCTGGACGCTGTATCATCACCCTAAGTAAAGCAACCAGCTGTCTCTGCCCCATGGACAGCTGCCCGCCCCGCTCCCCTACTTCAGTTTGCAGGCCATCTGGCAGGGTTTCCAACCACTCACCATTTCCAATTTCGCGGGCGAGATCCCGCATCACACCCACCTCACAGCCTCCGCAGGCATATTGAATGTTCTCCGCAACCGTTCCCGAGAAAAGAAAAGGAATCTGGGAAATAATCCCGAGTTGTTTCCGGTAGGCAATTAAATCCAGGTCGCGAATGTTGTACTCATCCAGATAGATCTCGCCGGATTGAAATTCATAAAACCGGGCGATCAATTTTGCTATTGATGACTTCCCGGCTCCCGTGTGTCCCACCAGGGCAACATTTTCTCCTGGCTGGATATGGACATTGAAATCGCGGAAGATCCATTCCCCATCCGTATACTGAAAATTTAGATCTTCGAACCGGATTTCCCCGGATAAGCGGTGCGGCGGAATGGTTTTCCGCTGAACCACCGCGGGTTCGGCATCGATGAGGGCAAACACCCGTTCAGATGCGGATAAACCTGTCTGCACCTGGGCCCAGAATGCGGACAGATTCAGTACTGGAAAAAAGAAGCGATCCAAACTAATCAGAAATAAATACCAGGCGCCAATCGTCACAATTCCCTCAACCACATCCATCCCACCCACATAAACAAGGATCGCTGTTCCAATTCCTGCCAGCGCATTCAGCAGGGGGAAAATGACGGATAAGGCCAGGCCGCGCTGGACATTCATCTCATAGGAAACCTGGTTTGCATCATTAAACTGGTTAAAGATCGTCGCTTCCTGCCGAAAGTTTTTAGCAACTGCGATCCCGCTGACTGTTTCTTTAATAGTCGCATTCACCTGAGCCATCGCCCGCATCCCTTCCCGGGTGACCCTGCGGGCAATCCTTCGAAAACCCAGGGCCAGGAGAAAAAGCAGGGGCATAAAACCAACAACATATAAGAACAAACGCAGCTGGATTTGAGCCAGGACCACCCCCAAGATGACCACCTCAACAAGCTGAGAGATGAGATCGGTGACCAGCACAACAAGCCGTCCATACTCCCGGGTATCGGAAGTAATCCTGGAAACCACCCTTCCCGAAGAAAACCGATCATAAAAAGAAAGATCGTGATTGGCAGCAGAATCAAATGCATCCGTGCGCAGGGTCAGGACCACATCTGTGATCGTGCGCACAGTCAGGCGGCGGCGGATCCAATTTCCACCCCAGTTGATGATCCCGCTGAGCAGGACCAACCCGACCAACAAAAACACCGTCTTATCCTCAGGTTGACTGGAAAGGCGATCGATCCCATTGGAGACCAGCAGGGGCAGTGAGGCCCCTGAGGCTGCCACCACAATCAGGAGGACAGCAATCCAAATCAGCCGGATACGGTGGGGGGCCAAATAACGCCCAATCCGCCGAATCAGCTCCCGATCGCTGTATTCCCGATCATAAGCCTCAGTCTCCAACCCTGAGAAAAAGCCCATTACCCTTTCCTTTTTGAGATCAATCCAAAAATCGATCTCCCAGGCGTTTACTGTTCCTTGAAAATCTGCCTGTATTCCTGGGAAGATGCCAGTAATTCCTCATGCGTACCAGAGGCGATTAATTGTCCTTTCCGCAGAACCAGGATTAAATCTGCCCATCTGATTTGGGATAGACGATGGGTGATAATTAAAGTTGTCCTGCCCCGGGCAGCGGCGAAAATCGCTTTTTGAATTTGATCTTCCGTTTCACTGTCAATTGAACTTGTCGAGTCATCCAGGATCAATATTTTCGGATCGGTCAGGAACGCCCTGGCCAGGGCCAGCCGCTGTCGCTGGCCTCCCGAGAGGGTGACACCCCGCTCCCCAAGGACTGTGTCATAGCCATCTTGAAAACCCTTGATAAACTGATGAGCCTGGGCAGATTTGGCCGCCTGCTCGATTTCTTGTTGGCTCGCATCGGGCTTGCCAAAAGCGATATTTTCCGCAATAGAATCTGAGAATAAAAAGATGTCCTGCTCAATAATCGAGATCTGTTTCCGAAGCACAGCCAGATTCCACTCCCTGACATCCTTTCCATCAATGAATATCGATCCCCGAGTGACATCATACGTGCGGTTAACCAATTTGGACAGGGTGGTCTTCCCTGAACCAGTCTGCCCGACAATGGCGACAGTCTGTCCAGGTTTGATTTTAAAATTCAAATCCCGCAGTGATAGTTCACTGTCCGGGTACCGATAGGAAACGTTGTGAAATCTAATCTCTCCAGTCATTGTCTCAGCATACCCACTTTCATTCTGATCCAGCTCGGTTTCCCGGTTGATCAATTCCAGGATCCGATTGGCACCAGCAATCCCAAGGGAAACCTGGGAGTAGGCAAATAAGGACACAAAAGTTGGAAAACCGAACAGCAAAAGCAACCCGAAGTATCCGACAATATCCCCCACCGCAAGCGCTCCACGCCGGAAAAGGAGCACCGCATGGAAAAGACCCCCCGCCTGCACCAGGCCCATCAGCAGCAGCGGCAAAAAACGAGCCTCAACATCTCCCTGATGGATCTCGCGGTCCCGGAATCGACGGGCATTTTCACGGAATAAGCTAACCTCGCTCTGCTCCTCTGCCATCCCTTTAACCGTTTCAATACCATCCACAGCCTCCGCCAGACGGGTATTTAAGGTGCCAAAGGCCCGCCGGACGGACAGGGTGATGGGCTGCAATTCTGCCAGGTACTGCCACAATGCCAGGATATAGAGGATCAGATAGATCAGCGGTGCGAGGATCAGCGCGGGATGATACCGGCCAGCAAGCACGATGGGCATGAAAATGAAAATCCCCGACCCTATCACCAGGTTAATCCCCGGGCTGAACATAAAATTGATCTCTCGGACATCATTGGTCGCTCTGGCCATGACATCTCCCACCGGCAGCAGACTGTGGTATGTCATGCTCTTCCCCAGGAGACTGGTATAAAACTCATGGCGGATGTCCCTCTCCAGGCGCTGTCCAATCAATTCCGCACTGAAATTCCGCCCAAACTGCAGAACCCCGCGCAAAAGCTGTGTTCCAGCAATCAGCAGCGCAAAGCGAGATAAGCTGTCCTTAAGCGGAGGTTCCATCAACAACGCATCCAGGGTCTGCCCGACAATGATAGGCACAACAGCTGCCAGCCCGGCATTGCCAACCGCCCCGATGACCATGCTTAACCCCAGATACCAGTATTGCATGAAATGGACAACGATCCATTTCAATGCACTGGAACGGGCTTTGAGAACTTTTTCAGAAACCTGTTGTTTTTTCGGTAAGGTGAACTCAGAGCTCTCGATAGCAGGATTGTTCATGGGTTTCACATACCAGCGCTGATAGAAGCGGTCATTTCAGTTCGCCCGGAAAGGGCATCTTGCGAATGATATCATAAGGGCCAAAAGCTGGTAAGTCCCTGACGTTTACTGGCTGCATTGCTTCCGTTTGGGGATCGATAAGTACAGCCTCCCGGTGGGGGGTCAGCAGCGTCAATTGATCCTCTTCCTGGAGGGCTTGATTTCTAACCCAGATAGAAAAACCCTGGTATTCCCCCTCAGATCGGGGGTATAGATCAAAAAGTGCCTGAAAAACCGTCATAAACTGGTCAATGTAGGCTCGCTTAACCTCCTCGAGATGGCTGAGTACCCAGCATCTGTCCCGGTATTCCCGGTAATAAGACATTCCTAGAAAAACCTTCTGGCTGCTGAAATAGGGAAAAAAAGGGAATGCCCGGCAGGCAATCGATCGGTAGTTTCGCTGGCAGAAAAGATGTCCCTGGCAGGCAATCAACTGCTGTCCTGACTGAAGATGCCGGTGAAGTTCTTGCCCTTCCAGGTGGGAATCCTCCTCCCAGGGCCGCCATAAATCCGTGCTTGCCTGCAGATAAGCCCACTCTTCACAATAAGCGCTCGGTATTGAGACAGAGATGTCACAGCAAAACGGTACACCCCGCTGATTATGGGGACCGCACATCAAGCCGCAGTCCCGCTCGGTGATCGGGGAGGAGAAGGCCTCATATAAACTTTGAAAGATCCCCGGATCAATGGCCCTTGTCATGGTTGATCTTCCCTTCCGCATTTATCATCTGCTCTGCATACATCCTGGCATCTTCCCGATTGGAGATCATCCCCATCACCTGTGCCTCACGGATGTTTTCCAACAGGTCACCAATCTGCGGCCCGGGAGGGAGGGAAAACAAAGCCTGGAGGTCATTGCCGTCCAGCAGCCGGGGAGGTGAGATCCGTTCTTCCCGAAACTCCCACCAGGATTCCAATAGGACTCGGGCTGAATCCAGCTGGCGGGCCCAGGGTTCCTGACCTTCCGGACGCCCTGAGTCGGCAAGGAACCCAGCCAGTGCGAGAAACACACCGCTGATTCCAGCCTCACCGTGGCGCCGGAAATATCGATAAATCTCTCGCAAGGGGATCTCCCCCATTTTCACCATGGCGCGAAAATCGCTGACCGACCCCAGGATGTGGGAAAGGTGGTCAATTTCTTGATTGCTCAGCTGCAGGGAATCCGCAATGGATCTCTGCTCGGCAGATCCGCTCCTGGGAGCCTGGCTCGCGTCCGCTCTCTCCACATATAACCCGGTGAGGAACATCAACTGAAGGCGGCTCCTCCCTGGAACAAGGTGTTCCGATTGATGAGCATTAAAAGGTTTCCGAAATCGCCCCAATCGGTCTGCCAGAAGTCGGTAATCCCAATTGGCGGCCATTTCTTGATCATATTCCAGATCCAGGACACCAGTAATCTTTTCTAGTTTGCGAAACATGTTGATCTGGTACGGGTGAATCTCCCTGATTTCCGGCAGGATTTCTGGAACCATCCCAAGACCCTGCATGGAACGCAGCGCTGCAGCCTGGTGAGGGCCTTCGAAGATTCTGAACAGCTCATCCCGCATTCTTTCTGGGGAAATCAGACTGAAATCCGGGATCACAGCCCGGATTTGTTTCACGGTTTCCGGGGTAATTTCGAAACGCAACTGCGCAGCCATTCTGACCGCCCGCAGGGCGCGAAGCGGATCGTTCGCCAGCGCATCCTTGGCACAGCTGCGGATGACCCCTTCCTCTAGATCCTTCTGCCCCCCACAGGGATCCAGAAGTTGATCCGGACGCTGAACCGGTAGCCCCATGGCCGTGATGGTGAAATCGCGGGCCTGGAGGTCGTCTTGAATCGTCTTCCCCCGGAAGCGGGTAAAATCCACAACCCACCGCTGTTTTTCAGGATCCATGAGAATCACCCTGGCAGCCTCTCGCTCCGGATCCAGAATATAAAAGTCCCCCCCGTAGTGGTCTGCCACCTTTCTTGCCACTGCATATGTCCCTTGTGCCAGGGCAAAATCCAGATCGTGGGCTTCCAGGCCCAGGAGAAGATCCCGCACTGCCCCCCCAACCAGGTAGGCGGGATGCTCCCCGATGACTGCGGTGATTTCCTTATAAACTGGCGGAATCTTATCGCCAAACATGAGTTCCTTCTCAAAACAGGAGGAAATTACAATCCCCTGGTCAGCCAACACACCAGGCGATCAATCGTAGCCCAGATCAGGCCGGGATGAATCCAGGGACAACCAGATTTACACGCTCTGATCGGATTAATGTCGGGGAGGAGTATAGCTGTTCTCGTTGACCACACCAATAAAGGGGAGTTCTCGGTAAAACTCATCCAGGTCCAAACCGTACCCAAAAACATATTTATTCGGGATAACAAATCCCACATAATCAATTGGGACTTCCACTTCCCGCCGCTCTGCTTTATCAAGCAGCGTGCACACCTTCAACGAGGCAGGTTTTCTGGTCGCCAGCAAACCAAGGACTGAATTCAGCGTATTTCCGCTGTCGACGATATCCTCAACCAGCAGCACATTCCGATCCTGAATATCGTCTTGAAGATCCATGGTCAGCCGGACATGACCGGATGAATCCCGATCCCCCAACCCGTACGAGGAAATTGCCATAAAATCAATTGAATGC
This sequence comes from uncultured Anaerolineales bacterium, assembly GCA_964621835.1. Classification (GTDB taxonomy): domain Bacteria; phylum Chloroflexota; class Anaerolineae; order Anaerolineales; family UBA11858; genus B10-G9. The sequence goes on along the minus strand of CAZUMA010000002.1, from coordinate 63,686 downwards.
GGGACCGTGATCGTCCTCATTAAATCAGTCAGGAACATGATTCCTCCGCGCAGAATACAAACCAGGTGCAAATCTCTTCCCCGGTAATCTCTGCTGATCGCGTCTCCCAATTCTTCGATTTTATCCTGGAGCTCCTGTTCTGGGATCAGGACTTCACTGAGAAATTCATGGTACGACTGCATCCTATTGATCCTTTTTACCCCGCGGTACCTGATGATGCTCCCGGCACCTGGCTTCGTATAATTCTGACGCACCGACGATAATCACTGGTTCCTCGTAATGCGCGGGTGCACCGTTCACTAACCGCTGGGTCCGGGTGGCCTCTTCTCCACAGGTCATACAGATTGCATGCAGCTTATCGACGATTTCAGCCTGCGCCAGTAAAATGGGCATTGCCCCAAAAGGTTCTCCACGGAAATCCATATCCAGGCCAGCCACAATAACCCGGATGCCCTGATCAACCAGGCCCTGGATAACTGGAACAATCTCCTCATCAAAAAACTGGGCTTCATCGATTGCCACGACAGTGACATGCTCTTTCAGCCTTGCCGGGATCTCTGATGCTTGATCGATCGCAACCGCGTCATACTCATTCCCGGCATGCGAGGTTATCTTACCGGTGCCGTAACGGTTGTCAAATCCAGGTTTGAACACCTGGATTTTCTGTTTGGCAATGATGGCCCTGCGCAGCCTTCGGAGAAGTTCGTCCGTCTTCCCACAGAACATCGGTCCCGTGATCACCTCCAACCTTCCGTTGCGATGTTTCATGCCTACTCTCTCCTCAACCCGCTCCATGCCCCCTCCAAAAAAAAACAGGCAGATCGTCTGAATCTGCCTGTATTGTATCAAATTATCTGCAGGAAGGTTTATACAGTAATTTCTTCCGCAGCTTCAGGGATCTCATAATCATGGCTGCGGAGCGCTTTTTTCAGATCAATAAGAGACTTCCGTCCAAAGCCTTTGATATCCAAGAGGGCTTTGTCCCCATCTTCCAACAGGGCGAGAACATCTGCAACGGTTTCCAGCTTGGCGTCCAGAAGGATATTCTCGACTCGAGTTCCCAGTTCAAGGGTATCCAGGGAAACATCAGGAGTGACTTTCTTTTCCTCCCGTTCCTGCTTCTGCTTCTGGTATTCCTCGTGTACTTTAAGCTTTTTATAAAAACGATCAACCTGACCCTCCGTGTCGACAATCCGCTGTTCTCCCGTAAAAAAGGGATGGCATGCGGAACAAACATCTGTCCGGATTAACTCCTGCGTGGAGCCTGTCGTCCAGGTGTTTCCGCAAGCACAAACAACTTTGGCTTCAGGATAATACGTCGGGTGAATATCTTGTTTCATTCCTTCACGTCCTTCTTACTCAGTGGGAATCACATTGACCCGCTTCTTTCCTCCGCGGAACGTTTGATAGGATACTACACCATCCATGGTTGCAAACAGGGTGTCATCGCCCCCTCGGCCAACGTTCAGGCCGGGATGAATCTTGGTGCCCCGCTGCCGGACTAAAATGTGCCCGGATCGGACTGCCTGACCGCCATATTTTTTTACACCCAGCCGCTTCGAATTGCTGTCACGACCATTGCGGGTTGACCCGCCGCCTTTTTTATGAGCCATTTGATACTCCTTATTTGGTTACAATCTCGTCAACTCTCAGCAAAGTGTAATGTTGACGGTGCCCCCGTTTTTTCCGGTACCGGACCTTTGGCTTGTATTTAAATACCTGAATCTTCGGTCCTTTGATCTGGTCAGTGACCGTGGTTTTGACCTTTGCGTCTTTAACGAAAGGGTCGCCAATTTTAAACTTGTCCTGGTCCGCAACGAATAAAACCTCGTCCAGGACTACCTGCTGTTCCACTTCATGCGGAAGGCGATCTACCTGCAGGATCTCTCCCGGGACAGCCTTGTATTGTTTCCCACCACTGACCACTATTGCGTAATTCATTTCTTCAGCCTCCAAGCTTCACTTCACCGCAGCTCCCGCGTTTGAGGTGCTCTCCCACTGGACTGCGGGGAAGTTGGGGGTGAATACCCGTTTATATTTAATACGTTTCAGACCGTGGTCTTTATTGCCGTGCCATTATACCAAAGTAGAGGGGACTGTCAATAAAATCCTTTCTTCTCTGGTTTTCCCCTCTCCTGAGTTTCATCAACCTGATAATCAACTCAAACAGACCTGTATTGTGTCACTAGGACAAGTCAGGAGGAGATCTTATAATTATCCTTGCCAAACGCATGGTTTCAACAGGCAGGATTCGAAGTGCTTTTGTGAAAGCATGGTACTGATGATTTTATAGGTGCTGCTGAGAGGTTTATAGAAAGGAGCTTCCCCGATGCCAGTTACAGGATGGATATTCGTCGATGACATATTTTGTAAGGGTTGTGGTTTATGCGTTGAAGCCTGTCCCCAGGAAGTCCTTGAATTAGATATGGACCGGCTGACCCCTAAAGGGTATCACCCGGCAAAAATGGTCACTGAAACCTGCACCGGGTGCGGGATTTGCGCGGTGATTTGTCCAGACGCAGCGATCACGGTATACCGGGAACAAGCCAAACAAAAAGCCAGGAGGTAACACCGTTGGCAAAAGAACTGTTAAAGGGAAACCACGCCTTTGCTGAAGCTGCAATTCGTGCGGGTGTGGAAGCGTTTTTTGGATATCCAATCACTCCGTCCACGGAATTCCTGGAGCATATGGCAAAACGCATGCCCGGTTTAGGGCGTGCTTTCGTTCAGGCGGAGAGTGAAGTCGCAGCCATCAACATGGTATATGGGGCCGCCTGCACAGGGAAACGGGTGATGACCGCTTCCTCCAGCCCGGGAGTCAGCCTGATGATGGAAGGGATTTCCTACATCGCTGGCACGGAGGTCCCCGCAGTGATCGTCAACGTCATGCGAGGAGGCCCAGGATTGGGAAATATTGCCCCCTCACAGGGGGACTATTTTCAAATGGTAAAAGGGGGCGGGCATGGGGATTACTTTCCCATTGTCCTGGCTCCGGCCAGTGTCCAGGAAGCAATCGACTCTATCGGCCTGGCATTTGATCTAGCTGAAAAGTACCGCTCAATCGTTCATGTGATTGTGGATGGAAACATGGGCCAGATGATGGAGCCAGCTGAGCTCCCTCCAATGCGGGAGGTCCCTACCCAGATGCCGGAATGGGCAATCACCGGCGCAAAAGGACGGGAACCACGGACGCTGTCCTCAATTTACATTGATCCAGAAGATGAGGAGGTCACCGTCCTGCGTCTGCTGAAGCGGTGGAAGGATGTGGAAAAAAATGAGGTCCGCTTCCAGGAATATTATATGGAAGATCCAAGGATTCTGGTGATCGGTTTTGGAACAGCGGGCAGGGTGGCTTCCTCTGCGGTCAGGGAGGCGCGGGAAGAAGGGATTCCGGTGGGGCTTCTGCGTCCAATCACCCTGGCGCCTTTTCCCCAGCAGCGGCTGAGAGAGTTAATTGACCAGGTAGACCGCATTCTGGTGGTAGAGATGAACTCCGGGATGATGCTCGATGACATCATCAAGATCGTTCAAGGAAAGGTCCCGATCGAGTTCTACGGCAGGACGGGAGGGGTGACCCCCCTTCCAGACGAAATCCTTGCAGAAATCAAGAGGACGGCCGGGAATGATGCACCGGTTCAGGATGACCCCCGGGACGCCTGGATCACCCGGATGGAAACCAAGCTCATGGGAGAAGAATAATGGTCACTACGGCAGGAGATGTTGTTTACCAGCGTCCTGATTCCTTTACGGATATCCATACGCACTACTGTCCGGGATGCACCCATGGTGTTGCCCACCGGCTGATTGCAGAAGTCATTGATGAGATGGCTTTAAAAGAAAAAGCAATCGGGGTAGCCCCGGTGGGCTGCTCCGTTTTTGCCTATAAGTATTTTGAGATGGATTTTGTAGAAGCTGCGCACGGCCGGGCACCAGCGATGGCGACCGGCATCAAAAGAGTCCTGCCGGAAAATTTTGTTTTCACCTATCAGGGGGATGGCGATCTGGCCTCCATCGGTATTGCAGAAATAATGCATGCAGCGGCCCGGGGGGAAAACATCTCCGTGATCTTTATCAATAACGCCATCTACGGCATGACCGGAGGTCAGATGGCACCCACCACGCTGCCCGGCATGAAAACCACCTCCTCACCTTATGGCAGGGATGTTGAGCTGGCTGGCTTTCCGTTGCGGATCGCAGAGCTGCTGGCAACCATCGAAGGTTCAGGATATATTGTCCGCCGCAGCCTGCATAATCCAGCAAATATTCGCAAAGCGAAAAAGGCCATCCGGCTTGCTTTCGAAGCCCAGGAGAGAGGCTTAGGATTTTCGATGGTGGAACTGCTCTCCTCCTGTCCAACCAATTGGAAGATGACACCCCAGGAAGCCCTTGACTTTGTGGCGGAAAAAATGGTCCCGGTATTTCCACCCGGGGATTACAAGGTGACGGCTGAGTTGCAGGCACTTAAGGTCTAAGGAGAACAAAGCTATGGAGGAAATCAGCATCATTATTTCTGGATTTGGGGGCCAGGGAACGCTCTTTTCCGGTCAGGTGTTGGCCTATGCAGCGATGGATAATGGCTATCATGTCACCTGGATCCCTTCTTATGGCCCCGAGATGCGGGGCGGGACAGCTCATTGTACGGTGATCATCTCCCCGGAACCAATTGGATCTCCCCTGGTGAGAAATCCCGATGTGGTCCTGGCCTTGAATCTTCCCTCCGTGGACAAGTACGAAACGCGAATTCCCTCAAAAGGAATTCTGATCGCGAACGCAAGCCTCGTAAATCGGGAAATCAATCGGGAGGACATTCATTCCCTCTTGATCCCTGCCAATGATATCGCTGAAGAAATTGGCTTATCCCGGCTGGCTAACATGATCATGCTTGGCGCGATGGTTAATCTCAGACCCATCCTGCCCCTGGCGGTCATCAAACAAGCCCTCGAGGATCATATCCCTGAGCGGCACAGAAATACCTTGCCGATGAATTTCCAGGCCATGGACCGCGGTTTTTCATTTGCAGATCAGGTCAAGATCAAGTCTGCCTGATCGAAAAATAACCCGGTCGATAAAAAAAAGCGATGCTTCCATGAGCATCGCTTTTTGGATGGACAGTTTCCCTGGAGCTAGCCAGCAGCCGGGATTGGTTCACTGGGGGGAGCGATCTCACCAGCAGTTGCCACATTATATGACTGGCCAATCAGGTGGCCATTAATGACGGCAGAATAAGCACTGGTGAATAGAACGCCAATGACGCAGGCAATGACCCCTAAAGAGGCAACCAAACTGGAGACAAGCATCCCCAGCAATACCAGCGCATAGGTCCCAAGATTATCCCGAACCATCCCGAAGACATCGCCAAATTTAAAGGCAGCCCCAATTTCCCCTGTGGCTGCAAACCTCCCCAAAGCAGCTGGAAGCACCAGATAAGCCGCCAGGCTGTAGAGGAAGGTGAAGCATCCAAAGCATGCTGTAACAATCCAGATCACCGTCAGGGCGGAATCCTGGTTCATATTCTCCAGCAGGGGGGTCAACCCGGCGCTGCAGGCTTGAACCAAAATCACCGGGAGGAAGAAGACAAATGAAATCAAAATACCTAAAAATCCATTGACCAGGTATCCGCCAAAATCACTCCAATCCGGCAGCGGTTCTGGATCCTTTTGAATCACCCGTTTGGCCACCTCCAACCCCCATCCAAAGATGACAATCCCACCAATCAGAGGGATTAAAACGATCAGGCCTGCAATGCCAATTTTCTTCAACCACTCCTCATCATCAAATACAAATGAAAATGCTTTTCCAAAATCCATACATTCGCTCCTTTCTTAGATAACGCCTGACATCCGCATCCCCTGCCTACATCTTATCATGATTTTTAATATCACCATTACCAAATCGAAAACTTTATGATCGCGGTCCTCCGGAACCCGGAGCGAGGTTGCAAGTGATTTTAATAAAAAAAAGGAGCGAGGGAATCCAGGATTCCCTTGCTCCTTCGTGGTTGAAAAGGGGGGCTAGTCCCTGTGGTTCACAGCGGATTGAGCAGCAGCCAACCTTGCCACAGGAACCCGGAAAGGCGAGCAGCTGACGTAATCAAGGCCGATCTGGTAGCACCAATCAATTGACTCCGGATCGCCCCCGTGCTCACCGCATATTCCCACCTCAAGGTCCGTTCGGGTGTCTCTGCCTTTTTTCACAGTCAGATCCATTAACTGGCCAACTCCCTTTAGATCAATGGTCTGGAACGGATTTTTTGGCAGAATCCCATCTTCCACGTACTTGACCAGGAAGTTCCGCTCGGCATCATCCCGGCTGTACCCGAAAGTAAATTGGGTCAGGTCGTTTGTGCCAAAGGAGAAAAATTCTGCGGTTTCAGCAATCTCGTCCGCGGTTAAGCCAGCCCGGGGAATCTCGATCATCGTCCCGAACTTGTATTCAAATTCCACGCCTTTTTCATCCATCACCTTTTCTGCGATCTCTTCCAACTTTGGTTGGATGAAATGAAGCTCGTTGATGTGCCCTGTCAGGGGGATCATCACCTCTGGCTTGGGCTCAAAACCTCTGAGTTTGACATCGGCTGCCGCTTCAAAAATCGCCCGCACCTGCATGCTGACAATTTCCGGCATCACCACGCTCAACCGCACCCCCCGGAGCCCCATCATTGGGTTGCTTTCATGCAGGTTCTGAATGCTGGCAAGCAGCTCTTCTTTTTCCTCATCGACCTCACCTTCAATGCGGTTTGTGATGACTTCTTCCAGAAGGGCATGTTCATCCGGCATAAACTCATGGAGTGGCGGGTCAATCAAGCGAATGATGACGGGAAGACCCGTCATTGCTTCAAACAAACCATCAAAATCACTTCGCTGGTAAGGAAGCAGTTCATCCAGGGCTTGCTGACGCTTTTCGACGCTGTCTGCTAGAATCATGCGCTGGACAATCGGCAGCCGTTCAGGTTCAAAGAACATATGCTCGGTCCGGCAGAGTCCGATTCCCTGAGCGCCGTAGGAGCGTGCCCGCCGGGCATCCTCCGGGTAATCTGCATTGGCCCAAACCATAAGACCGCGGGTGGGCCAGCCTTTTGGAGCCTGCCGGATATTCGCGGTGGCAGAGATTTCATCCGCCCACTCAAGAATTTCCATCAGCTCGGTTTGCTCCTCAAGGGAGGGGGAGACTGAAGGTATTTCACCCAAAAAGACCTCTCCCGTTGTTCCGTCCACAGAAAGCGCATCCCCTTCTTTCACCACAACCCCATTCGCTTCCAGCTGACGCTTTTCCATATTTATCTTCACATCGGAAGCCCCAACCACGCAGGGGATACCAAACTGCCGGGCAACGACTGCTGCATGGCTGGTCGCCCCTCCCTCACTGGTGAGAATTCCTTTGGAAGCCAGCATCCCATGCACATCATCAGGCTTGGTAAACGGGCGAACCATGATCACATCTTCCCCCCCATTCTTGGATTTCTCCTCAGCGGTATCCGCATCAAAATAGGCGTTCCCCACCGCTGCGCCGGGGGAGGCATTCACACCCGTGGCCACCAGTTTTCCATCTTCCTGAGCTGCCGTTTTCTCCTCGGGAATGAACTGAGGGTGCAGGAGAGTGTCCACCTGATAAGGCTCCACACGCATCACCGCTTCTTCACGGCTGATCAGGCCTTCGTTTGCCATATCCACGGCAATTTTCACAGCTGCTTTTGCTGTCCGTTTTCCATCCCGGGTTTGCAGCATCCAGAGCTTCCCGCGCTCAATAGTGAATTCCACATCCTGCATCTCCCGGTAGTGCTGCTCTAACTTCGTGGTAATGTCCTGAAAATCTTCATAAACCTCCGGCATCTCTTCCTGCAGCTGGCTGATCTCTTCAGCATTCCGGATCCCGGCGACTACATCCTCACCCTGGGCATTGAGCAAATACTCTCCCCAGAGCTTCTTTTCGCCTGTGGAAGGATTGCGTGTAAAGGCCACCCCGGTGCCGGACTCCTCTCCCATATTGCCAAACACCATGGTCATGACATTGACAGCGGTACCCAGATCATGGGATATCCCGGCAGCGTTCCGGTAGTCCACAGCGCGTTTGACATTCCAGGACCCAAAAACTGCTTCAGTTGCCATGCGCAGCTGCTGATAAGGGTCTTCTGGAAAATCAAACCCCTTTTCCTCCTTGACGATCTTTTTAAATTCTTTGGTGAGCTTCTTCCAGTCCTCAGCATTCAGGTCTGTATCGAGTTTGACTTTCTTCTCTTCTTTATACTCATCAAGGACCTCTTCGAAGGCCTCATCATCGATCCCCAGCACCACTGATCCAAACATCTGAACCAGGCGTCGATAAGCGTCGTATACAAAACGCTCATCCTTAGTCAGTTTAACCATCCCTGCAACGGTTTCATCGTTGAGGCCAATATTCAAGACAGTGTCCATCATCCCCGGCATCGATTTGACTGCTCCAGAGCGGCAGGAAACCAGGAGCGGATTCTCAGGATCTCCAAAAGATTTTCCTGTTTCTTTCTCTGTTTCCTTCATGGCCTCAAGTTCCTGCTCCCACATCCCCTCGGGAAACTCATTTCCCGCTTCCAGGTAGGCATTGCAGGCCTCAGTGGTCACGGTAAATCCCGGGGGGACCGGGATGCCAATCCGGGTCATTTCCGCCAGATTCGCGCCTTTCCCACCGAGTAAAGCCCGGACTTTGTTCCATGAACCGCCAACATGCTCTTCTGCTTCTTCTACCTCTTGAAAAGTGTAGACCCATTTCTGGTCTGCCATCAGTTACCTCCTGCGTATAAAAATTAATGAGTCCTATTGTAGTTCAAAGAGGAAGGAAATTTCACACCCTCCTCCAAGCGTAGTATTGTACCATTATTTTTTAACTCTTCAAAATAGTCCTCAGCAATGATGCCAAAGGCTCCCGCCAAACATTCAGGAAATCCAATATCCGCTCCAGGGTTCTGCGGTGATGACAATTTCACCCTCTGAGACAACCAGCTCCTGATGGCTGATTAGATCCCGGAGAATTCGCCCATCAGCCCAATGGAAATCCTTGACCGGAAGACGAATTTTCTGTTGAGAGGAGCTTGCGTTTAGCATCACCAGGACCACCGATTGGCCCAGAGATCTCGCAAAGGCGTACCCCCCTTGTGTTTCATCTACCAGTATGGTCTGACACTCCCCGCGCCTCATCACCGGGTGCTCGTTCCGCAGGCTGATCAAGCGGCGCACGAACCTGTACAGGTCCTGCTGCCATTCAGCGCGGTTCCACGGAAATGCCCGCCGGTTGTCCGGATCCTTGCCGCCTTCCAATCCAATTTCGTCCCCATAATAAACCGATGGGGCCCCTGGAAATGCCATCTGGAAGATAAAGCTCATTTTTACTTTTTCTACGTCCCCCTTCAGTACGGTCATCACCCGTCTGGTATCATGCGAACCCAAGGGGAGAAACATTGCATACACATTTTCTCGGGGGTACTGACTGAGCAGCTGGTCGATCCGTTGTCCAAATTCAACAACCGTGATCTTTTCCAGAAGCAGATCCAGCAATGCGTCGCGCATTGGATAATTCATCAATCCATCAAAAGCTGTTTCACCGACCCAGGCAGGATCCCCGTCCCAGATTTCACCCAACAGGTAAGCATCAGGGTTCTCAGATTTCACCACGGCCCGAAATTCTGCCCAAAACTCAGCGTCATCAATTTCATTCGGAACATCCAGCCTCCAACCATCAGCCCCGGCGCGGATCCAGTAACGGGCGACGTTCAGGATATACTCACGAACCTGGGGGTTGTCAGTATTGAATTTAGGCAAACTCTTGAAACGCCACCAGGCCTCATAATCGTCCGCATCTCCAGGGGAATAGGCGTCCGGGGGAATATTATTGAGGTGAAACCAATCCAGGTAAGGGGAGTGGGAATGATTTTCTAATACATCATTGAACGCAAAAAACCCCCGTCCGCAGTGATTGAAAACCCCGTCAATAATCACGCGGAGGTTGTTGCGGTGGGCCAGATCGAGCAGACTTTGAAAATCTCTGATCTCCCCCAGCTTGGGGTCGATTTGATAATAATTGCTGATATTGTACCGGTGATTGGATGTCGCCTGGAAGATCGGATTGAAATAGAGGGTGTTGATCCCCAGATCCAGCAGATAATCAAACCGCTGGATCACTCCCCGCAAATCCCCACCCATGAAATTCCAGATGGTTGGCTCAGCGCCCCAGGGATGAACATTTGGAGGATCATTCCGGGGATCTCCATTTGCGAAACGGTCCGGAAAAATCTGATAAAAAATCGCGTCTTGGATCCAGTATGGCACGGCCATGAAATTTCCCTTCTCTTGTTCTTGACGACTCTGACCTAAGACCAGATTTTATCATCCGGGTCTGTGGATTATATTAACAGTTTGAAAAAATCGGGGGACAAAACGGCATGGCGTCTAGCTGTATTGCCTCAGGAGCTCTCGAACCCTGGACAGGTACCCCCGGCCAAAAATATTGAGGTGATTGAGGAGGTGATATAAGTTGTATATCGGGTATCGCGACCGGTAACCAGGTGCCAGCGGACGGACTTCCTGGTAGGCAGCATAGAATCCTGCAGGAAAAGAACCGAACAGGTCAGTCATTGCCAGGTCCGCCTCCGCCCAACCATAGTGCACAGCCGGATCAATCATGGCTGGATTCCCCTGCTGATCTGAGATGATATTACCGCTCCAAAGATCCCCATGTAGGAGGGAAGCAGGCTGCTCGGGGATCAGATCGGGAAGCTTGGCCATCAGGCGATCAATCAGGTCAAGGTCGGTCTGATTGAGGTACCCATTTTCTGCTGCCAGCCGGCCTTGAAAGCCTAACCTCTCCTGCGCAAAGAACTCAAAGCCTGTTTCATGCCAGGAATTTGATTGGAATGTGCTGCCGATATAATTATCTTCCTCAAAACCGTATTGATCCTGCTGCTGCAGGTGAACGCCAGCCAGCTGTCTGCCGAACATCGGCCAATACCGGGCATGCCTCGGGGAGGGATCGAGATTCTCCAGGAGGAGAAAGTCAGTGCCCTGGAGGTACACATCCGGAATCTTTGGTCCTCCTGGCACTTTTAGTGCCGCCAAACCAACAGCCTCTTTGCGAAACATATCTGCGGGAGCGTTGGGATTAACTTTCAGGAAAAAAGACCGACCAGCTGCCGTCTCGACGATCAGACTTCGATGAATGCATCCTCCACTGACCCCCCGGGTGGAAGAGACAGCACCGTGCCCCTGTGCGGACAGCCAGTCCAAAACGGGTTCAGGAACTGCGCTCATTTTCCAGGTATTCCAGCAGTCCGGCACTGGCCCTTTCAACCAGCTCATAGACTTCTTGGAATCCATCTAATCCGCCGTAATATGGATCCGGGACATCTAAATCTTCATCCGCCTGGGGGTCAAATTCCCGCAGGAGACGGATCTTTTCCCGCTGATCTGATGTGTTTGCCATGATTTCCAACATCTGCTGATTTTCACGATCCATGGCAACGATCAAATCAAATTGACGGAAATCCTCGCGGGTAAATTGACGGGCCTCCCCGCTATAAAACAGTCCTTTTTGCCGGGCGATCTTTCGCATCCGTCCATCCGGTGTTTCCCCAACATGATAAGCAGATGTACCGGCCGAGTCCACGAAATAATGCTCCGCAACCTCCCGTTCCTTCGCCAGATGTCGAAAGAGATTCTCGGCGAGTGGGCTGCGGACGACATTTCCTAAACAAACAAAACAAATACGCATAGTTATCCCTCCCCAACCTATATCCTACCATCAGTGCCGCTGATCGTCATCCTTCCCCAGGAGATCCGGTCCTTGATCAAAAATACGCCCCATTTCCAGCCTTTTTCCAGACTATCGCGGTTCTGGAAAGATGGTGTATAATGTATTTACTCTGAGTGAATGAGGTTACATTCATGTAGAGAACAACAGGATAAACTTCAAACAAGGATCCCGAAAGATTAGCTTGGGATCAGAAATTGGGGCAGGACAGGTTAACCCAACCCCAAGAAGACACCCCGGGGCTGTCCAGCTACCACTCCCCAATAGTTGCACTGCCGCACAGCAGCGGCTACGGATATTGAAACCGATCTACCATCACAACGTGGTATTTGATGCAGTAAACACATTGGCATAAGGCAGGAGCACCAAGTGTAGCAGGAAAACGCTCGGTAGCACTGGATAGGATTCAATTCATCCTGGCTATCCAAGCGTACCGCATTATTGTGGATGTAGATCCAGCAGCCGTGGCCGTTGAGGCAGTATCACGGCTGTTTTATGGTTAAGATAACCAGGGTAGAAACGCAGAAGAATAACCCGGAACGCCTCAATGTCTATCTTGAAGGCGAATTTGGATTTGGAATTGCTCGAAAAATTGCTCCCTGGTTGAAGGTCGGCCGGGAGATAACCCCTCAGAAAATCAAAGATCTCCAACAGAAGGATGATCTTGAAAAAGCCTATCAGCGGGCCTTAAACTACCTCAGTTATCGAATCCGGTCTGAAGAAGAAATCCGCCGCAATCTCAAAAAGCACCAGGTGGACCCAGAGATGATTGAAGGGGTGCTGGATCGATTGCGAGATCAATCGCTGGTCAACGATCAAGAATTTGCTCACCAGTGGATTGAAAACAGGATTGCTTTTCATCCCCGTGGAAAAAAAGCGCTCGCTTCAGAACTCTACCAAAAAGGGATTAAGCGCCCAATTATTGAGGAGTCACTGCAGGATCTCAATGAGGAAATGCTGGCGAAAAGAGTAGCCCAGAAATACCTGCCCCGGCTGGACCTCCGCAATCAAAAAGAATTCAAACGAAAACTTTATGGGTACCTTGCCAGGAGGGGCTTTCACTACTCCCTCTGTCAGCAAGTGGTTGATCAGTATTGGGCAGAGCATCAACAGCAGGAAGAAAGCTAATTATATTACACCACAGCAGCAGATGATCATCCCGCAAATCTGCTTTTAGACAAAACACGAGGATGAAACTATGGAGATAACTTCTTTAATACTTATCAGTATCACAGCGCTACTGCTCGGCGCAGGGATCGGTTACTTTATAAAAAATTACCAGGTAATCAAGGAAACCGATAAAAAACAGCAGCGCGCTGAGCGAATGATTGGTGAAGCCGAAAGAACATCCACCGGCCTGATAAAAGACGCCCAGGACAAAGCAGTAGAAATCCGTCAATCTGCTGAGCAAGAAGCCCAGCGTCGTCGAACAGAGCTCAACCGATACGAGGAGCGCTTGCAGAGCCGGAGTGACCAGCTCGATCGCCGAGCAGAAAAGCTGGAGGATCGAGAGCACGCCATCAGCAAACAGCAGAGCTCCATTGATAAAAAAGCAAACCAGATTGAAGAGACCTACAGCAAAGTTGCTGAGGAGCTGGAACGAGTCAGCCAAATGACTCAGGCGGAAGCCCGGGACCTGCTTTTGGACCGCGTGGAGGAGGAAGCCCGGAATGAGATGTCCCGGATTGTTCGGGAAATTGAAAACGAAGCGCGTGAGCAGGGAGAGCGGAAGGCCAGAAAGCTGATTGCCGATGCGATCCAGCGGGTTGCATCCGACCATGTCGAGGAGGTAACATCATCCACGGTGGCTTTGCCCTCTGATGATATGAAAGGGCGGATTATCGGACGCAATGGACGCAACATCCGGGCGTTTGAAAAAGCTGCCGGTGTCGACGTCATTGTAGATGATACCCCTGAAGCGATCACCATTTCCTGTTTTGATTCTGTACGCAGGGAGGTCGCCAAACAAGCGATGCAAAAATTGGTCCTGGACGGACGAATTCATCCCGCCCACATCGAAAAGATCATTGATAAGGAGCAGGAGAACATCGAAAGAGTGATCACGGATGCAGGAGAGCAGGCTGCCTACGAGGCAGGTGTGCCGGGACTGCATCCTGACATTATCAAAATGATCGGACGGTTAAAGTTCAGAACGTCATATGGTCAGAATCAGCTTGCGCATGCCGTTGAATCCGCCAAGCTGGCAGCTATTCTGGCTGCGGAAATGGGCGCAAATGTAGAAATTGCCAAAGCCGGTGCCCTGCTGCATGATCTCGGCAAAGCGATGGATCATAATGTCGAGGGAACCCATGCTCAAATCGGAGCTGAATTTGCCGAAAGGCACGGTGTGCCTCCTATCGTGGTCAATACGATCGCATCCCACCACCACGAGGTGGAACAGGAATCCGTGGAGGCAGTTATCGTCGAAGCCGCTGATGCAATCTCAGGAGCTCGACCAGGTGCCCGCAGGGAGAGCCTGGAGCAGTACCTTAAACGTGTCCGGGCGCTGGAAGATGTCGCCAATTCATATGATGGGGTGAAAAACAGCTACGCTTTACAAGCAGGCCGCGAAGTTCGGATTTTCGTCAAACCGAAACAGGTCGATGATCTGGCTGCATCTCGCCTTGCCAGGGATATCTCAAAAACCATTGAGGAAACCATGCAGTATCCTGGGAAGATCAAAGTGACCGTCATCCGGGAAACCCGCACGGTCGATTACGCCAAGTGAGGTCCTGAAAGCCGGTCCCGCTGCACCCTCCAGCAAGGATGCTTGCTGGAGGGTGTTTTAATTCCTGGAATATCAGTGCATTCAAAGGTTAAAGAAAAGGGTTCCCGCGCTGTTCTTCACCCACCGAGGTGGGGGGACCGTGTCCGGGATAAATATTAGTATCAGCAGGCAGGCTCAGGACTTTTTCAGTAATGGTAGTCATCAATGTCTGATAATCTCCCCCCATCAGATCGGTCCTGCCAATCCCGGATTGAAAGATCACATCCCCGGCGAACAATACGCGTTCAGGCTGGCAGGAGAACATGACATGTCCCGGGGAATGGCCCGGCGCATGAATCACCTGAAATTCATACCGGCCCACTGACAGGAGATCCCCTGCAACAAAGTGAATGGCTGGGCGCGGGGCGTTCTTGATCCGCACCCCAAACAGTGCAGCTCCGCCCTTGATGCGCCAGAGGGGGAGGTCCTTCGGATGCAAGCCTGCCTGCACCGACTCCCCCTGCCGGTCTTCCAGGGCGGCGAGGAGGTCCGCTAACCCTCCAAAGTGATCAAAGTGGGCATGGGTCAACCAGACTTGTTTCACCTGCAGCTGTCCCTCTGCTGCCGCATCAGCCAGGCGCAACCCATCCCAGGCAGGATCAATGATCACCGCCTCCTTGAGTTCCTCATCAGCGACCAGATAGCAGTTGGTATGAGCCGGACCCAGAGTGAATGAATTAATTTTCAGCATCTACCCTCTTGCGAGCAATCCATCCATCCATTAATCCTGGAAACAATTATAGCTGAGAACTCACAAAAATCACTTGGGAAAGCTCCCTGACCATGTTAAACTTCCAGTATTGTTCAACCACATCCCACGGGAGGCATCGTATGGCCGTACATCCTCCGGAACCCTTCCGGATAAAAATGGTAGAACCCATTCAGCTGATTGATTCCGAAGGCAGGGAATCGGCTCTCCAGGAAGCCGGTTATAACGTTTTTGGGATTCCAGCAGAAGATATCTTCATTGACCTGCTCACCGATTCGGGCACCGGGGCAATGAGCCAGGAGCAGTGGTCAGCGATCATGCTGGGGGATGAATCCTACGCGGGAGCCCGGTCTCATGCCCGCCTTTCAGAAGTAATCCAGAAAATTTTTGGATTCCGTCATTTTGTCCCCACGCACCAGGGGAGAGCGGCGGAGAATATCCTCTGCGCCGTGGTCCTCAAAGAGGGACAATATGTACCCTCCAATATGCATTTTGATACCACGGAGGGCAACATCCGCGCTCGTGGAGGAAGGCCCACTAACCTGGTGATCGATGAGGCTTTTGACACGCATTCGCACCACGATTTCAAGGGGAATATGGATCTGGATAAACTGGAGTCCTTTATAAAAAAAGTGGGTGCTGCAAACATCCCCCTGGGGATGATCACGATCACAAACAACGCCGGCGGAGGGCAGCCGGTTTCCCTGGAAAATCTCCACGGCGTTTCTGAGATTTATCGGAGCTATGGGATCCCTTTCTTTATTGATGCCTGTCGATTTGCGGAGAACTCATATTTCATTAAGATGCGTGAGCCGGGATACAATGATAAACCCGCCCTGGAAATCGCTCAGGAGATATTTTCCCTGGCTGATGGCGCCACGATGAGCGCAAAAAAGGATGCCATTGTCAATATTGGCGGCTTTTTAGCTGTCAACGATGATGAGCTTTATGAGAAGATTTGTAATGAGCTGATCCTCCGGGAAGGATTTATCACTTATGGAGGTCTGGCAGGACGGGATTTAGATGCGATCGCGGTCGGTCTGCTGGAGGGGCTGGAGGAGGACTATCTGGCCTACCGTCTCAGCCAGACTCGCTATCTGGTCGAAAAACTCCTCGAGAAAAACATCCCGGTCCTGGAACCGGCAGGAGGCCATGCAGTCTATCTCAATGCCGGGGAGCTGCTCCCCCATATTCCACAACAGGAATTCCCAGGGCAGGCGCTGGTCGTCGAGCTGTACCGACGCGGTGGGATTCGGTCTGTGGAACTGGGATCCGTAGCCTTTGCCTATCCCGATCCGGATACAGGGGAGATGATCTTCCCAGAAATGGAGCTGGTCCGTCTTGCCCTACCCCGAAGGACCTACACACAGAGCCACCTGGATTATGTGGTTGAGGTGCTCAGTGACATTTATAAGGACCGCGACCAATTAAGTGGATTCCGGATTGTAAAAGCGCCAGAATTAATGCGCCATTTCACAGCCACCTTCGCTCCTGTCTAAGAATAATATCTCCCCAGTCGGAAAAAACCGGAGATCGGATTGATCTCCGGTTTCTTTTGATATCACCATTCCCCAGGTAAGATCCATCCCCAGGTGGAGGAGAAAGCGGAATTCATGCTTAAACCCAGCTCCTCAATAAGTCCGAGAAAAAAATCTAACCCCGGATTCTACGTCTCCTGATCAGTAAATCAACGGCCTTCAAAGGAAAAACGATCGTTTCAGGGCAAAAAGAGTGGGTTCAAGCCGATTTTCGATCATTTTTGGAAAAGAAAAGACGTTTTTTGTCCTGCAGGAAAGAAAAATAGTCGCTTGAATTCGATGATCGACATAAAATCTGTAGGTGATTTTCATCAGATTTTTTTCAACCGGGGAAGAGATGCCTTAAACTTGATGTAACCCTTGCCATCAAGCTTAACAAATTGTTCCTTGGAGGGATTCCATGCCTTTATTTTCCCAATTCTTCAGGCTAGCTGATCCAGCAAAAACCAGGCTAACTAAATAGGGCCCGCTGCTGGCAGGGCTGAGTATGCTGCTGACGGTTCCGTATTTAATCAGGAATCTTCCGGATCTGAGCTAAGCTACTCAGGAAGCAGAAGGCCAGGATTCCGCCCCAGCATCCCTGGATCAGCCCACTTACGAGGAGGGGGCAATCACTTGCTCCGCCCAGGAAGAACCCCTCAAAAAATCAATCCCTGGCTCGCTACAACGACCCAGGTACCAGTTATTCATTTACTGAGGCATTCACGGATTACCAGGTTTTTATGCTCATGGAGCTTGATCCGGATTCCAGTGAATTCCCAATCGAGTATGCAGTTTCGGAAGCCTGGCGCTGGCAAGAGTATGATTCCAACCTTCATCCACCAGAAAGGGAAACCCTGATCCATTATTTATATTCTGTTGTTGGCCAGGGAACCCTGGCGAAGGATGGTTGGATATCGGGTGAATTTGAGATTGTCAACCAGTCCTGGAACGATCCTGAGGAGCAAAAATCCGAGGTCGATCAAAACAGCTTCTATAGGTATCAGGATGACAACCTGGGATCACTGACGGTTTGCCTGCTGCCGGTGCTGAACGATCGCAGCGCTGAGATCCCGGGAGTGGATCTCGAGGTTTTAATGGCTGCTGGAAAGGATCAGCTGATACCCAACTGGTGGAGTCAAGATTTATGTTTCACCTGCACGGTGGAGTAGACAATTGCCTAGCTAAAGGAATAGGTTGATGTCTGACGGAATATGTTGCACAGACTACGGTAAACCAAATAATGCATCTAGTGTGACAAAGAGATAAGCCAGCCTCTCTCTAATCCAGCAGCTGGGCCGTCAAAAAGCACCCTAGAAGAAGAATCGGCGCCCCCTGGTACTCCGACTTGGTCTGATCGCGGGACTGGTAGTGGTGGCACTCTGCTCTCCCCCTTAAAGCCGGCTTTTTTAAGCAGGCCAAACAACAATTTGAAACCTTTCCCCTGCTGTTGCTGATGCTCCAAGGCAGTTTTACGGCTCTTGCTTCTCTCCTTGAAAAAACAAAACCCAACAGGATCCCTTGAAATACCTGCTGGGGCAATGAACTCATCTTCTGCTATCTTATCCCGGCGTAAGAACGTTTATTCCCTCCAGCCTCGAAAAATGCTTTTGGTCAAACGTACATACTGTCTTGATCCCATGACCATCCATCCAGGCTGCATTATAGGCATCGATATAATCAATGTTTTTATCAACATACCAGCGGATGGCCTGCAAGATCAAGCCTGCATTGACGATCTCCAAACCAGGGGTATTCAAGAAGATCAGAATTTTTTCTTTGATGTCTTCCCTGGGTTCTTTGTAGTACGATTCAAGTGTCCAAACAATTTCAGCAATGACCAGGGGGCTGGTAACAAATGAGATTTCACCCTTGCCTGCTTGCTTGAGAAGATCTCCGACTGCCTCAGCTTGCTCAGGAACGTCATTTGTCAGGTACCGCAGAAAAAGATTCGTATCAGCAAAAACAGGACTATTCGTCATCTTCTGCGCCCTTTTTCACCTGAGCAGCCATCACCTGTTTTCTGATCGCTGAAAAATCCTGGGGCCCTGAAACTTCGATGCTTCCTCGTAAATCCAAGAGTGTTTTCTTGACAGGCTCAATAATCACCCGGTCATCTGAAAGTGTAAAAGCCACATGATCCCCCTCGCGCAGGGAGATTTTCTTGCGAATCTGCTTGGGAATTGTCACCTGTCCCCTCCGGCCTACCTTTGACAGCGCCATTTTATGCCCTCCTGGTCCGTCATTATCATTATTATCAGACATTTTCTATATTATCTGATATATTAGTATTTGTCAATCATTTTCTCAAATGTTTTACAGGGCAGCTCAACCCATCTTACCGGTCTCTCACCTACCCTCTGCATCCATGCCAGCTGCTTCAGCCGGCAGCGCACAGCATACTGGCTTTCACTCGTGCTGGCCCCCAAACTCGCACTCAAACTCACCCCCCCCTTGCTCCAGCAGCTGGTACAACCTCTTTCGGGCTGCCTCCCACCCCACTTCCGTGGCCATCTGGTTGAGGTCATTGCATCCATCATAGGCTTTTAGAGAAGATCAGCACACCCGCCTCCGTCTCCCAGAATGCCACAAGGTCCCCCGGTTCCACTCCCCATTCTTGGCGGATCTCGAGAGGAATTGACGCCTGAACGTTTTGTTAGACCGTTGAAAACTTTGGGGACATTAGCTTGATCCGAATAAAATCACACGATCTATCCTATGTTCAGCAAAATCCACTCAGTACATTACCAAATAAACTCATATCCGCAGTTAGAAAAATCAATCTATACGAGTTTCTTATCCCAACAATAATAGATTCATAAAAAGTTGGATGAGTGAGATTGAGCGCTCAAGGTTAATCGAAACTGGTAAAAAAGTATTGAACTCAGTCAAAAACCAGCCTACTTTGTACCTATTTGAACAAATAAGAGGGTAATATGATTACCACGTGGAATTCTAGTGTAACCAAACACCGATGAGTTCATCTAATTATTAGAAACCACCAAGATCCCGGTCCGTTGACATATCCGGGAGCAATCTATAAGGAGAAAAAATTATGAAACTCAATAAGAACATGGGAACAGCAGATCGCCTCATTCGCACCCTTCTAGCGGTCGTTTTTGCCGTCCTTTATTTTACCGGGATCCTCCCTGGAAGCCTTGGGATCATACTCCTGGTCGTAGGAGTGATTTTCCTGCTTACCAGCCTGGTTTCCTTCTGTCCCCTGTATACGCCCTTTAATTTCAGTACGGTTAAGGTCAATAAAGAGGAGTAAGATTTCCTATTCTCCCTCCAGATCTTCTGTACAGAACCAAAACAAAAAACCGCTTCAGGTCACCAGAGCGGTTTTTTTAGTGCGCTGGGCGGGAATCGAACCCGCACGCCCGTAAAGGCATATGGCCCTCAACCATACCTGTCTGCCAGTTCCAGCACCAGCGCATTGGTTATAAAAACCCCCCAACCGATCTCCTCTCTATCCGCTGGAAGGCAGAGGTATTATAATCTTCCAGAGAAGCTTGTCAAGATATCTTCAATTTCAGCCAAGGAGTGCTGATATGGCGATTGTATTGGACGCGATGGGAAGTGATGATTTCCCCAACCCGGAGATCGATGCTGCCTTTCTCGCTGCTGAGCAGCTGCAAACTGAGATCATTCTGGTTGGTCAGGAAGAAAAACTGACGCCGTTAATGGATAAACATCCCCCCACCTCAAAAGTCAAGGTCGTTCATGCTCCAGAGATCCTGGAAATGACCGACAAACCCGCCCGAAACGCCCGCCGAAAGGCGGATAACTCGATGGCGATTGGGATGGATTTAGTCAAAACCGGCCAGGCTGACGCGTTTGTGACTGCCGGCAACACCGGGGGGGCAATGGCGAACGGACTCTTCCGGCTGGGGCGCATCAGAGGGGTGAAAAGACCTGCCCTGACGACCGTACTGCCCACAAAAACGGGTGCCGCGGTCGCTGTAGATATTGGTGCAAATGCTGATTGCAAACCACAATTTCTCCTCCAGTTTGGCATCATGGGATCGATCTATGCGGAAAAAGTAATCGGGGTTTCCTCGCCCCGGGTGGGCTTGCTTTCCAACGGGGAAGAAGAAGGCAAAGGCAACAGCCTGGTCAAGGAAACCTTCCCACTCTTTAAGGCAAGTTCGTTAAATTTCATCGGAAATGTTGAACCCAAAGAGCTCTTCGGGGGGGACGTGGATGTGGTGGTTTTTGATGGTTTCACCGGGAATGTGCTCATTAAAACCAGTGAAGCTGTTTCAAAGCTGCTGCTGGATATCCTCAAGACCGAATTAAGCGCCTCCCTGCGGACGAAGGCAGGAGCCGCCCTGGCCATGCCGGCATTCCGGGAGGTCAAAACCAGGTTGGACCCCCGGCGGGTTGGGGCTGCCCCGCTGCTGGGAATCAACGGGCTGGTTTTTGTTGGACATGGTCGTTCAGACGCGACCGCGCTTGTCAATGCGATCAAACTTGCCCACCAGGCAGTGGAAGCAGATTTTCTCCCTACCCTCAAACAAGCAATCCAGGAGGAATTAACATCAGGTCCATCAGATCCCGGAGACTCTGAATGAAAATATACCGGAACCAAAAAGTTATCCAGCGCGGGAAAATAAAGGGGGTTTCCAGCGGCTTCCTGGCTATTCTGATTTTGGGCGGGGGGATTTATGTTAACTTTCAATATCAAAACGGCGGTCTCCTCTCCTTTCTGGCTTTAATATTCGGCTACCTGCTTTCTCAGGTCAGTGTGTTTTATACCAACCGTTTTGGACGCTCTCCCAGACTCGATGAGCAAATTGATCAGGCCTTGAAAGGCCTGGATGATCGCTATGGCCTGGTTCATTATCAGAGCCCGGTTTCTCATCTGCTGGTTGGCCCTGCCGGGGTGTGGATCCTGCTGCCCTACATCCAGCGGGGGCGGATCATTTATGAGGAAGAAAAACAGCGCTGGAAGAGGGTTGGCGGGAATTTGTACCTGAAGTATTTTGCCCAGGACAGCATCGGTCGGCCCTCCCGGGAAATTCAGAAAGGGAAGAAAAACCTTGCCCGGTTCCTGGATAATATACCTGGAATCACTGCCCCGGAAATCAAGGCGGCGCTGGTCTTTACTGATGAAAACGCGCAAGTGGAGGCGGAGAACGCCCCTTCCCCTACCCTGCATATCAATCAGCTGAAAAAAATGATCCGCAAAGAGGCGAAAGGCAAAGAGTCCCTTTCAATGACCGTGGTGCAGACCATCCAAGATGCCCTAGAATTTGGTTAAAAGAAACAGGCTGCCAGGGCTGGCAGCCTGTTTATCTTCTTAGGCAGTATCTGCAGGGTGGTTATTCGTTTAAAAAGGCTTTCAGCGCCTCCCGGCTGATGCGGTAGGCCTTTCCCAATTTTTTTCCCTTCAGCTCCCCTGCCTCGATTGCCGCCACAATATCCTCTTCAGATACCTTGAGAATCTGGGCAGCTTCTGCTGCGCTCATCACCTCGGGCATTCCTCCCTCTGCTGCGGGAGCACCGCCGGTCATGCCCTGGAGGGATTGGTTGAGGATGTTCCCAACACCCAAACCAGCCCCGATCCCCGCGGTCAGCCCCGCACCGCCACTGGGATTTTGTGCTGCCTCGAGGAGGGCATCAGCCGCCTGCAAGCGCGTATAGGTTTCTGTGTCTAAGACACCCATATCCCGGAGTTCCTGGATCGACTGTTCAGAGGGCCGCAGGTTGGCGATCAGGAAAGTTTTCAGCTCCAACCCCAATGACGAGAACTGATCTGCTGATTTCGCCCGAACGCTGGCACTGAGTTCATTCAACATACTCACCAGGTTGGTAACATCATTTTCCCTGGCGGTCTCTCCCAGCAAATCACTCAAGGTAGTGAGCAGAATATGACGGAGTCGATTTTCGATATCTTCTGTCCGGAAGATGCCCTGGGCGCCAACAAGCTGAGTGACAAACTGCTGTGGTTCGGAAATCTGATACCCAAAGGTCCCAAACCCTTTCAGCAGGGCAATCCCCAATCCCATGCCGGGATTCCGGACAATGATGGGCTGCGGGGTCCCCCATTTCTGATCTGGAAATTCTCGGCGGGAGACAAAGTAGACTTCCGCGGTAAAAGGGGTTTTATCAGAAAATGCTTTTTCAACGATATCAATCAGCAAGGGAATATTGGCAGTGGTGATCGTGTGCCTCCCGGGGCCAAAGGTGTCCAGGGCTTTCCCATCCCGGAAAAACACAGCCGTTTGCGATTCACGAACAATCACCTGGGATCCAATCCGGAAATCTCCCGATTCACCCTCTGGAAATCTGTGAATCAGCTCATTCTTCATTTCATTCGGGTATTCAATGACATCAAAAATCCTGGCCATCGGGTATGCTCCTCTTGGTAAATTTATTCGTTCGTAATGACCTCGGCTCGCTGATCCGCTTTTTTAACAATCTCTCGTGAAAGCTTTTTCAGGGAAGAAAGGATCTCACCCGCAGCCGTTTCATCCTCAGCCTGCTCAAAGGATTCTAGGATCCGCTGGAATTCATCCACCCCATCAAGGAGCGACCCGTCATAATCATAAAGGCGATCCAGTGTCTCGGTATCAATTTTCACTGCGGAGAAGAAACTGGAGTAGCCGTAGGAAGCATGCCGGATGCGGTCAACAAACGTGCGCAGCCTGACAACCACCTGTTCGAGATCATCAACCAGCTCCAGGCTGCCTTCATCCACCAGGGAAGCCTGGATGGTGGATAGGTAATCTACCAGCTCCTGGTAGCGGTCCGCAATGGTTTCCCGCATCAGCTTATCTGCTGTGCGGCGGTCCTCCATCTCAATGTACCCGGAAAAACCCGGGACTTTCAGCAGCAGCTCCTTCAGCTTTCCGCGCTGCTCTTCAATTTGACCCTGGAAATCGCTCATACAGCCTCCTCTGGGAGATCAGATAAATTGCAATTTCTATTATACCGTGGAAGCAAAAAAATACAATTCGAGATCAGGGCGATGATCGGGCCCCGGCAGCTGGTATGGGGGAAGGAAGCCCAGCTCTCCAGAATCTGAGCGAACCTGCGGGGGAATTTTTTACCATTGAACAGCACAGAAATCAGAATGGTTTATAATGAACCCTGTAACTAATCATTGGTAATTGACAGGAGATAACATGTTCGTAGAAGAGCAGAAAGCATTATTAAACTCCCTCCAGGGAAGTGTGGCGTGGAAAGATGGAGAGCTTGAAATTCGCGATGAGCCGAAGGTCCGCAAAGAGATTGAATCTCTGGTCAGGATCGCGGTCCTGGACGAAAACGAAACCCACCGCTATCTCGCCCGCTACCTCATTCGCAGGATCGCGCTTGCCCTGGATATTGTCCCCAGCTCCATTCATGACCTTTATCTGGCCCGCGGTCGAGGGGAGGTCCCCAACACCTTCACCACCCCAGCAATTAACCTGCGCAGCTTGACATATTATGCAGCTAAAGTGATCTTCCGCATCGCCCAAGAGATCGATGCTGGTGCATTCATATTTGAAATTGCCCGCTCAGAGACCGGCTACACTGATCAACGCCCATCTGAGTATGCCGCGAATGTGCTGGGGGCGGCGATCGCCGAAGGATACAAAGGACCCGTGTTCATTCAGGGAGATCACTACCAGGTCTCTGCCTCCCGGTATCAGGACAACCCTGATCCGGAACTCCAAACCTTGAAAGACCTCACTCAAGAAGCTCTCCAGGCTGGTTTCTATAATATCGATGTCGACGCCTCCACCCTGGTCGATCTCAGCAAGGACACCGTACCAGAGCAGCAGGCATTAAACTGTGAGTTAACCGCTATGTTTTCCAACTATATCCGCGAGCGGGAGCCAGCTGGTGTGACCGTCTCGATTGGCGGAGAAATCGGGGAGGTTGGCGAAGGCAACTCGACAAAAGAAGAGCTGCGTGCCTTTATGAATGGGTACCGTGCAGAGATGAAAAAAACTGCTCCGGATGCAGCCGGGTTGAGCAAAATAAGTGTGCTCACCGGGACGTCCCATGGGGGTGTCGTCCTCCCAGACGGCAGCATCAAGGAGGTCAGCGTAGCCTTTGATGTCCTCCAGCATCTAGGCCAGATCGCCCGAGAAAGCTACGGCCTGGGGGGAGCGGTGCAGCACGGCGCGTCCACACTCCCGGAAAGCGCTTTTAATAAGTTTGTAGAAGCTGAGGCGCTGGAAGTTCATCTGGCCACTAATTTCCAAAACATTCTCTTCGAGCATCTTCCGGCTGATCTGGTCAAAGAGATCTATTCCTATCTCGATGAAAATCATGACCATGAGAGAAAAGAAGGCCAAACGGATGACCAGTTCTACTACAAAACACGCAAACGGGCCCTCGGTGTTTATAAGGAAAAAATCTGGAACATCACAAAAACACATCTTGATGGGATTATCCAGGCCTGGGACAACCAGTTTCATAATTTGTTTGAGCGGCTGAGCCTGGGCGATACCCGGAAGTATGTCGACCAGTTCATCCAGCCCGTCAAGGTCAATCCCGCATTGGAAGGGTTCCTGTTAGGGGGCGCGGTGCAGGAAGACACATCCGACCTGGCTGATTAGCATGGCCCCATCACAATCAAGTTTTTCTGGCGGCCGGTACCAGCTGATTCCCCGCACATTGATTTTTCTAACCTGCGGGGAATCTGTTTTACTCCTTAAGGGCGCTGCAGATAAGCGCCTTTTTGCGGATCAGTACAATGGGATCGGGGGCCATATTGAACGTGGGGAAGATGTATTATCCGCTGCGTTTCGAGAGCTGAAAGAAGAAACCGGATTGACCCCGCAGACCCTCAGGCTTTGCGGGGTGGTGACAGTGGATACAGAGGAACAGGTTGGGATCGGCATATTTGTATTTAAAGGAACCTCTGAGCCAGGGCAACTCCGCTCCTCGCAGGAAGGAAAACCGGAATGGGTGCCTGTCAAGGAGCTTAAAAACAAATCTCTGGTCAAAGACCTCGAGCACCTGCTGCCAAGAGTGCTCAGGCATCAGGCAGGCGATCCCCCGATCTCTGGACATTACCGCTCTGATTCAGCGGGGAAAATTCAAGCCCGCTTCACGACGATCTGATTCTGGACCTGCGAACCGCAATCGACTCGGGGGAACATTCTCGGGTCATGAAGCCGGATCAGCAACCATGTAAAAAACCAGTTCAGTGCTCCCATAGGTTCGCCGATCAAAAGGTCTCAATTGATCGAGCTCCAGAGCCCGGTATTCCACCTTGTCAATTTGAACAATCACCCACCCATCATCAAACAGCCAATCCGGATTTTGATCCAGGGCCCCAAGCGCCTTGATCCATAATTCCTGATACTGCGGAGGGGCGATATACACAAAATCAAACTTCCGATCCGCGTCCCCTGCCAGGTAAGAAAATGCATCGGTGTGCCAGACCTCAGCCTGCTCTTCGAGTCCAGTATGCTCGAGATTGGCGTGAATTGTTTTTATCGATGCAGCCTGGTTATCAATAAAACGAGAAAACGCCGCGCCCCGACTGAGTGCCTCAATCCCCACACTGCCCGTCCCGGCGAACAAGTCCAGCCAGATCGACTCCAGCACGTAAGGAGCCACAATATTAAATACGGCTTCCTTGACCTTGGCCATGATGGGGCGGGTCCTCCCGCCGGGGACGGATTTGAGGTTGAATCCACCCACTTTTCCCCCGATTACAGACAGGTTTCCCATCAATCCACTGCTCCAATCTCATGGGCAGGGTCCTGGACATACTCCTCAAGGGCCTGGTCAAGCACCTTGGCCTCACTGTGCTGATCTGCCAGGTACTGCTCGATAAACTGAGATCTTCTCAATCTCAAGGACATGGCAGCGACCGCACGAAGATCTCCTGCCTGAACCTCGAAATGTCCATCGGCCACTGCATGAGCCCGGGCAGCCTCAAAGAGGGTAATCTCAGCCCGGAGGGAATCCAGCTCCAGGTGCTCAATCAGGTCAAGTCCCATGCGAGCGATTTCCTCAGGCAGGACGACTTTCTTAAGCGCCTCCCGCCCCGCCTGGATTTCCTCTTGAAAGAGACCAGTCGCCTGCTCATATTGAGCGGTGAAAGACCGCCGGTTTTCCAAAAAAGCCCGGGTTCGGCGGTAGGCCTCCAGCCGGTCTTCTTTCTCATCCAACCCTTTGACCAGCACACGCAGACCAAAACGATCCATAATCTGGGGGCGGAGATGCCCTTCTTCCGGGTTCATGGACCCAATCAGCGTGAATTGAGACCGATAGGTAGCTGACATCGCTCCCCGCCGGACGGTGTATTGTCCCTGCGCTGCTGCATCAAGGATCGCGTCCACCACCTGGTCATTGAGGAGATTGACCTCATCCACATAGAGCAAATTACGGTCTGCCCGAGATAGAATTCCCCGTTTGAGCCGCATCCGAGAATTGGCTTTGGCCCGGGGATCGAGCCCACCGACAACATCTTCCAGAGTGGCATTGAGCGGCAGCTCGATTAAACGGACCTTTTCAAACTTCGAAAGCGGATCTCCCTCCCCGTATTTTTTTGCGCAATCCGGACAAACCGCATCAATCCCCCCGTTCTCGACATCCTCCTCAAGACAGCCATAATAGCAGAGGCTGCGTCTGACCTGCGGGAGCAGGTCCACCAAACTGCGAACGGCAGTCGTTTTTCCAGTTCCCCGGGGACCGATCAGCAGCACCCCGCCAAGGTTGGGATTCAACAGGGAAAGCAGCAGGGCCAATTTCATTTCCTGCTGCCCGACCAGGGCCAGAAACGGGAAAGGGATATTCTCCGCCAATCCCGCATCCTCGCCCTCGTGCTCCACCAATGCTTTGACGCCAGAGGCTTTCTCAAGCAGCTCCTGCAGAGAGCCCACCTTGGTGATCAGTTCAGGTTCATCCTTGCCGATGGCCAATTCCTGCTTGTTCTCCATGCCACAACCTCATCCTATCTGCTGCAGTCCTTTCATACCATTATACATGGCTTTCCATCAAAGAGATTTTTGCTTCAACCCCAGCAGATTTCTCCCCCCAATCAGTTTCTAGTCTGCCAGCCCTGCTGAAACAGGATAGGCAGCGCTCCAAACCCAATCACTGCAGCCTGATTCCAGGGAATTCCCACCATCTGAACTGGTTCCACAATCCAGATCAGATCCTGAGATCGGGGCGAATTCCACCCCCTGGAAGATCAAGAGAAACCCTGGCATCCCGGGACGCTCCCGCTCAGAGCTGGCTGCTCACCGGCTTTGTTGAAAAACATACCCCAAAAAGGAGACCCTCCGTCAAAACCCCCAGCAGAGATCCAGCAGTCAGGCCTGATGTTGGACTTCCCCCTCCGCACGCTCTGTCCCCCGGTTTTTGGAGGATATCCTCAATCAACGTCGTTATATGTCCAGACCCGGTTGATGAAAAAATTCCAAAACATCACCACCACAACAGCCACCCCCAGGGCAATGGTGTATCCCAAGCGATCAGCGGTCACAAAACCAATCGGGAGGAAAGAAATCTCTGAAAAGAGGCTTCTGAGAGGGGGTTCCAAGCCGGAAAAGATAGGGGTCCGGATCGCCAATCCGATGACATTCACAACAAAAAAAGTCACCACTTGCGAGACCACAGGTTTTGACCGAGAATCAGGATAGGTCCAGAACCGGTTCCAGAGAAAGTTGCTGGTAACTGCCGCTGAAAATGACAGCGCCTGGGCGACGACCGCCGGGATTCTCAGCACGCTGAGGAAAAGGTGAAACGATCCAAAATCAACCAAGGCCCCGAAGGCACCCACCGCACAGAATTTGACAAACCGCTCCCGCTCTTTTGGATTGGTGACGATATTGCTGACCTTCATCGCCTCACTCCAGGTGATCCTTAAAATAGGGGAGTGTCTTTAACAAGCCCTCCTCCAGGTTAATCTCCGGCTCCCAATTCAACACATTCCGGGCCCGACTGATATCTGGACGCCGGCGCTGCGGGTCCCCTTCCCCACGCTTTTCTGGAAAAATGGTGATTTCCGCAGGGTTTTCAAAAAGCTCATTGACAACCTCGGCAAGATCAAGGATGCTGATTTCCGAAGGGTTGCCGAGATTGACCGGACGGTGTTCCTCCGAAAGGAGCAGGCGATAGATCCCCTCAATCAAGTCATCCACATAGCAAAAACTGCGTGTTTGAGTCCCATCCCCATAGATCGTCAGCGGCTCTTGATGAAGGGCCTGTTTGATAAAATTGGGAACCACCCGCCCATCATCCAAACGCATGCGCGGTCCATAGGTATTAAATATTCTCACGATCCGGGTGTCGATCCCGTGGTAGCGGTGGTAGGCCAGGGTGAGGGCTTCCGCGAATCGCTTGGCCTCATCATAAACAGATCGTTCCCCGATTGGATTGACATGACCCCAGTAATCCTCTGGTTGGGGATGGATCTCAGGATCCCCATAAATTTCGCTGGTAGAAGCCAGCATAAAGCGGGCCTGGTAGGTTCGGGCAACCCCAAGCGAGTTCAGCGTTCCCAGCGCACCCGCTTTCATGGTCTGGATGGGCAGATTGACATAACCGTACGGGGAATGTGGATTCGGGCTGGCCGGCGAGGCGAAATGCAGCACGGCATCAACCCCTTCCTCGGGAACTTTAATAAACTTGGAGACATCGTGCTCCACAAACTCAAAACGCTCCTGATCCTGCAGATGATGGAGGTTTTCAGGACGACCGGTAATGAAATTATCCATCCCGATTACCTGATGTCCCTCCCCCAGCAAGCGGTCGCATAAATGCGATCCTAAAAACCCGGCAGCACCGGTGACAAGGATTCTCATTCTTACTCCTGAATAATTCCAGAGGACAAGTTCAACTCGAGGACTCCTGTGGGCATCCTCCTACCAATCCAGGCGCTGCACCCGACCGTCTCCGGTGACCTGCCAGGATTCTCCCGTTTCCAAATCTAAAATCCAGATGTTTCCCTCATATAAAACAGCCAGCGGCACTTTGATCCGGTCCTGGATCGGTTCCGGCGCCCAGGCTCCCCAGCCGCGCTGTGGCTGCATGCCCGCCTGATCGGGTGGGGGGAAGATCACCCGGGGATTGGAGCCATCCCGGTCCACAATCGAGACCCTGTAATTACTTGTTGCGCTTTGCTCTGGAAAAACCGCCTGCAGGTATGCCACTTCAAAGGAGGCCTCCCCTGAGGGTTTGGCAAACATGGGGGAGGGAAGCGGGTATGCGAACATCCCTACATCGGTCAAAATTCGCTGAAATACCCCGGTGGGCTTTGAAATGGCGATGAGATCAAACTGCTGCGATTCCTCCGCGGCCAGAGTACCTTCCTGTCCTTCGGGAGGAACGTGGTCAACCGCATAAATCGTATTCCCCAGGGGGCCAACGCCCAGACCGGACATCCAAGCCCAATCCCCCGTGGTCCGGAAAGGTGGCATTTTGATGTAGGGCTGCATGTCCCCGGTCTCCACATCAATGATCCCTACTTGATCGGGACTGGCATAGGCAACGTACTCTCCTTCTGGTGAATACCTGAACTCGGTTCCCCACCATCCGTAGACTCCCACATACCCGGGTTCCAGCACTTCGTAGGACACGACCGACCAACCGCTCTCACTGAATTTTCTGACAACCAGATCATTATTTGCCTGCCAGCCCGGGGCTGACATCCGGGGCTCAACCGTGGAGAAGGCCACAGACTGTTCATCGTCCGGAACCCAATCTGCAAAATGAATCACATTTTGTACTTTCAGATCGATTAGAATCTGGTTCTGCGGGTCAGCTTTCACCACCCAGAGCGTATTGATGATCTCCTCATCCTCATCCGAACGGGAAAACAGCAGCCAATTCCCATCCGGAGAGAGGCTGAAGACCCTGCCATCCAGATCGCCAGTGGAGGTCAACAGGGTGCGGTTCGCGGTTGATCCTTCCATCATCCAGGCATTGCCATTAGAGATATAGGCCAGTCTTCCTGGGATCCCAATCGGGGAGCTGGCTGACCGGACACCCACCAGCACCATCTCGTCGACCGCTTCCTCGACCACCACGCTGTTCACTTCCCGATAAGCCACTTCTTCCCCATTCTCGAGCACGCGAACAAACACTACTTCTTTCAAGCCATTTTTTCCCGCTTGCAGCAGCTGCTCCTGCCCGGTCGGCAGAGTCTCGGTCGGCTGCCGGATCACCTGATAGGGAATCACTTCCTCGGTGGTTTCAAAGATTTCTTCAACCCGAATCACCTGCACCCGGGTGTCCTCGATAAGCTCCGTGCTCCCCCGGGGTTCCACACGATCTTTCCCCTCCAGGGAAAGATCTGCCAGTTCTAAAACTTGATCCACTGTCCCTCCCGCAGGAAGGGTTACCCGGATCTGGCTGCCATCTGCTTCCACTTCAATGGTGATTTGCTCTGCCGGGAGGGCCTCCTGGGTTGGGGCGCAGGAAACCGTGAAGCCCAACAGCACAACCGCAGCGATCGGCAGCAACAGAAAATGGTATAATCTCATCTCAGGTGATGAAAACAACCCGTTTTTTACTGGTAACTTAGTTTCAGCAGTTTGCATATTCTAACTCAAGATTATAGCATGGTAGAAGAGCAATTCTCGGAATCCGGACAAAAAGAAGCACTGGCACTCTCCGCACAAATTGAAGCTATTCTTTTTGTCGCCCCGGAGCCCATCAGCCCGTATCAAATCAGCACCATCCTCGGGGAATCCCCCTGGGCAGTAAAAAAAGGCCTGGATGACCTGGCGGCGCACTATCAGCATCGGGGGATTCGCCTTCAGCATCATGATGGCAAAGTCCAGTTGGTATCTGCCCCGGAAACAGCTCCTCTCATTGAAACTTTCCTGGATTTGGAGTCCACCTCGTCCCTATCCCAGGCTGCCCTTGAGACCCTGTCGATTATCGCTTATCAGCAGCCGGTCACCCGACCCCAGGTGGATGCAGTCCGCGGAGTCAACAGCGATGGGGTGCTGAAAACCCTGATCAGCAAGGGCTTGATCGAGGAGGTCGGCAGGGCAGAAAGCCCCGGTCGGCCCATCCTGTACCATACGACGAACGAGTTTTTAAAGTATTTTGGACTGACTTCTTATGAGGAACTACCGCCGCTGGATATCGAAGACCATCAACATCAGGCAGTCCCTGAGGTCCTCAAAGGATAGTGAATTCCTGGTTTTACCTGCTTATGAAAACTAGGCTGCAAAAAATCCTTGCTCGGTCTGGCTATGGGTCCCGAAGAAGCTGTGAAGAGATCATCTCAGCCGGTCGTGTTCAGGTCAATGGCGTGACTGCTGTTCTGGGAGGAAAAGCGGACCCGGCTGCTGACGAGATTACCGTGGACGGGTCTCCAATCCGCAAACCAGAATCCCTTAAGTATGTTGCCTTGTACAAGCCTGTAGGAGTGTTATCTACCGTTAAGACCCCAGGGAAGCGAACAACCGTACGGGACCTGATCCCAATTCCGGGCCGTTTGTACCCGGTAGGACGGTTGGACTATGAGAGCGAGGGCCTGGTGTTAATGACCAATGACGGCAAGCTGACAAACCGCCTCACCCATCCCCGGTATGAACATCAGAAAGAGTACCGGGTGCTGGTGAAAGAACATCCCGAGCAGCAGCAGCTGAACGCCTGGCGGAGGGGCATCCTCCTCAAAAGCGGGGAAAAAACCCTCCCGGCAGAGGTCTGGATCAAGGAGCGGGATCCGCAGGGAACCTGGATGGGGGTAATTCTCCGGGAAGGTAAAAACCGGCAGCTGCGCCAGATGGCAGAAGCCACCCGGCTGACGGTGCTGCGGTTGATTCGCGTACGAATCGGCAGCCTGCAACTGGGAGATTTAGAACCAGGCAAATGGCGTCCTTTATCCCTGACTGAAGTAACCAACCTAAAACAGAACAGCCACTAAGAGAGTAATTTATGGAAAACCAAAGCCAATCACCCCCTCAAAACTGGCTCAGTAAAAGCCCTTTGGCAGACTTCAAGCCCTCCTGGGAGGTGATCCTATTTGCCGTGATCATCCTCCTGGCAATAATCTCCAGGTTTTATGACCTTGGCGCCAGGGTTATCAGCCATGATGAAACCTCCCATGTTTATTATGCATGGCGGTTATTTAAAGGCATGGGCTACAGCCATGACCCGATTACCCATGGGCCGTTTCAATTTCACTTTCTGGCACTGGTTTATTTCCTGTTTGGGGATAATGATTACACGGCAAGAATCCCAGCCGCGATTACAAGTCTGGCGACGATTCTTTTTCTCTGGAAATACCGCCGCTATCTGGGCAGTTGGGGAACCCTGGCAGCAGCGTTTATGACCTTGATCTCCCCCTTTATGCTGTATTACGGGCGGTATGTCCGCAATGAAGCATTTGTAGCGTTATTTGGTGTGGTGACGATCTGGTCAATCCTCCGGTACCTGGAAACCAAATCTCCCCGCTTTCTGTACTGGCTGACTGCGGCGACCATGCTGCATTTTACAGCCAAGGAAACCGCCTTCATCTACACCGCCCAGGCAATGGTCTTTTTAGGATTGGTGTTTATTGCAGATCTCTCCAAAGCTTCCTGGAACAACTCCTATCAGAACTTTTTCGTCATTGCCCTGATTGTGTCAGTCCTCTTGCTCGGGGCAGTTTTCATCATTCAATCTACAATCCCTGAAATGCCGGAGGAGCTTGGACAGACTACCGGGATGCCGCTGCAGCTGATGGTACCAATGGTCCTTGTCGCTGTCTCCCTTGCCGCCGCCTTGCTGATAGCGATCATTGGCTATGGATGGGACAACCTCAAGCAGCTGCCTTCCTTCAGTGCCTTGTTGTTGCTGGGTACACTCGTGCTGCCCCAGCTGGCAGCGTTCCCGATTGAATGGGCTGGTTTTGATCCTCTCGATTACAGCAATCCCGGGATGATCAGGACAGGCTTGTTTCTGCTTGGTTTGACGGTGATTGCGGTTGCCGTGGGACT
Organism: uncultured Anaerolineales bacterium; assembly: GCA_964621835.1. GTDB lineage: Bacteria > Chloroflexota > Anaerolineae > Anaerolineales > UBA11858 > B10-G9. The sequence goes on along the minus strand of CAZUMA010000002.1, from coordinate 30,026 downwards.
GGCCTGGAATGCCAGGGTTTGGTTGATTTGTGCTGCGATATTTTACCTGCCTTTTACCATTTTCTACACCACAGTCTTTACAAATGGCTCCGGGTTTTTCACCGGCATGGTCGGATCCCTGGGATACTGGTTAGATCAGCATGGCGTAGAAAGAGGCAGCCAGCCCTGGTATTATTACTGGCTCATCCAGCTGCCGATTTATGAGTATCTACCCGCCCTGGGAGGCCTGATCACATTAATTGTTGGGGCAATCCAGTCTGTGCTTGACTGGTTCTCAACCGGGGTGGGGATCCATCTCCCGGAGAAAAAACAGGACCGCGCCCCGGTCTTCTCCCTGCTGGCATTCTGGGCCATCACCAGCCTGGTTGCCTATCCAATTGCCGGGGAAAAAATGCCCTGGCTGACAGTTCACATCGCCTTTCCCTTGATTCTGCTCACTGCCTGGGGTTTCCAGCAGCTCATGAAAAGGTTTGACGGCAGGGCTTTCAAGAGGAAAAACGGCTGGTTGGTGATGATCCTGTTGCTGATCCTCCTGACCAGCTTATTCTCAGCAGTGGGGTCCCTCTTGTCCCCGACCCGCGCCTTCCAGGGACAGCAGTTATTCCAGCTGCGGGCAACCGGCAGCTTCCTTTCCTCTGTTTTCATCTTCCTCCTCAGTGGGATCTGGCTGCTGATTTTGCTGTTAAAATGGGACCTTGGTCAGATCCTGATTGCCTTTGTGCTCACCGGTCTGGTTGTGTTAAGCGCGCTGACAGTTCACACAAGTTTCATGGCATCCTTCATCAAGTATGATAGTCCGGAAGAATACCTTGTCTACGCCCATGGTGGTCGGGGAATCAAAGAAGCCCTGGCTCAAATTGAAGAAATTTCTTATCGGACGACGGATGGCCTGGCGCTGGAGGTTGCTTTTGATAATGAAAGCACCTACCCGTTTTGGTGGTACTTGAGAGATTATGAAAACCAGCGTTATTATGCAGAGAGCCCGACCCGGGATCTGCGCACAGCCCCGGTCATCCTGGTGGGGAACAATAACTACAGCAAACTGGAGCCCGTGGTTGGGAATGCATATTACGAGTTTACCTACAATCGGATCGTCTGGCCAAATCAAGATTATTTCAATCTGACCTGGGACAGAATTCGCAATGCCCTGGGGAGCTCAGAGATGAGGGCAGCGATATTTCAGATCTGGCTGAACCGGGATTACTCCAAATACGGCGAGGTCACAGGAAAAAGCTTCTCCCTGGCATCCTGGAGCCCTGCTGACCAGATGAAGCTATACGTCCGGAAGGACATTGCCAACAAGGTTTGGACGTACGGAACACCGGATCTGGAAATCGAAGAAATCGAAGCGGATCCATATGCTGGCAAAGACCTGAACGTATCCCCGGACCGGATCCTGGAATCCCTCAACCTCACCACACCCCGGAATCTGGTCGTCGCGCCAGACAGCAGCCTGTATATCTTGAATACTGGCAACCATCAGGTGCTCCACGTGGACCCATCCGGGACCATCCTGGAAAGCTGGGGAAGTTTCAGCGGGGAAAGCCAGGGGGATGGCACCGCACCCCAGGCAACCTTCAGTGAGCCCTGGGGAATCGACCTGGGACCCGATGGATCCGTTTATATTGCCGATACCTGGAATCACCGCATTCAGAAATTCACCTCGAATGGCACCCACATTTTGAGCTGGGGTCAGTTTGGTCAGCGGGAATCCCCCTATTCCATGTGGGGACCGCGTGATGTTGCCGTGGACCAGGACGGGCATGTTTATGTCACGGACACCGGGAACAAACGCATCCTGGTCTACGACGAGGAGGGGGAATTTTTAGCAGAATTTGGGGAGGTTGGGCTCGGAGATGGACAATTTGATGAGCCGTCCGGCCTGGCCCTGGATGAGGAAGGGAATTTATACGTGGCGGACACCTGGAATCAGCGCATCCAGGTTTTTGCCCCGGATGAAAACGGCATTGCCCAAGTCTTTCTCCGAAAATGGGATCTTGATGCCTGGTACGGACAATCGCTGGACAACAAACCCTACCTGGATGTCGGGGTGGATGGAACCCTTTATGTAAGCGATCCTGAGCTCTCCAGAATCCTGCGATTCACACTGGAAGGAGAATTTTTAAACACGCTTGGAATCAGTATAGACCCCGATCAATTGATGGATTACCCCACTGGAGTCGCTGCCGATCCAGACGGGGGACTCTGGGTTGCTGATACACGAAATGACCGGGTGATCAGATTCCCCATGAATTCCCTGGAATAAGGGTGGGCCCAGACTAAAAATTTTTATTTCTCATTAAGGATTCTGGCCTCCTTAATCATCAGCTAAACTCTTTCTGCTAGGATAAGGGCAGCAAATAGCCGATGGAGGAATGGATGAAAAAATCAGACAAGTCACTCAAATCAGAGATTACCCCCGAGGAGCTTTATCTCTCCCGGAAGGATTTTCTGAAAACTATTGGTGTGATTGGAGCCAGCGCAGCTGTGCTGGCAGCATGTAAGCAAAAACCCTTTGTGCCGGGGGATCAGCTGGGCTCGTCATCCTCCCCCGACCAGCCCGCTGCTGAGCTGAGCGAAGCGGCCGATGAACTGGGCGATCCCCTGACATCCTTTGAGAATGTCACAAACTACAATAACTTTTATGAGTTTACGACCAATAAAGAAGGGGTCGCCAAACTGGCTGAGAACTTCCAGACATCCCCCTGGGAGGTTAAAGTCGGGGGGCTGGTTGATAATCCAAAAACCTACAGTATGGAGGAGATCCGCCAGCTGTTTCCCACCGAGGAGCGGATTTACAGGATGCGCTGTGTCGAGGGCTGGTCCATGGTCATTCCCTGGAATGGATTCCCCTTAGCATCGCTTCTTGATGACGTCCAACCAAAAGACGCTGCGAAGTTTGTCCGATTTGAGTCCATCTTCGATCCTGAAGAACTTCCCGGTCAGAAAAATTCTTATTTTCCCTGGCCCTATGTGGAGGGATTGCGGATGGATGAAGCTTATCATGACCTGACCATCATCGCCACCGGTTTGTATGGAAAAGATCTCTTACCCCAGAATGGCGCGCCGATCCGGCTGGTGGTTCCCTGGAAATACGGCTTCAAAAGCATCAAATCGATTGTCAGGATCGATCTTGTGGAAGACATGCCCACCTCACTCTGGATGGAATCGGCTCCAAACGAGTACGGGTTCTATGCCAACGTGAACCCCAATGTTGATCATCCCCGCTGGTCTCAGGCTACAGAACGCAGGATTGGGGAATTCTCCCGCCGGCCTACCCTGATGTTTAATGGCTACGAAGACGAGGTCGCTGAACTCTATGAAGGCATGGATCTCAGAAAATATTTCTAAACCCTGGCGCAGGATTCGACGCCCGGCAGCAGCCAGGCTGCATCTGCTTTCCCACATTGGTTCCAACCTCCCGCTGCTGGTGATGGGTTGGGACTTCTGGCAGGGGAATCTGGGAGCCAACCCGGTCCTGGAACTCACCCACCGCACCGGGAAAACTGCCCTGATTCTGCTGATGCTTTCCCTGGCGGTCTCCCCGCTCCGGTCCCTGCTCAACTGGCCGCAGATCGGCAAGCTGCGGAGGCCGCTGGGACTTTATGCTTTTGCGTACGCTGCCGCCCATTTTGCGATCTTCATCGGCATCGATTACGGCTTCCAGTGGTCCCTGATCCCCCGCGCGTTTCTAGAAAGAAGATTTGCACTGATTGGATTTCTCTCAGGGCTGATTTTACTGATCCTGGCGGTGACTTCCTGGAAAGTGCTGGTCAAGAAGCTGGGGAAACAATGGAGGGTCCTCCATCGCCTGGTGTACCTGGCGGGATTCCTTGCTGCAGTTCACTTTATCATGGCTGTTAAACCCGGGGTCCTGCGGCCCTGGTTCTACGCGGCCGGGATGCTTCTTCTGCTGATCTACCGCATTCCCTGGGTCCGCAAACGAATCTAAAGGTTCCCGACAATCCATCTGCAATCCCCCAGTCAGGCAGTTCGGCAAAAAATGCCTGTTATTTTAATCGTCACTGCCTGTCTGGCAGTAATCAAACCCGGCAACCTTTTTTATTCCTTTTGATTGGCTCCGGTTTATCTTCCATGCCGGTAGTGCTGGAGGCATTCGGCTTCCCGTCCGCGAATTACCCGCTCCCCTTCAAGCTCTCCCTTTGTTTCCGTGACAACGGTAGCCTGATCCTCCATTCCTCCCCGCTGGTAATACACAACCACCCAATCATCAATTTTTCCCAGTTCATGGGCCCGGGCAGTATTGGAAAATAAGACGGTGAAATTCCATCCCTTTTGCTTGGTATCCAGGATCGGCAGCCAGGCTTCATCATCGGGGTTAAAACGTTTTGGCGCAATTCGCCTCAGCTGATCCCGGGCAGCTTTTTGTCGGTATTCTTGGTCCACTTCCAGGAGGAGGGAAACGGGCGGCTGCGGTTTAGATTCCTCCTTCTCCCTGGTCCTCCTTTGAGCGGCTGAGCTCAGCATCCCGGCAAGACTCAGGCGGATATTTTCCACCTTCCGGGATCCGAAGCCATCAATCTTTCGGAGCCTGCCATCGTGGGCAGCCTGTTCCAGCTCCTCCAGTGTGTTTACCTCCAGGTTTTCAGCGATCCGCTCTGCCAGCGTTTCCCCGATCCCGGGCACCTGTTGAAACAGCTCTTCGGGGGCGGTCTCCCCCAGCAGCCTTTCCAGCTCACGGGAGCGCCCGCTGCGCAGGTAGTCCGCAATCACCCCACTGATCCCTTCCCCGATCTGGGGAAGATCCTGGAGGGATTCTTCTCCACCCTCCTCCAGCAGCTTACCCAAAGACTCCCCAGCCGCGCGAACGGTCCCGGCAGCCTGGCGGTAGGCCTGGACGCGGAATGGATTGGCCTGCTTTGTTTCCAGCAGTCCGGCAATCCGCTCCAGCAGCTTTGCCACCTGCTGGTTTTTAATCTCTGCCATTGGTGCACCTCCAGGCTTTCAGAAAATCCTCAGCTGTCCCCTAGATTAACTATAAATCATCTGGATCCAGCAGGGAGGTCCGTGGGATCTTTAATAGGTTGAATATACCGAAATATATATCGAGATACTCTGAAATATCTATACCCATCTAGGATTGCCGGTGCTAGGGTTAAACCAGCTCGGGAAAAAATCGCTGTTGATCTATTGGAGGGAAGATGCTGAAGAATGCTCAGAAGTCCAGATCCATTACAAAATATCTGATTAGAGGTGCTGTTTTATTGATGATTCTGATCCCCGCCTGCAGTCCTATGCTAGGGGGGATCCTGGGGACGGGAGGAAAAGGGCTGGATCACTATCTGCAGGTCAACAAACAACAGCCGCTGCAGCCGGTCGCACGGGATAGCAGACAGCAAGAAAGCAGGGTTTCAATGCAGGGAAAACCCCGGGAGGGAGCGGAATTCCAAACATTTCCCACCGTGACACGGACCCCGTCTTTTCAAACTGCTCACAACCCGGACCCACCCCGGATCTTCATGTCGGAGAACACCTTCTGCCGCTCCGGTCCTGGAATCCCGTATGATCGCGAGGCAGTCATTTATGAGGGTGAGGACACTGAGACTTTCGCTCAAGATCCCAGCAGAGCTTATTTTTATGTCCGCAATCCGGATCAGCCGAATCAGAAATGCTGGACCTGGGGCAGGTATGCCACGCCGGAAGCAAATACCCGGAACCTGCCAGTATACACGCCGCCTCCCACACCCACACCCGCAATAAATTTTTCGGTTTCCTACATTTCCCTTGAGGGACCTTGCTTTGGAAGTTATGCCCTGATGTATCGGATTAATAACCTTGGGGGGGAGACCCTGCGCTCCTGGAAAACAGAGCCCATCGATTATACCGGCGGATCTTTGCCCCAGGATTGGTACAACAATTCATTCGTTAAGTATGATGGTTGCGCGGTGGTAAATGAACAAATCAATCTCACCCCCGGCAATGGGGAAAGTTATTACTTTGTCAGCCGATTTGCAGAAAACCCCCAGGGTCATGATATCGCTACTCGACTCACGGTATGCACGAAAGATGGTTTGGACGGAAGCTGCAAAACAGAGACCATCCGCCACACGCCATAAGGATGAAAAAAGAAATTTGATCTTTAAGACTGATCCACGGGGATCGGTCTCAAACAATTCATGGATCAGAGATTTCTAACCGCCCAGAAAAATGCCTTTTCCTGCTTTATCCAGCCTGTGGTCATGAGAAATCATCTATTCCCTGGACAATGATCACTTTTCAAAGAGCAGGCAAATCATTCCTCCCTTCCTGCATGGTATAATTTGCGCGGATTTGAACAGACCTCACCCCGGATCTGGAGATCATCCGAAATGAAACTTCACGAATATCTATCCAAGCAAATCTTTGCCGATCAGGGCGTTCCAATTCCAGCCGGAGAGATCGCAGACTCTCCTGATGAAGCGCAGGCAATTGCGAAAAAGTTAGGTGGACCGGTGGTTATCAAGTCCCAGGTGCTGGTCGGCGGCCGTGGCAAAGCTGGTGGGATCAAGGCAGCCAGGAACCCGAAAGAGGCCCGGAAGCACGCGGAAACAATCCTGAATATGACAATCAAAGGACTCCCTGTTCGAAAAGTCCTTGTGGATGAGGCAGCAGAGATCCGCGAGGAGATTTATCTGGGAATCACCAACGACCGTTCTGCCAGAAAACCGGTCATCATGGCAAGCTCAGAAGGTGGGGTCGACATTGAGGAGGTTGCCAGAAAGTCCCCTGAGAAAATCATCAAATGCCATATCGACCCTTTGCTGGGGCTGCAGAATTACCAGGCCAGGGATCTCGCTGCCGGCATCGACCTCTCCAGGGAGCACTGGAATACATTCGCAAAAATTGCCCACGGTCTCTGGGCAGCCTACTCAGGCAAGGACGCCACCCTGGCAGAGATTAATCCTTTGGTGGTCACCAAAGACGGCCAGCTGCTGGCGGTGGATGGGAAAATGGTCCTGGATGATAATGCCCTTTTCCGTCACCCGGAGCTGGCAGCTTTGCGGGATACCGATGTCGATGCTCCAGCTGAAATCCTTGCCAGGGAACATGATTTATCCTATATCAAGCTGGATGGCAATATTGGCTGTATGGTGAATGGCGCAGGTCTGGCCATGACCACGATGGATATCATTAAATTATTTGGAGGGGAGCCTGCGAATTTTCTGGATATCGGCGGAGGGGCCAGTTCAGAAAAAGTTACTGCCGCTCTGGAAATCATCCTCTCTGATGGCAGTGTCAAAGCAGTCCTGATAAATATCTTTGGAGGCATCACCCGCTGTGACCTGGTGGCAGAAGGAATCCTGGAGGCACTGGAAAAAATCGACACGGCCGTCCCAATGATTGTCCGATTGGTCGGCACAAATGCTCAGGAAGGCCGCCAGCTGCTGGCCAATGCAAATATGCAGACGGCTGAAACCCTCGCAGAAGCCGCAAAAATGGCTGTAGCGGCTGTAAAATCTTGAGCCTGATATCCAGCTGGGGAGAGCACGAATGAGTATTCTCGTTAATCGAAACACCCGTTTATTGGTCCAGGGAATCACCGGGACAGAAGGGCTGTTTCATACCGGAAAAATGGTCGCGTATGGAACAAACGTTGTCGCCGGCGTCACCCCCGGGAAAGGTGGGGAATGGGTCCATGATGACAAAATCCCGGTGTTTGATTCTGTGAAGATGGCGAAAACCGCCACCGGGGCGAATACATCCTTGATTTTTGTTCCTGCCCGATTCGCCGCCGATGCCATGCTGGAAGCTGCAGATGCTGGGATGGATCTGATTGTCTGCATCACAGAGGGAGTCCCGGTAAAAGACATGATGCAGGTTCGTAATTACCTTGACCAAAAACAGGTTCGTTTGGTCGGTCCGAACTGCCCTGGATTGCTGACCCCGGGGGAAACAAAAGTTGGCATCATCCCGGGCAATATTGCAATTCCTGGAGATATCGGGGTCGTTTCCCGTTCTGGAACCTTGACCTATGAGGTCCTCTACGCCCTGAAGAACCTGGGTGAAGGGGTCAGCACATGCATCGGGATTGGAGGAGATCCCATCAATGGCACAAATTTTATCGATACCCTGCGGATGTTTCAGGAGGATGTGGCCACAGAACGGATCGTACTGATCGGAGAAATCGGGGGGACGGATGAGGAGCAAGCCGCTGATTATATCTCCAGGTACATCTCCAAACCCGTGGTTGCTTTTATTGCCGGACAAACCGCTCCGCCCGGGAAACGAATGGGGCACGCGGGAGCAATTGTGCAAGGCGGCACCGGGTTGGCGAAAGATAAGATCAAGGCCCTCAAACAGGCCCAGGTCAGGGTCGCCAAACATCCCGAGGAAATTCCCAAGCTGCTTCCATAAAAAAAGTCTGCCGCAGCGCTGCGGCAGACCTGGAACATCAGATCAATCCTCATTCTCTGACTACATATTCTCCTCGACAAATTGCACGGCTTCTCCAACAGTGGTTATTTTTTGAGCATCCTCATCAGATATTTCCCCCCCAAATTCATCCTCAAATTCCATGATGAGCTCCACCAGGTCAAGTGAATCCGCCTCCAGATCCTCGCGGAACCGGGCTTCCCGGGTCACTTTTGCGGGATCCACCGCCAGTAAATCGACGATAATTGTTTTAATCTGCTCAAACGTATCAGACATTGTTTCTTCTCCTTGGATGTGAGCTGAAAGGAATCAAAAAGATCAGGATGAACCTTGCCGGCAGCAGGAGCCAGATCTGGTTTCAAATTTGAGCTAATTGTAATCGTAGGAGAGCAGTTGTCAAGGTTTTTCAAGCCTGCCCGCCTGTGTTGACACCCTGAACGCAGACTGATACCATTGCCTGGAGATAAGGAGAGATCATGACTCCTGGAGACAAAACCAGCCGCCGAAAAGCAGATCATATTCGCATCAACCTGGAGCAGGATGTCCGCTCCGGTCTGACCACGGGGCTGGAGAACTACCGGCTGGTCCACCAGGCACTTCCCGAGCAAAACCTGGATGAAATTTCATTGGAGAGTTCGCTATTTGGTCACAGCATCACTGCCCCGATCCTGATCTCCTCCATGACGGGCGGAACCACGGAAGCAGAAATGATCAACCGGAATTTAGCAGCCGCGGCACAGAAAGCAGGTATCCCACTGGGGGTGGGTTCGCAGCGGGCAGCGCTGGAAGACCCTTCCCTGGCATCAACATTCCAGGTGCGTAAGTACGCCCCTGACATCCTGTTATTCGCCAATCTCGGAGCTGTGCAACTGAACTATGGGATGACAGTGGATGACTGCCAAAAAGCAGTCGACATGATTGAGGCCGATGCCTTAATACTGCATCTCAACCCCCTCCAGGAAGCCTTACAGCCGGAGGGAGACACCCGTTTTTCCGGCCTGGCAGCAAAAATATCCCAGGTCTGTGACTCCCTGCAAGTCCCGGTGATTGTCAAGGAGGTTGGCTGGGGATTTTCCAGGGAAAGTGCCCTGCTGCTCCAGGATGCCGGGGTTGCTGCCCTGGATATCGCCGGAGCCGGGGGCACCTCCTGGTCTGAAGTGGAAATCCACCGGGCGGATACAGAGGCAAGACGCCAAACTGCCGCTGCTTTCCAGGATTGGGGAATTTCGACTGCAGTATCTATTCAACTGGTAAAAACATCCGCTCCAGACCTGCTGATCTTTGCTTCAGGCGGAATGCGAACCGGGATTGATATCGCCAAATCCATCGCCCTGGGAGCCGCAGTCGGAGGATTGGCGGGTCCCTTCCTGAAAGCAGCTGCTGCCTCAGAAGAAGCAGTCAGCCAAGTCATTGAAAGGATCCGGATGGAACTTCGCGTGAGTATGTTTGCTGCAGGGGCAGCAGATCTCGACGAACTGTCTGCTCTGGAAATCCAACCAACCCACTTCTCATGACAGGAAAATCAAAGTATCAAGCATTCAGACAGGACGCCTATCCGGCGTTAAAAACCTTCCTGGAGCAGGTCATCGCTGCGGCAGAACAAACCCACAGTGATGGGCTTGTAACCATGCTCCACTATCAAATGGGCTGGACAGGAGCCGGGGCAGGCAAAAAGGCGGAGGGCAAACAAATCCGACCCATGCTGGTCCTGCTGGCTGCTCAAGCAGCAGGAGGGAGCTGGCGTGATGCGCTTCCAGCGGCCTCGGCTGTTGAATTACTGCACAATTTTTCATTAATCCATGATGATATCGAAGACGAAAGTGATTTCCGGCGGGGTCGACCCACCCTGTGGAAGCGCTGGGGGATTCCTCAGGCAATCAATACCGGGGATGCGATGTTTTCCCTTGCAAACCTGGCCCTCACTCAACTAGCCAAAAATTATTCCCCGGATCTGACCCTCAAGGCGACCCACCTTTTTCAGCAAACCTGTTTGCAATTAACAAAGGGACAGCACCTTGATATTCATTTTGAAACAATCACCGAGGTATCTTTGGATGCCTATTGGGATATGGTAGCTGGAAAAACAGCTGCGTTGCTCTCCTTCAGCATGGAGGTTGGAGCCCTCTGTGCAGGGGCACCTTCTGCGGTTCAGAGCGCCTGTCGGGATTTTGGTCGTGATTTGGGATTGGCTTTCCAGGTCCAGGATGATCTGCTGGGGATCTGGGGGGAAAAAGAGGTCAGTGGAAAATCTGCCAGTGCAGATCTGATCTCCAAGAAAAAAACCCTTCCAATCATCTACGGTCTCGGGCAACCAGGCCGCTTCAAGGACCGCTGGGCTGCTGGGCCAATTGCCCCAGGAGATATCCCCGCGCTGCGGGTAGAGCTGGAAGCGGCCGGGGCATATGACTATGCGAAAAATTATGCGGATCAGCTCACCCAGGATGCTCTCCGAAACCTGAACAAGGCAGAGCTTACCGGAAATGCTGGGGAAGCCCTCCAGGAGCTGGCTGATCAGCTGCTGCGGAGAAAGTACTGACCCCTCTGAAAGTTCTGCCTCAGCCCTTTTCCTGCCCAGGCAGCTATCCATGAACCCAACACCCCCACCTGACCACCCCCCCAACTTGGTCTTTCCTGCTGCGAGAAAAGCAGTGAAAAGAAACCCTGCGAACCGGCATCTGGTATAATTGCCGCTGTCTATTTGAGCCTGGATTAAAGATAAAGAGCACCTATGATGAACGAAGAAAAGAAAAAAATCTGTCCCACCTGTGGCACCCGTGTGAAAGAGGATTCAACCCGCTGCCTGGTTTGCGGCAGCACGCTCCTGGGAACAAAAGAGGATGCGGAAGTCGTCCGGGGGGGGCGAATGCCTGAAGTAACGCTGGGGCTCCCGGCAGCGATCGGTCTTGTCGTGCTGTTTCTGGCCATCGGCGCTGTGATGGTCTTTGTGGCCCTCCAGCAGACCGGTGCCATGGAAGCAACCACCACCACTCCCACCATCACACAGACGGTCACCCTGACCCCGACAGAAACATTGCCGGTTCCTACAAATACTGCCACCCCGGTGCCCTCTCCCACACCGCTCACTTACACAGTTTCAGCCAATGATTCCTGTCTGGCCATTGCAGCGCGTTTTGAGGTATCCGTCAAGTCCATTGTGCTGCTGAATAATATCCCTGCCTCCTGTAATACGCTCTTTGAAGGGCAGGAACTGCTGATCCCTCATCCAACCCCCACAGCCACTTTGTTTCCAACCGCTACGCTCAGCGGCCTGGAAGCCACAATTGCTGCTTGCGATAAGGTGATCTATGAAGTGGGGGAAGGTGATACTCTCTCCACGATCGCTTTAAATTACAATGTCCCCGAAGAGGCGATCAAATCATACAACGGGATGGTGAGCAACACGGTTTATGAGGGACTGACTCTGATCATCCCCCTTTGTGAGCGGGCAGCCACCCCCGGACCATCCCCAACTCCCACACCGCCGCCGCCCTACCCGGCCCCCAATCTCCTCCTGCCCCCGGACGGTGCAGTCTTCTCCCTTGAGGATGCGCAGGTCACTGTACAGTGGTCATCAGTGGGATTGATCAATGCCAATGAAGCCTACCAGGTGACGGTGATGGATCTCACGGAGGGCACAGGAAGGAAGCTGGTGGATTATGTGACGGACACCAAATACATCATCCCCGGCAGCTTCCGGGCCAAGGAAAACGCCCCCCATATCTACCGCTGGACAATCAGTACCGTGAGGCAGATTGATGTCGACGAAGGGGGAGATCCAATTTGGGAGACCGCCGGCAGCGAAAGTGACCCGCGCGTATTCACCTGGACCGGAGAAGCAGCTCCGGAGTCCACCCCGACCCCATAACCCTACCTGCAGCTGCAGGCGATCATCACCAGACCCCGCTGTGCAGCGGGGTCTTTGATTTCCATCCAGCCGGTCCTGCTGAAAATGCTCTCCCCCAGCTACGCGCCATAAAGTGCATCGTTAACCTGATCAAGCGCCGCTTTTGTGGGACGCAGGCGGTCGCAGCCCAGCCGGTTCAGCGGCTCGGCCAGGATGTTTTTGATATCGATCAAGGAGGGGGCATCCGGGTTCATGTAAAACAATCCCGTCAGCAGTATCCCCTTCTGATTGGCTTCGTCCAGGAGGTTCACCGCGGCAATGCGGTTGGAGATGTCGTGGTCCTGGCCGATCTTGCTGAGCAAAATATGGGAGCCATCATGCATATTGACATTGATGACATGTTCTTTTTGATAGTCAATCTCGATCTCCTCCCGAGGAGGCACATAGGAAAGATCATGAATGGCGACCTCATGGGACCTGCCCCAGGAATATGAGTGGTGGGCATCATCATCATTGTTAAAAGACACGCAGGGGCTGATGATATCAATCACTGCAATCCCATCATGGCTCAAGGCTGCTTTGAGAATCGTCCGCAGCTGGTTGACATCGCCCGAAAAAGCCCTGGCAATAAAGGTGGCATTGCTTCCCAATGCTTCACGCATAATATCCACGGGCATATAGGGATTTAATCCCTGTTTTTTTAGTTCCAATCCCTGGTCCGCCGTGGCTGAAAACTGACCTTTGGTCAAGCCGTAAACCCCATTATTTTCCACGATATACACCAGAGGAACGTTGCGGCGCATGATATGTTTGAACTGCCCCATACCGATGCTGGCGGTATCCCCATCGCCACTGAAACCCATTGCCTCCAAGGTCCGGTCCGCAAATACAGCCCCGGTAGCAATCGCGGGCATCCGTCCGTGTAATCCATTGAACGCAAATGATCGACTCAGAAAATATGCCGGACTCTTGCTGGAACAACCAATCCCGCTGAGTTTGATCACCTTTTCAGGCTTGATGCCCATTTCATACATCACAGCGATGACCTGGTTGGCAATCGAAAAATGCCCACAGCCCTTGCAAAGCGTACTGGGCTCACCCCGATAATCCGCTTTCCTGAGACCGATTTTGTTCCGCTTGGTTTCCTTCTTTGCTGCAGAGGTCATGCGCTTTTCCCCTCCCGCGCTTGAAGCGCCTCAACGATCCAGGCAGCCGTGAACGGCAGACCATCCAGCCTGGCGATGGAGACCAGCTTCCCGGCCAGGTCCGGAAGATCCAGCTGCAGCAGCTGGTTCAGCTGACCATCCCGGTTCATTTCAATCACATACAAACGGGTGTGTGTTCTGATAAATTCATGGATTTCTGCAGTAAACGGGACCGCACGCACGCGGCAGTAATCTGTGGGAAGGCCCCTAGCAGCTAAAATGTCCCGGGCTTCTTGAACCGCGGAATCAGTCGAGCCGTAAGCAAGGATCCCGATATGCGTGTTTTCTGCCATCTCGATGATGGGGCCAGGAACGAATTCCCGGGACTGCTCAAATTTCTTCTTCAAGCGCTCCATGTTCTCATGCCAGTCGTCAGGATCCTCACTGTACCTGGCATACGCATCATGTCCTGTGCCCCTTGCAAACCAGGCACTTTTGGGATGCTGATTGCCGGGAAGCGTCCGGTAGGGAATAAAGTCCCCATCCACATCCACATACCTTCCCCACTCGCCCTCCATCGCCTCTAAATCCTCCTCCCAGAGCACTTTCCCCCGATCCATCTCCCGCGCCGGGTATTCAAATGGCTCTGTCATCCATAAATTGACACCCAAATCGAGATCACTCATCACCAGTACAGGCGTCTGCAGACGCTCGGCAAGATCAAACGCTTCCCCGCCAAACTGAAAGCATTCCTGCATGGTACCAGGCAGCAGGAGCACATTCTGGGTATCTCCGTGACCGAGGAAATGAGCCATCAGGATATCGCCTTGCGAGGTTCGGGTGGGAAGTCCCGTGCTCGGACCCACGCGCTGCACATCCCAGATGACCAGGGGGGTTTCTGAGAAATACGCCAGACTGACAAATTCAGTCATCAGGCTTAACCCGGGTCCCGAGGTGGAGGTCATCGCCCGCAATCCCCCCCATCCAGCACCCACAGCCATCCCGACCGCAGCCAGTTCATCTTCGGCCTGCACCACGGCAAAAGTGTTCCGGCCGGTTTCTGGATCCTTCCGCAGCCTGGGTAAATGATAATTCAGCATCTCCGCCAAACCGGTCGCCGGGGTGATCGGGTACCAGGCAGCAAACTGGATTCCCCCAAAAGCTGCGCCAAGGGCAGCGGCTTCATTCCCGCTGACCAATTTCAACCCGCTGGTTTTCTCCATCCGCTGCACATGATACGGACCTGTTTTTTCCAGCTCCTGATCACAATACTCCCAGGCAGTCTTGACCATCTGGAAATTCATCTCAACCGGGGCATCCTTTCCGCTAAAATGGTGCACCAGGGCCCGCCTGATTTCCTGAAGATCAATCCCCAGCAGCCAGGCCAGGGCGCCGACATACAGCATATTGGCAACATAGGACCGGAGGGTGTGAGGAACTTCCGCCTTGCGAACCAGGTTTCGAATGGGCAGCGCGTAGCGGATAATATCTTCCCGGGGTGCTTCCTGCTGAAGATCCCCATCATAGATCAGCACCCCACCAGGAGGAAGTAAATCAACATCCTCTTGAAAGCTTTCCTCGCACATCGCGACCACGATCTCAGATTGGGATGATCTGGCCAGATACCCATCCTTATTGAGGCGGATCAGAAACCAGGTGGGCATCCCCTGAATATTGGAGGGATAGAGGTTTTTCCCGGAAACAGGAATGCCCATCCCGAATAATGCCCGAATCAAGGTCACATTGGATGTCGTCGATCCGGACCCATTTACCGTGGCGATGGTGATCGTGAAGTCATTGATGATTTTTTGGGGATTGGGTCCTTCAGATTCCCCCAGCGCAGACTTTGCCATTGGCGCTCCTTCGAAGATGACCTTCTGGTTTCCCATTGCAGTTTCGGGTAAACTCATCCCGAAAGTGTCTGACAGCCCCAGACGTCTGCCTAGGCAGACGCCAACCGCTCCACGAGTAAATCGAAATGCTCCTTTAAAAGTTTAATGCCGAGATTAATTTTTCCCTGGCGAAGGGCCTGGGTCAGCTGCTCATGATAGGACCATACCCGCTCCAGGTAAGCCAGATCAGCATAGACATTGAGCCCCACCGCTTCATAGGCATCCCAGTATGCCTCCAGGAGACCCTTGACAAACACATTGTCCAGGCGATGGAAAATCATCAGGTGGAAACTGCGGTGTTCCTGGTGGGGGATCCGCACGGGGCGGCCGCGAAGCTTCTCCCACGCGCTGGCGATCAGGCGCTGCAGTTTAAAAAAATCTTCCTCGGTCAAGGTCCCCAGTGCCTGCGGTAAATAGGATTGTTCGAGCTGTCTGCGGAGGTCCAGGAATTCCTCGAAATGAGCGGGGGTTTGGGTGATGGCAAAAGAAAGACTGGCGTTGATCGCCGGAGTGAAGGAATAGGGAAGCTGGCGGATCCCCAGCCGGGGCCGAACATCAACCAGCCCAAGAACCTTGGCCACTTCCACCTGTTCCCGGAGCTGGGAGACACTGATGCCAAGCTCCTCACTGAGGTTCTTTAAAGGTGGGAGACGGTTCGAGTCGGGTTCAGAGTCCGAATTTTGGAGCAAATAGCGTAAAAACTCATTGACAGGCATACAGGATATATGATCTGATTAATATGATTGATATGATAAATTGTAGCACCCAGCCCCTGCCCCGTCAATTAACCCACGATGACATTCATCAAAAAAAGCAGGGTTGATCCTCCATTTCCAAAGGATTCCTAACCGGGTCTTTCCCCTCACTTTTGAAGCAGAGAGGCGGCCGCTGCAGCCAGCAAAGATGCCCCATAGACCATCGCCTGTTCATCAAAACTGAACTCTGGGTGGTGGTGCCCGGCTGTAAAGCCTTTTTCAGGATTGGCGGATCCCACCAAACAGTAACATCCGGAAATCTCCTGCATCAGCAGCGCCATGTCTTCGGAAACCATCGTCCGATAGGCATCAGTGACCTCCATCCCGGGATACAGCTCCCGGGCAACCTCGCGCAGGTGTCGGGCAACCTCCGGGTGATTCACCACAGCCGGTGAGGTCTCCGTGATCTGCAGATCGGCCTGGCAGCGGAAGGCTGCCGCCACCGTTGTAGCAACCTCGGAAATTCGCTCCAGGAGCAGCGCTCGCACCGAGGGGGTAAAAGACCGCACCGTCCCACTCAGAAATGCTTCATCTGGAATGATATTATGCGCTTCCCCGGCCTGCAGCGTGCTGGTGGTGATCACTCCCCCTTCCAACGGGTCAAGTTCGCGGGAGATGATCGATTGAAACGCAGTCAGAATCGCGGCGGCCGCAACAACTGGGTCAACTGCATCCTGAGGTTTTGCACCATGACCCCCTTTTCCCATCAGATGCAAATCAAATCGATCTGAGGCAGACATCAATGGTCCATCACTGATTGCCATCCACCCCAACGGTTTTTCATTCCAGAGATGCAGGGCAAGGGCCAGATCCGGTCGGGGATTTTCCAGCACGTGATCCTCAATGATCTTTTTTGCTCCTCCCAACCCTTCCTCTGCCGGCTGGAAGACAAACTTAACGGTCCCCGCAAGGCTATCCAGATCCTCAGCGAGCATCCTTGCAGTGGTCAGGCCAATCGCCATATGGCCGTCATGCCCACAGGCGTGCATAAGCCCTGGATGCTCTGAAGCAAAAGGCAGATCTGTTTGTTCTGTAATCGGCAAGGCGTCCATATCAAATCGAACCAAAACGACCCTGCCAGGTTGTTTCCCCTCCAACAGGCCAACCACACCTGTCCCACCGAAGCCGGTTTGTACACGGATCCCCGGGAGCTTCTCGAGCTCCCGGACAATCACCTTGGAAGTTCTGTATTCCTGGAAACCAATCTCAGGATGGCGATGGAAATCCCTGCGGAGATCCCGAGTGTACTCAAACAGCGCCTGGGCTCGGGAAAAGTAAGAGCTCATTTCTGCTTTTGCTGGACTTCCTCGTGATCGAACTCCATAATGCCCGCCTCCCCCAGATCCACAAATACTTTTTTCATCAGGGCATTCAAGCGGATCACTTTTCCCTCTCCCCGGGGAGTGGAGACCTTATTCCCCCGTTTAGGTAGGTCTTTTTTCGCTTCTTTGTACAGGTCATGCTCGTACATCAAGCAGCAGCGCAGCCGGCCGCACATCCCGGTGATTTCTGATGGCGCCAAAGACACCCCTTGTTCCTTTGCCATCCGAATTGAAATCGGGGAAAAATCCGTCATGAATGCCGTGCAGCAGCGCACTTCTTTCCCACACACTCCCAGACCCCCAATCAATTTCGCTGCATCCCGGGGTCCAATCCTTTTCAAATCTATGTTCACCTGGGGATACTGGTTTTTCAGCTGCTTGATCAGCCCCCCTAGCTCAGGATCACCTTTCCCCTCATAGGAGTACAGGAAGGTAAGGTTATCCCCTTCTAAACTGTATTCCGCAGAAACCACTTTGGTTTCTCGAAGGTTCGCCTCCACAACCGCTTCCCGGCAGAAATCAAGCGCTTGCTGTTCCTTTTCTTCCCAAACCTGCTTCAGAACAAGGTCCCGGGGTGTGGCAATACGGAGGATGGGCTTCCACCCACGCCCTTCCCCTGCCTTCTCGTCACCAACCACGATCACGACCTGGCCTAACTGCTGTCCGCGACTGGTTTCCACAATGACGTAATCCCCAACCTGGACCGTGGGACACGGGGTCGCGTCAAAATGATAGGTTTTCCCACCCTCGTGAAATCGAATTCCAACCACAAATGACATCATGCGCCTATTTTACCTTAACTAGCCGGGACAAACACCGAGAGATTTCCAGGATCTACAAGCCTGGGAAAAAAGAAAGGAGCGGCTTTACTGCCGCCCCTCTGCTGGGAAAAATCCGGGCTGATCTCAGCGATCTTCCATGGCTTTTATGCTTACCTGAGCGGCAATCTGCTCTGCAACACGATCCAGCGCCTTGGAGACCGCTGACTCGGGATGAGATATCACCACCGGCACTCCTTGATCGCCCCCCTTCCGGACCTGAGGATCGATGGGGATTGAACCGATAAACGGAACTCCGGTCTGTTTGGCTAATTTCTCTCCACCACCGCTGCCAAATATATCGACCTGTTCCCCCCCTGGAGTTTCCAGGAAGCTCATGTTTTCAACCACACCAATGATCGGGATCTCCAGTTCCTGGAACATGTTGATCCCCCTGAGGGCATCGTCCAGGGATACCTGCTGCGGTAGGGTTACGATCACACCTCCCTGCAGTTCCAGGGTCTGGGCGAGACTGAGCTGAACATCTCCAGTCCCCGGCGGCAGGTCAACGACCAGATAGTCCAGCTCCCCCCAATCCACATCGGAAATAAACTGCTTGATCGCCGAATGCAGCATTGGTCCCCGCCAGATCAGCGCTTGCTCCGGCCTGACCAAAAATGCCATCGACATCACCTTGACACCATAGCCTTCTCCGGGGATGATTTTTTCATCTTTTGCTCCCCCAAGAGCCTGAACCCCCATCATGGTGGGGATGTTGGGGCCGTAAATATCTGCATCCAGCAGTCCAACCCGGGCGCCTTTTTCCGCCAGCGAGACAGCGATGTTCACAGCGACAGTGCTTTTTCCTACCCCCCCTTTCCCAGAAGCAACGGCAATCACATTGCGGATGCCGGTGTGTTCACTTTTCTTCTGCCCAAAAGGAACTTTTGCACCCATTTCAATCTCGACGTCTTTGACCCCCTTAACTTGCTGCACTGCTTCAAGCGCATCCTGTTTGATCTCATTGGCCATCGGGCAGGCAGGGGTGGTGAGGGTGAGGGTAAAACGAACGCTTGATCCGTCCACCTCCAGGTTCTCGATCATCCCCAAACTGACAAGATCTCGTCCCAGCTCAGGGTCCATCACACGCCCTAATGCGGCCATCACGTCATCACGGGTAGGTTTTTGAGCAGCCATTATCTTCCTTCCTGTAGTTGATATCAGAGTTTTGCGGTTCAATTGTAGCACGAACCTGGATTTTCCATTCTCAAAATTATGTTAGAAGCAAAATACACAGTTTCTGAGCTCTCGCAGGAAGCCTCAAACCGATAAGAAATACTCTAAAATCCTCGCCAAGATCCGGTACAATACTGACAACATCAGCAGGATGCAATATAATGGGAACAGGTAAAACATATGGCTGTCCGTTCCCGATCTGGGATCGCCGGTATGAAAGAAAAAAACAACCACCTCCCCGAACAGCGAGAGGTTGAATTAGTAGCCCATCAACCGGAATGGCTTTTCATGGCAGAAGAAGAGGCAGAGCGCATCCTTGCCAGTCTTCCCATAGAAGTCATCGGGATCCACCATATCGGCAGTACCTCGATTCCGGGCATCAAAGCCAAACCAATTCTGGATTTTGTTTTAGAGGTAGCGGATATGAAGGTGCTGCTCAGCTGTTCCGGGGCCCTGGAAGACCTCGGGTATATCAACAAGGGCGAAAGCGGCATCCCGGGAAGACAATTTTTCTCGAAGGACACCAACGGCTCACGCAGCCACCATCTGCATGTCTTTGAGACAGGTCATCCGGATATCACCCGCCACCTGGCATTCCGCGATTATCTGCGGTCCAACCCGGAAGCCGCGAAGGAATACGAGCGGTTGAAAGAAGAACTGGCCAAACGATACCCCCAAAAAAGCGGTGATTACACTGAAGCGAAATCCGATTTCATCCTGACCATGGATGAGGTTGCCCGGGAATGGTATGCCCAGCATCAGCAAGAGGCTTCTGAAGAATAATTCTCTGATCGCTCCATCCAGATCCATCATCCTCAACAAATTTTCCCCCTGACCCTACTGCGACCATGACAAATCAATCCCAGGTTGATCGCCCATTACCGGGACCGCTGGAGGAATTGCGCAAGGATCGCGAGCAGGATTTCCTGATTCCTCCCCCGGCCTTTCTGACCATGGAGGGCGAGTTTATCGACCTGGATTTGGCTGAGGGCTGGCTGACGGCAAAATTTCCAGTTAAACGGGATTTTCTCAATCCCTATCGATCCCTTCAGGGGGGATTTACCGCAGCAGCCATCGACAACACGATCGGTCCCTTGAGCATGCTGGTCGCTCCTCCCAACCTGACCCGCCGCCTGGAGATTACCTACAGTGAAGCAGCCACACTAGGCACGAAGAGCATTCTGGTGAAGGCTTTTTTTGTAAGAAGGGAAGGTCCGTGGATCTATTTCAAGGCGGAGGTCAGGGATCCTGCGGGTTCGAGGTTGGCCCGGGCAAAAGCAACCCACTGGATCCTGGATCAAGAGGTCTAGGCAAATTTCACTTTTCCCCCGATGATAATTTTTGGTCTGACTCCCCAGATACTCCTACTCCACTGTGACTGATTTTGCCAGATTGCGGGGCTGATCCACATCCAATCCCCGCAGCGCAGCGATGTGATAGGCCAATAGCTGCAGGGGAATTACTGTGGTGACCGGACTGAGCATCCAGGGAGTCTCGGGCACCCAGAGAATATCATCCGCCGCCTCTGAAATGCGCGGGTCTCCCTCCGTAGCCACGGCAATCACCCGTCCTCCACGGGCTTTAGCCTGCTCAATCTGGCTGAACATTTTCTCGTACCAGGGATCTTGCGGAGCGATGACCACGACCGGCAGCCCCCCATCGATCAAGGCAATGGGACCGTGTTTCATTTCCCCAGCGGGATACCCTTCGGCATGAATATAGGATATTTCCTTCAGCTTCAAGGCCCCTTCATACGCAGTGGGCATGTTCACCCCCCGACCCAGGTAGAGAGCATTCTCAACATCCAATAAATTCTCCGCGATCCTCTGGATCTCCCCTTCCCGGTCCAAACACCGCCCTGCTAAATCAGGAATCAAGCGAAGTTCCTCCACCCGTCGAATCCGCTCCTGCCGGGTGATCGTTCCTCGATAATCTGCCAGCAAAACGGCAAGCATATACAAATCAACCAGGGGGGCAGTGTAGGCTTTCGTGGAAGCGACGCCAATTTCTGGACCTACCTGCATGGAGACATATCCATCTGCCATCCGCATCGCCTGAGAACCTATCGCATTTACAATCGCCCAGAGCGTGGCCCCGTTTTTCCGTCCCTCCTCCATGGCGGCCAGGGTATCGGCAGTCTCCCCGGATTGGCTGATCGACAACACAACAGTCTTTTCATCCACAATTGGATTCTGGTACCGGAATTCAGAACCAATCTCTACCGCCACGGGGATTCGAGCCAGCCGCTCAATCAGGACTTTCCCAACCATCCCAGCATAGGCTGCAGTGCCGCAGGCGGTGATATATATTTTCTGAATTTGGTTTACAAATTCTGGAGTGACCTTGAGCGTGGGCAAATGGATGGCGCTGCGCTCGTAATTCACCCTTCCAGCAATAGTATCTGTCAGGGATCGTACCTGTTCGTGGATCTCTTTATGCATAAAATGGCGGTACTCCCCTTTTTCCGCAGACACAGGGTCCCAGGGAACGTTGTGGACCTCCACGGCAACCGGATTGCCCTCCAGATTCATTACCTGGCAGCCATCCCGGGAGATGACGGCCATCTGCCTGGATTCCAGAAAAACCATCTCCCGGGTGTGTTCCAGAATCGCGGGGAGATCAGAGGCAACATACATTTCCCCCTTCCCAAAACCAATCACAACCCCCCCCGCGTTGCCGATGCGGGCGGCAATCATTTGGTCGGGTTGGTTTTTATTAATCACCACGACACCATGAGCTCCCTTGAGCTCACCCAGGGCTTCCTGCACCGCATTCAGAAAAGAAAGCCCCTGATTGAGGTGCTTTTCAACCAGGTGGACAATCACCTCGGTGTCCGTTTCTGTTTGAAATACCACTCCTTCTGAGATCAGCTGGTCCCGGAGATCTGTAAAATTTTCCACGATCCCATTATGCACCAGCACAACATCTCCGGTCATACCCAGGTGGGGATGGGCATTTCGCGAATTCGGCTCCCCGTGGGTTGCCCACCGGGTGTGTCCGATGCCCAACTGCCCGGATAAGGGGGATTCAAGCACCAGCTGGTTCAAACGCTCCAGCTTGCCCGCATCCCGACGAATTTCAATATTCCCATTTTCAAGGACGGCAATGCCCGCAGAATCATACCCGCGGTATTCCAGGCGCTTCAACCCGTTCATGATAATCGGGGTGGCGTCTTTTGGTCCAATATAACCAACAATCCCACACATAACTAAAACCCTCCAAGGTTCCATTCAGCCAGGGAAAACCCAGGAATGGAGATCTTCAAAATCGGGAAGAGATCCACTCTTGCCGGTTCTTCAGCATCCAGTGCGGGTTCCCTCACAGGAATAACTCTTGTTCGGCACCGGTGAGGCCTTTGTCCCGCCGGTCGCCCGGCGGATTTTTCCATCACCTTTTTGGGAGGGAAATTCGGGGTGTGATCCATCCCCGGAGGGCTTCCGCTGATCATTCGATTTTCCTGATCTGTATTTCCCCCGATCAGTTAGCCTCCCAACTGGGAGGAACCCTCATCCTCGTCAACTCAAAATAGAACGCTTTTGAGCCCATGCGCTGTTTTCCCAACCACTGCAGCCTGCTCTGTATGCCTCCTTGTTGCTTCGCGCTTTAAAACCTCTATCTGCCTGTCTTGTTTTGCGGAGTTATCTTACCCGATTCGTTCAGATGATGCAAGTCGGATTTCAGCTCACTTCCACAGCCTTTTCAAGCCGATCCCCCTGCTGAATGCGGTCGACAACATCCTCCCCCTGGAGTACTTTCCCGAAAACCGTATGTTTGCCGTCCAGGTGCGGCTGGGGGGAATGGGTGATAAAGAACTGGCTTCCGTTGGTATTGGGACCCGCATTGGCCATGGAGATCACTTTACGCTCATGCTTCAGCGGATTGCCAAGCAGTTCATCCTCAAATCGATAACCCGGGCCTCCCCGACCCGTTCCGGTGGGATCCCCCCCCTGGATCATGAAATTGTCAATCACCCGGTGAAACGTGACCCCGTCATAAAATGACTCCCTGGTCAGAAAAATAAAATTATTCACAGTTTTGGGAGCGTGCTCTGGATAAAGCTCCAGGAGGATATCTCCCCTGGTTGTCTCCAGCCTGACTTGATATTCCTTGCTGGGGTCAATGATCATTTCCGGGGGGGTCTGCCATTGTTTTGCCACAATAATCTCCCTTTTATCCTTGCTGAACTGATTATGGGACAATTATAACATTGAGGGGTCGCCCCCGCAGAAAGCAGAGGTAAAAGCACAGGGCACCAGAAACGCTGGTGCCCTTGAACCCTTCCCGGAGCCGCTTCGAAAGATTTCCAGGATTTTTCTGAAAAATCGACTGCTGAGAACAAGATATTATAGGCCGTAGCCTGGCACGGAGATGTCCCCGGGATTGGTTTCTGCAGGGGGCTGCCCTTCCCCAGGCCCTCTTTCCGGTCGGAGTTTTCCAGCGACCACCAGGCGGGCCAGGTAGAAACCATCTTCCTGTTCGATGGCAAGGGCCCCTGCCCGGGTGCCCACTTCAAGATCGGCAAGATCTTGGATCGTGCCGCGGAACTTTGTATTCTCATCGGTGAACAAGGTAATGACATCACCGCTGCTGGCTTCAATGCTCAGCTTTCCCGCTTCAGGATCAACCTGGGTGATTGTCCCCCGCAGGCGGAGTCTTTCCTTCGGATTACCAGCGATCACCAGCCGGGCGATCAGCTTGCCCTCTTCCTCGGCTGCCGCCACTCCCGCGCGCCATCCAACCTGGAGCCCTTCCAGGTTTTCAAGCTGACCCTGGAAGCGTGTTTTTTCATCCACAAAGAAGGTTTCCAGACTGCCATCGGGGGATTGGATGCGGAATTTTCCCGCAGCAGGATCAACCTCAGTGACTTCCCCACGAGCCTTCCGCAGATCGTTGGGCATTCCCGCAATCACCACCACGGCTTGCAGCGAACCGTCTTGACCCTCTTTCGCGGCGACGCCAGCTTTCCAACCCGGTTGAAGGTCAGCGAGTTCCCCGGCTTGTCCCCCATAACGAGTATTTTCTCCTGAGAAAAAGGTCTGGACCGCTCCATCCCCATCCATCAGCCGGAATTTTCCAGCAGCCGCATCAACCTCGGTGATTTCACCCCGGTAGCGCAGCAGCTGGGCCGGTTGGCCGGCAATTACCACCCTGGCAATCAGTTTCCCATCCTCCTCCTTCGCGCCAACAGCGGCCTTCCATCCTACCTGCATTTCATCCAGGCCTTCAAGCTGACCCTGAAAACGGGTGCTCTCATCCACAAAGAATGTCTGCACCACACCATCCAGATCAGCAATTCTAAATTTTCCGGCGGTGGAATCTACCTCCGTGACCTCGCCCCGCACCTTGACCAGCCCGGTCGGTTCGCCTTCAGCTGCGAAGACAGCCCCGGTAGCGCCAACCGCAAAAATCACAGCTGCCAAAATAGAGTAAGCAATTCTTTTCCACATGGGGACCTCCTCTTCATTGATGTTGGTTGAGCTTTCTCCCTCAGGATACTGGTCAGCTGTAAAAACCAATCAATGGGATTGTAAAATCCATGTAAAATAAAAAACTGCCCTGACCGGACCACGGACTCAGGGCAGCTTGCTTTTCCTCACGACAGTTTTCTCAGCGATCAGGAAAGACGACCTCCTCTTTGCCGGTAAGTTTATTGTGGATGCGGTTGACGACAATATCAAGATGTCCGGGGTGATGGACAAAATCAAGGTCATCCGATCGGATAGTCAGAACCGGGCAGAGATCGAATGTCTTCATCCAATCATCATAGAAGCGGTCCAGGAGGGAGAGATACTCCAGGGTGATCCCGGCCTCAATCTTGCGGCCCCGTTCGACAATCCGGTCCAGCAGGACTGGTGGGGGGGCCTTCAGATAGATCAGGAGGTCAGGTTCTGGAAGATGGCCGGCAACCAGATTGAAAACCCGCCGGTAGGCCATGTAATCCCGCTCGGACAAGCTGCCTTGCTGCAGCAGCGCCCTGGCAAAGATTTTCACATCCTCATAGATACTTCGATCCGCAATCGCTGAACGGGGATCCTCGACCAGATCGAGATGCTGCTGTGCCCGGTGGCCTAAAAAATAGACCTGAAGGTGAAAAGACCAGGCCGCCATATCCTGATAAAAATCGCTCAGATAGGGATTGTCGATCACCGATTCATAGGCAGTGCGCCAGCCTAAACGGTCCCCTAAACGCTCCGTCAAGGAAGTTTTTCCGGTCCCAATATTCCCAGCGACAAGAACTAATTTGCCTGCCATCGGACCCTCCCAGCACAGGTGAGATAAATCATCAAACAGCCTAACTGATTATACATCGTTTACAGGAAAGGTAAATTTAAACGCAGAGGAGTTGACAGGATCACCCGGGTGGCGCTAGGATAGGAGTAGAAATACCCTATCAGTGTATGGCAGCGAGGGAGCTCATGTCCCGAACTCATCTCATTCAAATTGGCCGGGGAATTGTACTGGCTGGCCTGAACCTCATTTTTGCATCGACCGGCTGCGCGCCTGCCAAAAGTGAGGAAATCCTTACCCCCACAATTCAGCCCGGGTATTCATCCCCGACCCCGGGGGATTACGAAGAGAAACGCCAGCAAATGGTCAACCAGCAAATTGCAGGACGGGGCATCCAGGATCCATTAGTGCTTTCAGCAATGCGCGAGGTCCCCCGGCATCAATTTGTTCCCGATGATTTTCTCGCCCAGGCGTATGCAGATCACCCCGTACCGATCGGGTTTGGCCAGACCATCTCTCAACCATACATTGTCGCCCTGATGTCCGAAGCATTGGAGATCGAACCTGGAGAAAAGGTGCTTGAAATTGGCACGGGGAGCGGTTATCAAGCGGCAGTTCTGGCCGAGATGGGCGCTGAGGTTTACAGCGTCGAGATCATCACAGAACTGGCAGCGCGGGCAGCGGCAGATCTGGAACAGGCAGGGTACAAGACGATCCGGATTCAAAACGCGGATGGGTATTATGGATGGGATGAGTACGCCCCCTATGCAAAAATCATCGTCACTGCAGCACCCGATCATCTCCCACAGCCATTAATCCAGCAGTTGGATGACCAGGGAAAATTAGTTATCCCAATCGGGCCGACTGGCGCAGTTCAATCCCTGTGGCTCTTCCAGAAGGTGGATGGGGAGCTGGAGAGCGTCAACCTTGGGTCCGTTGTGTTTGTCCCTCTTACCGGGAAACATTAATCCGGTAAAGTGAGGTAAAGCAGCCCCGCTCCCAGGTACATCAGGCTGCCTGCGAGCAGCACCACCCCATATCCAAAACTCAATGCGGTAATGGTTGCCAGCACAGAAGCAATCACGGAGGCACAGCCATTTACCGCCCAGGCCAGGGGGCCCAGCTGGGGCGCATTGTTTTTAATCCAGCTTAACCCCACAGGAAAAGGGATCCCAAGCAGAAAACCCAGGGGAGCGATGCTGGCGATGGCCAGCAGCCACCGCCCCAAAGCTGGCCAGCCTAGCATCCAGGGACTGCCAAACCAAATCAGCCCAGGAAGCCCCAGGCCCGGGAGGAGGAGCAGCCCCCACCATCCGGGGTGCTTTTTCAGCCATCCCCGTCCCGCAAACACGCTGCCGAGTCCGGAAAACAACAGCAAAGTTCCCACCACGACTGCAAAGGCATACTCGGGATATCCAAGGATTAAAATCCAGCGCTGGATCAGGGGAACCTCCAGCAGCATAAACCCCAACCCTATCAACCCAAAAAAGGAGAGGATCCGGGTTTTCCCCGGCGTCACCGGACGGATTAACTGCCGCTTTCCAACCCATAAGGGGAGCAGAATCAACCCCCCACTCAGCAGCAGAACAAACCCCAGCAGGGCCAGCAGGACGAAGTAGCCGGATCCTCCGTAGGGCTGCCAGGTATGCCCCATGGCTGCTAAAACTTCCGGGGTTTGCTTCCAGGTAAAAAAATGGAAGAAAAAGGGCTGGCTGTCCGTGGGAGCAGAGATGTCGAAAGGGTAGTCCTGGATAAATAAATCTCTGGCTCCCGGTTGAACCAGCTGATCGACCGCCTGATAATATACCGGTTCAGGAAGCTGATTGTACCTGTTGACTTCCTGCTGCTTAATATCCGGCGCCCAGACCAGGTCAAATCGGCGCTCTGCCAGGTGAGCTCGCAGCTCTTTGAGCACATCCGGGGACCACCCGGCAGGCTTCACCATCACAGTGATAGTCTGAACTCCCCGGAAGATCACCAGCCCCTCCCCGGGAGGAACAGCACGCGCTTTCCCCAGGGCTTCAACCAGGGTATTGATCAACCGCAGTCCTTCACTGGGAGGATACTGGATCCAACGGGTTGCAATCAGGACTCCCTGCTCTCCGGCGGTCTGCAGCAAACTTTCCATTCCCTCCACCGTTAGCAGATAATCCTCCCGCAGTGAAAAAGCCCCGCTGGCCACCGGCTGGTAGGCATCGGTGAGGGGCAGATAAACTACCGGATATTGTTCAGAGTTCCTTTCAAGCTGGATTCGAGCCGGTCCGGTGATCACCGCCACTTGTGGATGGCTGTAGATATTGTAAGAGCCCCCAAATTCTGCCGCCTGGGATGAGAGAGGATTTTCCACCAGTGCAGTAACCGATTGGCTTCCTGCTGCCAGGGCTTGAAGCACCCCTAAACCACCCTTAGGCCGGACCACCAGGACTGTATCTATCGGCCCCAGCTTACCAATTACCCCTTCCGGAAGCCAGTCTGCGGGTTGGAAATCCTCCGGGTGTGTCAGCGTGATGGGTTGAGGAGGCCCTGCGTCCAGAGAAAAACCGATCTGCTCGGGGGGAAGCCCGGGGTATGTGTAGCTGAGTCCGGGGAGGGTATGGAGCTCAGCATCGGCGATCAAATCCACCCGGGAGAACGCATTCCACCGCCCGGCCAGGCGCTGCGCCCGCGGATGAAGAAGAATTTGAGCAAGTCCCTTATAGGGGGAGATCTTCATCCCTAGTGGTGCCCGCCAGCTAAGGTTGTCAACACCAAGGACCACAAACCCGACCAGGGTAATGGTCACCATCAACAAACTACCCAAAGAGATCAGAGATTTTTTCTTCTGCTGCCACAAGAGAAGAAGCCCTCCAAGAAAAATCAACAATAAACTGAAGAGAAGGGCTCCAAGCACACCGGCAAAAGAGAGCGCCACCAAAGCCAATCCTGTCCCAATGGCCGATCCAATCAAGTTGGCACCATAATAGCGAAAATGTCCTTCTCCGGCCCGGGAAAGTGCTGCCCCGATTCCCAGCCCGCTGATCAAAAAGGGCAGCGATAAACTGAGATAGTAGAGCAGAAAATACACCACCTGACGGCCGTCCCAGGCGATGCTGTAGCTGTCAAACGGCAAAAAATTGACCGCGGTGTAGGAAATCACCAAACTGACCGCAAAACAAAAACTCAATCCCTCCAGTAGGCGGGAGAGTTTTACCGAACTCAAGGCAGGAAATACACTCAGGAAAGTTCCGCTCGCGCCAAACCCGAGCAGGGCCAGGCTGACCACCAGAAAAGAAAAATGATAGAACTGCGCCACAGCCAGAAAACGTGTCAGGGAGGTTTCAAAGATCAGGGTAGCTGCTGAGAGCATGCCCAAAGCAAACAGCTGGTGAACAAGCCGCCGGTCGTTCAAAGGCTGGTATTCCTCCCCCGAAATAAACTTCGGCTCGGGTGATCGCAGGGACGAGCTTCTCTTATTATAGTCCTTGGGACCCCGGGAAGAAAAGGAAAGTTTCCCTTCAGTCGCTGAGGTGGACTCCCGGTTGACCGGCTGGATCAGTGGAGATCCAGGGCTAGTTTACAGACCGAATTATCGGGAATCTTTTCTTGAGGATCCCGCACCTTCCCAGAAAAAGCCTGATTGATCTTCAGAGCCACCTTCGGGTCACTAATAAAGATATCAGCTGGCGATCAGGAAGGCAGCTGCCTTGCAGACCCGCTTGGATTCGGAGTTGCTTAAAAAAAGAAAAGGCTGCCAGATGGGCAGCCTTGGGATCGTCCGGTCAGGATTCTCAAAGGATTATTTTTCGAGGTCTGAAAGCAGTTCGGTGAGATCATTCTCCCCGCCGCTTTCCATTGCTTTCCGCATGGCGAATTCAATCGCTGTTGGAGTTGGTTCGTCTGCTTTGGAATCATCAACAAAATTAACTTCTTCCACCGGCGGTTCCTCCAGAGCCTTCATGCTCAGCTTGATTTGCTTCTTCCGGCGGTTGACTTTGAGAACTTTTACCTGAACCTGGTCCCCTTTCTTCACCAGGTCCGTGGGGGTTCGAACATAGCCATGGGCCATTTCACTGATATGAACCAGACCGGGACGCTCGGTCCCAATATCTACAAAAACCCCGTACTTTTCTATCCGGGTCACCGATCCTTCAAAATCCATCCCGGGCTTGATCTCATGCCAGTCCAATGCTAACGGTTCCAGCATGGTCAGCTCGATCTTGTTTTTCTCGGGGTCCGCCCGCTGAACCCAGACTTCAACCTTATCGCCTTCTTCAACAATATCCGAAACCCGGGTGACCGCGCCTTTCTTCAATTTTGAAATATGCACAACACCGGGTACGCCAACACCAACATCAACAATTGCTCCGGCAAGGGATGTTTTAATCACCTTGCCGGTAATTTTCATTTTCGGTTTAAGGTCCTCAATTGTCTCTGGTGTTTTTAGGTCTTCTTTCACCATAAAACACTCTCCAACTTACACATCCATTACAACAA
>CAZUMA010000001.1:0-313215 GCA_964621835.1 uncultured Anaerolineales bacterium | reverse complement strand
GTGGGGTGGGGGTTCTCCTGGGGGCGGGTTTGCTCCCCTGTCCGGACTGCGGAGCGCCGATGATCTCCCATTTCTGGCCCCTGGCTGCCCTGCTGACTTTGAGGAATATTCTCCGCAAACGACTGGCTTCTCTCAGTAAGCTGGAAATGGTCCGGGAGGAAAAGAAGGGATGAAGTGGTTTCAAAAGCTTCAGCGCGAAGCATTTACCCGGCGTTATGCTCCTCATCAGCCGGATGCGCCCCTGCTGGCGATGGAAGGAGTGTCTGTTCGTTTTCAAACGGGTGAGGTGCTGCGGGATCTCACCTTTGAACTTGACCACGGAGACAGCGTAGCCCTGGTTGGACCGAACGGTGCCGGCAAGACCACGCTTTTGAAGGTGATCGCCGGGATCCTGGATCCTGCCCAGGGGGTTGTTCGCGTTTCGGGGCATGAACCCGGCGGTCACACCTGTATTGCGTACGTACCCCAGCGCAGCCAGATCGACTGGAGCTTCCCGGTCACGGTCGCTGATGTTGTGATGATGGGCCGGATTAATAAGATCGGTCCGCTGCTCTGGCCGCAGACCCGGGACTGGGAGATTGTCCATGAATCGCTCGAGGTCGTTGATATGCAGGATCTTCTTAAAAGACAGATCAGTGAACTATCCGGGGGGCAGCAGCAGCGGATGTTTATTGCCCGCGCCCTGGCCCAGGAAGCGGAGCTGATGCTGCTGGATGAACCGCTGAGTGGGCTGGATGTCCCTGCCCAGGAACGAATTCTGCAGATCCTGGAGACCCTCAAAGGTCAGGGAGCGACCATCATGACCTCCATGCATGATC
Organism: uncultured Anaerolineales bacterium; assembly: GCA_964621835.1. Taxonomy (GTDB): domain Bacteria; phylum Chloroflexota; class Anaerolineae; order Anaerolineales; family UBA11858; genus B10-G9. Next base: position 312,397 of record CAZUMA010000001.1, on the reverse strand, counting down.
TGCAGTTGGCGGCAGAGCGTTTTCAGCAGGTGATGCTGCTCAACCGCCGGCTGCTGGGATTTGGTTCTCCCGAGGAGGTTTATACCAGGGAGCTGCTGCTGGAAGCCTACCAGGGTCACCTGCATTTTGTGGAAGGGGATCTGGATACCCTGGCGGTCGGGGACACCTGCTGTGAAGGGGAGCAATATGACCTTGCTTAATTTCCTTCTGGCCCCGCTTGCCTATCCTTTCATGATCCGGGGCTTGACCGCTGCGGTGCTGACCGGGATCGTCTGCGCGGTGGTGGGAGTTTATGTTGTCCTGCGGGGTATGGCCTTTTTTGGCAGTGCGTTGGCCCATTCCATTCTGCCCGGAGTGGCAGTGGGATATCTGGTCAGCGGGGGGGCGAAAGAACCCCTTTTCTGGTGGGGAACGGGAACTGCGGTAGTTGTCTCCCTGGGGATTGGGGCAGTCAGCCGGGGAGCAAAGCTCAAAGAGGACACTGCGATCGGGGTCATCTTTGCGGGGATGTTCGCCCTGGGGATCGCCATCATCTCCACGGTGCAAAGCTATACCGTGGACCTGACCCACTTCCTGTTTGGGGATGTGCTTGGTGTTTCCAGCGGCCAGCTGAGCATGATTGCTGTATTTTCCGGCCTCATCCTGCTGCTGGTGATTGCGTTTTACAAGGAATTCTTGGTGCAGACTTTTGATCCGGTGCTGGCTGCCACCCTGCGCATTCCCAGCAGGGTCTATGAATATCTCCAGCTGGTTTTGATCGCCCTGACCATTGCCGTTTCCCTTCAGACTGTTGGCGTGGCGCTGATGATGGCCATGCTGGTTACCCCGGCAGCCACCGCCTATTTGCTGACCAAGCGGCTGCCGGTGATGATGATCCTGGCAGCCTTGCTCTCCTCGGGTGCAGGGGTTGTGGGCCTTTATCTGTCGTACTACATCAATGTTGCCTCGGGACCGGCAATTGTCCTTACCGCGACCCTGTTTTTTGGGCTGGCCTGGGTATATAAATCACTGACCGCTCAAGGAATAGAGCCTGGGAAAGCTGATCTGGTTGAGACAAACCGATCGATCAGCGGGTAAACTCCTGCAGCGCTTTTTGGATCTCCAGCTTCACCTCGGCATCCATCTCCAGGTCTGCTCTCCCCAGCAGGGCTGTCAGAGCCTGATCTCCTCTAATCTGCCCTAAAGCCCAGGCGGCGTGCCCGCGGACCAAGGGCTCAGTGTCATGCAGGGCAGCCTGCAGGGCAGGGACGGCTTTCTCGGCCCGCTGGTTTCCCAGCACAACCGCCACGTTTCGGAGGTATCCCCGGCGCTTGGCCCGCCGGATGGGACTGCCGCGGAATTTTTGGTTGAAATCCCCCGGTGAGAGTTCGAGTTCCTGGGGCAGGCTCAGGGGGAACAGCGCTGGCAGGGGAGTGAATTCATCCAGCACTGGATGATCCCCTCCAAACCGCTGGTTCCAGGGGCAGACCTGCTGGCAGATATCGCAGCCGAAGATCCATTCCCCGAACAGCGGCCGTAAGGGCCGTGGAATCATTTCCCGATACTCGATGGTCAGGTAGCTGATGCAGCGGGCTGCGTTCACGGTATAGGGGGCTTCAATGCAGCCGGTTGGGCAGGCATCCAGGCAGCGGGTGCAGGAGCCGCACAGCTCGCCCTCAAAAGGGGGGTCGGCGGTGAGGGGAATTGACAAGAACATCTCTGCCAGGAAGAAATAGGATCCCCGCCGGGGGTGGATCAGGCAGGTATTTTTTCCGATCCAGCCCAGCCCAGCGCGCACTCCCAGCTCCCGTTCCAGAATGGGACCGGTGTCGGTGTAGCAGCGCCAGGATAGCGGCGCTCGGGACCAGGTGTTAATGGTGGAGGCCAGGGACTGCAGCCGGTCATCCAGGACCTGATGATAATCCCGGTTTCCGGCATAGGCAGCGATTTTCCCCCCGGGATCCCTGGTAGGTGGGGCAGGGTACTGGGCTCCCAGGACGAGGATCGATTCACAGTCCGGAAGGATTTTTCTTGGTTCAGCTCGGCGCTCGAGTGCTCGCTCGGTTGCCATCCAGCTCATGGTCCCCTGGTAGCCCGCCTCAATCCAGCGCCGGTAGAAATCAAGATGAGGAGGGGGATCAGGGGTGGTTACCCCGACCAGACCAAAACCCCGCTGGCGGGCTTCCTGCTTGATCCTTGCAGTCAGGGAGGCGATCGGTGTGTTTTCCATCAAGGGATCCACCCCGGGGCAAACCCATTGATCACCAGGCGGATCTTGCCGGTCCCATCCCGGTTGATCATCCAGATTTCCGGGGGATCTGAGGGTTGGGTCTGGTTGTGTCGGACATAGGCCAGGCGCTGACCGGATGGGTGCCAGCTGATTGAGGTGTGGTTGAAATCAATATCGGCCGTAAGTTGGAGGAGGGCTTCCTCCCCATCTTCCAGCAGGGTAAGCTGCCTGCCGGGGATCCACTCTGAGGGGATCAGCGATTTCCTGGTAAATGCCAGGGCCTCTCCCTCCGGTGCATACGCTGGATTGAGATCCTCGTAATAGCCTGCCTGGGTGAGATCGACGATATTTTTCCTCACCAGGTCGAAGCGGAGAAGATGGCGGGGAGCCAGCAGATCACTCAGATTGTAGATTTCCGTGAAGAGGAAATAGCGTCCCTCCGCGTCCCAGCTGACAGGCCCGCCGGTTTGATTGGCGAGGGTGATCTCCTGCTCTTTTTCTGGGTGCCAGAGCACAAACTGCTGCTCAGTATGATTGTAGTACGACAGCCATCCCGTGGATGACCAGCGGGGGTTGTCCAGGTAATGGCTGCTGCTCCCGACTGTCTCGGTGGATTGGTCCCGAAAATGATAGAGTCTGATCCCGGGCCGGGCTTCAGCCTGCCTGGGGATGATTTCGTAGGCAAGCCGGGTTCCATCCGGGGAGGGGACGGGGGACCGGCACAGCGCCGCAGCACACTCCACCAGGATGTTTTCCTCGCCGCTCCAGCGGTTCAGGCTGATGATCTGGCTTCCGGCGGAAGCACTGGGCGTGCTGTAGATCAGGGCTGACCCATCAGGCAGGGCCGCATAGTCCAGGACCCCTTCCGTTTGTTCCGTCAGGGCAGCTCCATCCCCGGTTTGCGGATTGAGGGAATAGATGTTGCTGGTCTGGTCCGCCGGCCACAGATAAGTGAGCAGATAGGGGCTGACAGAGAAGCTTTCTGAGAAGGTTCTCAGCAGGGGCAGCTTGAGGTGAGAAAGAGTCCCCCTGGAGAGGGTAAAAGAGACCTCCGATCCCGGGGTCCAGGATTGATCGGGGATGAACGCTGCCTGTCTGCCGTCCTCGCTCCATTCCAGGCTGCCCGGGTAGGGAGGATCAAGAGTGAGATGAGCAAGGACGCTCTCCGGATCCATCCTTCTGGAAAATGTGAACTGGATCGGCTGCGGTCCGTGAATCAGCTGGTCAGCTGAGGTGATGGATTCCACTCGTGGTGCCAGCTGCAGAGCGGCAATCAGCAGACCGATTTTCAGCACACCTATGCCAGTGAGGATTGTTTTCCACCGCATAATAAGGATTATACTGGACAACACCTCACCGTCCAATTTCTGACGATCTCATTCCCTGCCAAGTCTGGCAAATGGTCTGATTTCTTTCCCCCTTCCCCTTCTGAAAGAGGGCACCAGGGAGTGTGGAGGGGCAACTTTACAGATCATTAACAGCACTTGAGTGGAGAAACAGGGCTCCCTCCTTCATGGTAGAATGAACGCCATGAAACGCTGGCGTTTTTGGTTGGGTTTGGTGCTCAGCGGGGGGTTTCTCTATTTTGCCCTGCGGGGATTACGGATCGGTGAAATCTGGGAGCCGCTGAAATCAGCCCGTTACGGGTGGCTGCTTCCTGGCGTCCTGGTGTATTTCTTGGCTGTGATTGTCCGCTCTTGGCGCTGGCACTACCTGCTCCGCCCGATGAAAAACATTCCTACCCGGACCATGTTTCCAATTGTGGCGATCGGGTACATGGGGAATAATATCTACCCTGCCCGGGCAGGGGAGGTGCTCCGGGCGGTGGTCCTCAAACGGCGGGAGGGGGTCTCGATTTCCGCCTCGTTGGCGACGATTATCATGGAGCGGGTCTTTGATGGGGTGGTCATGCTGGGGTTTATATTTTTAAATCTCCCTGAACTGGCCAACCTGACCGGGGCCTCCGGCTTAATCGGCAGCATCCAATCCCTGGCTTTGTGGGGCTCGATCGCATTTCTCGGGGCGCTGGGAGTTTTCCTTGGCGCAGCCATGTTTCCCAAAAAGGCAGAACAGGCGGTGGGCTGGCTGATCAAACGGATCATCCCCAAGAGATTCCGAGACAGAGCGCTCCAGGTGTCGAGGAAATTTCTCAGCGGCCTGGAATCCCTGCGTTCCCCCCATGAAGCGTTGATGGTTTTTTTCACCTCTCTGGGGATCTGGCTGCTGGAAGTTGGGAATTACTGGTTTGTGATGCAGGCTTTTGATTTTGAAGTCAGTATTTTTGCCTTGATGCTCATGAACGGCATTGTCAACCTGGCAACGACCATTCCCTCGGCACCCGGATATATCGGCACCTTTGACGCACCCGGTATTGCTGTCCTGGTGGCCTACGGCGTCAAACAGGGCGTGGCTGCCAGCTACACCCTCGTGCTGCATGCCGCATTATGGCTGCCCATTACACTGCTCGGAGGCTACTACCTGGCCCGCGAGGGGCTGCGTTGGGATCAGGGTACTGTGGTCGAGTCCGGGGCAGAGGTCGATCCTGCCCTCTGAGATTCAAGTTATAATAAAACATGGCAGTCTTTTGCGTGAGGAACCTGTGGGTCAAGGAGTGATGTGTTATGGCACAGGCAAATAGGAAACAATCATCCTACCGGGTCCTGATTGCAGATGATGTCTTGGAAACCCGACGGAACACCCGGCTCATGCTCGCAGACAACCCGATGGTGGACATTGTCGCGATCGCTCACAATGGCAGGGAAGCAATCGAGCTGGCGAAAAAGCACCAACCCGATATCGCCCTCATGGATATCAATATGCCGGAGATGAATGGGTTTGAGGCCTTTCAGGCTATGTCCCAGATTTTTCCAACCATGGCCTGCATCATCATTTCCGCCGAGGAGGACAATCAATCCTTTCGGTCCGCAATGAATGTGGGGGCCAGAGAATATCTTGTCAAACCTTTTACTGTGTACCAGCTAAACAATGCGGTGAAGCGCGTGGGGGATATCGTCAAAAAGGAACGTGAAAAAGCGGAGGTAGCAGAACGGTTGAAAAAACAAAGAGAGTCCTACTTGACCCAGCTGGCCTATGAATATTCGAAATCAAGACGGACAGATGATGAGGCGCTGGAAGTCTTTGAGCAGCTGGCGGCAAATCCCCAGTGTGAGCTGCGCTGGCTGCGGACTCTGGCCATGCTCTATATTATCCGTCAGGAGTGGTTGAAGCTCCAGGTCCTGGCTGGCAGGCTGGCCCGCCAGGCAAAACAGCAGCAGTAAAAATCTCCAGAAAGGAACGTCAATGAAAGCAGCTGTAATTGGCGCCGGATTTACGGGTTTGTCAGCGGCGTACGATCTGGCACGCGCCGGCCATCAGGTGACGATTTTCGAAGCCGGTGAGCAGGCTGGCGGACTGGCAGGGGGGTTCCAGGAGCCGGGGTGGGATTGGTCGGTGGAGTCCTATTATCACCACTGGTTTGCATCTGACCAGTATGTCCTGGATCTGATCCGGGAATTGGGATTTGAGGAAAAAGTGGTCTTCCCCCGACCCTATACCGTGATGCTTCATGAGGGTAAGTGGTACCCGTTTGATTCCATCTTGCAGGCCTTGATCTTTCCGGGGTTGGGGTGGGGCCTAAACAAGATCCGTTTCGGATTGGTCGGGCTTTATCTCCGGTTGACCGAACGGTGGCAGCCGCTGGAGGAAATCACGGTTGATGCCTGGATGCGGAAATGGGCCGGCAGGAAAGTATATGAAACGATGTGGGAACCCATGATGAAAGGCAAGTTCGGTCCTTATTATCAGGATGTCAACATGGCCTGGATGTGGGCTCGTTTTCACGCCAGAACTTCCCGACTGGGGACCTATCGGGGGGGATTCCAGGCCTTTGTCGATGACTTTACAGCGGTGCTGGAGGGATTGGGGGTCAAGCTGCTCACTTCCAACCCGGTGACCCGGATTGCCCCGGATTTGACAGTCACGGCAGCCAGAGGGGGAGGGTCGTATGATCGGGTGCTGGTGACAACCTCCCCCCAGCTTCTCTCGCGGTTGGTGCCTGAGCTGCCGGACAGGTATCACCAGGGGCTTTTAAAGCTGAAAAGCCTGGGAGCGGTTGTCCTGACTGTCTCTTTGAAGCATCAGCTGTCACGCCAGGGCTACTACTGGTTCAACCTCCCTGAGGGAGCGGGGTTTCCCTTCCTGGCGCTGGTTGAGCACACAAATTTCTTGTCCCCGGATTATTTTGGCGGAGATCATATCGTCTACTGTGGAGATTACCGGATTCCGGAGCATGAGTATTTCTCGCTCAGCAAGGCAGAGCTGGTGGATCGTTTCTTGCCAGCGCTGGAAAAGATCAATCCCGACTTCGACCCATCCTGGGTCAACAAAACCTGGTTGTATCGCTCAGAATATGCCCAGCCGGTTCCCGAGGTGAACCACTCGGAGCGGATTCCAGCGATATCAACCCCGATCAAGCAGTTATACTTCGCCAGCATGAGTCAGGTGTATCCCTGGGACCGGGGAACTAACTTTGCGGTGCAGATCGGCAGGCGGGCAGCGGGGATGATGCAGGCCTAATCAATCCTTTTCTTTTCCGTCCGGTTCAAAAGCACCAATTTGTTGGTGCTTTTTTTTTAGGGGAGATCGTCCCGAGCAGCAGCTTCCCCGGGAATGTTCCAGGGACCTGGCTGGATGGATGCCGGCATGCCCCGGCTGATGGTTGGGTTTCAGAGGATAAATGTCAGCACTTTTGTGAGTTTTGGTACTTTAATAATGACCGGCATCAGAGTATAGTAGGCAGTAATCTGGGGGGAATGCTAATTTGAGAAACCACAAGACAACTCTGAGGTAGGCATGGGGAAGGATCTGAAGGATCGTTTGGTATTAATCAAGGGGCTGACAGAAGATCAGCTCAACCTGCTCCAACCCCTGCTTGAAGAGGTCCACATCCAGCGGGAACAGATCATTTTCAAACAGGGGGAATTGGCGCATCACCTGTATTTCGTCCTTGAGGGGAAAGTAGCCATCCGTTTCAATCCGGAAGATGGACCCGTGCTGACAGTGTGCGAGGTTCGCCAGGGGGATGTGTTTGGCTGGTCCGCTGCCTTTGGCAGCCACTGCTATACTTCAAGTGCAGTTTGCATTGAACCCGGAACCTGCCTGAGCCTACTGGGGGAGGATCTTAAAAAACTCTATCAGGAAGATCCAGAAACGGGTATACTTATACTGAACCGGTTAGCTGATGTGATCGCTCAACGCCTGCGGGGAACCCACCAGAAGGTTGTTGAGATGCTTCACGGGTGGTTGGATCATGAGTATTCAGAAGGACGGAAAGTATGAAACAAGTCGCCAAGGATCTCCGCAGTGAACAAATGAAATCTTTAATTGAAAGCATCAGCGCCTACATTGAGCAGTATCATGGAGGATCCGCGGAGCTGGTCTCCTTTGATGATGAAGTCGTCAAAGTGAAGCTGGGAGGTGCCTGTTTGGGATGTCCCCTATCCACCTCAACATTGAAAGGGTGGGTCTCCGGCACCATCCATCAGTTCTTTCCTGAGGTCACAGTTGAGGCAGCTGACTGACCGTTTAACCAGATCATTAATTCCAAAGGAGGAAAACTACGATGGTTACATTTTATGATGTCATCTCCATCATCGCGATATTCGTCAGGGCAATCGGTCTGCTGCTGTTTGGGGTCACTGCCGGGTGGCTGCTGCTGAAAATGCTGGGCCAGGAGAAGATCAACTGGCAGCTGCAGGGAATTCTCTTTGTGGTCTTTTTTGGCTTTCTGGCATACCTGAGCCACAGCCTTTCCGCTGGGGCTTTAGGGGCGCTGACCCTGGGGATCTCCGGCGGACTTCTGTTCTGGGGGATGATCTCCCGGGAGACAGAGAAACCGAAGAAGTAGGGAAGCCTGGTTTACCAAAAGATCATCAAACGGCTGCCTGAATCTCCGGCAGCCGTTTTTTTGGTGCGGCTCTTTTTGAGGTTCAGAGGGGGAGCACTTCATCCAGCATGCGCTCCACCGCCTGGTAAATTGGCGATGTCTTATCCAGGGTGAGCAGCGGTTTTCCCTGGAAATCGTATTCCATGACATGCTCATCGTTAGGAATGGGGCCCAGGTATGGCAGCTGGGTTTGATGGATGCTTTCCAGGAGCACAGCAGGTATTTCAGCCGGCGCCCTGTTGAGGATCAGGTAGGTGTTTTCTACCTCAATTTCCAATTCATCTTTCAGCACGCCAATCCGCTCCGCAGCGACAATGCCCCGTTGGGTGGGATCGCTGATGACCAACAGATGCTGCACATTCCGGGTTGTGCGCCGGCTGAGGTGCTCCATCCCGGCCTCATTATCGATCACCACATAGCCATAATGGTGGCTGAGGGAGTCGATGATTTCTCGTAAATTATGGTTGACCGCACAGTAGCACCCGGGCCCTTCTGACCGGCCCATGGCAATCAGGTCGAAGCGGTCGCTTTCAATCACCGAAGATTGAATTTCATAGCTCAGATAATCTCGCTTCGACATCCCCCCAGCCAGTGATCCCATCGCGGCACCGCCGGCAGCAGCTGAACTTTTGACTTTTTCCAGCATATCTTCCCGGATTTCTCCCACAGTCCAGTCCAGTTCAACGCCCAGGACCATATTCAGGTTTGCGCTGGGATCTGCGTCGATGGCCAGGATGGGAGACTCCTGTTTCTCAAGCAGGTATTTGATCACCATGGCCGCTACGGTGGTTTTTCCTGTCCCTCCTTTTCCTGCGAGGGCAATTGTTGTCGTCATCTCGGACTACCTCCTCGGCTCCGAAGGGTTTTCGGGATAGGGTTCGGTTAACCGCCGGGCCATTTTCCGGGCAGCCTCTGTCAGGGAAGGAACAAAATCATAGACAGCTTTTCCCAACCGATCCGCATCCAGCACACCCGGATCCATGGGAAGGGTCCCCAGCAGGGGGATCCCAGGGGAGTGGGCATCCAAGAACGCAACTTCTTCCGGGGAGCGGACCTTATTACCTGCCAGCCAGAGCCGGGTTAAACCGATATCCTGGGACAATCTCTTGATCTGGCCCGCAGTGGTCAAGCTGCGCTGCGTGGGCTCCACCACAATCACCATCGCGTCAACGAAGTCAACCGTGGCCCGTCCAAGGTGCTCCACACCTGCATACATATCGAGGATCAGGACGTCATCATCCCTGAAGAGCAGGTGGGTGAAGAGTGTTTTCAGCATGGCGCTCTCTGGACAGATGCAGCCTGAACCTCCCAAATCCACACTGCCCATTTCTAACAGCCGGACTCCGCGGTGTTCCACACTGAAACGCTCCGGGAGGTCATCCACCCGGGGGTTGATGGTGAAGAAGCCGCCCGATCTGCCTGGTTTCGCACCGGTCCTTTCCTCAATTAACTCGTCCATTTCCGCAATGGGAGCCAGCTCCTCCCGCAGGGACACCGGGAAACCCAGCGCGCCAGCCAGGCAGGGCGAGGGATCTGCGTCCGCCGCCAGGACTTTGTGACCTTGTTCTGCATAGATCTGGGCCAGCAGCGCTGCCAAGGTTGTTTTTCCCACTCCCCCCTTTCCGCTGACTGCAATTTTCATGGTTCACTCCTTGCCTTTGCCCCTGAGGATCCGGACATCCTGGGCAGCATTAACAGGCGGCGATCAGCCTCCCGGTGAGCATGCTTCCCAGGATCGCGCAGCCATCCGTGGGAAGGTGGTAATGAATGTTGTCTGCAAAAAGAATTTGATAGGATGGGGGAAACTCCTCATCTCCCTGCCAGCAGACTGCCAGGACAGCTGCTTTGGGAAGAACCTGGAAGCAAAAGGCACCATCCGCAAACTCGATCTCCTCACCACAGAGCCCCCGGCATTTTTCCTTGAAGGCTGTGTAGCGGTTTCCAAATGTTTGCAGGATCTTCTTGCCGGTATACCCCTGGAATGCGGCTGTATAAAACTGCCCATCGGGAAGTTCGGAAAACCCGATCCAGCCTTCAGATGGCGGAGACCCTTTCGAAGCATGGAAATAATAGGCGATCACCGCCTGGTGAATCACCGGCAGCGGTTCCTCTTCCTCCCCGCTGCGGGGGAGGTAATCTTGGCGGGAAAGGATCACTTGATTTCCCCAATAGGGAAAGATGAAAGCGCCGTGGCCGTCCCTGGCTGGGTCGAATTGAGTCCCGGTTTGAAAAGCCAGCTGTGATGGATCACGACTTCGCAGTTCTTCTTGAAGGGCTGCAACCTTTTTGAGGAGGGGGGATGTGCTTGAGGCCATGATTAAAATACCTGGACCGGGGTTTTCTTCTTCAACGGTGGAGCTCCAGGAGCCGGACCAGATCTTCGCTTTCGCCCCTATCATACCATGTTATGCCCCTGGAAGTTCCTATTTTGATCGAGAGCCCGGCAGGAAGTTCAAAAAGCAGACACCAGGCAGGAGGGAGCCCAGAAAATATCCAGCTTATTCAAAAAGGGCCAGGAATTCCCCGTACCCCTCCTCCTCCAGCTTCTCTTTCGGGATAAACCGGAGAGCGGCGGAATTGATGCAGTAGCGCAGCCCGGTTGGTTTGGGTCCATCCGTGAACACATGACCCAGGTGGGAATCCGCATCCTTGCTTCTCACTTCTGTGCGGACCATCCCAAAACCCCGATCCGTTTTCTCGACAATATGAGCTTCATCGACAGGTTGGGTAAAGCTGGGCCAGCCGCTGCCGGAATCATATTTATCCGTCGAGCTGAAAAGAGGCTCCCCAGAGACGATGTCCACATAAAGCCCTTCCCGTTTGTTGTTCCAGTATTCGTTCTGAAAGGCACGCTCCGTGCCATCCTCCTGGGTAACTTTGTACTGCAGCGGGGTAAGCTTTTTTTCCAGATCTTTTTTTGACTGTGCAGGGGATTGTTTCTTGTCGCTCATTTCTCTCCTCCCCAGGTGTTTTTAATGAAGGCATCGCGCCCGGAGCCTGCCCGGTAGGACTGGTAGCGGAGCGGTTTTTTCAGGTAGAACTGCTGATGATAATCCTCCGCTTTATAAAACCGGGCTGCGTCCAGGATTTCGGTGGCGATGGGACCATCAAATTTCCCTGATTCTTCCAGGGTTTGTTTGGATTGTTCTGCAATCATGCGCTGATCTGGATCGTGAACAAATATCGCGGAGCGGTACTGCGGCCCTCGATCCACAAAGGATCCCCCGGCATCCGTGGGATCAATTTGCTTCCAGAAGATCTCCAGGAGCTGCTGATAGGAGATCACCTCCGGGTCAAAGTGGACCTGGACGGCTTCGTAGTGGCCTGTTTGCCCTGTGGTGACCTGCTGGTAGGTCGGGTTTTCGACATGCCCCCCGGTATAGCCGGAAATTACTTCCTCCACCCCGTCATATTTTAAAAACGGGGTTTCCATACACCAGAAACATCCTCCGGCAAAGGTGGCAATCTGTAGCTGGTTATTTTTTGTATTCATCTTGTTCCTGTATTATGTCCTGCCGGGCCAGATTGGCCCGATTGGTGTAAGCTGGGGGTTAAGAAAAACCGACCTCCGGGGTTACTGGGAGACCTGCCTGTTGATCTACCGCTAAAACTGTGTAAACCCCGGAGGTCTGCCACAGCTAATGGTTTCAGACAGTGCCTCCACCTTAAGATTACCATATTTACTAGAAAATTCTATTAAAAATCTATAAAATCCAAATAATTCCCTCAGGCCTGGTTCCTGACCGGCTCAGAGCGGTCAGAGCGGGACATGCCCGGCACTTGACCGAATTCAGGGGCGATGTTACTATACTCTCCGTTCAAAGAGGTCTGGAATGATGATCGGGGCAGCCAAAAACAAACCGCAAACGCATCCCTCTCCGACAGGAGGCATCCTGATCGCTGATCCTGCCTGAAACCCAGCAGCTTGCTCCGGGAGACTACCCCCCCGGGGCCATTAAGAGTTAAATTTGAAATACTCAGGTCACGGATCTTCCCGTGACCTTTTTTCATCGCAGAAAGCATTTAGATAAAGAGCACGTCGCCATGTTTCTGAAAAAATCAATCCGTCGGGTCCAATTGATCTACGGGGAATATCCCGGTCAGTTCTGGACCATCATCGGAGCCAGCTTTGTTGATCGACTGGGCGGGGCGTTGATCTACCCCTTTTTCGCCCTCTATATCACGGATCGCTTTGCGGTGGGGATGACTGAGGTGGGAATCCTGTTTGCCCTCTTCTCCCTGACGGATCTGCTGGGGAATCTGGTCGGGGGCGCTTTGACCGACCATTTGGGTCGGAAACGGATCATCATTGTCGGCCTGGTGGTCAGCGGCCTGACCAGTTTGGGAATGGGGTTGATGAACCGCATTGAATACTTCTATTTGATGGGGGTGATCTCCGGGTTATTTGCTACGGCAGCCCAACCCGCCCATCAAGCCATGCTCACGGATATTCTGCCTGCAGAGCAGCGGGCGGAAGGCTTCGGGGTGATGAGAATTGCTATGAACTTAGCGGTCGCCATCGGGCCGGCGATCGGGGGTTTTTTTGCTGCTGCTTCCTACCTGATCTTATTCATTGCAGACATGGTCACCAGCTTGATCACCGCTGCAATTGTTGCCCTGGTCGTCAAGGAAAGCCGTCCTGAGGCAGCAGGCACAAGTCCGGATTCATTTTCCGCCAGCCTGGCTGGCTACCGGAAGGTCATTTCCGATCGTCGGTTTATGCTCTTTTTGATGATCTTCACGATCGGGGCTGTTGTCTATATCCAGATGTACAGCACACTGTCAGTTTTCCTGCGCGATGTTCATGGGGTCCCGGAAACAGGATACGGCTGGTTGATGACCTTGAACGCCAGTATGGTGGTGCTTTTTCAGTTTCTGGTCACCCGCAAAGTTACCCAGCAGCCGCCGATGCTGGTGATGGCGTTTGGAAGTTTGCTTTATGTGATTGGGTTTGGGATGTATGGTGTTGTCAGCATCTACGTCCTGTTTATGCTGGCGATGGCGATCATCACTGTGGGAGAAATGGTGATTGTCCCGGTTGCGCATGCCTATGTTGGCGAGGCAGCTCCTGATCAGATGCGGGGAAGATACATGGGAATGATGGGATTAGCCTGGCTGGTACCGGGCATGATTGGGCCGCTGCTGGCCGGGCTGATCATCGATCATGCCAACCCGAACTGGGTCTGGTATGGTTGTGCTATTCTCGGTACAATCGCAGTGTTCGGGTTTTTGGGGCTTCAGACAGCTGAGGGCCGCCAGCTGGATGCTGGTGCGGAAGCCAGCCAGGGATCAGAGAGAGTGCAGTGATGACTGAGGTGCAATCCACACAGGGCCACAGCTACACCCTGCGGCCAGCCACCCTGGATGATGTGAGCCAGATTCACGCCCTGCACCGGGCCATCTCCCTGCACCACCACGGGGTGGAGGGGATGCCCCGGGAAAGGCTGTGGAAAGAATATACCTCCCCGGGTTTCCAGGTCCAGGAGAGCGTCCTGCTGATCCTGGATGATCAAAACCGCCTGGCTGGAGCAGTTGAGGTCTGGGATAACATATCCCCGCCAATTCACCCGTACATCCGGCTGCGAATTCACCCGGATGCTGACCAGGCTGGTCTTCTACCTGTTCTGCTGGAATGGGCGGAGCAGCGGGCAGAACAGGCAGTGGAGCGGGTGGATCCGGACCTGCGGGTCTCGCTGTACGCTGAGACGGATCACAGCATACCCGGTCAGGGGCAAAGCTGTCTGGCATTTGGGATGGAGCTTATCCGGCACAGTCTGATGATGCGCATTGAACTTGATAAACCACCCCCGACCCCAGGCTTTCCTCCCGGAATCATGGTCCGGACGGTCGATCCCGCGCAGGATGCACGGGCCGTCTATCAGGTGGATGACGAGGTGTTCCAGGATCATTTCGGGTACATCGCCGAAGATCCTGGGAGTGGGTGGGAGCGATTTCTTCACCACATGACCGGGGAGAAATCCTTTGACCCCTCCCTCTGGTTCGTGGCTGGGGAGAATAGGGAGATTGTGGGAATTTGCCTTTGTCGATCCCGTGGGTATGATGCGGCGGATGCCGGACATATCTCCAGTCTCGGTGTCCGCAGGCCCTGGCGCCGCCGGGGGATTGGCCTGGGACTGCTTCAGCATGCCTTCAGCGAGTTCTACCGCCGCGGGTACGCGAAGGTTGATTTAGAAGTTGATGCGATGAGCCTGACCGGGGCGGTCGACCTTTACCGGAAAGCGGGGATGGAGGTCATCCGGCAGTTTGACCTGTATGAAAAACAACTGCGCCCGGGTCGTGAGGTAAGCGTGACCGGGTTGTGATTTATGATCCGCCTTGCGGCTGATCGGTGATGGGAGAATGATGCTCAAAAGGGCGCTTTTTAATCTTCTGCAGGTGCGGGTCTGGACAAAGAACGCGCCGCCGCGGATGCTTTGGCCGAGAAGCTCAGTGATCTTCTCTGGCGATCGGAAAGCAGTCCGGGGTGGGGGTCAGCTGGATGAACCCCTGGCAGCAATTTTCCTGGATATGCAGGAAGAGGTTGAGATTGCCAATACTTGCAATCCCTGAGATAATTTAGATCGGCTGCCGAGCATTCCTTGGGAGATTGGAAACATCGTTGATCCCCGGCCGGGAACAGGACATCCGCGATCTTTGTGAACTGCTTGAGGTTAGGTGGGCAGCCTGTCCGGACCTGGGGAAGGAAGCGTAGGGTTGAATATGGTGCGGAGACTTTTTTTCAATTTACTGTACTTGTTTTCTAATCCCCCCTGGGATACCGGGGTCACCCCGCCGGAAGTCTATCAGTTTCTTGAGGAAACCCCTCCCGGCCGGGCGCTGGACCTGGGCTGCGGGACCGGAACGAACGCAATCAACCTTGCCCGGAATGGGTGGCAGGTCACCGGGGTGGATTTTGTGCCCAAGGCGATTCGAGTAGCCCGGCGGAAAGCTCGCCGCGCAGAAGTGACGGAGATGGTTGATTTTCAAGTGGGGAATGTCCTGGAATTGGACCACCTGGAGGGTCCTTTTGATTTGATCCTCGATATTGGCTGCTTTCACGGTTTTTCAAGGGATGAAATCCATCGCTATGTTGAAAGCGCCCATGACCTGGCAGCATTTCAGGCTACCCTGTTAATTTATGCCCATCTCAAGACAGACCCGGATTCTGAACACGGTCTCGCAGAAGAGGACATCCAAGTAATCGCAGAGCAATTTCACCTGGTGGACCGAGAGGATGGATTGGAGGGGGAAAACCAACCCTCGACGTGGCTACGTTTTGAAAAGGGTGCGGCCCAGGTCTGAGCAGACCGGATTGGGCGGCCCGGAACACTGGCACCGGGACGGATTATGGATCCAGGATCATCTCCGTGAAGAGTTTCTCCAGCCGATCCCGGAAATCCTCCGGGGTTTTTTCTGTGAGCAGGGGGATGCGGATCTGGTCTGGCAGCTGATACGGCGCCAGGTATGAGGCAGCATATTTCCTGAAGAGGACCAGCCCCCGTTCGGAACCGTAGAACTTCAGGGACTCTCCCAGGTGTGTGAGCATCGTGTTGTGGACCCGCCGGGGGGGGATTTGATCCCGTTTTAGCCCTGAAAAAATCCAGGGGTTTTTCAGGGCTGCCCTGCCCACCATGACTCCATCGCAGTTTGTTGATGCCAGCATCTTTTCGATATCTGCTGGACCCTGGATTCCCCCGTTGCCGATCACCGGAATAGAAATCAGGTTCTTGACCTCAGCAATCGCCTCCCAGCAGGGCGGGCCGAAATGCCCCTGCTCCTTTGTTCTGGCGTGGAAGGCAACCAGCGATCCGCCGTTTTCAGCAATGATCCGGGAGATCAGCGCATAGGTGCGGCAGTCGTTCCATCCCAACCGTATTTTTGCTGTGACGGGGATCTCCAGGTTGGCTGTCAGCATCCGGAAGATCCTGGCTGTTTTGACGGGTGTGCGCATCAGCCCCGCCCCAGCTCCGCGGTTGGCGATAGAGCGGTTGGGGCAGCCGAGATTGATGTCCAGCGCATCCGGCTCCCGCTCCTGCAGGATCAGGGCGGCCTCCAGGAGCGTATTGGCATTTCCCCCATACAGCTGGTAGAAGACTGGCCGTTCCTGCTCCTGGAATTGGAGCTTTTTTTCGATAAACTGGGGTCGCTCCAGGACATCCTCTGCCCGCACAAATTCGGTATAGCTGATCGCATTCCCCAGCTGCCTGCACAGCATGCGGAAGGGCTGATCGGAGTATCCATCCATGGGCGCCAAAATCCGTTTTCCATAGATAGGGATTGAACTGACCCAGAAGCGGGGTTGTTCTTTGATCATCTGCTTAGGAAACCAGGGCGTGCTCAAGGGCCTGTCGGAGCGAACGGGCTTCGATGATTTCCAGTTCATCCGGCAGCAGCAGGTCCTGCTGCGTCAGCCGTTTGGGGAGGACAGCTTTCTTAAAGCCAAGTTTCTCTGCTTCCAGCAGGCGCTCAGTGGTCCGGTTGGCCATCCTGAGCTCCCCGGAAAGGCCGACTTCACCGATAAAGATCGTATCAGCCCGAACCGGGAGATCCTCCACTGATGACGCGATGGCCGCGGCAACTGCCAGGTCGACGGCAGGTTCGCTGATTTTCAGACCCCCAACCACATTGACAAAAATATCCTGGTCCTGGAGCTGCAGGCCTGTCCGGCGGCTGAGAACCGCTGAGATCAGCAGCAGGCGGTTGAACTCGATCCCATTGGGGGTGCGGCGGGGATTCCCAAACGAGGTTGGATTCGTCAGCCCCTGGACTTCAACCAGGATCGGGCGTGTTCCTTCCATGGTCACAGCGATCGCGGATCCGGGGGCGTCAACCATCCGTTCAGCCAGAAATGCTGCGGAGGGGTTGCTGACCTCTACCAGGCCGCGCTTATGCATTTCAAAGACCCCCACCTCTGCGGTCGCTCCAAACCGATTCTTAACCGACCGCAGGAGCCGGTAGGCATGATACCGATCCCCTTCCAGGTACAGGACAGTATCAACGATGTGTTCCAGCACACGGGGTCCGGCGATGGTTCCCTCTTTGGTGACATGGCCGATTAGAAAGATGCAGGTCCCGGTTTTTTTTGCATACTCCCGGAGGAGGCTGGCACATTCCCGGACCTGGGAAATCGACCCGGCTGAGGAATCCAGCTGGGGCAGGTAGGTGGTCTGGATGGAATCCACCACCAGGAGATCCGGCTGGAGTTTTTGGGCTTGATCCAGGATGACTTCCAGGTTTGTCTCAGTGAGCAGAAAGAGACGCTCGGGATCCGGGTGGGGGGACCCGGTTTGGTCCGGCTGAAGCCGGTCGGAGCGCATTTTAATTTGCTGCTCGGACTCTTCCCCGGAGATGTACAGCACCGGGTGAGCCCCGGAGAGCTCCAGCGCAAGCTGGAGAAGCAGGGTGGATTTCCCGATCCCCGGATCCCCTCCCATTAAATTGATGGATCCCGGGACCAGGCCGCCGCCCAGCACCCGGGAAAATTCCTGAATTGAAAATCGGATCCTGTTTTGGGCATCACTGATGATCCCGGACAAAGGCTGCGGCACGGAGATTGCATGGTTAAAATCATAGCTCTGCCGGCTGGACGAGGAGGCGGGCTCACGCTCCACCAGCTCCTCAGACATGGTGTCCCATTCTCCACAGTTGGGACACCGTCCCAGGTAGCGGGGACTGGTCTTTCCGCACTCCTGACAGATGTAACGGGTGTAGGATTTGGCCATAAAGGTATTATATCCAGCTTTAGGAAGGGAGCGGGGCGAAGTCACCCAGCCGAGGCAGGCTGCCGGGTTCTTTGACAAACTGGCCCTTGAAAAAGCACCCAGTTTTGCTATAATCAATCCAGAACATATGTTCTATTATAGCTGAATCGATCAGCCTTGGCAAGCATCACACCGGACAGGAAGGATCTGGATCAGGAGGTCAGGATGAATATCGGCATGCTGTGGTTTGATAATGATCAAAAAGTAAGCATTCCCAAAAAAGTTGCCCGGGCAGCGGCGTATTATCAACAAAAGTACGGCAAGGATCCTGATCTTTGTTTTGTGCACCCCCGGATGTTCCAGCAGCAGAAAAATCAAGGGACCAAGCAGGCGGGGAAAACAGAGGCATCCTCTCAGGAACCCCTGCTGATCGGGAAGATCCGGGTGCTTGAAAATGAGAAGGTTCTGCCGGATCACTTCTGGATTGGGGTCAGCACGGAGGAAGAGCGGATCAGTTCGGGTGGGTGAGATAGATTTCCCAGCTGCCCCAGTACTCATCCCCGGATTCATTTTCACATTGCGGAATTTCGATATCAGACGCCAGGATGCCGCTTTCGGAGGTTTCCAGCTGATAACGGATGCCGGGTTCAGCTTCAAAATCTGCGTAGCCAAATCCCAGTTCCGGTTTTAAACCCGTAAAGAACTGCTCCTGCTGGCCATCATCCGCGGTGACCAGCACTGCAACCCCGGGGATCCCCTCTCCGCTGGCGTTGGTTGCAAATACCTGGATGAGGGAGTCCCCCAGGGTGGGATCGCAGATAGGAGAGGAATCTTGAACAATAAAAGGGGGGGCGGCTGTTGCGGTGGGAGAGGGGGAGGATTCCAGGTTCCCGGGTACAACTGTCCCCTGCACAACGGGCGTCGAAGAGATCCCAACTGTGGCTGTTATGGGGCCTCCAGGACTGGGCGTTGCTGCCAGGGTTGCGTCTGCGGGTGGATCCGGCTGGTTTGCCATCTGCAGGGCTGAGGAGAGGTTTGCCAGGACCTTGGCTGTCTCAAGATCTCCTCCCTCGGCAAGGAATCGCTGGGCCTGGGCAGCTAACGCCAGCGAGGGGGATTCATCCCCGAGCAGGGCCAGGCGGGCTTCTGCGCGGGGTAAATTATTGTTGGCCTGGAAAGCGCGCGCGATTAGGGCCCGGTAGATGTCTTTATAATCCTCCCGCAGGGAGCTGGGATGTGTGTCCACTTCCGCGGTCGGGGAGATCACCCAGGCATATACCAGCCCCAGGGTAATCCCAAGCAAGAAGGCTGTGAGCAGGTACCAATTGCTTCGATTGGGTTCCATGGAGCTCAGCCGGTCCCTTTGAGCGCGTTGTATAAATCGCGCATCAAGAACGTATCCGGCAGGGTGTATTCTGCCTGGGTGGCGAATTTCAAGGCTTCCTCAACACCTGCCAGCGGAGGATCGTATCCCAGCATAGTCAGCCGATTCATGGCCCATTCTGTATCCCCGCTATCGTGGTACACCTCAGCCACCATCAGCACATAATCAGTTTGATAATCAATCCGCAGGCTGTGAAGATCCGTGTTTTGATAGAAGACGGGGTTGATCACCCACCCGTACAGCAAGCCTGCCCCGATGCTGAGCACCAGGACGAGAAAAAACAACGACCAGCGGGACATAAGGCTCCTTTGACAAACTCACCTGTATTGTGCCACAGAGACCCCCTCCAGACAACCCATCCAACCCCGGATGATGACAAATCAGATTAACCTTGCCTTAAAATAGACCGGGTGGGCGGAGGCGTTCTTGACGGTGCTATGCTGTGATGATATAGTTGTCCCGTAGGTAAAAATCTATGACAGAGAATAACAACGCCTCACCGCATCCCCACAAACCACAGGGGGACATAACTGGTTCTGAAAGCACGCTGGCAGATTTTTTCTCCGGCCTCGGCGAAGGAGAATTGCTTTCCCGGCTGCTAACCGGATTGGCAATTGTGATGCTGATCACGCTGGTGATATTCGGCATGCGGGCTCTTTATATAAATACCCAGGATTCCCCCACCTCAGCGAACGCTGCCAGTCAGCGGGAGCTTGAACCCACCCCCGTGGAGGAAACCGCGGAAGAATTTGCCCTCACCCTGGAAATGCCGGTATTTGATGTTGACACATCCACCCACCAGGATGGCATTCACCGGGTGGCTCAGATCCACACTTCCATACCGACCAGATCCCGGGTGGATGTGATCACGTATACGGTGGAACAAGGCGATTCCCTCTTTGGAATTGCGGAAAAATACGGACTGAAGCCGGAAACAATCCTGTGGGGAAATTTTGAGACCCTGGCGGATAATCCCCATACCCTCTCACCGGGTCAGGAGCTGAACATCCTCCCGGTCAACGGCACCTATCATCAATGGCGGGAAGGGGAAAATCTCAGCAAAGTTGCCGATTATTACGGGGTGGATCCGCTGGAAATTGTCCAGTATCCCGGGAATAAAATTGATATTTACAACTTCGACATGGATAGCCCCACATTTGAAGCGGGGAAGATGCTGATTGTTCCTGGAGGACAGCGAGAATTGGTGGATTACGGACCGCCCGCCATCACCCGGAACAATCCCGCGGCTGCCGCGACCTATGGGCCCGGGCACTGTGGAACCATTTATCAGGGTGCTGTCGGCGTCGGTGTTTTCCTCTGGCCAACAACCGAACGCTGGATATCCGGCTATGATTACAATCCGGGAGCAAACCATCCCGCGATCGATATCGCCGGGAGTGTTGGAAATCCCGTCTGGGCTGCCGATAATGGGGTGGTGGTGTACTCCGGTTGGAGCAATTATGGCTACGGGAATCTGATCGTGGTTGACCACGGCAACGGCTGGCAAACGCTGTATGCCCACTTGAACTCGATCGGCGTTGGCTGCGGCCAGAGCGTCAACCAGGGGCAAGGCATCGGAGGGTTAGGATCCACTGGAAATTCCTCCGGGGCCCACCTGCACTTTGAGATGATTTATCAGGGAACGAAAGTGAATCCCTGGAATTTCTTACAGTAAATCATCTGCGCAACATCCTAAAAAGCAAGGCTCCCAGGACCTTGCTTTTTTTATTATGGTGGATCTGCTGCCCATGACCAGAAAACGGATCTTCCTCACTGCTCTGCTGTTGATCCTGCTCGCGGGAACCGGCTGCCAACTCCTGGGAATTCCTGCCGCCCCACAACCTACCCCGTCATCAAAAATCAAAACCATCCACCCGGCAACCTTGACTGCGATCAGTGAATCTGCCCGCCTCACCCCGACCCCCGACTCAGACCTCGATCTTTCCATTCTGGATGAAGCTGACCGGATCAGGCTGGTGTTTTGGTTTGATGGGGAAAAAGTCACAGAACAGCAGGCCATGGCCCGGATTGTCGCAAAATATAACCGGGAAAATCCCCACGGGATCACAGTTGAGATGGTTTCAACTGCTGGGGGGATGATTCCTGAGCCTGATCAAGCGTCCGCCCAGCTGGCCCAGGACGAACCAGGATTTTTGCTGCTCCAGGCCCCTGCGCTGGCTGCCTGGGGGCAGCAAGGGGAATTGGTGGACCTGAACCGGTTCATTGAGGACCCGCTTCTGGGCTGGGATGGAAAGAACCTGGAACAAGTTCACCCAATCCTTGCTGAAACCCTGCAGACTGATCAGGGGAATCGGCTGGCGGTGCCCTTCAGCCTGACGATGCAGGTGATGTTTTATAACCGCAGCTGGGCAGAGGAACTGGGATTTTCAGAACCTCCCCAGACCAGCGGGGAGCTTCGAGAACAGGTCTGTGCCTCCGCCCGTGACTACCTCGAGAAAAATCCCCAGGCTGGCAGGGGAATGGGGGGGCTGCTGCTTTATCCGGCCGCTGAAAACCTCATCCCCTGGCTGGCCGCTTACGGGGGAAAGTTTTTTTCTCCTCAAACAAACCAATACCTTCTGAACCAGACTGAATTCAGGCGGGTCGCCCTGGAATGGTGGTTGATGCAGCAGCGGGGGTGCGCCTACGGGATCCATCAAGCGCCAAACCCCATGCTGGATGAGCGGGGATTGGCGGATTTTAACGCCAGGAGAGCCCTGGTGATCATGGGACCGGCGGCGGATTTTTCCCGGATTTACATCCCTGCCGGGGACGCGGATTTACCGGATACCTGGGCGATGATGCCTTTTTTGGGGCCCCAGGGAGAAAAAGCTGTCGCTGCCCAGGTCCAGGCTGCCGGGATTCCTCCAGCCTCCCCGGAACAGCAGCTTGCCGCCTGGCTCTTCCTGGACTTTCTCAGTTCCCCTGAAATCCAGGCAGCCTGGGTCGAGGATACCGGCCATTACCCTGTCCGGGAAGATGTGATTGACCTGCTTGACGATCACCGTCGCTGGCACCCTCATTGGGCGCAGGGATTGGAGTTTCTGCCCTACCTGCAGCCTGAGCCCCAGGTCCATTCCTGGGAGGTGGTCGGGCCGATGATCGGGGACGGCACCACGGCGATCTTGAAGGGTGGGTACCAGGAGATCTTCAGCATCCTGGAGGAACTGGAAGAGACAGCCGTGGAACTCCACAGCAAGCAGGGGCAATGACCTTGCTGAATGGGGAGATGAGCTACAAACGCCAAGTTATAAGCAAGCACTGTTAATCACAAAGGGCGGTTTTAATGATCAGGACACCAGCGGTGGAAATTTACACGGATGGAGCTTGTTCTGGAAACCCCGGACCCGGGGGCTGGGCAGCCCTGCTTCGCTACGGAAATCATGAAAAAGAACTCACCGGGTCTGAGAAGCAGACCACCAATAACCGCATGGAAATCACTGCCGCCGTGATGGCTTTTCGGGCTTTGAAAGAATCCTGTCAGGTGGATATTTATACGGATTCGGAGTATCTCAAAAAGGGGATCACGGAGTGGATCCAGAATTGGAAGCGTTTGGACTGGCGGCGGGGATCCCCTGGGAAAACCAAACCGCTGGCCAATGCAGATCTTTGGCAGGAGCTGGATCAGGCCGTGCAGAACCATCAGGTGACCTGGCACTGGGTCCCAGGCCATGCCGGACAGAAGGACAACGAACGGGTGGACGCGCTGGCCCGCAGGTCGATTCCTGGATGAGACCCGGGCCGTCAGGGTGCCGGGGATTTGCCTGATCTCTGCGGTATAATTTCCAGCATGAAATTCAACTATCAATCCGAGGAAATTCTCCAGCAGCTGCAGGCAGCTGAGCGATTTCGCAGGGAGGGCAACCCGGGGCGATCCCGGGTTTGTGCGCGCCTGGCAGCCGGCTATGCCGTTCAAGAGTTTTTATCTGAGCAGGGTGTCCCCCATATTCCAATAAGCACCTATCAAGCCATGCTGGCTGCTTCCAGGCTCACCAACCTGCCGGAGCCGCTCCGCGGGTCTCTCAGGAACCTCACCATGCGGGTAAATGAAGATCACCAGCTGCCCCCGGGCGTGGATTTGATCAAGGAGGCGGCTCGGCTGATCCAGGGCTTGGAGAAGCTCAGCAGTTCAAATTCAGAGCCAAATCAGTCCGCTTCCCATTCTCCCTTCGTCAGCCAATGAAACCGATCCAACGGGCAGGTCTCCTGATAATTTCTTTTGGACTTTTTTGTGGGCTGAGCGCCTGCGGTCCAGGCGACCCGGCTCCGGAATCAGCCCGAACAATCCAGGCTGAGACTATAACCCCCACGGAGCCGCAGGTCACAAAAACCCTCCCTGTGATAACGCCGTCTGCCCCGTCCCCGGATCCGACCCCAACCCCGCTGGCAGACCAGTTCCCCCGGACACACTATCAAATTGATGCTGCCCTGGATTACTACCAGCACAAGGTCTCCGTGGAGATGGAGATCCAGATTCCTCATCCTGGGCTGGAAACGCTGGATGAGATTGTCCTTGTGGTTCCTCCGCATGCCTGGCCGGGCGCTTTTTCGCTGGAGGAGCTACGAGATGGGGAAGGGAATCCAATCCCGGATTATCGCCTGGAGGGAGTCCGGTTGGAGATTCCTCTCACTGAAGACTGGCTTCCGGGAGAGATGAGGCAGCTGCAGCTCAGGTATCTGCTTACGCTCCCCATTCAGAATGCCCGGGAGGGATACGGCCCCTCCCCATTCGGCTATACCGAGCTGCAAACCAATCTGGTGGACTGGTATCCAATGGTTCCCCCCTACGACCCGGCACAGGGCTGGGTGGTGCATGACCCCTGGATTTTTGGCGAATACCTGGTCTATCCGGCAGCGGATTTCCAGGTCAGCCTGGCTGTCACAAACGGCCCGGAGGTGGTCGTTGCTGCCAGTGCCCAGGAAGAGGTGGATGCCAATCTGCGCTCCTACCGCCTGGAGAAGGGCCGGAATTTTGTTTTTTCGATCAGCCCGAACTACCAGGTTTGGGAGCAGCAGGTTGGCGGCACCCTGGTGCGTGGGTATCATTTTCCTCCCTACCAGTTCCCCGCGCAGGCGGCGTTTGAAACCACGGTAGAGGCGCTGACGCTGTATGAGCGTGTCTATGGGCCCTATCCGCAGTCCGCGCTCTCCATGGTACAGGCTGATTTCAATCACGGCATGGAATATGAGGGGTTGTTCTTCCTCAGCCGGGCCATGTTTGATAGCTACAACGGAACCCCGGAAAGCTACCTGATAGCTATTGCAGCCCATGAAACCGCCCATCAATGGTGGTATGGTCAGGTTGCCAATGATCAAGCCTTAGAACCCTGGCTGGATGAATCCCTGTGCACTTTTACTGAATTGGTGTTTTACGAGCAAACTCATCCGGAGTCTGTGGATTGGTGGTGGGCAGCGCGGATTAATTATTATCAACCGCAAGGTGTGATTGACGGGACCATCTATGATTTTGCTGTCCCGGGGGGAGATAACTACGAGAGCTACCGGCAGTCAATCTATCTCCGGGGCGCGCTGTTTATCAGCCAGCTGCGGGAGGCCCTTGGCGAGGAGCAGTTTTTTGCGTTTTTACGCTCTTACGGGGAGCGGTATGAAAACCAAATTGCCGCCGGGGAGGATTTCTTCGCCGTGCTGGGGGAGTACCAGGAGCCAGAAAGCCTGTCCTGGTTGGGGGAATATTTCAGAAAAGTCCCCCGGGACTGACCGTTTCCAAACCAGACAAAAAAAAGCGGACCAAAATCTCCGGGGAGCCGGGATTCCCAATCCTGCGGGCTGGCAGCTAACGGAATTGATAACTTGCTGGGCCTGGTCTTAAGGTAAGATGGAAGTGAACAAGAAAGCCATCATTGCACCAGGGTAAGTCCCTGACTTCTTCTTCTCCTCCTTAGATAAGCATTCACCTTGCCGATGGGAGCCGGCGAGGTGAATGCCTTTAAAGGCAAAGAGGCGACGATGGGATTCGAACCCATGATAAAGGTTTTGCAGACCTCTGCCTTACCACTTGGCTACGTCGCCGGGAGAAAAGAGGCTGATGGTTGATGACCCGGATAATCTGTCATCTGCCACCAGCCGCCTTGAGGGGGATGAAGAGCGGGCGACGGGATTCGAACCCGTGACCTTCTCCTTGGCAAGGAGACGTTCTACCACTGAACCACGCCCGCTTGAAAGTGCCGAGAGCCAGACTCGAACTGGCGACACCTTGATTTTCAGTCAAGTGCTCTACCAACTGAGCTATCTCGGCCTGCAGCTCTTCACCTGAATTTGCATCGACATTTTACTCGGTCGATATGGGGTTGTCAAGTTTCAGGCAGATCTTCCCGGATAGGGGATGTAGAGGAGGAAGCCAACCGCGATAATGATCTCCCCGACCACCACACCGGCTGCCTGCCAGGGTCCAAAGAAAGGAAGATCTGGCCAGGCCTGGGTGCCGAAACCGAACACATCCGCCATTGCGGAAATCAATGAAATTAAAAACCCCGTCGCGACCAACCGCAAGCCAATATCCTGGGCGATGCTCTGGCGCTGATCCGATTCCTGACAGGCTTTCAGGCTGATCACTCCCCCCAGACAGACCACTGCCAGCCCGGATGAAAATGTCGCTGATTGGACAAAGCCAACAACCGGGCTCCGGTCCAGGTTGAACAGCCCGGGATCTGCCCCCAGTAGAAAAATCAAAAATCCCATGATTGTCAATCCGATCCCAATTCGGATTCGCAGGATGTGATGGTTGGATCTTGAATTATTCATACCTTATTGTCATGCATGTCAGGAGAGGGCAGACTAAAGCTGAAATCCGGATTTTGCCGGAACGATTTTATAGGAAAAGTTCTCAACGTACTTGTGCAGGTTCTCCAGCAGCCGGTGCCATTCTTTGGAGGCCATGGCGACATTGAGGGCAGCCTGGCTGTTGGATTTCGCAGAGACCCGGATCTGTGGGTGATCGCCATACATGGTGTACCAGGCGTCCACAGGACGAATCCCCAGCTGTTTCAGATCCGGAATAAAGTCGCTGATGACAAACTCAAAGTACTCCTGTTCCCGATTGGGCAGGATATCCCAGGACATTAACAACTTCACAGTCACAATCTGGTACCTCTCCGGAAGCTACTGCTGGTATTCCAGGACGACAACATTGGTCTCATTGGAAGAACGGGTGCTGGTCACACTGAGGTCGGATCGGGGATTGATCTTCTCCAGGCCCATCTCCTTGATGTAACGATCCAGTGGATTCAGCTCCAGTTTGCAGAGGTCTGTATTATAAAACATGGGCACTGCGTAACTGGGTTCCAGGATGCGGATGACCTCGACAGCTTTTGAGGCGGTCAGGCTTGATCCCCCCCCGACCGGGACCAGGGCGACGTGGACATCGCCCGCGATCGACTTGACATCAGATTGACTTGGAACCCGATCCAGGTTTCCGAGATGGGCGATCAGGATGCCGCCGTAATCGAAAATGTACATCACGTTTCGGGGCTGATCCTTTTTGGATTTGTGATTGGTTCGAATCCCGGTGATGAAGACCTCCCCAATTTCGTATTCTCCAGGACCGTCAATGACATGCTGAGGGGATTTCCGCTTGCGGATGGCTTCCACATGATTGTGCCCCGGTGCGTCATGGCTGACCGTGATAATATCTGCTGAGAGATCTAATGCATGATAGCCGATCACCTTGTGATCATACGGGTCGGTGACGACCGTCGCCATGCCGCGTTCTGTCAAGCGAAAACATGAGTGTCCATGCCAGGTGATGTTCATTCAACCTCCAGCTGATCGCTGTCTTGCAGACTACAATTATACATTAAACAATGGATTCTTCCCAGTTGATCAAACTGGAAATCAACCTGGGACAAGGGCCTCTGCCGGGCACTGATCCAATTTCCCTGTCCTCGCCCAGGCCCTGGACCAGAGGTATTATTTTTGTTTGAATTTCCTTAATTCTTGAAATCAGTCCCCCTCTCCTTGGTATAATGTCAAGGCTCATTTTTGTTGCTCAGGAAAGCCTCCTGCTGCTTCCTTTTAAAAGCCAGACACTGAACGCTCATCATGGAAAAAAAGATTAAAGTTGTTGGTGCCAAAGTACATAATCTCAAAAACCTGACCGTGGAAATCCCCCGGGATCAGTTTGTGGTGATCACCGGTCTTTCTGGATCCGGAAAATCCTCCCTGGCGTTTGACACGATTTTTGCTGAGGGACAGCGGCGGTACGTGGAATCCCTCTCTTCCTACGCCCGCCAGTTTTTAGGCCAGATGGATAAACCCGATGTGGAATACATTGAAGGGCTGTCACCGGCGGTATCCATTGATCAGCGGGGCACCTCTCAAAACCCGAGATCCACCGTGGGCACTGTCACAGAAATCTACGATTATCTGCGGTTGCTGTTTTCCCGGGCTGGCATTCCCCACTGCCCAAACTGCGGCCGGGAGGTGACCACCCAATCTGCCCAGGAGATCGTGGAGCATATTGAGCAATTCCCTGCCGGGTCGCGTTTCAACATCCTCGCTCCGGTCATCCGGGGCCGGAAAGGTGAGCATCTGGGGATCCTGGAGGAAATTCAAAAATCAGGATTTGTGAGAGCCCGGATCGATGGAGAGATCCGCCGTTTGGAGGAGCCGGTTGAACTGGAGCGATATCAGCAGCATACCATTGAAGCGGTTGTTGACCGATTGGTCATCCAGAATCAGCCCTCGGAAGCGGAGCAGAAAAATTTTCGATCCCGGCTGACTGATTCTGTAGAGACCGCCCTAAAATTTGGCGATGGATATCTCACGGTTCTGGATGAAACGGACCCGGATCAGCCCCGATCGATTTTTTTCTCTGAGCATCTGGTCTGCCCGGTATGCGAGATCAGCCTGCCGGAAATTGAGCCCCGAACTTTTTCTTTCAATACCCCGCACGGTGCCTGCCCGACCTGTGAAGGGATCGGAACGAAACTGGAAGTGGATGTAAATTTACTGGTTCCTGATCCAACCCGCTCGATCATGGAGGGGGCCATTGATGCCACAGAATGGGGTGGGCCGCGGGAGCAGGGCGGATACTACTGGCAGTCGCTGGTGGGGGCTGCCAGGGCGTACGGGATTGATCTTGAGGCGCCCTTCCGGGAGTTGACAGAAGAAGAACAGGACCTGATATTTTTCGGGACCGAAGGCAGAGCGGTCCCGATGACCTACGTGAATAAAGAGGGCCGGGAGTATGATTTTAATCGGCCCTTTGAGGGTGTGATTAACAATCTTGAACGCCGTTTCAAGGAGACCCAATCAGAATACATGCGCAACCGCATCATGGGGTATATGAATAATAATCCCTGCCCCTCCTGCCAGGGTTCGCGACTGCGGCCGGTAGCACTGGCTGTGACTGTTGATGATCTGAATATCGTCACGGTCTCCGCCTGGCCGATCAGTCAACTGCTGGAATGGATCCAGGTGCTGGGAGGGGACAGCTCTCCCCTGGATGAGCGCCAGCAGCTGATCGCTGACCGCGTGATCCGGGAGCTCAACGACCGTCTGGGTTTCCTGGCAGATGTCGGACTGGACTACCTGACCCTGAACCGCTCTGCGGGAACATTATCGGGCGGCGAAGCGCAGCGGATCCGCCTGGCGACGCAAATCGGCTCCCGGTTGATGGGGGTTTTGTATGTCCTGGATGAGCCATCCATCGGCCTCCACCCCAGAGATAATGGCAGGCTTCTTAGAACCCTGGAAGGACTCCGGGATTTGGGCAATACCGTGATGGTGGTTGAGCATGATGAGGAGACCATTCGAACTGCGGACTGGGTGCTCGATCTCGGGCCGGGTGCGGGGGAGAAAGGGGGGGAGGTGGTGGCCTCCGGGTCGATTGAAACCATCATCGCCCATCCGGACTCCCTTACCGGGGCTTACCTCTCCGGTCGGTTAAAGGTGCCCGTGCCGGAAGAGCGGCGGAAGGGAAATGGCAAGGTCCTGGAAATTCTCGGGGCCCGGGAGCACAATCTCAAGTCCATTGATGTCAGCATTCCCCTTGGAGAGCTGGTTTGTGTGACCGGGGTATCCGGCTCCGGAAAATCCACCCTGGTCGTGGAGGTGCTCTATAAGGCCCTGGCCAGAGAATTAAACCGGGCAAAAACCAAGCCCGGCCCGCATGACAGAATCCTGGGAATGGAGCATATCGATAAGGTGGTCAATATTGACCAATCCCCTATCGGCAGGACCCCCCGCTCCAACCCCGGGACCTACACAAAGCTGTTTGATTACATCCGGGATTTATTTGCTGAGCTCCCTGAAAGCAAGATCCGCGGATATGACAAGGGCCGCTTTTCCTTTAATGTCAAGGGGGGGCGGTGCGAAGCCTGCCGGGGCCACGGCCAGCTGGAAATTGAAATGCAGTTTCTCCCCGATGTCTATGTTCCCTGCGATGTTTGTCATGGGGACCGTTACAACCGGGAAACGCTGCAGGTCCGGTATAAAGACCAATATAATATTTCTGATGTCCTGGATTTGACCATTGACCAGGCGATGGAGGTCTTCAGCGCGTTTCCCCCGATGATGAGCAGGCTCCAGACTCTCAAAGATGTCGGGCTGGGATACCTCCGCATCGGTCAGCCGTCCCCGACCTTATCTGGTGGGGAGGCGCAGCGGATTAAACTATCCCGGGAGCTTGCCAAGCGGTCCACAGGATCAACCCTGTATGTGCTCGATGAACCCTCGGTGGGCCTTCATGCCGCCGATGTCCATAAACTGATCGAAGTTCTCCAGCGGCTGGTCAATGAAGGCAACACGGTCCTGATCATTGAGCACAATCTGGATATTGTCAAAGTGGCGGATTATATTATTGATTTAGGTCCGGAGGGAGGAGAAGCCGGGGGGGAAGTCATCGCTGAAGGACCTCCCGGGAAGATCTGTCAATCCCCGGGTTCCTACACTGGCGAGTATCTCAAAGAGTATCTGAAAGAAAATCACAGCGGAACGGAATGCCGCGAGGCATAAGAAACCACCTTCAACAGCCGCCGGCCGGGAACCCCAGGCATTCAGTTTTTCTCATGTGAACTTCCCGGTTCCCCTGGGTGGTTCCGGCCCTAGAACGGCTCCCGGCCGTCGCGGCGGATTCGGATGTCCACAGCCAGGCACCCCTTCCCGGCGGGAAAGACGCGCAGAGGATTGATTTCGATCTCCGAGATCCCGGGAAAATCCGCAGCCAGCTGGGCCAGCCGGTAGAGAACATCTTTGACCGCCTCCCTGTCTGCAGGGAGGAGATTTCTGTGCCCGTCCAATCGCCTGCCCGCCCAGGTGCAAGCCAGCATGTCCTCTGTATCATGAACGGTCAGCGGGGCGAGGGCAAAGGCGACATCACGCAGCCCCTCTACCTCGGTGCCGCCCGAGCCAAACATCATTAATGGCCCGAACTGGGGATCCTGAACGGCCCCAATGATCACTTCCTGTCCTGGTGGAGCCATTTTTTGGACATAAACCCCTGAGATGGAAGCGTCCGGACGAGATTTTCGGGCTTGATCTACAATCGTCTCGAACCCTGCCAGGACGGAGGTTTCATCGGCCAGGTTCAGAAGCACCCCACCGACGTCGGTCTTATGGCTGATCTCGGGGGAGGCAACCTTGAGGACGACAGGAAGGCCGATTTCCCTGGCCAGAGCAACTGCTTCCTGAGCATCGGCTGCCAGCGCCATCCGGGCTGTGGGGATGCCGTAAGCGTTGAAAATCTGGATGATCTCCACTGCAGAGAGGGGATCCTGATCCCTTTCCCTGAGGATCCGCTGGACTGTTTGCTGGTCGATGTCTTCCAGGGCGACTTCTGGAGCCCGGGCGTGATCCAGCAGCATGGCCCGCTCTACCAGGGCTGCCAGGGCCGCCGCCGCTCTTTCCGGGAAGCGGTATTCCGGGATCCGGGCCGCTCTGAGATGCTCGACCGCTTCCTGGATTAACCGCTCCCCCATCACAGACACCACCACGGGCTTTTCCGCCTGGTGGATAATGGGAATAATTGCTTTTGCTACCGCGCCGGCTGTATGCATGGGCGGGGTGGGATAGATCACCATTACGCTGTCAGCTTCTGGATCTGAAAGCAGGATCTGCAGGCAGGATGCAAACTGCTCTGGGGCGGCTGCTGCCAGCATATCCACCGGATTGTGCAGGCTGGCTGCCGGGGGGAGGATCTCCTGCAGCTTGGCGAGGGTGTTCGGCTGCAGGGGAGCCATGGTCAGCCCCCTGGCTTCCAGCGCATCTGCTGCGGTTACCCCGGGTCCGCCGGCGTTGGTGAGGACGGCAACTTGTTTACCCTCCGGTAGTGGGCACCAGGCCAGGGCCCGGGCCTGGTCAAATAATTCTTCACTGGTATCTGCCCTGAGCACCCCGGCTCGCTGGAAGGCAGCATTGTAAGCGCTCTCCCTGCCTGCCAACGCCCCGGTATGGGAGGCAACGGCTTTGCGGCCGGATTCATATTTGCCCACTTTAAGAGCGATGATCGGTTTTTGCTCGACGACCTGCCGGGCTTCCTCCACAAATCTTCGACCTGCTTTTATCCCCTCCAGGTACAGTGCCAGCACCCGCGTATGGGCATCCTCAGCAGTGGGCCTGAGCAGGTCTGTTTCGCTGAGGTCTGCCTGGTTGCCAAGGCTGATCAGGCGGGAGATCCCAAACCCCTGACCGCGGGCCCAATCGATGGCTGCTGCACAGATCGCCCCGGATTGGGAAAGAAAGGCGACATCTCCAGGGGTCGGACCCGGCGGGGGCAGAAAGGTGGTATCAATGGGCAGGTGGGTGTCCAGCAGGCCGATACAGTTGGGTCCAATCATGCGGATTCCCCACCGTTCGGCGATCTCCAGAATCTTCCGCTCCCGCTCCACCCCTTCGGGGCCGATCTCCCGAAATCCCCCGGAACCTACAATCACGGCTTTGATCCCCCGCTCCCCGATTTCTTCCAGCACCTGGGGGATGAAGGGTGCGGGAATAAGCACCGCGGCAAGATCAACCGGGTCCGGCACGTCCAGGACGGTTGGATAGACGGGTTGTCCCAGCAAGGTGCCGCCTTTCGGGTTGACAAAATGGACAGCGCCGGGGTAGCCGCTCCGGGTCAGGTTGTTGGCCAAACCGTATCCCAGCTTGCTGGGATCCAGAGAGGCTCCGATGATCACCACGCCAGTGGGATTGAAGAAAGTGGAGAGGGACGAGGGATCGCTCATAGGGAGGAAAGCACCTTTTGATTGGTGGGAATCCCAGCTGAGGTGGATCCGTGCGGGGGGTTCAATGCCAGCAGCATTTCAGAACATCCGGCAGAAATGATCAACCACCTTGGGATCAAATTGGGTTCCGCTGTTGCGGCGGATCTCGGCAATGGCCTCTTCATGGCTGTGGGCTTCACTGTAGATCCGCTTGTCCCGAATGGCAATATAGGCATCCACGACAGACACGATGCGGGATTCTAAAGGAATATCTTCTCCACTGAGACCGTTGGGGTATCCCGTGCCGTCAAATCTTTCATGGTGGGCCCGGATGATCGGGGCAACCGGTGCAAGCATTTTTATGGGCGCAACTATTTTCGAGCCGATCACCGGGTGCTTTTTCATCGTTTCCCATTCTTCTTTGGTCAGCGGCCCGGGCTTCTTCAGAATTTCATCAGGCACGCCGATTTTCCCGATGTCATGGAGCAGGGCGGCCCAGTGCACGGCTTCAATTTGGGATTCTGAAAGGCCCATCTCAAATCCTAAGGCACTGGACAAATCTGCCATCCGCTGGCTGTGATCGCTGGTGTATTTGTCCCGGGCGTCCATCGCGTTTGCCAGGGAAACCACGGTCTGCAGGAAGTTCTCCTCCAGCTGCTCATGCAGAATTGCCCGCTGGATCGCGCTGGTGGCGTGGTCAGAAATCACGTTGACAAGCCTGATTTTCGCAGGGCTGAAGGGCTCCCGATCCGTTCTGCGCACTTCTCCCAGCACCAGCAGTCCAATATACTCATCCACCCCAATCAGGGGGGAGAGGCAGAGGGTTCTGGCTTCATTAAAAAAGATCGCCTCAATTTCCTCTACCTGGAGATCCGGATCGTCCCGATAAATGACCACTGCTTTCTCTCGCTGCAGGATCCAATTGTAATAGTGTTCGGCCACGATGGGTTCGGTTCTCCCTAATCCCAGCTTATGAGTCAGTTTATGCGCAGGATACACTGCCCTGCAGAGGTAATCCCCCTGTTCGCTGCGGGTCAGCACCCGGGCATAGGTGACATGGATGCTCTCCACGGCATGGGAGGCGATGGATCCCAGGACTGCGTCGAGATTATCGGTTGCCACCAGCTGACGGGCCATGCTGTAAAGGGTGTCGAGCTCCTTGCGCCGGTTCTGCTCTGCAGTGTAAAGCCGGGCGTTTTCAATGGCCACGGCAGTCTGGTTGGCAAGGGTGGTGAGGGTGAGCTTATCATCCTCGTCATAGGCCTGCTCGGATCGTTTCATCCCCACGGAGAAAATCCCCACTAATTCAGATTGGACCTTAATGGGAATCAGCAGTTCCGTGTCGATGGCTTTCAGCTCCTCTCTCTCAATCCCCCACATCGATTTGAATTGTGGGTGAACTTCTAACTCATGCCTGCTGAGGGGTAAATCGTGAGAGGAGAGCCATAAAACCACCGGATGTTGTTTCCGGAAGGAGATATTGTCTGTTTGATCCAGGCCCACTTGGGTGGTGAGGTTAAATCGACCATTTGCATCGTTTTTCAGGAAGAAAGCAGCCCGGGAAACATGCAGAGTCGAGGTCACCTCCTCTAAAATAATATTGGTGATTTTCTCAAGGTCCAGGATGGAAGCAACCCGGCTGCTCAAGCTCTGAAGCATCCTCCGGGAATTGTATTTTTCTCGGAAAAACCTTCTATCAATCATGTTTTGAGCTTTTAAGCGAAGGGGCTCTGCTGCAAGCGCAGCAATCACGGCTACCAGCAGGGAGAGCAGATACAGTTCTACTCCTGAGTAGACATCAAACAGCTGCAGGGAGAGGGTGATAATCAAGAAATACGCCGTACCGATAACAGCTGTCGGGATGGAATACAGCAAACCCTGCCGAAGCACAACACGGATATCAAATAGATGATAGCGCAGGATGGCATAGGCGATCAGGATCGCCGTGATTCCGTTGGCAGCGATATCGATCGGGTATCTTCCCAGGGGGGTGAAATTGACCAGGGTGGCTGCCATCATGACCCCGATCCCTACCAACAGGTAGCGAAGGCGGTTTTTACCAACCACATCAGTTGTTTCTCTATATCCCCTGATGAGTTCATAAAGAACAAATAATCCTAACAGGTAGCCAGGACCTACCAGGACGCCAATCAGCGGAGCAAATTCATAACTCTCTACAACCCCCCTGCTGGCAGTCGCACTGAGGATCACCCAATCTGTGAAAACGCTGATCACAGACGCAATCACCCCGTAAATGATGACGTATTTTGACCATTCTCTCCGCTTGTCAAGAAAGACTTGGACAAAATTAAAGATCGTGATGAAGGCTGCCAGTGCGCTCGCAGACATCAAGCGAAACCAGAACGTCGTCCAGGGGATATTGATCAAGACCAGGAATGCACTCAGCGACCACAGCACCTTGGCCAGGAGATATAATCGAAAAGCCCGCTTATGCTGGGTTTGAGGTTTGGAAAGTGCAACAATTAAATACAAAGTGCAGAAAAAGAAAAAGGCAACAATCGGAACAATCGTGTTTATATTCCAAACCATCAGGGTTTAATTGATAATTCTCTTGTCCTTCAATAAAGCATTCATCTGCTCTCTCGAAGGTTTCATGTGCGGCGGTTTTGTGTGAGCAGGATCTGCCCCCTGGCTTTTTTGATAATCAATGTAGGCGCTGAAAGCTCCCACGTTCAGGAGGGTAAGTTTCAGAGGTTGATATTCCATCATGCTTTCTAAATCAGCATAATCTTGATTGTTTTTCTTGAGGTTCTCATGAATCGATTTTATGACCTTTTCTTCATCGACTGATCCTGCTGAGTTCAGTTCTAGAAAGACATGAAGAAATGTCTTGTTGTCGACCATTTCTTTGCGGGCCACCCAATCGTAGTATTCAATTCCTGTTTGTTCGATCGCTTGCCAGATCGTGTTCTCTGTGAGAAGGGCAAATCCAGCAAGGTTGATGATATCCCCCACACGGGAATAAAATCGAAGCTGAGGCAGATCGATATTGAGCTCATCATCTCTCAGAGCGACCACCTCAAACAGGTCCCCCACCCGATATCGGGTAAAAATCCCTCCGTGAAAATTGGTGAATACCAATTCATAGATCCCCGGTTTTAGCTCATCATAAAGCACTGTCCTGGGTTGATACTCCGGGTCATCCTTGCTTTTCAAGTGTTCATCATAGGGAATGAACTCCAAAAAATTGTCATCGGGTGAGAAGGTCATCCCCTGAAAGTTCCAGGCCTGCAGCGCTAAGATCCCCCCTTCCGTACAGCCGAATCCCTCCAGCGGCTGGGTGCCCCAGTAATACTCCACTGCTTCTTTGTAGATTGAAGCATCTGTTCCCCCTGTCATGATGCCCTTTAATTTCCAGATATCCTTGGGCAGCAGCCCGCGTTTGTTCAGCTTTGCCGAAAGAAAGCCTTTTGCCATTCTCCAAATCACGCCGGGCCGGAGCATGTCCAAAGAGAACTTCCCCCCAGATCCCTGTTCAATTTTTTCTCCGATCCGGACCAAGACCACGGGAATCCCATAGAAATAATCAATCCCCTTTAGAAAGGCTTTTTTGAATCCGGCCGCGATCCTTTCCGCAAAATCCATTTTCTCACCCACATCAAGGGAAGGTAAGAATTCTACCTCCAGTTGATCTTGGGTTGAATGGCTTACCAATCCAGACATATACGGGGGGGGTGCTGTTGCCAGGAAGATCGTGCTGCCGGGCTCCAGCGTTATTTCCCCCCGCTTGGAGCATGTTGAGAGAATCATGGAGCCAATCACAACCTCTCCCAGCCGATCATACATTTTTTTTGTGTAGGGAACCCATTTAAATTTGTACGACCCGGACCTCCCGGAGGTATGGGACCACATGTAGGGTTTTTGGGGAAGCACATCCTCGCGCTTCTGATCGAGATACCCTAGATAGTCCTCATAGGTGGTCAGCGGCACTACCTCGCGGAACTCGTCTACGCTGCCGGGGAGGATGTTTCCCATCAGCATCCGTCCCATCATCGACCCTCCCAGCAGTTCAATCTGCTCCAGGAGCAGCCGTTCCTGGATCTCCATGAATTGTTCCAGGTTGAGGTCTAAAAACCCGCAGTATTTGGCCCAGATTTCTTCATTTCTTCCCTGTTTTAATAATGTACTAGCTGAGGTCACGAAAATTTCTCCTTTGAATAAGCTACTTATTGACAAAAATAAAGAGGGGTTTGGGGATGAACTTATATCTAGCTGGCAGCTCAATAATTGTGGCATCGTAAAGCCCAATTGAATCCAATTCAGCGCGCCAACCCTCCGGGGTTCTGAGGTTTGTGATCGAGGTCGCTTCTGCCCATGATCTGGTGAAATTTTCTTTTACCAGAAAATAGACAAACGCAGTGACCCTGGCAAAAGCACGGGTGAGCGGGAACTCCCAGAATGGGGAGGTGCCCACATCGATGACGGATAACATCCCTCCTGGTTTCAGCACCCGCCTCATCTCTGAAAGCATCAGGGGAATATCCATATGATGGGAAGCCAACCCGGAGACAATCACATCATAAGAATTTTTCGCAAAAGGGAGGATCATTGCATCGGCACATACCAGGCTCAGAGGGTTGGGAAAGTTTGCAGCTGGGAGGTTTTTTTTCCCATTGATGAGCATGGCTTCCGTGATATCCAAACCCGTGATATGGATGTCGGGGATCTGCTGCTCGAGAATTTTCCGGGGAATGGCGGCAGTGCCGGTGGCGATATCAAGAACTTTTTGATTTGCCTGGATCGCGGTCCGTTCAATCAGCTGATCGACAAATCCCTGGTAGCTCCACCCCCAAAATGTTTTCAGTTCTTGATCAACGACAGTTTCGTAGCGGGGGGCAAGATCCGTGAATGCCTCATGGACAACAGGATTTTTCTTCATGATGGGAGCCCTGGTTCAGGTCATGAATACTTGTGAAACCTATCATTTATGATGTCATCGCTGGCAATTATACCCCTTCTTTGAGAGACTGTTTATGATTCTTCCATATTAGATGTATAACTTCTCCCGGTCTACCACCTCCCGCAGAATGCGCAGTTCTTCCGGGCTCGGGGGGGTATTTTCGCGGATCACTTCGGCGAGGAGCGGCTTAAACCCGGTGTTATCCTGGATCTCCTCGATCGAAATCCCCGGTTGGGTTGCAAGCAGCTTCATCCGTTTTGATGTTTCGTCGAACCCCAGGATCCCCAGGGTGGTCACCACCCGGTAGGGTCCGGTCCCGGCGGGCAATCCGGCCTTCTCCCGGGCCCCCGGCCCATCCAGATATCCCGGGGTGGTGAGGAAATCAAGCTGTTCCACAAACCGCATTGGATCGTGCTTCATGATCGCGATCGTTCGCCAGCAGTGGGAGCCGACATCATTGCCGCCGCCGCTGCCCGGCAGGCGCACCTTGGGATGATCATGATCACCGATCACAGTGGAGTTGAGATTGCCGTATGGATCTATCTGGGCCCCGCCTAAAAAGCCGTAATCCACAAAGCCGCGCTGGGCGGTTTCAACAATGTCCAGGATCCCGCTGGCCGCCAGGGCTTTATGAAATGTCCTGCGCTCGCCCACGGCCAGGGGAAGATCTTCCAGGATGGCTCCGGTTCCGCCAAATTCAAAAATGCTCACCAGGTTAGGGGCGTGCAGATTTTGTGCCAGCGCTGCAGCCAGCATCGGAATCCCGGTGCCAATAAAAGCTGTGCAGTTATCCTCCATCAAGCGGGAGGCTGAGCAGATCAGCAGCTCATTGGGGTTGTACTCTTGAGGACTCATTTTCAAACCTCCGGCACCATTTTTTGCAGTTCCCGCAATCTGTCTTCTCCGATCAGATCCAGATAGGCTTGATGATCCGCCAGGTCATAGATATATTTTTGCAGGTAGGCCTGTGTGGTTTGGGGGTCTCTGGAGGCTTCCACCCAGGCTTTGATGTGCGGTTCGTCCCGCTCGTAGCAGAAGCACATCTCTCCCGGATGGGATCCGAACGGGGCCTGGATGACCGCATCCACCAGGTAGTATGGAATGATCGTCCGGTCTGGCTGCCGGCGGATGACCTCGGTGGGCACGATCTCTTCTGTGCTGATCAGCAGCCGCTTGGAAGCCCTGGCCAGCTCGAATGCAAAACCGCTGATCCCGTCGATCTGGGCGTTGCCACATGCGTCTGCGCGGTGCACATGGATCAGTCCCACATCAAGGACCAGGGCCGGGAGCAAGGCGATCGGCTGGTGGGTGAAAGGATCCTCCACGACCTTCGCGGCGCTGTGGGCCAGGGTGTCAGTTCCCAGCATGGAGCGGGTGGGCAGGAAGGGCACTCCCATGGCGGCTGCTTTGAACCGCCAGGCAATGGCGGCATTGCTCCACTCGACGCACTGCGCCAGGCGTCCGCTCTCCACCTCCCGCCGGAGGCAGTGAGAGATCCCGTAGACTTCCATGCCGATGTAGGTGTGGTCGAGCGCTTTCACCAGTCCGGCCCCAAGCAGAATGTCCAACTCATAAACCCCCTGACCGGCAACACGAAGATCCTTTTTTCCCTGGCGAACGATTTCATTCACCAGCGACTGTGGACAGCGCACCGTGCCGTAAAGCTCTGTGCCGATGTAATCGCCATCCTGGATGAAGGTGCTGACCGCTTCTGCCTCCGTCATCCGTTTGTCGATCAGCGCCCGGGATTTTGTCCGGTTATGAGCCCGGAAACTTTCAATATCGAGGGGTTGAATCAAATCACCCCTGCCGGATTGGATTGCCTTCACAACATCCCTCCTTTCCTGAAATGGTCACCCCGGACTTCCCCCGGGATGAGATCATTGTCGGGAACTTTGAGGGGGGAAGGCAGGTTGAACCGGGAACTGGCGGCCGCGCTGCAGCCGGCCCCGGCCGATACCCCCAGGATGAGGATTAGTGATGGAGCTCCCTGGCGGCGACAAAGGAGAGTCCATTGCGGGTCAGGGCTTCAGCAGTTTTGTTGAGCGCCTCAAATTTATCCCGGAAATTGAGGGTGAGCGCCTCCCAATCACCGCTGGAAAGGATCTCCTCTTTCTCCCGGAAATAATCCAGAATATCCGAAGGATGATCCCGGGTTTGATCGATTTCCGGATCCCCGCCCTCGTGTTTGGCGGAAATATTGGCCACATGGTCGGCAATCTCCACCAGTTCATCCCGGCGGTTGTAGGGCTGGATGACAATGCTCTGATAGGTTTCCACGATGTGGTGCTCAAAGCGAACGATGTCCTCAAAATCCAGCTCCTTCCGGAACTGGGCGGTGATTTCCATGGTCTGGTTGTTGACGGAGTTGCTCCAGTTGAAACCGATCAGGGGGGTGGTCCCGTCATCCCGGGCAAACAGCTTGGCGCCGATCAGGGTCCACAGAGCTGCATAGGGATTGTCATTGCCCATGTAGACAGAGATTTTAAATTCATTATCCACACCCAGTCGGTGCAGCATATACCCCAGGAGGACCGTGCCGGGATTGATGTTCAGCACCTGCTTGATTCCGTAGCTGGTGTAGTAGTAAAGGTACTCATCCAGCCACTGCAGGGCGTGCTGGTTGGGCTGCCCAACACCCCCAAAATACCCTGTGATGGTCTCCGGTCCCCCCAGATGGATGTTCGAGCCGTCAGTGCCTTTGGTGTCGAGCGTTTCAACATAAGAGGCCCCCAGGATCTGCATTGCGGCAGCAAAGGCAGGCAGATCCCCATCCTGCTCCTGTTCTTTCATCTTGCGCACGCGGATAAAACGCCCGGGGACCAGCTTCTGGTTTTCCAGAGCATCCTCGACGATCATCCGCACCCAGGGAAAATACTGGCAGGCGCTGATTTCCAGGGTGACCGCGAATTCATCTGCGAAAGAGATTTCGTCGGCCCGGTCGCCAAGGATTTTCCTGCGGTAGTCCGCAGCGCTGATGAAATCCCCCTGCTCTGCCTGCTCCTTCAGCCAGGCTAAGTCGTCCAGGTGGTTCGGGTTGATCTCTTTGACTTTTGCAAGCAGATGATCCATCTTCCGGGCTTCGGCTGCTTTTTTGTTGATCTCCTCCGGTGAGCCGTATTTGCTGACCACTTCCAGGAAATCGTTAATCACCTCCAGATCGGGATTGAGGAGGACGGCGTTGATGGCCTCCAGCCGGCCGGGAGAAATCTCCAATCGAGGGCGTAGGTCGGTCATGGGGGTCTCCTTTTATTGGACTTTTATAATCCGCTCACAGCAGGGATAACAGATCTTCATACTCGTCGTCGCTCATCGTGAACCAGTTCTCTTTCTTTGGGAAAATTTTCTTCTTCACTTCTTGATTGTACTGGATCAGACCTTCCTGAATCACATCGCCAGCATTTCCATACACCTTGGCCATCCTGGGTTTAAATTTCGGGTAAAGGCCGAACATATCATGGAAAATCAGCAGCTGCCCATGCGCGTCCGGGCCGGAACCCAGGCTCATGATCAGGCAATCCTCGGCCCGCTCCGTGATAATTTTTGTGACCCGGTCTGGGACCATTTCCAGCAGGATGCAGAAGGCCCCTGCTTCTTCAAGCGCCTTGGCATCGTCAATAATTTCTTTCGCCTGGGCGGCCCCCCTGCCCTGCACGCGGAATCCCCCCAGGGCGGCCACACTCTGGGGGGTTAATCCCAGATGTCCCACGGTGGGGATCCCAGCAGCGACAATCGCCCGCATCCGTTCCCCCATTTCCCCGCCCCCTTCCAGCTTGATGGCGTCGCATTTGGCTTCAGCCATAAACCGGCCGGCGTTCAGCACGGCAGATTCGTTGCTGGCCTGGTAGGACATGTAGGGCATATCCCCGACCAGAAACGCGGTAGGGGCTCCCCGGCGGACCGCCTGGGTGTGGCGGAGCATATCGTTCATTGTCACCGGCAGGGTGCCGTCATACCCCAGCATGGTCATTCCCAAGCTGTCGCCCACCAGCAGCATATCCACCCCGGCCTGCTCCTGGAAATAGGCGGTGGGGTAATCATAGCTGGTCAGCCAGGAGATAATTTCTCCTTTAGCGGCTTTGTCAAACAATGTCCGGATGGTAATTTTTTTGCGGTCAGGCATTGATCATCCTCCAGTTCCATGATGAATACAACACGTTCCTTTGAAAGAAAAAAATCGCCAGGATCATCCTGGCGGAGAAGCACTGGGTAAGGATGCAGGAACACAGCATCAGCTGCCGTGATCGCCCGCTGGGGAGAGTTCCCCTGGAAGGGAGCGGTTTCTAATTCAATGGAAATCTGCTGACGGTCAATCATGGTGAGTCCAAAAGCATCCTGGCGGCTATGATCATTGTACGCCAAAGGGGGTTGGCCCGCAAGAAGTTGGCCCGAGGTGGGCTGGGGTGGATCCCCTCGATGGTCCAGGATCGATGCGCTGGGGAGAGAACACTGCAAATGCGGCTTGAACGTTACCAGCCCTTCTGATATATTTGTAATATATCATTTCTCCAGGATATGATGACGAAAATAACTTGCTAAGGAGGCCCTTTTTCGGAATAATGTTTTCTAATATGCCGGATTGTGCCCCATGATATTTTCTGCCGGTTTTCACAGATAAAAAATTTGCAATCTTAATCGAAAAGGGAGATATTTATGACCGCAAAGATAATTGATGGACGCGCTGTCGCTCAAGAAGTGCGGGACGCTGTGGCAGCCGATGTGGCCGCCATGGTCGCTGTCGGTAAAAACCCCCCAGGTCTCGCCACGGTGCTGGTCGGAAAAGACCCTGCTTCCCAGGTGTATGTTCGCATGAAGCACAAAGCCTGCGAGAAGGCGGGGATCATTTCCATCGGCCATGAGCTGCCAGCCACTGCTTCCCAGGAAGAAGTGGAGTCTCTGGTGAAGGAGCTCAACCGGGACCCCGAGGTCCACGGCATCCTGGTTCAGCTGCCTCTTCCCGACGGGCTGGATGATGAACGGGTGCTGCGCACCATCAGTATCGAAAAGGATGTCGATGGATTTCATCCTTTGAACATTGGCCGCCTGGCTCAAAAAGGGCGGGAACCCCTGTTTGTCCCGGCCACCCCGGATGGATGCATTTATCTGCTAAAACATGCTGGGGTCGAGCTGGAAGGAGCCAATGCGGTCGTGCTGGGCCGCTCCAATATTGTCGGCATGCCGGCGGCTTTGCTGCTGGTGAAGGAAAATGCCACAGTGACCATCTGTCATTCCAGAACCCGCGACCTTCAGGAGCGCTGCGCAGAAGCGGATATCTTGATTGCTGCTGTTGGACGGCCGGAGATGGTGAAAGCGGACTGGATCAAACCTGGCGCAGCTGTGATTGATGTTGGTGTCAACCGCGTTGAGGATGACTCGAAAGAAAAAGGCTACCGCCTGGTTGGTGATGTTGATTACGAGGAGGCACTCGAGGTCGCTGGTCATCTCACGCCCGTTCCCGGGGGTGTGGGACCGATGACGATCGCCATGCTGCTGCGCAACACTGTCCGGGCTGCCAAACTCGCGAATGATTGAAAGGGAAATCCCCTGCAATTAAAGCCATAGACTACCACTGAAAAGGAGAGAACTGATGACTTTTGAAAAAAAGCCTGTCAAACCGTCACCCTTGGATCTGAAGGTTCCAGTT
The DNA here is from genome assembly GCA_964621835.1 of uncultured Anaerolineales bacterium. Lineage (GTDB taxonomy): Bacteria > Chloroflexota > Anaerolineae > Anaerolineales > UBA11858 > B10-G9. Next base: position 269,434 of record CAZUMA010000001.1, on the reverse strand, counting down.
CCGTCGGATATTGATATCGCTCATGCCGCGAAAATTAAACCAATCCGGGATCTGTCCAAGGAAATTGGTCTGTTGGATGATGAGCTTGAGCTCCATGGCGATTTCAAGGCCAAGGTCAAGCTGGATGTCCTCAACCGCCTTAAGGATGTCCCCAACGGAAAATATATTGATGTCACTGCCATCACCCCCACCCCGCTTGGAGAAGGGAAGACCACCACTACGGTAGGATTAAGCCAGGCGATGGGAGCTCATCTGGGCAAGAGCGTATTCACCTGCATTCGCCAGCCCAGTCAGGGCCCCACATTCGGGATTAAAGGCGGCGCTGCCGGAGGGGGCTACAGCCAGGTGATCCCCATGGAGGATTTCAACCTGCACTTGACTGGAGATATCCACGCTATATCAGCAGCCAACAACCTGGTAGCTGCTGCGCTGGATACCCGCATGTACCACGAGAGCCGCCAGACGGATGAAGCGCTCTTCCGCAGGCTCTGCCCAACAGATAAAGAGGGCAACCGGGAATTTGCGCCGATTATGCTCAAGCGCCTGAAAAAGCTCGGGATTGATAAAACTGATCCCGATGACCTTACCGATGAAGAAATCTCCGCTTTTGTTCGTCTCGATATCGATCCAGAAACAATTACCTGGCGACGGGTGGTTGATATCAATGACCGGCACCTGCGGGAGATCGAAATCGGCTTGGGGCCCAAGGAACATGGGCACACCCGCCGCACCGGCTTTGACATCACCGTGGCCAGTGAGATCATGGCCATCCTGGCTCTGACCACCGACCTGGCCGACATGCGCGAGCGCTTTGGCCGTGTTGTGGTCGCCACCAGCAAGGCTGGCGTTCCTGTTACCCTCGATGATCTAGGGGTTGCGGGCGCGGTCACCGTGCTGATGAAAGATGCCATCAAGCCAACCCTGATGCAGACCGTGGAGGGCACGCCGGTCTTCGTGCACGCGGGGCCGTTTGCGAACATCGCCCATGGCAACAGCTCGATCATTGCCGATAAGATCGCTCTCAAGCTGGCGGATTATGTCCTTACCGAATCCGGTTTTGGCGCGGACATCGGGATGGAGAAATTCTTCAACATCAAATCTCGCTACTCAGGATTGATCCCCGATGCAGTTGTGCTGGTTGCCACGGTTCGGGCCTTGAAGATGCACGGTGGAGGTCCAAAAGTGACCGCCGGTGCTCCTCTGGATCCAGCTTATACAACAGAAAACCTGGAGCTGCTGGAAGCGGGCATCCCCAACCTGGAAGCGCATATTGAAAACGCGACCAAATTTGGAATCCCGGTGGTTGTGGCTGTAAACAGCTTTAAGGATGATACCGAGGCTGAAGTGGAACTGGTCCGCAAGAAAGCCCTTGAGGCTGGCGCATCGGATGCCGTGGTCACCCGCCACTGGATGGAGGGCGGCAAGGGGGCTGTGGATCTTGCCAAAGCTGTTGTGGAAACATGTGAAAAACCCAGTGATTTCAAATTCCTCTACCCGCTGGAGGGTACTTCCATCAAGGAGAAAATTGAAATCATCTGCAAAGAGATTTACGGCGCGGATGGTGTCGAATACGAACCCCTGGCAGAAAAGAAGGTTGAGCTTTATACCCGCCTGGGGTTTGATGAACTGCCCATGTGCATGGCAAAAACTCACCTCAGCATCAGCCATGATGGGACTTTGAAAGGACGCCCCACCGGCTTTACTGTCCCCATCCGGGATATCCGGGCTTCCGCGGGTGCAGGGTTCCTGTATCCCTTGGTTGGGCAGATGAGCACAATGCCAGGTCTCCCAACCCGACCGGCTTACTATGATGTGGATCTGGATCTGGAAACCGGTGATGTGATCGGTCTGTTCTAAGATGGATTGAACAATCACTGCGAACTGAAATCGGGGAGAAGGGTCGGTTGAGGATGCCTTCAGCCGCCCCTTCTCCTTACCCATCCTCTCCAAATGAGCAATTATTGATGATGATTTACCGGTAGGGAAATGACAGGGATGGCATGACCAATTTTGGATCCAAAAAGAAAACCTGGTTGGGGTATCACCACCGCCGCTGGAACGCTGTTGAGGGTGAGGTGATAGCCGAGCAGCCAATTACAATTTATGTGAATGGTGTCCAGTATGTGACAGTGATGGGAACCCCGCTCAACCAGGATTGGTTGGCGGTCGGTTTCTTAACCAATGAAGGGGTGATCGACAGCCCGCAAGAGATCCTGGATCTCCGGGTGATGCCCAGTGGATGTTGTGTCGATGTCTGGCTCGACAAGAACGTTGAAAAACCGAAGATGATGATCGTCACCTCTGGTTGTGGAGGGGGGGTCACGTATAATGACCCCCGGGTTGGTGTGGATCCTTTCCGGGATCAACTCAAGGCTCGTCCGGAGCAAATCCTGGCGGCCTTCAATCACCTGCAGTCCACCGACAGTCTTTACGCTCGAGCCCGGGGTGTGCATGCAGCAGGGTTATTGAATTTGGTGAATGACCAGTTACTCATGGTGGCTGAGGATGTTGGCAGGCATAATACCATTGATAAAATTCGCGGAGCCTGTCTCCTGCAGGGCATCCAAACCCAGGGAAGAGCGATCCTAACCACCGGAAGAATTTCCTCGGAAATGCTCTGGAAATGTGCTTTGATGGGCTGTCCGGTGGTTGCCTCGAGAACATCGCCCACCAGCTTGGCGGTGGAGATTGCACAGGACTGGCAGCTGACCTTGGTGGGTTATGCCCGTCAAGGAAAACTGCGAGTTTACAGTGCACCAGAGCGCCTTGGTGTCAACGCTGGGCTTGAGTAAATCGATCGGGGGGACCCATCCCCTGGGAATCCTGATCTGAAAGATCAAAAAGGGACATTCGGGCTGGGAAGAAAATACAAGGAGCTTTTCATGGAAGAAGCAGTCATTGACATTGGATTACTGGAGCCAATCATCACAGAGTTCCAGGATCAAGAGGGCGTATTGATCCCCATCTTGCAGCGCACCCAGGAGGTCTATGGCTTTCTTCCGGAGGCAGCTATGGAGGAAATTGCCAAAAAAATAGGGGTGTCGATCAGCCAGCTGTATGGGGTGGCCACTTTTTATGCCCAGTTCAACCTGGAACCCCAGGGGAAGCATATTATTCATGTCTGCGATGGAACGGCCTGCCATGTTCGCGGGGCACCGGATTTGGTCAAAGCGGTGGAGGAAGAATTCAATCTAGAAGCCGGGGGAAGCGATCCGGATTTCCAATATACCCTGGAGATTGTCTATTGTTTAGGTTCCTGCGGATTAGCTCCAATTGCTTTGATAGACCAGCAGGTTTATGGGAACACCACAGCCGATAAACTGGTGGAGAATATCAAACAGCTGGATTAACGGTCAGCGGAGGAGACTCAAATGCCCGTGATTAAGAATTTCAAAGAACTAGAAAAAATCCGCAAAAAAGCTCAGAAAGCTTTGGAGAAACGTCAGGCGGAGAGAACAACAATCATTATTGGGATGGGGACCTGTGGAATTGCAGCAGGTGCGAGAGAGGTAGCGGATGCGGTCCGGGCAGAGTTGGACGTTTTGGAGATTGAGGCGGACATTGTTGGTGTGGGCTGCATTGGGATGTGCCATAATGAACCGCTGCTGGATATCCAACAGCCCGGTCACCCGCGGGTCACCTATACCAAGGTGACTCCCAAGAAAGCAGCAAAGATCCTCAAAGATCATCTGGTGGACGCAAAAATCAATAAACGCTGGGCTTACGCCCAGATTCCACTGAATGGAGCAGTCCTGGAAGAAGGCATCCCCACCTATGAGGAACTTCCCTTTTATAAAAAACAGACCCGGATTGCCCTCAAGAACTGCGGAATCATTAACCCGGAGAGCATCGAGGAGTATTTCGCTCACGGTGGATACAGCGGATTGGCCAAGGTGCTTCAGGAACTGGATCCGGATGAGGTCATTGAAGAAATCAAGGATTCCGGCCTCCGGGGCCGGGGAGGGGCGGGCTTTCTCACCGGGATGAAATGGGAGTTTTGCCGGCGGGCGAAGGGTCATCCTAAGTATCTGGTCTGCAATGCTGATGAGGGGGATCCGGGTGCCTTCATGGACCGCTCTGTGCTGGAGGGAGACCCCCATGCCCTGTTGGAAGGAATGATGATCGCTGGCTATGCTATCGGTGCTGCAGAGGGGTATATCTACTGCCGGGCGGAATACCCCCTGGCGATCAAGCGGCTTAAGAAAGCCATTGCCCAAGCGAAAGAGCACGGTTTGCTCGGGGAGAAGATCCTGGGTTCGGATTTTTCCTTTCATCTCAAAATCAAAGAAGGAGCGGGTGCATTTGTCTGTGGTGAGGAAACGGCCCTGCTTGCCTCCCTGGAGGGGAAGCGCGGGGAACCTCGACCCCGTCCCCCCTATCCGGCGGTGTCCGGTTTGTGGGAAAAGCCGACCAACGTCAATAATGTCAAGTCCTTTACCATCGCCACCCGGATTATCATGGAAGGGGCTGATTGGTTCAGCAGCATTGGAACGGAGAAATCTACTGGAACCGCGGTCTTTGCCCTGACCGGAAAGATTGAGCATACTGGCTTGATCGAGGTACCGATGGGGATCACCCTGCGGGAGATTATTTACGAGGTTGGCGGTGGGATCCCGGATAAGAAAGAATTCAAAGCCGTGCAGACAGGAGGCCCGCTGGGTGGGTGTCTGCCGATGGAAGCCTTGGACACCCCGGTAGATTTTGACTCCCTCACAGAAGCGGGTGCGACCATGGGATCTGGGGGGATGATTGTCGTTGATCAGGAGACCTGCATGGTGGAGTTTGCACGCTATTTCCTAACCTTTGCCTCGGCAGAATCCTGCGGGAAATGCGTCCCCTGTCGAATTGGGGGGCAGCGGCTTCTGGAGGTCCTCACTCGGATTACTAATGGGGAAGGAACCCTGGAAGATTTGGATGAGATTGAACACATCTCAAAATTCATGCAGGAGGGATCCCTGTGCGCACTTGGTCAGCTAACTCCCGGGCCGGTGCTGGCTTCCCTGCGTTTCTTCCGGGAGGAATATGAGCAGCATGTCAAGGAAAAATTTTGCCAGGCCGGGGTTTGTGCTGGGATGTTCACATATGAGATCAATCCCGAGCGCTGCACTGGCTGTGGGTTGTGCACCCGGGACTGCACCCAGGAGGCAATCATTGGGGAGAAGAAAGTCCCCCATGTGATTGATCAGGCCCTATGCATTCAGTGCGGGGCCTGCTATGACGCCTGCAATCTGGGGGCAGTGATCATCAAACGGAAACATGAATTCACGCTGGCTGAGACAGCTTGAGCAAGGAGTAAGACGATAAATGGCCAAGGTACAGTTATCCATTGATGGACACCAGATAGAAGCTGAGTCCGGCCAGACGATCTTAGAAGCAGCCCGGAATGAGGGGATATACATCCCGGTCCTTTGCGATCATCCTGCGCTGCCGCCGGAAGGAGCCTGCCGGATCTGCCTGGTGGAAATAGAAGGACAGCGGGCCCTTCATCCTGCCTGCACCTATCCAATTTCAGATGGGATGGTTGTGGAGACCAATTCCCCACGGGTCCTGGAAGCCCGGAAGTTCAACCTGGAATTGCTGGTTTCCGATCATCCCCTGGACTGCATGACCTGTGATGCCACCGGCAACTGCCTGCTGCAGGATTTGGCCTATGAATATAAGGTGGATGGGGACCGGTTTGATGGCATCAGGCATCACTTTTCTGTCAACGATCCCAACCCCTTTATCGAAGTGAACCGGAATTTATGCATTCTCTGCCGACGCTGTGTTCGGGCCTGCCGGGAAATCAACGGGGTAGAGGCGATCAGTGTGTTTTACAGGGGTTTCAGCGCCTATATAGGGTTTGGGGCTGACAGCTCGATGGATAACAGTCCCTGTGAGTTTTGCGGCAGCTGCGTCGAAGTCTGCCCGACCGGTGCCTTGTGGCCGAAGATGTCCCTCGGAAAGGGCCGTTATTTCCAGGTGGACACGGTTCAAACTACCTGCCCTTACTGTGGAGTGGGCTGCCAGCTTGAACTTGAGATCAAAGACAATCAGATTATCAAGGTGGACTCGGCCTGGGATGGGCCTTCCAATCACGGCTGGACCTGCGTAAAAGGCCGCTTTGGACTGGATTTTGTTAATCACGAGGACCGGCTGGCCCAGCCCCGGGTGCGAAGGTATCTGCTTGAGGATAAGGACAAACCTGGAGGGGATGCCCGAAATGTGGATCAGGAAGGGAATCCCTGGGAGTGGGTGGAGACCGACTGGGACACCGCATTGGAGATCACCGCAGAGAAACTCCGCTGGACCCGGGATGAGCATGGACCAGACACGATTGGATTTTTGACCTCGGCGAAATGCCTCAATGAAGAAAACTATCTCATGAATAAACTGGCGCGACAGGCGATTGGAACGAATTCCATCGACCACTGCGCCCGCCTTTGACACTCTTCCACTGTGGCCGGTCTGGCCACTGCATTTGGCTCGGGTGCGATGACCAATTCTATTGAGGATATTGCGGAAGACGCACAAGCTTACCTCGTGATTGGCTCCAACACCACGGAGCAGCATCCGGTGATTGGGATGCGGATTCGCCAGGCAGTCCGGAATCGAGGGGCAAAATTGATTGTCGCCGACCCCCGGAAGATTGACCTGACTGATTTTGCCCTCTTACATCTCCGCCATCAACCGGGAACGGATATTGCCCTGGTCAATGGATTGATGCATATCATCCTCGCCAATGGCTGGGAGGATGCGGATTTCATCAAGGATCGAACGGAAGGTTTTAACGACTTCAAGGCTGTGGTGGAGGATTATCCACCAGAAAAAGCCTCTGAAATTACCGGCGTTTCTGTTAAAGAACTGGAGCAGGCGGCCCGGATTCTGGCCAAGAATAAACCAGCTTCGGTGCTCTGGGCCATGGGGATCACCCAGCATACCACGGGAGTGGGAAATGTGATGAGCCTGGCCAATCTGCAGATGTTGTTGGGAAACATGGGCGTTCCCGGGGGTGGAACCAACCCACTGCGCGGTCAGAACAATGTCCAGGGCGCCTGTGACCTGGGAGGATTGCCAAATGTCTATCCGGGGTATCAAAAGGTGACCGATCCGGCCATGCGCGCGAAATTCGCCCAGGCCTGGGGTTTAGAGGAAGAGCAGCTCTCACCTGAGGTGGGGTTGACGGTCACAGAAATGATGCCCAAGGCAGCCGAAGGAGAGCTGAAAGTTCTCTATGTCCTGGGGGAGGATCCAATCATGAGTGATCCGGATACCAGCCACATCCGGAAAGCTTTGACCACCTGTGATTTCATTGTTCTGGAGGAAATCTTTCCCTCCGAGACCGCTCCTTATGCTGATGTGCTGCTGCCGGGGGTCAGTTTTGCTGAGAAAACTGGTACCTTTACGAACACTGAGCGCCGCATCCAGATGGTCCATCAGGCCATCACCACCACGGGGGATGGAAAACCGGATTGGTGGATTATCGCCCAGGTTGCCAAACGAGTCCTGGCTGACGGTAAACGCCAGGTGAACGGAGCGCCGTATAGTGGTTGGGACTATCAGGACTCCGCAGAAATCGCTGCAGAAATCGCGGCCCTGACACCCATTTATGCCGGGGTCTTGCAGGAACGGCTGGAAGCGGGGGAGACCCTGCAGTGGCCGGTCAAGGACCGCTCCCACGCTGGAACACCGATTCTGCATGTGGGTGAATTCTCCCGCGGGAAAGGTCAGTTCAATCCCATCGAGCATATCCCACCGGTGGAGCTGCCAGATGATGAATTCCCCATGATCCTCAGCACCGGCCGCGTGCTCTACCATTGGCATGGGGGACAGATGACACGACGTTCCAAGGGTTTGCTGGAGATCTATCCGGAAGCGCTAATTGAGGTAAACGAGGACGATGCTGAGCGGTTGGGCTTGAATGGGAATCATCAGGTGAGAGTTTCTTCACGTCGGGGCACCATCCAGGCCAAAGCGATGATCACTGATCGTGTGCCCCCCGGAATGGTTTACGCAAATTTCCATTTCCCGGAAGCTTCCGCCAATGAATTGACGATTGCGGCTCTGGATCCGGTGGCAAAAATCCCGGAATATAAGGTCTGCGCTGTAAAAGTGGAGGCAGCTGCAGCGACGGATTAGCCCCATTCGTTTTTGGATTTTATCTTAAACGGGATTCTTCTGAATCCCGTTTCTTTTTTTATCAATCATTGGGATGGATTTCAAAGTACCCTCTTCACCGTTGGTCAGTATTTGTATAGATCACGAACATTTTCCACAACAAATTTCGTTCTATTTGTAGGGAATTTTTAGGTTCCTGAATTTCCCCGGAGGAGCGGTTGATTGTTCCTGGACCGAATTTCGATTATGATAAGTTTGGACAAGAAAGCGAAAACCTTCTCTTTGTGCCCATCGATCATGCTCGACGAGGGGATAAGCGAAGACTGGAAAAGGAAATAGCGAAGAATGAGGATAAAAACTTGGGCAATGAAGCAGAAAGTGCTCATCCGCGCTGTGGGTCTGATCGTGTTTCTTCTGGGTTTGGTTTTGCTCATCAATACTGCTGTGAAGTGGTTCACTGTCTCTTTTGACCCGCTTCTGCTGCAGCTGTTTTTCGGGCTTGTATTCTGCTATGGAGGAGGCTCCCTGTTTTTTCTTCGCGAAGAAGGTCGCAGGATCGTGGTTTTTTCCATGGTTATCAGCCTGCTGGATCTGGTTGTCTTGACGGTGATCGCCCTGATTAACAGGACTTATTCTGGAGCCGTTGGTATTTTTGATATCACCTATAACCTTGATAACCCGTATTCCCTGGTCCTGATTGTTCTGGGGATCAGCGTCCTTCCCCTGCTTGTGCTCTTTTTTCTGGTCGATCTGTCCCTGGATGATTCAAAAACCGGGGGAAAAGAGTGACTTGCTCTCAAGCCAGTCTATGAGCGAAAAAATCTCCCAGTCCTGTAAACCCAATCTTGATGATGTCGTGCCCTGGTCTGCAGCTTTTTGTTTAGGGGTCAAGCGGGTTCTCTCCCCCCCCTTCTGCCCCAGCGATGTTCCTGGGGCAGCCAGTAGAGCTTGCTGGAGAAGTCTGTGATCACCCCCCTGGGCAGATTTATGGATTTGATCCCAGCATGGGGACGCCGGGAAAAGGGCTCTTCAAGGTGGAGGTGTTTGCCACACCATTGGATTTCTCCCCTTGGGTTGAGGATCCGGAGGCGTACAACCAGGAGAAGGCCCGGATTACTGGGAGAGTTATTGAGCTGCTGGAAACTGATTTTTCCGGCCTTCGTGAGGATGTTGAGATGAGTGATGCCGCCCTCCATACCTGAAAGCGCTATATGGGTGGGATGCAGGGGTATAATAATTTTCCTAATCAGGAGTGTCTTTGATGATCTGCAAACCTGCCGGGTTGCGTTCTGACGCAAAAGATCACCTCCTCGGGAGACCTCATGGAAATTGAGATTCTGGCTGTTGTCGCGGTCGGGTTGATGGTTGGACTCGGAGTCTTGTGGATCCTCACCCGCCAATCTGAGCCTGCAGGGAGAAATCGCGGGGCTCTGCCCCCAGAAAAGATCCTGGAGGAATTTACTTTCCCGCAGGAGACTGGTGATCCTCAGCAGCTGGATCCTGACCGGGTGCAGCCAAAATTGCGGGATTTACTGCCGCTGGTGTCCAGGTGGGGTGTCGCTGATGATCACCGCCGCCGTGAACTGCAGCAGCAGGCCTCCGCAGCTGAAAAACAGGAACTTGCCAGCGCTCTTAACGGGAGACTTCCCTCCATCTATCAATGGCTGAACGCGTTTAACGAGATGGAGTTATCCCAAGAAGCGGCCGGGTTTGCGTACCTGCTTGTGATAGTGGGGGAAATGAAGATCCTTCCGGAGGATGCCCGTCATCAGCGTAGTGGCTGATACGTCCCAGAGGAAGAGTTGATTGGGCTCCTCGTAAACGGTCCCCGGGATTCCCAGGGTCAGCCGTAATCACACCGGTCAAGCTCTCAGTTCGGATTACTGAAGAGCTTTGCAGCCCAAAACGCATCAGATTTACGGCCTGGAGGCAGCTGCCGGAACCCTGGGCAATCTTGATCCAGCTGTGGTTTTCCCGCCAGCGGCTGCTGCCCTTACGGTAGCTGAGAAAAGCCTGGATGACCGCTTCCTTGGAAATCTCTGCATCCGTGGATTGGCAGTGCCCAACTAAAGATTCCAGCTGGTATTCCAGGATGTACCCATCGGCGTCATTGCCTGAGATCTGCAGGCAGGTCATCTCGTCCTGGCTGAGAATCCCAAAGCTGTTCCCTGGGCTTCCCGGCTGCTGCAAGGCGTCCCGGAGGGCCCCGGCATCCGGATTATGGAGTACGGTGCCATCTTTCATTATCTACTTCTTTACCGGGGCTTTTTTCCCAGGATTGTTGATGAATATTCTTCCGTCTTACATATCCTCCTGGATAGTTTCACTGCTTGGGACGGGCGTGGGGCCGGACCCCGGGGCACTCAAACTGAAGTTTATCTGCATTCTTCCGGAACGGCTCCCAGAATGGATAGGTGCGGCACTGCTCAGGCCGCACCGCATATACCGTGCAGCAAACCTCAACCGGATCAAAAAAACAGCACAAATACTCGCCCTGCACCACCCGCTCCTGGAGCGCCAATCGTCCTCTTGCAGCCCTGACGTACAATCGGGTGAAATGATCCAGGCCCATCTTTTTCGCATCAGCAAGGATTTCGATTTCTTTCTCTGTGATCCAAACATACCCGGTTGTCCCCCGGCAGCAGATCCCGCTGCAGGACTGGCAGGCAACTGGATCAAACTGATAGGGATAGCCGTCTCTGCGTTCCATGACTGCTACTCCCTATTCCAGAAGCCCCGGTGAACCTCTGCAGCCTCATCTTCGAGAACTGGACCGGCCACTTTGATAACTTTTTGCCCCTGCTGAAAAATCATTCGACAGGGAATTTTAAGGACCTCCTCAGTGGTGTTTTCATCAATCAGGCTGTAGAAGCGATCCTCGCTTAACCCAAAAACCACCCGCCGGATATTGCTCCAGAAGATCGCCCCGGCACACATTGGGCAGGGCTCTGTACTGGTGTAGAGGGTGCAGCCCTTTAGATATTCTGGCGGATAGGTTTTGGTGGCTTTTCTGATGAGATTGGTTTCTGCATGCCCGGTGAGGTCCCGGTCAGTGACCACGGTGTTCTCAGCCTCCAGCAGGATCTGCTGATCCGGTCCGACCAGGATGGCGCCAAAGGGGTGATTCCCCCGCTCCCTGGACCGCCGGGCAATTGCAATGGTTTTGCGGATAAAAGCTGGGTCCTGTTTGTTCATTGGTTATCCCCTGAGTGAGATTAAGGAATCGCTAGCTTGTGTTGATCTGCTTGATCGATGTCCACAATATGGGAGCAGCAGAGATCAGGATGGACATGTATGCAGTTCTACTGATCCCAAAAGATGATATCGTCAATTACAGGCGGGAAACCTGATTCCGGCCATGAAAAGAGGTAATAGGAAGCGGGAAAGTCTTTGTCCCTCCGGTATTGTCTGTTCACCTGCCCAGATGTTCCCCAGCAAACAATCCAAACTGGCAGGACGATCAGGGTGGCAGAGGCCGTAATCCTGGCACAACCCGTTATGGGAACAAGAACCTCCGGGAGGGGAAAAACGATTGGCAGGAGGTCTTCGATACGGTCCTTGATCTGGGCAGCGGAGTCTTGCGTTTTTTTCTGTCCATAACCGCGCCAACCATGATGCCCGATGTCTTGAGTATACCTGAAACAGCTGCGAAAAAACCGGTTCCTCGTTCTCCTGGGGCCCAAAATAGCGTGCTGGTTGACCGGAAGTTGCGCAGCTTACCGCCGATGGTTTCTAGAGAATTTGAGTGGGATCCTGACATAATCCTGCCATCTGAATATGTTATCCTACAATCATGTGCCCCTCTATTCTGGTGGTTGACGACGAACCGGCGGTGACGGATCTGATCAGCTACAATCTGCGCAAGGCGCATTATCGTGTGCTCACCGCCAGTGATGGGCCCACCGCCCTGCAGCTGGCCCGCCAGGAAAATCCGGATCTGATCCTCCTGGATCTGATGATCCCAAGGGTGGATGGGCTGGAGGTGTGCCGCCGGCTTCGCCAGTCCAGCCAGGTCCCGGTGATCATCATCACCGCAAGAGGGGAGGAGGCCGATCGGGTAATTGGCCTTGAGCTGGGCGCGGATGATTATGTCTGCAAACCCTTCAGCATGCGCGAGCTCCTGGCCCGGATCAAGGCAGTGCTGCGGCGGCAGCAGGCTGCTGCCGGGGAGGTGGATCCCAAACCCGTTCTTCACGGCCCCCAGGGATTGAGCCTGGACACCGCCTCCAGGACCGCTGATGTGAGCGGGGAAGCGTTTGCATTGACATACCTGGAATTCGATCTGCTCTGCTACCTGATGCAGCGTCCCGGCAGGGCGCTCAGCCGGGAGGTCCTGCTCCATGAAGTATGGGGGTTTGATTACGCAGGAAATCTCCGGGCGGTGGACAGTGCCGTCAAGCGCCTGCGGGCCAAATTCAGTAGGCTGGGACTTCCCCCGGCCTGGATCGAAACCGTCCGCGGTGTGGGCTACCGCTGGAGGAAATGAGCGGATGAGTGTTCCCCTGCGCCGCCGCCTTTCCCTGAGCCACCTGGCAGTGGTGATGTTGGGGATGATCTTGGCTGCTGCTTTTGCTGGATTGGCAGTGGAGGAGCTCTACCTTAATACCCAGCGGGAAAACCTCCTCGCCCAGGCGCAGCTGACTGCTGCCGGGATGCCGATCCGTGAGCTCCCAACAGCGCCATTTTTTACCGCTGAACCGTATTCCCAGACCAGCAACGTTGAACCTGGCATCCACACGCGTCTCCTCGGCGAAAGCGGGGCGGTGCTTTTCAGCCTCCCTTTACCGGAAGATGACACTCCCCTGCAGGAGCCCTACAGGGAAGACCCCGGGGTGGTCCCTGCAGAAGAGCTGCTCCAGCGCTCAGAGATCCAGGCCGCCCTGGACGGCCAGGCGGATACTGCCATCCGTCGTCCGTTCTCGGCACCTTCCCGGCGGGTGCTCTATGCCGCTGCCCCGGTGCGGAATCAGGAGGGGGAGGTCAGCGGGTTGGTGTATCTGGCCATGCCCCTTCCCGCAGGAGGACTGCCAGCCGGGTTGCTGCTGCAGCTGGTCGGGGCGGTGATCCTGGCAGCCGGGTTTTCCGGGGCTGCCGGGATCTGGCTGGCCCGGGGTCTCTCACGACCGCTGGAGGCCTTGGAGCGCGCTGCTGCAGCTGTTGCTGCTGGGAACCTTGATCAGCGGATTAAAAAGAACACCAGCATCCGTGAGCTGGCAGGGCTTGGAAAAACCTTCAACCGGATGGCTGACCATCTCCAGCGCTCCCGGGAGATCCAAAATGCTTTTATCGCGGATGTTACCCACGAGCTGCGAACGCCCCTGACAGTGATTAAGGGCACTGTGGAAACCATCGAGGATGGCCTCTGGGATGATCTGGAGAGCCGGGACCGATTGCTGGGGGCAATGCACCGGGAGACCGATCGGCTGATCCGCCTGGTCCAGGACCTGCTGGTGCTTACCCGCGCGGACGCTGAGGCCCTGCAGCTTTCCATTCAATCGGTGGATTTGAAAGATCTCGCAGAGGACCGCTGTGCCCGGTTCTCCCCACTGGCCGCAGCACAGCAGGTGGAGCTGCGGCTGGAAGAGGATCCCGCTGCCGGGGGAGATTTCTGTGTCCAGGGAGACCCGGATCGGCTTGCCCAGGTGCTGGACAATCTGCTGGATAATGCCATTCGTTATGCCCCGGAGAACTCGATCATCCGCCTCACCCTGGGTGAGATGAACGGTGAGATCACCTGTGCAATCAGCGATCAGGGTCCTGGGATCCCTGCAGAACATCTCCCGTATATTTTTGAACGGTTCTACCGGGTGGATCCTGCCCGCGACCGCAGAGAGGGGGGAGCGGGGCTGGGCCTGGCGATTGCCCGCTCCCTGGTCGAAGCCCAGCAGGGATCCATCCGGGCTGAAAGCACGCTAGGTAAAGGAACTGAGATCACCTTGGGCCTGCCGCCCGCAGAAAACTGCCATCAATCTGCCTGATCGCTGACACAGTTCTGCCTTCTGAAGACGATAGCATGGGGGAAATCAACCATTTAAAATCCAGGAGGTTGCCATGAAGCAATTCCCAATCCTTTCCAATCTATTGCTGCTGTCTGGGGTGGTTTTTGTGACCCTCACCTCTCTCCAGCCTCTCCCAAAGGTATCGGCGGCGCCCTCCCTTCGCGGGACCGAGCTGATGGAGGACAGCTGTAAGACCGGCCGGACTGTCCAGGTCAGCGGGACCGCCCTGGTCAATGTCACTCCTGATCGCGTGCTGGTTCAGCTGGGGGTGCAGTCCAACGGCCGCACGCCCCAGGCAGTTGAGGCTGCCAACAGCGCGACCATCAACCGGGTGATCCGGGCGATGAAGAAGCTCGGGGTGGAGAAAAAAGATATTGTCACCGACCGCTATGTGATTGACCCGATTTACAGTGATTATGATTCCCTCAACATTAAAGGCTACCGGATTAACAACCTGGTTGCCATTACCCTCCGGGAGATCGACCTGGTGAATGAGGTGATCATCGACGCCCTGTCTGCGGGTGCTAACCATGTTGTTAATGTGGAGTTCTACCTCAGCGACCTGCGGAAATACCGGGACCAGGCTCGCGAACTGGCTGTCATCGCGGCAAAAGAGAAGGCAGCGGATTTGGCGGAAGCGGCCGGATCGGAAACCGGCTGTGTGATCAGCATCAATGAGAACACCTGGTCCTATTTTAACGGTGGTTGGTGGGGGCGGAGCAACCAGCTCTGGACACAGAATACGGTTCAAACCCTTCCCCCGGCGGGTGAGTCCGAAGAACTGGATGGATTTGGGCCGGTGAATATCGGCCAGATCTCCGTCCGGGCAGAAGTCAGCGCGGTGTATAGTTTGAACTGAGCCGTTGCCATCGAGGCCTGGCGGCAGCGGCAGCCGCACCGGGCTGCTTCCCGAAAATTATGGGGGGAGAGAACGCAGCCCGGAAAATCATGCTACAATATCGGTACTATGCGAGAAACAAAAACTCCCCCGGCGGGTTCTTTTTTTTGGCAGATAACCTTTCCAATTCTCAGCGGAGGTTTGCTGCTTACTGCCCTGACAGTCTGGATGATCCTGGCTGCAAGCCAGCCGGCAATCAGCCGTTTTGCAGAAATTTCAACCGTCCTGCTGGTTATTCCTGTGCTGATTGCTTCCCTGATCCCCCTGGCCATCCTGGGTGCGATGGTGTTTGGACTGAGCTGGTTGATTGGACACCTTCCGGTCGCCACCGGCTGGATCCAACAGCGGGTGGCTGTCCTCACAAACGTGCTGTCCCGGATTTCGAACCTGGCAGTCGAACCGGTGATCCGGCCGCTGTCCTTGATTTCGGGGTTGAGCTCCCTCGTTCGAACCAGGGGAGCGCGTCGAGATGAGATCCCCTTAGAAAACGATTGATTCCTAATAAAAAAGGTGGTATGGACCCATGAATGATGTTCAGGAACAACCTCAGGAAAATTCAATGAGATTTGTTTTCCTGGGAGCAATCCTTGGAGCGCTTACCGGCGCAGGCGCCGGGTTTATCCTGGCAAGAAGGCTGGAGGAGGGGGAGGAGATTCAGCTGACCGCTGGTGATGGGATTAAACTTGGGGGATCCTTGATTGCCTTTCTGAAACAAGTTTCCAGTCTCGGAAAATAAAACTGGTCAGGGGGCAGATTTTTCTGAGATGACTGAGGTCAACCCCACCCCACGGGATTTGTTCGTGGGGGAACTGCAGCGGGAGTATTTTCTAACCGAGGATGGTGTGGAGGGGGAAATTCCGGGAGGAGGTATTCTGTATGCGGCGGTTGGCTATTTGATCTGGGAAAGTGAGTTTCACCCTGGTTTGCTGACCCGGGTGGGCAGTGATTACCCCCGGGGTTGGCTGGAGGATTTTTTAAAGCACAGGATAAACGTGGAGGGCGTGAATGTCCTCCCCCATCCTCTGGATCTAAGAACATGTTATACCTGGCAGGGGGATCAGCTGACCGAGATCCTCGATCCGGTTGCATTCTGCACCCAGAAGGACCTCCCGCTGCCCGAATCCTTGCTGGACTGCCGATCCAGGGAAGTGCAGGTTCCTGATCGGAGAACCCGGAAAGAAACCTCAGTGCGGGAGGAGGACATCCCCCGGGGATTCCTGGGATCCACCGGCGCACACCTCTGCCCCCAGGATTACCTCTCCCACCATCTGCTTCCGGCCGTACTCCGCAGTCGCGGGTTCACAACCCTGACACTTGACCCGGGTTCAGCGTATATGGAACCTGCTTTCCGCGGCGATATTCCCTCCCTGGTCACCGGCTTAACCGCCTTCCTGCCCTCAGCGGAAAATGTGCGCAATCTCTACCAGGGGCAAAAAGCTGACCTGTGGGAAATTGCAGCCCACCTCAGCCGCTTCGGAGTCCCAATCATTATCATTAAAAACGCCAGGGAAGGGCAGCTGGTGTATGACAGGGAAGGCGAGCGGCGCTGGGTCATCCCTGCTTATCCTTCCCGGATCTCCAACCCTCGGGGGGCAGGAGATGCCTTCTGTGGTGGTTTTTTAGCGGGGTACAGGAAAACCTTTGACCCCCTGGAAGCTGCGCTGTATGGAAGCGCCGCGGCTTCCCTGGTGGTCGAGGGCAGCGGCCCTTTCTATGCCTTGGAGGCCATTCCGGGGCTGATCAGGGCCCGGTTTGAGTATCTGAAAGCGCGGGTCAGGGAAGTTTAAGCTCAGGGGGATTTTTTGGGCGAGATTACCAGCTTCTCCTCTGCCAGAAGCAGGCCTTTCAGGGGAGCAGCCTGGATGTCCATCACCCGGCTGTTGGCAAAATAGGGAAACTCAAAATTGGTCTCCTCTCCGGCCTTTTTTCCGGGGATGGGCATCAATCGGGCGGTAAGGGGTTTATCCAACCTGACAGCCAACGCTGTCAAATCCAGCAGAACGGCACTCAGCTGTTCGGGGGTGGTGTCTCCCGGCAGGGGGACCGTGTCCAACCCGGTCCCGCATACAGTGGAAAAAAGCAGCAGGTCCTTGAGGGTCAGGGTGCCCTCGGCAGCCCGGCGGGCCAGGACAGCGTCTTCCAGGACGGGAAGCATCAATCCGCTGAACCCCGTGCGGGGGAAGGCCGCATTATCGATAGAGTCCACCAGCAGGGCAGCAGCAGCTGTGGATCCGAAATCTCCCAGCCTTGGCACACCAAGCGTCTCCAGGGCCTCTCCCAGGGACTTATTCACTTCTGGAAAAGGGGCCAGGGAGAAATCGATTCCGCTGAAAACAAGCTCCCCGGCTGCTCCCAGCTCCCCGGCCGCTTTTGCGATTAACTGTCCCGCATCTGAGATGGCTTCCTGAAGCAGCGTCTGGGCCTGGGCCAGGCTGTCAGCTGCCCGGAAGGCATCCACGGCCAGGTCGGCTGCTTCCACAGCGACTGCAAAATGAGCTCGATCTCCGCCATGATAGGCAGCCGGGAAGAATGGGGTTCCCGCTGGCACATTGGCCAGGGCGGTAAAATACAGGTTCGCAAATCCATTCGGGTCCAGCGGTCCCAGCTGGTGGATGATCTCCCCGCAGGCTCGAACAGCGGGAAGGGAAATTTCCTGCCTGGGACCAGTCATCAGCGCCGAACAAAAGACCCGTTCTGTTGCCTGGATCAGTTCCGGGATGAGCCGGTAGCTTATGGGGGAGGAAGGCAGGGCGGGGCCGAGCGCCAGGTAGTCAAACCCGATAGCCCCCAGCACCTGCTCCAGGTCGGCAGCATACTTGAAAAGCGCAGCGCTGTTTTCAGGCGCCAGAAAGCTGGAAAACGGTGGTGTGGCATACCGAAGCGTCTGCACTGCCAGGTTGGCATCCCTGAAAATTAGCCGACTCTGGTCGGCAAAGAGTTCTGCCCGGTTGAGAATTTTTTCCTGGACAGGTTCGCCGGGTTGATCGAATAGAGTGATCGATCGGATTTCCATGGTGAGAGCTCCCTTGCTTAGCACCTCAGGGGGTGGGGTCCTGGTTGTCCTGGTCTTTGATCTCTGACCTGATTTTTTCGCGCAGCGTGTCGATGCTTTCCAGTTCTTGATCAGGATTGCGGAAGTACCAATGCTGCCAGCCGTTGACCGGTTTGCCGCTGCGGATATGCCGGGCAGTTTGGTGGATGGATCCTTCAAATCCGTTATACAGCAGCTTTCCATCCGGCTTGACCGTGGCGCTGAGATCGGGGTTCTGATCGAAGTACAGCTTCATCCCGGGGGAAAGCAGTCCGTATTCCAGCAGCCGGGCAAAGGGGACACGGGGGGCAAGCCGTTTCTTATCCCTGACATCGAACGCTTTCGGGTCAAAATCTTCCGGAATCATGTCCTGAATACGCTGCTCTGCGATCTCCAGGTAGCGGGGATTGACCTCGACCCCGATCCAGTTTCTGTGCAGGAGCTTGGCCACTGCGCCGGTTGTGCCGGTTCCGAAGAAGGGGTCCAGGACGATGTCCCCGGGGTTGGTGGACGAGAGCAGCACCCGGTAGAGCAGAGCCTCTGGTTTTTGTGCTGAATGCGCTTTTTCCCCGTTGACCTGAATTCGTTCCGCGCCTTTACAGATCGGCAGGGTCCATAAGCTGCGCATCTGCTTGCCATGGTTGAATGGCTTCATTGCATGGTAGTTGAAGGTGTAGCGCCCTTCTTTGGACTTTTTGGCCCAGATCAAGGTTTCATGGGCATTGGTGAAGCGCACTCCCTTGAAATTCGGCATGGGGTTAATTTTGATCCAGACGATCTCATTCAAAATCCAGAATCCCAGGTCCTGGAGGATTTTTCCCACCCGGTAGATATTGTGATAAGAGCCGATCACCCACAGGGCTCCGTCCTCTTTCAGCACCCGGCGGGCGGCGGTCAGCCAGCTTTCCGTGAAATGGTCGTAGGCCCGAAAGCTGTCAAATTTATCCCATTCATCGTTGACCGCGTCCACCTTGCTGTAATCCGGACGCCAGAGCTCATCCTCCAGCTGCATGTTGTAGGGGGGGTCGGCAAAGATCAGGTCCACGGATCCTTCCGGCAGCAGGTTCATCTTCTCTACAGCGTCACCAAGCAGGATCTGGTTGAGGGGAAGGGGTGGGGAAGTCATCTTGTTTCCGGTGAATTTGTCGAAGGGGATCTCTGGCGGACGACTTCAAACAGCAGCACGGAAAGAGCGACACCCGCATTCAGGGATTCTGATCGGCCCGGCATGGGGATGTGCACCCATTGATCTGTCAGCGCCCGGGCCTGCTCTCCGGGACCGTGGGCTTCACTGCTGATGATCAGCGCGGTGGGTTGAAGAAAATCTGCATCCCAGCAGGCCATCCCATGATGGGCGTCTGCGGTGAAGACGGTCATCCCCGAAAGCACCCCTTTGATCTTCTCCCACGGAAGGGATTTAATGGTCAGGTAAAAGTGGGCCCCCATTCCCGCACGAATTACTTTTGGGGAATAAGGATCTACCGTCCCCGGGGGGATCAAGGCCAGATCCACTCCCGCGGCAGCTGCAGAACGCAGGACCGTTCCAAGGTTGCCCGGGTCCCGGAGCCTGTCAATCACGATCACAAAATCCAGCGGATGGGGGATCTCCGGGGCAGGGATGGAAACCACTGCGAGAATCCCTTGGGGTGTCTCGGTGTCGCTGGCCGCTGCAAAAACATCCTCAGAGACCAATTCGCATAAAACCCCCTGGTTTTGAAAAGACCGCAGCAGGGATTGGCCGCGTTCATCCAGGGTCTTTGTATAAACGACGAGCTCCGGGAGCTGCCCGTGGAGGAGCCCTTCCTCCACCAGCCGGACCCCTTCAATGACAAATGCGCCTCGCTGCTCACGGGCTTTGGAACGGGACTGAAGATGGCGAATTTCTTTGATCTTGGGATTCTGAGGTGAGGTGATCATGCAAAGAGTCCATTCCAGACCTGGCTGAATGTCTCCACAGCCTGGTCATCATACAGCACCATCTGGACAGTATTCAGGGAGCTGTCCGGGTGGTCAGCTGCATACTCCTGGATGGCAGTGAGGATCACGGATGCAGCCTGGTCCTGGGGGTATCCGAAGATCCCCGTGGAGATGGCAGGCAGGGCCAGGGAGGCAAGCTGATTCCTGTCTGCTGCTTTTAAACTGCCGGTGATGGCCTGACGCAGTTTGGCGGCTTCATTTCCAGAGCCCCATACCGGACCCACAGCGTGGATGACATAATCACAGGAAAGCTCCCCTCCGCTGGTAAGAGCAGGGGAACCATGAGTGACCGGACCGTGTTCTTTCACCCAGGCGCGGCTTTCCTGCTGGATCCTGGGCCCTCCTTTCCGGGAGATCACGCCAGCTACCCCACCCCCGTGTTGAAGTTGGGCATTGGCAGCATTGACAATTGCATCAACCCGGGCAGCCGTGATGTCGCCCTGGACTAACTGCAGTGTACTTCCTGACCTGAGCTCGGTTTCTTGCAGGATTTTATTCATACCTCATTTCCCTCAACCAGCTATGAATCGATTGTAGCATTAAACCAAAAAGGACAGGCACTAGCCTGTCCTTTCCGGGAACCCTGCTTATCAGTTGAGGGAAGATTTTGCTCTTTCCACCACCTGCTGAAACGCTTCCGGATGACGGACTGCCATATCCGCCAGCATCTTACGGTTAAGGTCGATGTTTGCTTGCTTCAGTCCGTGAATAAACCGGCTGTATGGGAGGCCGTGCTGTCGGGATGCGGCATTGATGCGGGTAATCCATAACCTGCGGAGATCCCGCTTGCGGGTCCTGCGGTCCCGGTATTCGTACCAGAGGCTTTTCAGCATCGCCTCGTTCGCCCGCCGGTACAGCTTGCTGCGGGTCCCGTATTTTCCTTTGGCCATCTTGAGGATTTTTTTATGTCGCCTGCGGCGGTTTGGTCCTGTTTTTACTCTTGCCATGATTTTCTCTCCTGCAGTCCCCTGGGCGCCGGTTGCCTGTACTCGGTACCTGTTGCTGCACCCAGCAGCTGCCTGATCTTGACTATTCTGAATTTCTCCAACCGCCTGGATCGTGTCCTTGAATAATGCACCCTGACTTGATGTGGTTTTGGGTTGGTGGAAAACCACAGCCAGGGCACCTGGAACCTGGTCGAAAAGGGGGTTATTCTTTTGCGGGGGCGATCACCATCAGCATGGAATAGCCTTCGCGGGATGGCTTTTGCTCGACATCACCCACATCGCTCAGCTCCTGGGCGATTCCCCTCATAATTTCCAGGGCGATTTCCGGGTAATGCACCTCCCGCCCTCGAAATTGAATGCGAACATTGACCTTTTTATTCTCCTCCAGCCAGCGCCGGGCATCTCGAACCTTGAAATTTCTGTGGTGCTCGGTTGTTTTTGGCCGCAGCCGAATTTCCTTGACCTCGATGGTTTTCTGGGATTTTCGCGCCTTCTGGCGTTTTTTCTCCTGCTCGTAAAGAAACTTTCCCAGGTCCATCACTTTACAGACCGGTGGGTTGGCATTCGGAGCAACTTCTACCAGGTCAAGTTCTGCTTCCCTCGCAATGTTCAGGGCATCTTCGATTGGAACTATTCCTTTGTTTTCCCCTTCGTGATCAATGAGGCGAACCTCGTCAACCCTGATTCGATTGTTCGCCCGGTAGTTGATGTTTCCTATTTGTTCTCTCCTTTTCGATCCACGCGATCCAATTGTAGAATTCGATCATACCATAATCGAGCAGCAATCGTCAACAGACGAACCTCCAGCAATCGCTCCCAGCCCCTCGATTTCCTTCGGGCTCCTGGGACTGATACCCCTAGATCTGGGAGTGGCTTTCGATCTCCTTGCGCATGCGTTCAGCCAGATCCTCGATGCGGATCGGATCCAGCTGTTCTCCTGATCGGAGGCGGGGAGCCACCGTACCCGCCTCCTCTTCCCGGTCTCCGACAACCAGCATGTAGGGAATTTTTTGTTTTTCAGCATCGCGAATTTTTGCTCCCATGCGGTCACTCCGGCTGTCAACCTCCACCCGGATACCTTGCTGGCGGAGTTGTTCTGCGGCTGCTTCCACGTAAGGGATGTTCCGGTCGGTGATCGGGATAAACACAGCCTGAACCGGGGACAGCCAGAGCGGGAATGCGCCGCCGTAGTGCTCGATGAGCACACCCATAAACCGCTCCATCGAACCCAGGAGCGCCCGATGGATCATATAGGGCCGGTGCGCGTCCCCATCCTCGCCGATATAGGTCAGGTCAAAGCGCTCCGGGAGATTAAAATCGAACTGAATGGTGCTCAGCTGCCATTCCCGCTCCAGGGCGTCAATCATCTTCAGGTCAATCTTGGGGCCGTAAAAGGCCGCCCCTCCCTCATCCAGATCATAAGAAAGCGCTGCCCGATCCAGGGCTTCCCGAAGTGCTTCCGTGGCATCCTCCCAGCGTTTTTCCTCCCCCGCCGATTTTTCCGGATTGCGGGTCGAGAGATAAGCGTGGAAATCCGTGATCCCAAAACCGCGCAGGATATGCAGACAGAAGTTAAGCACCCGGTCGATTTCCTCTGGCATCTGCTCCTGGCTGCAGAAAATGTGGGCATCATCCTGGGTGAATCCCCGGACCCGCATCAGCCCATGCAGGACCCCGCTGCGTTCATAGCGGTACACTGTACCCCACTCCGCCCAGCGCAGGGGAAGGTCCCGGTAGCTGTGGAGCGTATTTTTATAAATCATGATGTGGAAAGGACAGTTCATCGGCTTCAGGAAGTACTCTTCCTCGTCCACCGTGATCTCGTTGTACATGTTTTCGGAAAACCAGGTCAGGTGTCCGCTGGTCTCCCAGAGGCTCTTTTTTCCAATGTGCGGGGAGTAGACAAATTCATATCCATTGGCCAGGTGTTCGTTTTTGCAGTACTCCTCGGCTTTGTGGCGGACCATGGCCCCGTGGGGATGCCAGAGGGCCAACCCCGCCCCTACCTCGGGGTGAATGCTGTAAAGCTCCAGCTCCTTGCCCAACCGGCGGTGATCCCGGCGTTTTGCCTCCTCCAGCCGGTGAAGATACTGCTTGAGTTCTTTTTTCGATTCCCAGGCTGTCCCGTAAATGCGCTGCAGCATGGGTTTATTCTCGTCCCCACGCCAGTAGGCCCCGGCAACATTGAGCAGTTTCACCGCTTCCGGATTGATGTCCTGGGTGCTTTCGACATGGGGTCCCCGGCAGAGATCCACGAAATCATCGTGGGTGTAGATTGAGATCACGGTTTCCTCTTCCAGGGGTTCCCCGTACTCGTCCACCCCCCCCGCTTCGAGCCCGTCAATCAGCTCCTGTTTATAGGGCTGCCCTTTAAAAATCTGCCGGGCTTCCTCAGCGGAAAGTTCACGGCGTACGAAGGAATGTTCCTCGGAGAGGACTTTGCGCATTTTTTTCTCGATGACCTCCAGATCCTCCGGGGTCAGCGGTCGGGGGAGGTCAAAGTCGTAGTAGAACCCATCCTCAATCGGGGGGCCGATGGCGATTTTGGCCTCTCCTTCCGGAAAGATATCCCGCACTGCCTGGGCCATGACATGGGCCGCAGAATGGCGAATTTTATAGATTTTCGAATCCTGGTAGTTATTTTTGGGCATCAGCAACCTCCAAAACAAAAAAACTCCTGCCAACTGGGGCAAGAGCTGCTTGCGGTTCCACCCAGATTTAGACCGGGTCAGGGCCTTTCTCCTGGGGCCGGTAACGGGGCCAGGCGGTTCACCGTACTGCCGCGGGGGGTTCAGGTGACTGCTCGCGGGGGGTTTTCACGGCGGGTTTCCGGTGAGGGCTTCCAGTCTCTGGCCTTCACTCCCTGGCGGAACCGTGTGCCGGTACTCGTCCCGGTCAGCGCATTTTCTTGTTCGGTTCTGGGTAAACATTATAGCTGGTTTTGATAAAAATGCAAGTCGGTGGAGCAGAAGAGTGGATCCGCTCTTCAGCCATTGGTTTGAAAATCGTCCATGTACTTTTTTATCGCTGGAACCGTGGTCAGCTTCTCATAAAAGAAGTTGTTCACCAAATTGATCACCTGATCCCGGGCTGCTTCCACTGCCTGGGATAATTCCTCACCCGGTGTTTGATCATCCAGGGCATTCCTCAGCTGCAGCAGATAGCGGACCACCAGGGACTCCTCATCCCCCTCGAGGGCTTCAATGACTGAGAGAATCAGCTGATCCGCCTGATCCTTGACATTTTCCAGGGCGATGCTGGATTCCGGGCCGCTGCTTTCATTGATCGTGCGGATCAGCGCCCAGACCTGGTAGAGCATGGTTGTGGGTTCATCAAACAGCTCCCGAATGATCGCTGCTTCCTGAAACTTGCCGGTCAGCCTGAAGATGTTGTACATCCGTTTGGCCGCTTTTCCGTAATTGATCTCCTGATTGAGATACTTGTTGACCTCATACTCGAGGCGCTCCACATAATCATCGAGGGCATTTGCAGAGACATGCTGCGCCAGCTTGGAAAAGATCGGGATGGACTCCCCTTGCAGATAGATTTCCTGAAAGTAGGGGTCGAGGAATCCATCCAGGGGGATGATTTCACCGGCCGGCGATTCCCAGGTGACGTCGAGCATATTGCTTGTATTGACAAGCTGGCCCCGCACAGGATCAGCCACGATCCAATCCAGTTTACACCAACCCGGAGAAAGACCCGCCTCAAACCACCCCACGGTCACCGGGTCCCCGGCCGGGGTGAGAACCTCCTTTTCCCCCTGCTTGACCTCTTCTGCTGTCCAGGAAATTGAGCTCCCGGCCTCTCTTAGCTCCCCCTCCACGATCACCGGTTCTGGATAGGATCCAAAACGAACTTCCATCAGCTGATACGTGGGGCCCTCGCCGGTTTGCAGGGCTTTTTCCCGGATGATTTCCCCAAGGATTCTGCAAGCCGTCTCTCGATCTGGAGCGAGAATATTGATCCGCTCAAAATAATCAGCATCCCCGGGATAGGTTTGGATTTTCGATTGCGCGGCAGAACCGGAGAGCGCCAGGGCTGTTTCAACTTTTCCCGGGATATCGGCAAATTCCACCAGCTTGCCGAGTTTTCGAAAGTGATCCAGGTCTTCCGGATCGAAATCCAGCATGGTGACTTTGTGGCCGAAAACACCCTCCCGTTCATCAAAGACAACGCTGTCTTCTTCCTGGGACACAGCGATGGCGGTGAGCCACTGCAGTGCTTCGGTTTCATTTAACTCGATTCCCAACCGCTGTGCGGATTGAATGATCTGGTCTAACTCAGGATTGGATGGGGACGGGGTCTGGGGCATGGGAGTCACTCCTTAGCGCGGGGCATATTTTCCTCGTGATCCTCGCTTCTTTAGTCATCCATCAAGACCAATCGTTCAGGCTGAGAGACAGCGGTTGGATCGATCTGGAAATATTGCTCAACTCTGGATGGATGGCGATATTTCTCTAATCTTCTTTTCCCCGATTGTATCCCATCCCCCGCAGTTTGGCAGGACAAGGATGCTGAATCTCTTCTAAAAACCGGGAACGCAGCCATCCGGTACAATAGATCAGGAAAGTCTGACAAAAAGAGGAGGGACGATGAAAAGGGATGGGAGTGCAGTGGACAGCAGGGAGCTTGCAGGGGATTCGGTGTATCTAACCGGGGCTTCTTCCGGAATTGGCAAAGCAGCCGCGCTGCGTCTGATAGAAGCCGGGGCAGAGGTAGCGGGGGTGGCCCGCACGGCATCCAAACTGGAGCAAACCCGGAGTGAGGCGGCATCGCTGGTTGGGGAGGACCGTTTCATCCCGCTGGTCGGTGATGTCACCCGGGAAGGGGAGGTTCAAAAAACATTCCGGCAGGCGGTAGAGTCCTTTGGAAAAGTTGACATCGTGCTTGCCAATGCCGGGTCCATGCGGGTAGCAGAGATTACAGAAACATCTCTTGCTCTCTGGGAGGAGATGTTTGCAGTTCTCTCCCGGGGGGTGTTCCTCACTGCCCGGGCGGCTTTTCGCTATTGGTTGGAGGAAGGCATTCCAGGCAGATTGGTAATCACCTCGAGCAAGAACGCGGTCGCGGCCAGCCCGGGCGCAAGTGCCTATGCGGCAGCTAAAGCCGCAGCGCAGCATCTGGCTCGCTGCCTGGCTGAGGAAGGGGGTCCGCACGGCATCCGCACGAACACAGTGCTCCCCGGTGCTGTGATCCAGGGGACGAATATTTTATCCCAGGATGAATTAGAAAAAAGCGCGGAGCGGCATGGGGTAGCCCCCGATGAAATCGAGGAGTACTACCGGCATCGCAACGCGCTGAATGTCTCCCTCCAGCCAGAAGATGTCGCTGAGGCGATGCTTTTCCTGAGCAGTCCCAGAAGCAGGATGTTGAATGGGGCAGCCCTGACTGTGGATGGAGGGATCTCGACCTCATATTTGCGCTGAGCGCCCAGGGAAGGGGTGCAAGGCTGATCCCTGCCTGTGACATGGCAGTCCCCGGCGTTCTAATCATAGCCGGGGACTGATAACACCGCGAACTGGAGGTCAGGAATGGATGCGGATCAGGACATCCAGCGGAAATGCGGTGGAACTGCTGCGGAACTGTTCCAGAACACGCCCAGGGTATGGGGCTCCTGAGGGGTCATGAATAAATCTCCTCCTCGATCGGGAGGGTGCGGCTGACTTTCTCTGAATCATCCTGCAGCTGCCGGGTTAGGGAAGGTTGACTTGAGGTGGAGAAGTATTGGCTGATCGGCATCGGTCCAGAGATTATTTCCCGTTGAACAAACAGCGCACCATTGAGGTCAGGTTTGATCCGCCAGCGGATTAACTGGATGCTGCCCCGGTCAATTTCGATCCCGGTGATCAGCCGGGGCTGGACACAGCTTCCGGTGTTGAAATAGGGCAGCTGAGAGGGTTTTGGTAAATGGGCACAATGCGTATGCCCGCACAGCAGCGGTTGATTATTCTCTCGAATCCAGTCAAGCAGCTGAAGTTCGATATCCTTCTGGCGGTGTTCATTGTTGGAAACCCGGTAGGGATTTTGGATCCCGATTAACTGCAGCGGCCGCCAGACATATCTCAGCAGCAGCTTGCTCAACTTCCAGAAATGGTCGTTCAGGTATTCGCCCTGGTGCCCGTGAGTGACAAAGATAGATCCCCCGCTTTCCTGGTGGACAAATACCAATCCCTCGTGGACTTTGATGTCTGGAAAGAGTGGTTCCCTTTTATCCTGATAGGGGTTGTAGCTGAAGGTAAGATTCCGGGAGGCATACTCTTTTTGCTGGTACTGGATGTCATGATTTCCGTGAATATAAAAAAATCGACCCTGAGAGTAGAACTTTCTCAGGGTTTTGAAAATCCCAGCGTGGGCGGTGTGAATATGCTGGGATTGACGGTTTTTCATCAATTCATCCCCATCCCCGACCTCAACATAGCTGAATCCCATATTCAGGTAGTATTCCAGCGCATGAGCATAGATGGATTGATTCTGGGCAAACTCGTCTGCCCAGGTGTTATCCCCCCGATGGACGTCGCTGAAAAAGAAAAATTTACTGTGATTATCAAAGAGAATCCGCTCCGATTGTTGGAACACGGATGTCAATCTGGCAGCCTTATTTTTCAGCATGAATCACTTCCATCATCACAACCTAAACAGTAACACTAACAAACTCTGAAAGCAAGTTCCAGCATGTAAATGTTTGGTTAAGAGCAGGTTAAGCATCTTTATCAAGCCAACAGAACAGTAAGGTCCTCTGCCGGGGCACCTGGAAGAAATATCGAGTACAATTTTGATAGTTGAGTTGTGTCTATTTTACTTGTTGGGAATCCCCTTAGGAGTGTCCTTGTTTTCCTCCAGGAAAGAAAAACCCAGCTTGAACGATCCCCGGAGAATTTCTCCGCTGACGGATGCTCTCTCTGATCCATGGTTAATGCTGGATCGATCAGGGACCCTGGTGGGGATCAACCCGGTCGCACTGGATCTGCTGGATCTGGATGGGGGTTGGCAGGATCAGGGGGTGGAGTTTGAGGATCTCCTAGCGCCCGGCCAGGAGGAGAGCTTTCAGATATTCCTGGCTTCAATCTCTGCGGAGAGAGGGTCAG
The DNA here is from genome assembly GCA_964621835.1 of uncultured Anaerolineales bacterium. Taxonomy (GTDB): domain Bacteria; phylum Chloroflexota; class Anaerolineae; order Anaerolineales; family UBA11858; genus B10-G9. The sequence continues at coordinate 241,397 of CAZUMA010000001.1, read as the reverse complement.
CTGAAAAGGTCTATGATCTGTTTTACAAGGACGGCACGGTCCGGTCGACGAAGGTGATTGCTGCCAGGGTCCAGGAAGAAAACAGCTCCCGGATTCTCTATTCCTGCATCCTGAAGCCGATTACTCCCTCCCCGGATTCCGGGTTCACGTCCTGGAGTGGGAACCTCGAGTCTGGTGATTTACAGTGGTTGAGTGAACAGGCCCGGCTGCTGATGTGGATCCATCAGCGGCAGGAGATCTATCAGTTTGCCGGCAGAGCGCTTCAGCAGCAGATTGGGGACTGCATTGTCCTCTCCCTCTCTATCTCGGAGGAGGATGCCCTGGTGCTGGAGGGAATCTTTGGGATTGATGAGCAGGAGCTCCCCCGGGTTTGGAAGCTGCTGGGTGACAATCAGATCGGAAAATCATTCCAGCGGGACCCCCGCTTTCGGGAGGAATACAGCCAGCGGCGTTTGTCCTTGCACTCAGCAGGGTTTGACGATTTTGCCACCAGCCACCTGCCCAAGGCCCTCAGCCGAAAGGTAGCCGAGATGTTGGGAATTCACCAGGTCTATACCATTGGCCTGGAGGGGAATCAGCGGACGATGGGGAATTTCCACATCTTCACGCTGACCCCTGAAGTCCGGGTCAACCCGGAGCTGGTGGAGGTTTTCTCGTATCAGGTAGCTTTGGCCTTAGAGCGGGCCCAATTCGCGGATGACCTCAATGACACGGAAGAGCGTTTTCGGGTTTTATTTGAGCATGCACCTGACGGATACTACATCAGCGATCTAAAAGGGAACATCATTGATGGAAACCGGGCGGCTGAGGAGATCACCGGCTACGCGCGGGAGGAGCTGATCGGCAAAAATTATCTTGAGATCGGTCTGCTGCCTGAGAGCCAAATTCCCCGGGTGATGAAGCTGCTGGCCAGAAATCTGGCCGGGAAATCCACCGGGCCGGATGAAATCCTCCTGGAGCGGAAAGATGGCAGGGTGACCCCGGTGGAGATTAGAACCCATCCGGTCAGCATCGACAGCAAAAACTTTGTCCTAGGGATTGCCAGGGATATCTCTAAACGTAAAGAGACGGCTCAAAAGCTGGATCAAACCCAGAAAACCCTCACCCGCGTCCTGGATAGTATCGATGCCCATATCTATGCTGCCGACCTGGAAACCCATGAGATTCTCTACATGAACGATCGGATGATCGAGGATTTTGGGGGGGATTTTACTGGCAGGACTTGTTATGAGGCTTTTCGGGGGGAGACACAACCCTGCGAGAATTGTAATAAGGAGGCGCTGCTCGCCAGGGATGGGCAGCCGGAAGGCATCGTCGTCTGGGAGGGGCTGAACCGGATCACCAACCGCTGGTATGTCAATTATGATCGGGTGATCCATTGGACAGATCAGCGGCTGGTTCGCTTCCAGATCGCGATTGACATCACAGAGGGTAAAGAAGCCGCCAGCGCCCTGGAGCAGTCTGAGGAGCGCTACCGCCGCCTTTTTGAGTCCGCAAAAGACGCCCTGATGACCCTTCATCCACCGGACTGGGAATTCTCCTCCTGCAATCCTGCCCTGCTGGATTTATTTCTCCTCGAGAGCGAGGAGGTATTCTTAGGCCTCAAGCCCTGGGAGCTCTCTCCAGAACACCAGCCGGACGGCCGTGGTTCACAGCAGAAAGCCCTGGAAATGATCCAGATTGCCCTGGATCAGGGATCCCATTCTTTTGGTTGGCGTCACAAAAGGCTCGATGGGGAGGTCTTTCCAGCGACCGTTCAGCTCATCCGGGTCGATGCTGAAAACGGCAGTTTTTTACAGGCCACGATTTTGGACATCACCGAACAGGTGCGCGCAGAGAAGATCATGCAGCAGCAAATGGATGACCTGGCCCTGATCAATTCTCTGAATGTCGCTGCCAATGATGGAAAGAGTTTGCGGGAAATCCTGGCGATTTTTCAGGAACAAGCCAGGAAGGTGTTTGATTGTAATCATCTGCTGTTGGGTTTGCTTTCAGAGGATCAGCAGTCCCTGGAGATTGATCTGGCGGGGTATGATCAGAAGATCCTCGAGCAGATTGAAAGTTCCTTGCCCACCCGACTTCCTGAGCAGATCGATCTGCCTCTGCGGGAGGGAGGGGTTTTCTGGCAGTTTCTCAGGGAGGGGGACCCCAGGATTCTTTCCAATCCGGCTGAAATAAGTAAAATGCTCCGGGAATTTTCTGCTTTACCCTTCATTCCAACCCTGCAGGTGTTCAACAAGCTGCTTCCTTTGATCAAAAAGCTTTTTAAGATCGAATCGATGCTGTATGTCCCCCTGGCGGTGAGAGGAAAGACCATCGGTTTACTGAGTGTGTCTGGAGAGAGAGTTTTCCCCGAGAATGCTAAGGATCGCTTTGTCACGATTGCGGGGCAAATCAGCGGATTGATTGAACGGGCCCGGACCAAAGAACAGCGGCAGCACAATCTTAAGGAGCTGCAGCTGATCAATGAGACGTTTGTGGAAGGCACCCGCCTGGAAGATATTGATGCCATGTGCCAGCTGATTGCTGAGAAAATCCACCAGGCAAATCCCGAAAGCTATTTGATGATCTCCCTGTATGACCCGCTCGTCCAGGCGATCCGGGTTCGTTCCATTGTCGGCCTGGAGGGATTGTTTGGGAAGCTGACCAGGCTGCTGGGGATGGATCCCCGGGATCTGACAATCAATGTCCAGGATCACCGGCTTGATCCTGATCTGGAAACGCAGTTCGTTGCCGGGCGCCTGACACCGGTTCCCAATGGGCTTTATGACCTCACGCGTGGAACCGTGCCAAGAGGTGTCTGCAGGACCATTGAGCGCGCACTCGGGATTGATCAAGCCTACCTTGCGGGATTGAGTCTGGGAGGATGGTCAACCGGGGGGATCGCGATCTTTTTAAAAAAGGGTGTAAAATTGCGTTTTCCATCCGCAATTGAAACCATTGCCAGCCACTTTGCAGCAATTTTTGAGCGCCGACAGATTCAACAGGAGATTCAGGAGCGCACAGCTCAGCTGGAAGCACTCCGGGATGTGGAGCTGGATATCATCCGGGAGCTGAACGTGGATGACCTGCTGATATCCATTGCCTCCAAAGCAGCCATGATGGTGGAAGCTTCTGACAGCGGTTTCAGTCTGTATAACCCAGAAAAAGACCTTCTGGAATTTCAAGCATATTATGGAAGTGGGGATGTTCCCCAGGACAGCACGATGAAGAGAGGGGAAGGGTTGGCCGGGAAAGTCTGGGAAGGCAAACAAACCATTGTGATCGACCATTATGCCAGCTGGGAAGGTCGGGATGAGGATTGGGCGGAGGTTTCTGGCGATTATTCCGTGGTTGGGATCCCGGTTACCTGGGGGGACAAATTTTTGGGTGTCTTGGAAATTGGGCTGGAAGGGGAGCGGGAGTTCACCCAGCGTGAAATCGATTCCCTGGAGCTGTTTGCCAATCAGGCTGCCATCGCAATCCAGAACGCCCGCCTATTCACCGCTGAAAAACGCAGGCGCCAGGAGGCGGAAACGCTCCGGGAAGTAGGGATGATCATCAACAGTATGATGGACCAATCCCAGGTTTTGAACTCGATCCTTGACCAGCTGCAGCGGGTCCTGCCCTTCAATCGGGCCTCAATTCAATTGATTGATGGGGAAGATCTTGTGGTCAAGGCGGTTGCCGGGCAGGTGGAACCACAACAGTTCCTGGGGCAGAAATCCCCGATTGCAGAGGCCGGGCTTCTGGAGAGAATCATTCAGGTTGGAGAAGTCAAGGTCCTCTCCGATAGAGACCCTGAGGATGAGGAACTGGATCCCAGCGATGATCCGCCGGTGCGGTCATGGATCGGGGTGCCCCTCGAGATCCGGGATCAGCGGATTGGTGTGCTGACTGTAGACCACCATAAGGCTGATCGGTACAGCGGCCGGGACGCCCAGCTGGTTCTGAATTTTGCCAACCAGGCAGCGATCGCGCTGGAGAACCACCGGCTCTATCATGAAGCCCAGAGACGCATGTCCCGGATTGAGTCCTTCCTTGAGATTGACCGGGCAATCTCTGGCAGCCTGGACCTCCAGACAACCATGGAGGTTCTGATCAGCCAGCTTCTTCACAGTCTGAATGTGGACGCAGCCGCAGTGTTACTATTTGATGCTAATTTGCAGTCCTTGAACTACTTCAGCGGAAAAGGGTTCCGGACCGACTTTTTAAAGTACACCACCCTGGAACTTGGAAAAGGACTGGCGGGGAGAGCTGCCCTGGAGCGGCAGATGATCCAGATTCCGGACCTGACTGCCCAAGAAACGAGTTTGCATCAATCTCATCTGCTGGATCAGGAAGGGTTTATCACTTATCTGGCTGTCCCCCTGATAGCTAAAGGAGAAATAGTGGGGGTTCTGGAAGTGTTCCACCGCAGCCTCCTTGAGCCGAACGCAGAATGGCTCAGTTATCTGGAAGCGCTGGCGGGCCAGGCTGCGATCGCGATTGACCGCTTGAACCTTTTCAATGAAATTGAACGGTCCAATGTGGAGCTGATCCAGGCCTATGACGCCACAATTGAAGGCTGGGCCAAAGCCATTGAACTCCGGGATAGTGATACGGAGGGACACAGCCGCCGGGTAGTTCAGCTCACCCTCCAGCTGGCCAGGCGGATGGGGATCCGGGGAGCAGACCTTGCCCATATCCGTCGGGGAGCCCTGCTGCATGATATTGGGAAAATGGCGATTCCAGACAGGATCTTATCCAAACCAGGAGAGTTATCCCCCGAGGAATGGAAAATCATGCAGGAACACCCCCTGCTTGCCTACCAGATGCTCTCCAGCATTGAATACCTCCGGCCCGCACTGGACATCCCTTATTATCACCATGAGCGTTGGGATGGGTCAGGCTATCCGAGAGGGTTGAAAGGAAAAGAGATCCCCCTGGCCGCCAGGGTATTTGCGGTGGTCGATGTCTGGGACGCTTTGCAGTCAGACCGGCCCTACCGGGAGGCCTGGTCTCAAGACCAGGCGCTGGCCTATATTTCCGATGAGGCCGGCGGTCATTTTGACCCTGAGGTCGTGGCCGCTTTTCTGCAGATGATGGAAGCCCACAGCTGACCGGGAAGCTAAGGCCAAGGCTTTTGGGCTTGGTTACGGGCAGGCGCCGGGATTAACCTGTTCTGCTGGAACAGGCTTCATCCGCTTTGAAAAATCCCACTGGAAAAGGTTCACCGGTTCCAGGATGATGGCCACTTCCTCCGCGCTGTTTTGCAGGAGCGTTTTTGCCAGCGGTGTGGAGGTTCCCCCCTGGTAGCGGTTGAGCAGCTTCTCCAAAATCTCCCCTCCTTGTTCTGGATCAATGCTCGCTTTTGCTTGGCCCCTAACCCCGCAGTAAGGTGGGATGTCCCCGGCAATTTCAAAAGCACAGCGGGGCTCGTGGCTCAGGTACTCCACCACCCTGGCGGTCTTTTTTGTGGCCAGGTAGAGCCGTCCATCCTGGTAGAGATACCAGAGAGATAAGATCATCGGCCAGCCGGACGGGGTTTTACAGGATAACCGCAGGGGGATTTTGAGTGCATTAAAAAATTGTTGAAATTCGGATAATTCAAGGGCCATGGATCACCTCCTGGGGAATGTTCACTGTTCGGCAGTTCGTTTAATTCTGCGGATCAGGCCGGAATAGATCATGCTGTGGATGGGATAGAGCAGGTACCAGTACAGAAATCCCCCCAGCCCCCGGGGAGCAAAGAAGGCGGTTTGCAGCAGGAGGATCTCCCCCTCACCCGCCGGCCCAATCTCCCACTGCAGCCAGGCTTGTCCGGGGAGAATCATCTCAGCTCGCAAACGGAGCAGGGAGGGTTCGTTGACCTCCTCCACCCGCCAAAAATCCAGGGCGTCTCCCGCACGCAGGTGAGCGGGATCTCTTCTGCCCCTCCGCAGCCCGGAACCGCCCAACAGCCGGTCGAGAAACCCGCGGATCCGCCAGGCCCAATTCAGATACAGCCACCCCTGATCCCCCCCTAAGGTGGACAAGACCTGGAAAACTTTTTGTTGAGAGGCCCGGATGCGAATTTTTCGCTGCTCCAGGATCATCCCCTCTTCTGTTCTCAAGGTCACCGGGGAGCGCTGACCCTGACTGGAGTACAGGGCATCGCACCAGCGGGTTTCCACCTCCCCGGCCTCCAGCTTGGAGAGGGCCTGCCCAACGGCTTCCCGGTAGGTGCGGGGTTGGATCTCCGGAAAGATTTCCCGGGAAGAAAAATCTTGCATAACCACTTCGTTTCGAAGCCCCTCAATCAGCGGACGGGTCACACTGGCCTGCACCGGGGTGATCCAGTGCACCCAGTGGGAGGAGAGCCCGGGGGTCAGCACAGGCACAGGGATCAGCCAGCGCTTGAGTCCCCGGAGTTCTGCGTAGGTGGTCATCATTTCCGCGTAGGGGAGAACGTCCTGTCCCCCGATTTCCAGGATCTGACCTGTGGAGGCGGGGGTGGTCAGGGCCTGCACAAGATAGGAGAGGACATCATCAATCGCGATTGGCTGAACCCGCTGGTACACCCAGCGGGGGCAGATCATCACCGGGAGCCGTTCGGTGAGGTTGCGGATCATCTCAAATGAAATGCTCCCGGAGCCCACGATGATCGCGGCCCGGAATTCAGTCACCGGGATCCCATGGGAAGCCAGCTCCCTGCCTGTCTGCTGCCGGGAGCGGAGGTGGGCTGCGAGATCCGCGTCTGGATCCCCCAGTGCGCCCAGGTAGATAATCCGTTCCACACCCGCGTGGGCAGCTGCCCGGGCGAAATTCCGGGCCGCGTTGATTTCCTGCTTCCGGTAGCCTTTGCGCTCGGTCATATTGTGGATCAGGTAATAGGCGGTCTGGATCCCTTCCATCGCTGGGGGAAGATCAGCAGGATGGAGGACGTTTCCCTCGCTGATATCCACCTGGTCCACCCAGGGGCGCCCTGCCAACCGGGTGGGGTCTCTCACAAAGACCCGGACCGGGTAGCCGTGAGCCAGTAAGCGGGGGACCAATCGTCCGCCCACGTATCCGGTGGCGCCGGTGACCAGGATGGAGGGGGTTTTAGAATTGGACACTTGCTATGCTCCTTTGCCCAGCTCAATCGAGGTCAGAAAGGATCTGCTCAGGGATCGAACTGCCTGGCGCTCTTCATCGTCCAGATATTTTAGATTGTTCAGGCTGAGCGCCATCCGGGGATTTTCTCCCAGCCCTTCCTGATGGGTGAGGAGAAAATTCCAGTACAGGTAGTTATAGGGGCAGGCGCCCTCCCCGGTGCGCTTCCGGTGGCGGTAGCTGCAATCCTTGCAGTAGTCGCTCATCTTATTGATGTAATTTGCTGAAGAGATATACGGCTTGGTACCCACGCTGCCCCCATCCGCATGCAGCCCCATGGCGATCACATTCGGGACCATCACCCAGGGATAGGCGTCGATATAAGAGGACATAAACCAGTTCAGCACTTCCTGCGGTTGGATGCCAGCCAGGGTGCAGAAATTACTGAGGATCATCAATCGTTCGATGTGGTGATTATATCCTGTTTGATGGACCTGCTTGAGGACTGTGGCCAGGCAGTTCATCGTTGTTTTTCCGGTCCAGAAAAAATCCGGGAGCGGACGCTGTGCACCCCAGGCATTGGCCTCCTGCAGCGCGGGCATGCGCCGCCAGTACTGCCAGTAGATATACTCCCGCCAGCCGAGGACCTGGCGGACAAACCCTTCGGCCGCGTTGATGGGGGCCTGATCCTGCCTGTAGGCCTCCTCCACAGCCTGGATCACCTCCAGGGGCTCAAGCAGCCCGAGGTTGAGGTATGGTGAGAGCTTGGAATGATACAGGACCCCCGAACGGACAGTCATGGCATCCTCATAGCTGCCGAAATTCTCCAACCGCTGGGTGAGGAAGTCCTCCAGCGCCTGTAAAGCTTGGTTGCGGGTCACCGCGAGCAGGAAATCGCCAGCTCGGTCTGTTTTGGGGATCAGATCCTGCCTGACCTGGCGGGTGATTTCATCGCTGGAAAAATGGAGGGGAGCGGGCGGGTGGAGTCCTTCCGGGAGCGGCATCCGGTTTTCCTGATCGTAATTCCATTCCCCCCCGGATGGATTTCCATCCGCGTCAAGCAGGACATTGAAATGCCGGCGCATCCGGCGGTAGAAGTACTCCATCAGCACGGTTTGATCCGGCGCTGGGTCCGGGTAGGGGTTGTAGCGGCCGATCAGGAAATGGGTGTTCGGGAGCACTGTCAGGGGAACCGGGAGGCGTGAGGGCAGGATTTTTTCCTGGAGGAGCCTGCCCTGGTAATCGCTGGCAGCCATCGTGATCAGGCGGCCGGGCTGATGCTCCTGGAGGTGATCGCGGATCCCGGCGGTGAAGGTGGAGGCCTGGCGGTAGTCCACCAGGAACCCAGCCTGCTCCAGGGATCGGGCGTAGTGGCGCATGGCGCTGAGCACCAGGATGAGTTTGCCTGGTGTCGGGTTGCGCTGCTGGATCAGCTGCTGGTTTTCAATCATCAGCACGCGGATCTGGTCCGGCTCGCAGGATGCTGCTGCGTCCTTTAGAGCGGGATGGTTCTCAAGCAGCTGATTGCCGAGGATCCAGACTGTGAGGGGGGGCTGGGGCATCAACGACCTCCTGGGTTTGCCCCCTGATTATATCCCCGATGGGGGAGCGGGAGCGGGGTAGGTTGGCGGTCTGCGGCCTGCGCTCCTCCCCTGGGATCAGATAAAAACTTTACAAAATATTGACAAAACATAGATAATATGATAAGATGAATTTATCAGAAATCCAGGAAAAAACCCATGAACGAGAATATCAAAGTATTGATTACCGGTATCAGCGGATTTATCGGCTCCCATACTGCAGTTAAAGCCCTCCGGAAAGGTTACCATGTCATCGGAACACTGCGGGATCTGGATCGGGCAGAGACCATCGCCCGGATCCTCTCCCGGCAGGGCGCAGACACGGGCAGGCTGGAGTTCAAAGAGGCGGATCTGCTTGATTCTCAGGTCTGGAATGAGCTGATGAAAAGAACTGATTATGTGCTGCACATCGCCTCCCCGTTTCCCAGGGTGATGCCAAAGCGGGATGAGGCGCTCATTAAACCTGCCAAACAGGGGACGCTCCATGTCCTCAGGGCCGCTGCCGCCCAGGGCGTAAAACGGGTGGTGCTGACCTCCTCCAGCGGGGCGATTTCCTATGGGAAAAAGCGGGGGGAGCGCAAGGGCGTTTTTTCCGAAGAGGATTGGACCGATATCATCCTCATAACGGACACTACGCCGTACTACCGCAGCAAAACTATCGCGGAAAAAGCAGCCTGGGAGTTTATTGCCGGGGATGACAGCGGGTTGGAACTGACCGTGATCTGTCCCGGTGCTGTCTTGGGCCCGGTGCTTGAAGAGGACTTTGGGACGTCTGCCAATATCGTCATTAAAACCATGGATGGAAGCGCACCGGCAGTTCCCCAAATTGGCTATGACCTGGTGGATGTCCGCTCTGTGGCAGATCTGCAGATCCGGGCCATGGAAATGGAAGCAGCAGCTGGAGAACGGTTTATAGCTTCGGCGGGATACCTCAGCTTCCAGGAGATCGCTGAGCTGCTCCGGGAGCGCTACCCGGACCGGGACATCCCCAAAGGAACCCTGCCGGATCTCGTGGTCCGCTTGATCTCTCAATTTGAACCAACTTTGAAGCCGCTGCTGGTGGAATTAGATTCTGAAAGAAAACTGGACAATTCCAAGGCAAGGCGGATCCTGGAATGGCAGCCGCTCCCCGCCCGGGAAGCGGTTCTGGCCACTGCAGACAGCGTGATCGATTTGAAGCTTGTCTAGGGATCCAAGAGCGTATCTCCTCAAGGAAGCTGGTGGGTTCCAGGCGTTCATTGAGGAAACAGAAAACAGCAATTATTTACCAGTAAAAAAGGAGAAAAACCATGAAAACCGTGATAATCTGGGGGAGTGAAGGGGGAATCGGCCGGGCAATCCTGCAGGAATTTTTGGATCGGGGCTGGCAGACCATCGCAGCCGCCAGGCAGCTGTCAGAGATCAGCGATCAGGCCCATTTTGCCTATGCGGCTGATTTTACCCAACCCGGGCAGGTTGACCGGATTGCGGAAGCGCTGGCCCAGCAAGGGGTGGAGATAGATGTTTTTGTATATGCTGCCGGGGATATTGGTGCTGTGAACATCTCCGGAGCAGATCAAGCGCGCTGGATGGAGATCCTTGGGAACAACCTGACCGGTGTTTTCCAGACCCTGCGGGCAAGCCTGCCCCTGCTGGTTGAGGAAGGCCACATTTTCTTCCTGGGAGCAGTCAGCGAGCGCCTGAAGCTGCCCGGACTGTCTGCTTATGTGGCTGCCAAAGCCGGTTTGGAAGCGCTGGCTGTTTCCTTGAGTAAAGAGGAGCGCAAGAAAAAAGTCACCGTGATCCGTCCCGGTGCTGTGGACACGGAGATCTGGGAAAAAGTCCCCTTTAATAAGCCTTCCCACACCTATCAGCCCGCACAGGTAGCAGAACGGATCTGGCAGGCCTATGAGCAGGGGGAAACCGGCCAGGTCGACCTGGTCTGATATGAAAGATTTGGATGCCAGCTGAAAAAAAACAGCCACCAGCCGGGGTGGCTGTTTTTTTTCATTAAGCTTGGGACCGCCCCTGGGGTCTGGTAGATGGCGCTAAACTGCTTGGCTGGGGAGGATTTATCACTCCTTTAACCTCAGCCTCAATCAATCTTGTTATAATTTTTTTAGTAGGACTGATGAACCACGCTGGACCTGATCTGACCTGGATAGACTTTGGACCCCCGGAACTATCGCTGATGATGAGATCTCAAAGCGGACAATGAAAATCCCAGGAGAAGAAAATGAAACCTGTTCACACGTTTAATGTTGTCCCCTCCCTCCCCGAGGCATTGGAGAAGCTTCGCGATCTGGCCTACAACCTGCGCTGGTCCTGGAACCATGAGACCATTGCTTTGTTTCGGAGGCTGGACAGTGATCTCTGGGAGAAGACTTTTCACAACCCCGTGCTGATGCTGGGGATGATCGATCAGGCCAGGCTCGAGGCTGCCGCGTTCGATGAGGGATTTTTAGCCCAGCTCAAGCGGGTGGCAGAGGACCAGGAGATGTATCTGGAGGCCAAATCCACCTGGTATTCGCGCACTTTCAAACAGGAAGAAGCGCCGCTGATCGCTTATTTTTCGGCGGAATTTGGGATCACCGAAAGCCTGTCCATTTTCGCGGGCGGGCTGGGCGTGCTGGCAGGGGATCATCTCAAATCCGCCAGTGATCTCGGGGTGCCCTTGATTGGCGTGGGCATTTTATACCAGCAGGGGTATTTTCAGCAGTATCTCAATGAGGCTGGCTGGCAGCAGGAAGCATACCAGAACAACGATTTTAATAATCTGCCGGTGACGCTGGTTCGGGGTGAGGATGGGGAGCCGCTGAAAGTAACCGTTCCCCACCCGGGTCGTGAAGTTGTGCTGCAGGTCTGGAAGGCGCAGGTGGGCCGGGTGCCGCTGTATCTGCTGGATTCAAACCTTCCCGATAATGACCCGGTTGACCGGGATCTGACAGATCAGCTCTACGGCGGGGCCACAGAAATGCGCATCCGGCAGGAGATGGTGCTGGGAATTGGCGGGTATCGAGCCATCAAGGCGATGAAGCTCTCCCCCAAGGTCTACCATATGAACGAGGGCCATTCGGCGTTTTTAGCTTTGGAGCGGACCCGCCGCTACATGGAAGCCCATGATTTTTCGTTTCCGGAAGCACGCGAGGCTGCCCTGGCAGGACTGGTGTTCACCACCCATACCCCGGTCGCAGCCGGGCATGATTATTTCACCCCCGAGCTGGTGGAAAAGTACCTTGGAAACTACATTCAAAAGCTGGGCCTGAATCGCCAGGATTTCCTGGCACTGGGGCGTAAAAATCCCCAGGATCAGGAGGAAAGCTTCTGCATGACCGTGCTGGCGCTGCGGATGGCGGTGTATTCCAATGGGGTCAGCCGTCTGCATGGGAAGGTGAGCCGCGAAATGTGGCAGGAGCTTTATCCGGGGGTGCCCACGGATGAGATCCCGATCAGCCACATCACCAATGGGGTCCATTTTCCCTCCTGGCTGTCCTCGGAGATGAAAGAGCTCTATGACCGGTATCTGGGCCTGCGCTGGCGGGAGGATCCCGGAGACAGGGAAATGTGGGAGCGCCTGGCCAGGATCTCTGTTGAGGAGCTCTGGCGGACCCGGGAGCGCAGGCGGGAGCGGTTGGTCGCTTTCTGCCGCCGCCGGATGCGGAGCCAGCTCAAACGGCGCGGTGCTTCCCAGGCCGCCCTGCAAGCTGCCGATGAAGTGCTTGACCCTTCCGTGCTCACCATTGGCTTTGCCCGCAGGTTTGCAACCTACAAAAGGGCCACCCTCCTGCTCAGGGATCCTGACCGGCTGGACCGGATTCTCAATCATCCGGAGCACCCGGTGCAGGTAATTTATTCCGGGAAAGCGCACCCGCTGGATGATCCAGGCAAGGAGCTCATCAGCCAGATTATTGACCTGGCCCAGCAGGACCGGTTCAGGCGTCGGCTGGTGTTTATTGAAGATTATGATATGGCAGTGGCCCGCTACCTGCTCCAGGGCGCGGATGTCTGGTTAAACACCCCCCTTCGCCCCCGGGAAGCCAGCGGGACCAGCGGGATGAAAGCCACAGCGAACGGGGGGCTCAACCTCAGTGTGCTGGATGGCTGGTGGGATGAGGCCTACACACCGGAGGTAGGTTGGGCGATCGGCCGCAGGGAGACCTACCAGGACCGCAATTACCAGGACCAGGTGGAAGCTGAAGCGCTTTATGGGCTGTTGGAAAAAGAGGTCGTTCCCATGTTTTATGATCGGGACGAACACCGGCTTCCCCTGCTGTGGATTGATAAAATCAAAACCTCCATGCAGAACCTCTGCCTCTTTTTCAATACCCACCGCATGGTGGCGGATTATACTGAAAAGTTCTACCTGCCGGTTTTTAACCATTTCCGGCGGTTCACTGCCGATGGCATGGAAAAAGCTACCGCCTTAGCGGCCTGGAAATCGCGCATCCATCAGCATTGGTCCGAGGTGGAGGTGGTGAATATTCTCACCGGGGATGTCGATGAAGTCCAGATCGGGGAGAAATTCGAGGTTCAGGCGCAGATCCAGCTGGGGAATCTGACCCCGGAGGATGTCACTGCAGAGCTCTACTGGGGTCCTGTGAATCCCCACGGCGAAATTACCAAGGGGCGGTGTGCAACCTTGAGCCTGGACTCGCGCTCCAAAAAAGATGTCTATCTCTACCATACCCAGGTGACTGCCGAAGAAAGCAGCGGCCTGCATGGGTACACCGTCCGGGTCCACCCCTCTCACCCTGATTTAGAGACCCCCTTTATCCCTGGCTTGATCACCTGGGCCTAACCTTAACCGCCAGGAAGCTCAGCTGATCGATTTTCAGGCGGGAAACCGTTTCTGGATTATTTTCGGTGGTCGTAGTTGGGGTTTTTCTTCAACCATTTCCGGATCAGCTCGTTGGCCCATTGGTAGTGGGAGGCGGTGGCAGACACCAGGTAGCTGCCCATGGAGGTTGCCCCAGTCCATTGATAGCGCTTTTTGGTAAATAGCTCCTGGTCTGAATGCTTCTGAATGATCTTGAAAACTTCCTGGTGGGTCTCTTTCAGGCTGGGAAGGATGGCATCCAGACTTTCCTGCTTGTATTCCTGGTAAATTGCTTCGTTCAGCTCAGGGGTTTGCTTCCAGGTGTATCCAGGCGCTGGCTTGGGAGTGTTGGCGCCTGACATGCCCCCTTCATACCAGGTCAAAAAGAGCATGTGCCAGGCATGGAGGTGGGCCAGGATATCCTTCACAGACCAGTTTTCGCACGCACCCGGCTGGGCGATGCCCTCCGCGGTGATCCCTGCAACCAGGTCGAGCAGTCGCTGGAATTCCTCCTGGCTGGACTGGATTAATTCCGCTTTGGTTTTTGCCCGGGCCATGTTTTCTCTCCAGTGAGCGCCCGTCAGCTGCGCCCGTTTTTCTTTTGATTATACATGGCCTGATCTGCTTGATGGATCAGCTCTTCCAGAGAGCGGGGGGAGGTGTGGTCATGATATACCCACCCCATGGATAGGGACAGCTGGTAGTCCCGATCCTCTTGGGCGTTGAAGGACGTCAGCTTTTTTCTGAGGCGATCCGTCAGGGTATCCGGGGAAGCCCGGGAGTTTTCCATGGCCAGGACCACAAATTCGTCCCCTCCAATACGGGCGATTACATCGGATTTCCGGAAGGTTGATTTTAAGGCTTGGGCGGCTTGCAGCAGCGCTTGATCTCCATAAGGATGCCCGAAGGTGTCATTGATGCATTTCAGATCATCCACATCCGCATAGAGCAGGATCATATTTTTCTTTTCCCGCTGGGCGATCTTCAGATGCTGATCGGCGAGGACCAGAAACCCCCTTCGGTTGTACAAACCAGTCAGATCATCACGGAGCGCCATGGCCCGCAGCGCCTCTTCCATCCGAACCCGGTCGGAGATATCCGTGTACACACCCACGGCACCGATCATCTTGTCATCCACCATGATCGGTGACCCTGCCATGATGACTTCGACCCGGCTGCCGTCCTTGCGGTAGCGAACCACTTCCGTCGGGGGGATCTCCTCTCCCTGCTTAACCTGCTTACTGTAGCCCAAAGCTTCTTCAAGCACGTTATCTGCGGTGATCAGATCATCCAGCATCCTTCCCGCCGTTTCCTCTTTTGTATACCCGAACAGGTTTCTTGCTCCCTGGTTCCATTCCACGATCTTCTGGTTTTCATCCAGGGTAACAATGGCATCCGGTGCAGATTTGAGCACGCTCTCTAAATACATCCGGCGTTCCTCATTCTGCTGGGTTGCTTGTTTTTTTTCGGAGATGTCAGTCAGTGAGCCAATAATGGCAACAGTCTGGTCGTTTACTACGAGGGGCGCTTCGTGCACCTCCACCCAGATTCTGGACCCCTGTTTGCCAACCAATTCCAGCTCAAAGGGGGGCTGACGCTGCCCGGTCCGAATGGCTTTTTCCGTTTGCTCCATCCCCAAGCGGTTGACGGGGTGATCGGTGAGAAACTCAGTCCAGCGGACCATCGCTTCTTCCGGCTCACACTGCAGAAAATGGCGGCTCTGGGGGCTGACATAGGTCAGCACGTGATCGGGGGTGTGCACATAAAAGAGGTTTGTGCTGAATTCAACAATGTTGCGCAGCCTCTGTTCTTTTTCCTGGAGGCTGTTTTCCGCCTCTTTGCGCTCTGAAATATCAATCGCAAAGGTGATCCCCACATGCCGTTCCCCTTCCAGGGAGGCCCCACCCAGTAAAATGGAGATACGGGAGCCTTCTTTATGGATGTATTCCTTTTCGTAGGGGGTGCAGGATCCCTCGCTGCGGATCTCCTGCATCGCTTCCTGGTCCTGCTGCTGATATTCCCCCGGGGTGATTTCCGACCAGTTGAGTGTGCCGGAGAGAATATCTTCGCGGCTGTATCCAATCATCTCCAGGTACGCTTGATTGGCGTCTGTGATCTGTCCAGATTGATCCCAAAAAGCAATCCCGATCATGTTTGATTCATAGATGCGCCGGAAGCGGCTCTCGCTTGCTTCCAGGGCTTTTTCGGCCAGTTTCCTCTCCGTGATGTCCTTGTCCATCGCAAAAAACCCGATCACCTTGTCATGCTGATAAATCGGGATTTTTGTGAGCAGGAACCAACGCAACGCCCCGTCCGCTGTGGTCACCCCCCGCTCTTTCCGGATCATCGGCTCCCCGGCCAGGACGCGCCGCTCATCAGCAAGGATCTCATCTCCCTCGTTCGGCCAGAGGTCTAAAGCGGTTTTCCCGATCAGCTCCTGATCTGAATTCACACCAACTGCCTGGGCATAGGAGCGGCTGGCCTGGATGAGGCCGTGATCTGCGTCCTTAAAATAAACCAGGTCAGGTGTGTTATCCATCAGCGTGTTCCACATCTGGTTGGTGTAGTCCAGCTGATCCCGAAACTGCTCCAGCTCAGCATTACGATGGCGCAGTTCCTTGACCTCTTTGAGCAGCTGCTCTCGATCCTTCTGATGATCTTTCATTGCATAATCTGTCCCACGCATCCATCTCAGAACAGTCATCTATTTCCCTTCTATTTTATAATTGAAGCGGGTATTCACAGTTAACGTTCACTTAACAACTTTTCGGGTGGGTTATCAGCTTCAAGCAAAACCAGTCCCACTCCTAACAGGCCTGATAGTTACGCGGGATGGAACCGGTATTTAGATTGGGTTTGTTAGGTGGTTGAAAGGTGGCCCCTGACATTCCCGAAAGCTTCCTGCGTTTGAGTGAGAAGCAGCTTGCTTTTCCCCATTTTTTGGGCGGCTTGAACGCTGGTTTCTTTTGGGTAAGGGACCAGGAATCTGCCCGTTTCACCTTGCCTGTGTCCTGAAGCTGGAACAAACTATACCTGGATGAACACCAAGTCCCTACCACTGGATCGATCCCAAATCAACAGGTCTGAGGTGGAGCCGCCTGGTTTAGGCTCTTATTGATAGTTTGTTAACACTTGTTTGTTAGGATAAGCTTAGAAAAGATATACTCAGTTTATTTAGGAGGGATGATGTCAAAAGCTCTTGTCAACAAACTCAACAGCCTAATTGCCGATTTGACCGTTTTTTACCAGAAGCTTCGCCACTACCATTGGAACGTGAAGGGACCGCAGTTCTTCCAGCTTCATGAGAAATTTGAGGTGATCTATGATGAGGTCAACCTCGTCATTGATGAGATTGCCGAGCGCGTGGTGGGCTTGAACGGCGTCCCCACACACACCCTGGCAGCGATGCTGAAGGATACCTCCATTATGGAGGACCCGGACCTGCCCGCCCCGGATGTGATGGTTGAAAACCTTATCAAGGATATCGAAGGCATTAATAAAGACCTTCAGTCCACCATTCAGGATGCGGAAAAAGCAGAAGACCGCACAACTGTCAACCTGCTTGATGAGACCAAGGACGGGTTGGAGGCGCATCTCTGGATGCTCAGAGCCTGGGAGAAGTAGCCCCAAGGATCACTTGATAAAAAAACCGCCCTCAACGGGCGGTTTTTTTGTTTCAGCAGGGATCGCTGAATGTTCCGGGATGGGCCAAGTGTTCAGGGGGTGAAATAAAACTCCCGGGTCCGACACGGTCCGGAGCGGCCATCTACATTGCAGATTGTCATGGTAGCAGACAGCAAATGTCCTGTGGGATTATCCGGTAGATCAGGGCTGATGGCATATCCTGAAGCACCTGGTTTGAGGCGCTCTTTTGTAGATGTCGTTGTGCACCCTGACTTGGAGACAAAGCTATCATAGCCCAGCGTCCCCGAGGTTTTCCCGGTGACTGTGTCATACACGGAGATTTCAAGGGATTGCAAATCCATGCTTCCGGTGTTTTTGATCA
The DNA here is from genome assembly GCA_964621835.1 of uncultured Anaerolineales bacterium. Taxonomy (GTDB): domain Bacteria; phylum Chloroflexota; class Anaerolineae; order Anaerolineales; family UBA11858; genus B10-G9. The sequence continues at coordinate 223,981 of CAZUMA010000001.1, read as the reverse complement.
CGAATTCAATTTGCCAGGCGCCGCCGCAGCTCTCCACCTGATAATAATCCGTGGAAAAGTTGACATTGGTTGTTGGCGAAGGCCGCGGTGTGAAGACAGGCAGGGAGGCGGTATTTCCTGAAACAGAGGCGTATCGCCCCCAAATCCAGCAGTATCCACCCTCCACATCCGGGTTGGTGATGTACCAGTACTGCCGCTGCGGATCTGTTCCCACCACGGTGGCTTGTTCTCCAACCAGGATGGCGCCAAGATACGCATAATCCTTCCCGGGTCCGATCCGGCAGTTGGTGTCCACAGATACCTGGACTGCCAGCCCGGAGACGTCCGAGCTGAAGACCTGTACCGTTGCGGTCGGGACCCCCGCGCCATCTGCTGAGGTGTCTGTGAGGTCTTCGGTGCTGGTGGGCGCCTGGGTGGGAGTTTGAGTCGGTTCTAGTGTTACCGTGGGGGATGGCTCAGTGGTTTCCGTGGGATCCACCGCAGCCTGGGCTCCTTTTGTTCGCTGGACGTCAAGCGCCTGGGCGGTAAGAGTGCCTGCCAGCGCTGTCTGGAGGGCTTCCTGAAAGGCAGGATCGTCCTCTGATAACGGGACCGTCCCCCCGCACCCCGAGGCCGCCCCCAGCAGGAGGACTGCCATCAGGAAGGCAAAAACCTTCCTTGTTCTGGTCTGGAAACTCGCAATTTTCTCCATTTTTGTTCCTTTTTCTTCGAACCGGATCGATTTTTGGTGATTTTTCCGGTCCATTTCCTTAATTATGTTATACCACACCTGGATTTTGATCCTCTTTCTCTGAGAAAAAAACCTCAGGTTTCCGTGATCTTCTGTCCCCGGAGTCTTTGCCGATTCAGCTGGGAGTTCCTCCAGCGCTTGATTGTGCGGCCTGCTGCCCCATTCTGACCGTAACCATGTGTTTCACGGGCTGCGGATCGAGGGGGAGGGTGTTTGTCTCCAACCGCTGACCATCCACTTCTATCCAGGCAACCCCGCTTTGCAGGTGGTCCGGATTTTGGATTTCGATCACGTAGATTGAACTGTTAAAGCGGTATTGAACCTCAACCCGGTCCCACTGCTGGGGGATGACCGGATCAATATGCAGGACATCGCCGCGCTTTTTCAAACCGAGGATCTCCTCTGTCCAGACGCGATACATCCAGGCTGCGGACCCTGTGTACCAGCTCCATCCTCCCTGTCCCACCCGTCCGGGCAGGCTGTAGACATCGGCAGAGACCACGTATGGTTCAACAGTATAGCGCCAGACATCCGGGACATCCCGGGCGTGCTCAACGGGATTCAGCATCCGCAGGATCTCCACGGCACGGTTCCCCACCTTTTTTCGGGCAAAAGCCATGGCGAGCCAGAGGGCTGCATGTGTGTACTGCCCCCCGTTTTCCCGAACGCCAGGAGGATATCCGCGAATGTACCCCGGAGAGGGCGTGCTGACATCAAAGGGTGGTGTGAACAGCAGCACGAGCTGATCCTCAGGGCGGACAAGCTGACGCCAGGCTGACTGCAGTGCCTTCTCCTTCTGTTGGGGATCTCCCGCATCGCTGATCCAGGCCCAGGATTGGGGCAGGGAATCAATCCTGGCTTCCGTATTTATGGAGGACCCCAGGGGGGAGCCGTCATCAAAATACCCCCGCAGGTACCAGGCGCCATCCCAGGAGGCGACGCCGATACGGTTTTCCAGGTCCGCTGCTTCCTGCTGGAAATGCTGGGCCAGCTCAGACTTCCCCAGTCTTTTTGAGAGGAATCTCATTCCCGCCAGCACCTCGATCAGAAACCAGCCCAACCAGACGCTCTCCCCACGGCCCTCGTCGCCCACGCGGTTCAAGCCATCATTCCAATCGCCTGTCCCGATCAGCGGGAGACCGTGGGGTCCCCGGGTCAATCCCTTTTCCACAGCCCGGCGGCAGTGCTCAAAGAGGGTCGCTTGTTCTGTGCTCACCTGCGGCTCTAGGTAGAGCTCGTCCTGATCGGGCTCCAGTGATGGAGCGATCAAAAAGGGGATTTCTTCAGCAAGGATCTCCAGGTCTCCTGTCACCCGGACGTACTGGGCGGTGAGATAGGGAAGCCAGAGAAGATCGTCAGAGATCCTTGAGCGGATGCCTGCGCCGGACGGAGGATGCCACCAGTGCTGGACATCCCCTTCAAGGTATTGACGGCTGGCGGCAAGCAGGATCTGCTGTCTGGTGATCTCAGGCTGGCTGAAAAGAAATGCAGCCACGTCCTGCAGCTGATCCCGAAATCCCATCGCGCCGCCGGATTGATACAGCGCGGAGCGGCCCCAGATCCGGCAGCTTAAACTCTGATACAGAAGCCAGCGGTTGAGCAGGTAGTTCACAGACAGGTCTGGGGTCTTTACCTGGACAGCATCCAGGATTCGGTCCCAGTAGGCCTGGGTGTTCTCCAGGGCTTGATTGACAGCCAGGGGGTCATGATACTTTTCTATCAGCCCCCGGGCTTCTTGCTGGGATTCGGTTTGACCGAGCAAACAGAGGATCTCGATCGAATCACCCGGCGCAAGCTCAACTTTGACCTGCAGGGCTGCGCAGGGATCCAGTTCAGCTCCCACACGGCCTGTCAGTTCAGTGCGCTGCAATCCTTCCGGGCTGGCAGGAGACCCGTTTCTTCCCAGAAACAGCGCTCGATCTCCGGTATAAGAGTGGGCGGGGGGATTGATGGAGGCGAACGCAGTCCGCTGATTATACTCAGCGTGATAGCCATTTTCCGCGAGGATCATGCTGTGCCGCGGGTCCCACTGGGTGATCACATGCTGCTGGGAGAGCTCCCGCTGTTCCCCCAGGACCCATTCCAGGTAATAAGTCACACTGAGTTTGCGGGTCCGGGAGGAGTCGTTTGTCAGTTTCAACTTACTGATCTTGACCGGGTCTCCCCCCTGCTCATTCACCGGTACAAAAGTGGTCAGGAGCTGGTCAATGGCGTGGCTGTTGTGTTCAAACCGGGTATATCCTGCCCCATGACAGATCCGATAGGCATCCCGCTCCCGAATGGGGCCGGCAGTCGGATTCCAGACCTGCCCGCTCTGTTCATCGCGGATGTAAAGGATTTCAGAGGGAGGGTCCAGGACCGGGTCGTTGGACCAGGGGGTGAGACGGTTTCGCTGGCTGTTGCCGTACCAGCTGAACCCGGAACCGGTTTCACTGACCAGGCTTCCGAAGTGGGGATTGGCCATCACGTTCACCCACGGCGCGGGTGTGTTGGTCCCGGGTCCCAGATAGATGACGTATTCCCGGCCCTCCTCCGTGAAACCTCCCAGGCTGTTAAAATAAGGCAGTTCCATATACGGCAGCTGCCGGGAAGGTTGATCTTCCACACGCCCTGTGGACAGGGGGGCGGGTTCCTCAACCGCTTCATAAGGAACGCTGATCTGCTGCGCGAGCGGCCCCCGGGCCGCGACCAGGGAGATCCTGGCAATCGACTGCAGCAGAATAAGATCCTCCTCGGGCAGCTGATCCTCCGCGAGCAGAAATACCCCCCCGGGCTGTCCTTCCGCGGTGTAGATGCTGACGGATTGAACCAGCTGTTCCAGCCTTTTCATCAGGGGCTGCTCGTAGCTGCTGGATTCTTCATTCAGGACCACCACATCCGTGATCAACCCCTGCCGGCGCCAGTATGCCTGGGCTTGCAGCACCTGACGAACCAGGCCCAGGTCCCCCACATCAGCGATGGTGATCAGGGCAATGGGGTGATCTCCTGAGATCCCATACGGCCACAACCCTGACTGCCCTTTTTGATTGCGCTCCACGCGGTCGGCAGGAGGACGCAAATAGGAGGATGGATAGAGCATGAATCCGGCGAGCTTTTGAAAGCGCCGGGCTTCATCCGGTAGAATCCGCAAGGCCCGCAGCTCCAGCTGCGTGGAGGCCCAGGCGATTTCGAAAGCACGGTCCACAACCGCGGGGTCCTGGTATTTGCTGATCAAATACTGAGCCTTCTCGCGGGAGTCAGCAGCTCCCAGGATAGCTGTGATCTCGATGTTCTGCCCCGGCATCAGCTGGATTTCCCGTCGAATGCAAAAAACCGGATCCAGGACATACCCACTGCTGTTATTCAGGTTTGTCTCGATCCCGAGCGGATGATCCAGGGTGTGCCCCCGCCCGATAAAGACCCGCCGGTCTGTTTCAAACTCGACCTTGGACCCCTGGCCGCCCCCCCCGGACCCTGTCAGGTTGTGAAAGGCGTAGACAGAGGGGTCATCTTCCTGGCGGGACCGCCGGAAAGCCAGCAGGGACTCGGTTTCCGGGAGGTATTCTGTTTCGATAAACAGTTTGTTGAATGCTGGATGCTGCCGGTCTGCTTGATGGGTCGCCAGCGCGAGTTCATAATAGGTGGTTGCCTGGATCCTGCGGCTGCGGAGGGAGCGGTTGATCAAGGTCATCCGCCGGATCTCCACATCATCATCCGGGGAAACCACAATCTCCGTCCGGGTTTCCAGGCCCTGATCTACCCGGCGGTACTCTGCCCGATCCAGCGGAAAGTGAACCGTGTAGCGGTCCGGCTCCTGGTGGGTGGGATGATAAAAGTTTGACCAGACCTCCCCGCTGTCTTGATCGCGAAAATAAACAAATGAGCCGTAATGGTCCCGGGTGGGATCTGCCCGCCAGCGGGTGAGATCCAGGTTCCGCCAGCGTGTATAGCCACCGCCAGCGCTGGTGGTCATCGTGGACAGTTGATTGTTCGAGAGCAGCTGGACTTTTGGCGTGATGCTCTGATAGGAGTCAAATTTGCTCACCGAGGGGGCAACTTCAGGGGCGCCAAGCCGGGTGGGAATTTCCTCCCGGGTGGAGACATGATGGATGGGGGGAGTCACCGGTACCCGCTCATAGAGGAGCGGCTCTGCTGCTTTGACCCGGGCATCGCCATGGAATCGTTTCTGCATGATATCTTGATGCAGGAAATTTACCATGGCCAGGAATGCCATGCCCTGGTGGTGAGCCATGTAGGCCCGGACAATCACGCCCGGATCTGCGTCTTCCCGGGGCCTTCGATTGAAGTCAATCGCCTCAAAATACCCGTAATCCTGCAGCAGCCCCTGGTTGTCCAATCGCTGGAGGTTTTTCAGGGTTTCCCGGGGTTTGATCCCCACAGCAAGCAGGGAGGCATAGGGGGCAACGACCAGATCCTCATCAAGCCCTCGTTTCAGACCCAACCAGGGAACCCCGAAGGCTTTATATTGATAGGTTTTATTGAGGTCGAGGTCTCCAAATGCTGATTCTGAAATGCCCCACGGCACCCGGCGTCTGCGGCCATACTCCATCTGGAGGGCGACAGCCTCCCGGGAAGCGTGATCCAGCAGGGAGTTGGGGTAGGAGCGCTGAAGCAGGAGCGGCATCAGGTATTCAAACATGGTTCCGGTCCAGCTCATCAGCACCCGGTGCTGGGCATGCGAGCTGTAGGGTCGGTTAAGAGACAGCCAGTGTTCCACCGGGACATCTCCGCGGGCAATCGCCACATAACTGCCCAGCCGGGATTCGCTGGCCAGCAGGTCGTAAAAAGACCCATCTAATTGGTTGGCAGTTACATTGTGACCGATGGAAAACAGCCGGCGTGTCGGATCGTACAAGAAATTAAGGTCTATTTGCCTGGTGATCTGGCGGATTTTTACCTGCAGCTGGTCCATCTCCGCCATCTTCTCCCCGGCATACCATTTGCTGCGGTTGAAGGCTTCGAACAACTGCACGATCCAACCACGCCTTTCCGGATCCTTCCTCTCGGCAAGGATTTTTTCCCGGTTGGCCTCCCCGAATCCGGGGAGGCGATCCTTGGCAAGGGATTCCAACGAGGGTATTTGCTGCCCGGCAGTGAGGTACCCTTTGAGGGAGTCCAGCCCCGCTTCCGCCAGCTCCTCCGCCGATTTCTCGTCCAGTACCACCAGCCAGGAGAAATAGCGGCTGACCAGCTCCCGAGAGGAGGAAATCTGAAACTCCAGCTGACAGGCCCAGTAGGCAGCTCCAGCCCGCAGGCCAGCGGTCTCTCGCATTGAGGAAGCGATAGCGCTGATTTTGGGGTGGAGCTGCTCGAACAGCCGCAGAACCGCTGCCGGGTGATCAGGACAGCTGCGGATTTTTTCCTCGATTTCCTCCACATCCCGGAGAAGGGAGGCTTCCCTGTGCTCTTTTTCAAGTTCAATGAGGAGGATCTCCGCAGTGTCCTCCAGGCCCTGGAGGGCGTTGAGTGGGAAGAGGGGGCTGCTGGAAAGCTCGGCCAGCCCCTGGTCGAGGGTCCATAAGGCAGCGATGAAATTTCCGCTGTCGACAGATGAGACATAGCGGGGATTGAGCGGCTTGCGGGTCTCAAGGTTATACCAATTGAGCAAATGCCCCTTGTATGTTTCCAGGGATTGAATGGTCTGGATTGTTTTGGAAACCCGGTCAACCACCTGGTCTGTGGTCAGATACCCAAGGTCATGGGCTCCCAGGGCGCTGAGCAACCACATGCCGATGTTGGTTGGGCTTGTACGCATGGCCAGCTGATTCTGGTGGGATACCTGGTAATTATCGGGCGGCAGCCAGGCCGTATCCGACCCGACAAAATCATCAAAATAACGCCAGGTCCGCCGGGCGATGTGACGGAGAAATTTCTCGTCCTTGGTTCGGAGCGTCCGCTGCTTGATCCCTTGGAGGCTTTTTCTGGTGTAGATCCAGCCCAGCACAGGGCTGAGGAACCAAAAGAGCAGCCAGGGAAGTGCAGCTGGGAGTGATCCGGGCATGGTGAGATACACTCCTGCTCCCAGCAGGATGCTGAGCAGGCTGATCAGCCAGAAACTGAGCCTGAAGAAATTCCTGGACTCCCTCACGCTCCACTCGGTCATTTGTGCGGTTGTCCATTCCAGCAGCTTCTGGCGGCTGATCCACCGCCGGTAGAGCACCCGGATGGTGGCATCCGCGGCCAGGCCGGCTTGATGCATCAGCAAGGCTGCTTCACTCAGGGCCCGGATCATATCATGGCGGATTTGTCGCAGGGAAAAGGTTCGCAGGCCCTGGGCGGAAGTTGCCCAGGTAAGTGGGCCCGCAAGGGGATGAAAGAAGATCACCCCGGCAGTGAACAGGGCCGCCAATCCTTGAAATTGGGGGGTGAAGAGCCAGGTCAGGATCAGGAGGAGGGCGCTGGCTGTTGGGACCAGGCTGCGCCGGAGATTATCAAAGATCTTCCAGCGGTTTAGGAGATTGATCGCAGTTGGACTGCGGTTGCCTCCTCGTCTCGGTACCCGGGGGAGGATCCATTCCGCGATCTGCCAATCTCCCCGGATCCAGCGGTGCTGCCGGCGGCTGTAGCTGCTGTAATCTGAGGGAAAATTATCAAACAGCTCAATATCCGTTGCCAGCCCGGTGCGGACATGAGCGCCCTCGATCAGGTCATGACTCAAAAGCCGTTCATCGGGAAACCGATCTGAGAGCAGGCGGTGGAAGGCGCGGGGGTCGTAGATGCCTTTGCCGATGTAAGAACCCTCACCCGATAGATCCATGTAGGCATTGGAGACGGCCTTGGTGTAGGGATCTGTGCCCACGGGATCGGTGTAGACCCGGCTGAACGGGGTGGCAACGGCACTGGGGAGGGATGGGCTGACCCGGGGTTGGATGATGGTGTAGGAGCCGGGGGCAATTTTCCCCTCGGCGATAAAACGGGGTTGGTTGAGGGGGTGGGCCAGGGTTTCAATCATCCGTCGGGCACTGTCTCTCGGCAGCTTCGTGTCGCTGTCCAGGGTGATCACAAAGCGGATATCGGTGAGGCGGTGTTCATCCCCAACCAGGACGATTGGGGTTTCATCTTCCCCCCGGAGTCCCAAGATCTGACGGTTGAGCTCCTCCAGTTTCCCCCTTTTTCGCTCCCAGCCGATATATTTTTGTTCTGATTCACTCCAGGTTCGCTCCCGATGAAAAAGGTAGAAGCGGCCCTGGCCGTAGCGCTCGTTCAGCTCCTGGATCCGCTCGCGGGTCAACCTGAGAAGCAGTTCGTCGTTCTCTGTCGTCCTGGTATCTGCATCCGTGTAGTCCGAGAAGAGGCTGAATACCAGGTTCTGCTCCGGGTTGGCGAGATAGCGGATCTCAAGTTTCTCGATCTCTTCCTCAATCGTCGCTTCATCCACCAGGAGCATGGGAACCACAACCAGGGTGCGGAACGCGTCCGGAATCCCACCCTCGGAAAAATCCAGCTTGGGCAGCTTGCGGGGGGGAAGAATCCGGGTGAGCAGATAATTCACCCATTCTATTGCCAGCTCGCTGGCGGGAAACACCATCAGCAGGATGGTTGCGATCTCAAGGAGGGTGCTTCCTCCAGAAAGGCTGCGTGCCAGTGGATAAGCGAGCAGTCCGGCGGTCAGAACAGCAATAGAGAGCAGGTACACAGAGGTTGGCCGGCTGTAAACCCATTGAAAAAATCGGTGCCGGAAGCTTTCCCGGCAGTGAATTGCTTCTGAGAGGCGTTTGCGTCCTTCCCCGATCAGGTACGTTCCCACATGGCGCTGACGGGTTTCCCAGCCCTCTCTCACCTGCGCTGCTCCCGCGATTTCAACCGCTTTCTGGGCCACCTGCGGTTCCCCCATCCCGGCGCCGTTGGCGAGAACCTCGATCTTTTCCCGGTAGGTATTGCGGGTTTCAAAATCCATCCCCGGGTAAATTCCGGCAGGATCACGACGGAGGATTTTTTCCACCTGGCTTTGCTTTTCGAAGACCTCCCGCCAATCCATCAGGGAGAGCTGGCGGAGGCTGGAGATCGCGTTCCCGATGGAGACCTGGTCTGCGGCTTGTCTGGCTTGTTCTTCTGTTTGTAGATCGGTGAGTGGACTCCGCAGGGAGCGTTCCAGCCAGCTCTGCACTGGAACCAGGACAGCAGCTTCGTCGTAGAGGTGTCCGCTGAGCTGGGTTGCGAAGTACGGGCTGGGCTGGTCGATTTCCTCAGTCAGCTCTGCCATCATCGCAAAGATCTGATCTGGATCCCTGCGGAGGGTAGCCATCAGGCGGTTCGCCCAGAAATCAGCCAGCTCCCGCTCCCGCAGCTCCAGTAAAGCCTGCCGGGAGAGGATCTCCACGCGCTGGATCAGGGCAATGCGGAGCATGAGCGGCAGCGCCCACAGCTCTCCAATTGTCAGGGGTTGTTCATGCTGATATGCGGACAGGAATCCATGGATATTCTCGTGATCAAGTCGGGCATCACAGTGGGCAATCAGCTCCTTCGCCAGGCTGTAGACGCGGGGCGCATCCCGATCTGGATCAACAATCAGCCTGGGGAGCTGGTTGTAGAACGAAGCGGGAAGGTTGGTTTGAACGTCCGCCCCATGACTTTCTAAAAGGTATTCATTGTCCAGGATCCACTCGGTGATGGGGCTGATGCCCTGTTCAAGCGGCATCGCCTCAGAAAGATCACCACAGATAGCGTGGATGGTTTTCAGCGTGGAATCTAAACGGGTCAGGAGTGTTTGGCTGGGATTTCCACTTGGATCAACATGATGTTCTTTTGCCAGCTGGGACGCGTGGGATTGAATGTGGGCCAGGGGAAGTGCGCGCAGGGAGCGCATTTTCACCGGTTCTGGAAACTCCCTGGCTGGATGAAGCACAAAAATCGTCACTTCCGTATTATCTGAGTCCCGGAGCAGCTGGACAACACCGGACAGGGAGGGCAGCGGCGCCTGCACCAGGAGGAGGATTTCCTCTCCTCCCAATAAGGATGCCTGGCGCCGAATCAGCTTAGGGGAGATGCTGGGGAAATAGGAAAAGGAGAACAGCCAGCCGAGCAGCGCTCCTGCGAGCACCCCTCCCACGCTGAACAGAAGGGTGGACCAGGGTCCTGAGCGGAGGGTGAAGTGAAGGAAAGGGGCAGTTGAGAGAAGGAAACCGGTGAGGCCAAGAATCAGGCTGACCAGCAGGGCCACGACCAGTCGGGATCGAACATTGGGATCCCGCCAGGTGACCCGGCCTTCCGAGGTGCGCTGCAGCAGGACACGCCGGCGGTACCCGCTTCGGCCTATTTTCCGGAACGCGGTCCGGGCATCCTCCAGCTTGCGAAAATAACTCAGTAATAGTCCCATCTTCATCCAGGGCTGCTCTGCATCATATTGTAACTATCCTAATATGAAGCAATATTAAACTTCCCTTAAGTTCCTGTATTGGTTTTATGGGAAATAATGATCCAATTGTTCTTAAGGAAAATCTCTGGAAAAAATTATATCAGGTAGGGGTATGGATGATGTCGAATAAAAGCGATGGAAATTTTTTCCCCCCGCTGATAATTCGGAGTGGATCTCCTCTCCCTGTTGATTGAAATATTCACTGCTCGAAATGCTATCAGGGTTGATCAAACCAGGGTTGCGGTCAGGGAAGTCCCGGCAGCTACATTTTCCCGAATCCTGCCCAGAGACTGTGACAAGCGCCCATTTCTGATCTCCGATCCGTTGTTATCCCGGTAAGTCCCTGTTTGCCATCCAGGGTGAGGGATATAAGTATGCCAGAATCAAGGTGAGAGTTTTAAAATGAACGTGAGTGGGGAGTGTGAAGGATGTCTATTGACAAAGTTCAGGCCCCGCATTATATTAGAGGTAAGATGGCAGCCAATTGACATTTCTGCCTACCTTGGCATACAAAAGAATCATTATCAAAAGAATAGATTGTTTTATATGGGTTACCCTCGACAACCCATAGGGAGGGATATTGAATGTCTTCTATCCTGATTAAAAATGGATATCTTATTTCTGTCGATCCTGATCAAACCAGCACTTACGGTGACATTTTAATAGAAGGGAATCAAATTACCAGGATTGCATCTACCATAAATCAAGAGGCGGATAAGGTGATTGATGCATCGGGCATGATTGTTCTGCCTGGATTTGTTCAAGCTCACATTCACTTATGTCAGAGCCTGCTGCGCGGTCAGGCAGATGATCAACCGCTGCTGGAGTGGCTGGATACGATTACCGGGCTTGAATTCAGGCATACTCCGGAAACCTTGTATGCTTCCGCCAGGATCGGCCTGGCAGAAATGATTAAATCCGGCACAACTGCAATCATTGATATGGGAACCTTGCATCACCAGGACAGTGTTTTTAAGGCCATCCTGGAATCCGGTATGCGGGCTCAGGCTGGAAAAGCGATGATGGACAGAACGGAGAATCTCCCACCGCTCCTCCAGGAGACAACGGAAGATTCGCTCCGAGAAAGCATTGACCTGATGCACCGCTGGCACGGTGAAGCGGGGGGGAGGATCCGCTACGGATTTGCTCCCCGCTGGCAGCTGTGGAACACCACAGGGCTGCTGAAGGAAATTAAGCAGGAAGCAGATAGTCATCCGGGGGTTGGGATCCATGGCCATGCCGGTGAGATCGAATACGAGGTCCAGGCCATGATCGATCAAACTGGGATGCGAAACCTGGTCTACCTGGAAAGCATTGGTGTTGTTGGTCCGAATGTGCAGATGGCCCACTGCATCTGGCTGGATGAGGATGAGTACCGGGTGATGGCTGAAACTGGGTCTCATGCATTACACTGCCCCTGCTGCAACACGAAGCTGGGTTCGGGTATTGCCCGGGTCCCGGAAATGCTGGAAAAAGGCATCAATGTTGCCCTGGGATCTGATGGGGCTCCCTCCAATAATAACCTGGACATGTTCATTGAGATGAGATTGGCTTCCTTAATCCATAAATACCGTTTAGGGGCTGACGCCATGCCCGCGGAAGATGTGCTTTACATGGCCACGATGGGTGGGGCAAAAGCGCTGGGCATGGAAGACCAGATCGGATCCCTGGAAGAGGGGAAAATTGCCGATGTGATCATTCTGGATGATGGCGGTTTGTACACTGCCCCACTCCGCAGTTTTGAAGCAGATCATGTGGTCAAGAGGCTGGTGTCTTGCTATCAATCTGCCAGCGTGCAAACCTCGATTATTAATGGAGAGCTGGTGATGGAGAATCGCCAGCTGCTGACCATGGATGAGGAGGAAATCCTCGCCGATGGGAGGGAAGCGCTGGCGGATTTATGGGAGAAAACCCTTGCTGATTAAGATCCCTGGTGAGCGAGACTTATCCCGGGGAGGTGAACCCGAGGTGGGGGTTCCTATCCCGGAATTGTTACAACCGTGTGCAAATTTATATCTTTTGGTTTTAGCTACGCTGATGAGGAGGTGAGAAAATATTAATTTAACTTCGATTTGGTCAGGATAAAATCAGAACATTCCTGAAAAAGAGATAAGGAGAAAAGAGATGTATCGAAATAAATTATGGTGCTTGTTCACCGCGTTGCTCGTCCTAACACTGATATTGACAGCTTGCGGAGGGGCAGAACCGACTGTTGAAGAAGCCCAAGAAGCGGAAGTGGTTGTTGAAGAAGCGGAAGCTGAGGAAGAAGCAGCAGAAGAGGAGTCCGCCGAGATGGACGAAGAAGCTGCGGAGCCAAAAGACGTCCAGGTCTGTGTTCTTCTTGCAGTGGGATTGGACCAGGGGTGGGATAGAACATTTGCAGAGAGCATTGATCGCGTAGTTGGTGTTCAACCCGTTGAAGGGGTGACAATCCAAGAGCCTAAATATGTCGAAGGACTGTGGGGCGATGAGGCAGAAGCCGCCATGCGCGAGTATGCCGAATCAGGCGAATGCGATATCATCTGGCCTCACGGTGGCTATAATGATAATGTGGATAACATCAAAGCCGATTATCCTGAGATCATGTTTGTGGAAGTTGGCTCTGGTGTCCTGGAAACAGGGGAGAATAACTACCATTTCTGGCTGCGCTGCCACGAAGCCAGCTACGCTATGGGTGTACTGGCCGGTAACCTATCTGAGACCGAGATTTTTGGTGGCGTAGGCACATTTCCTGCCTCCGATGTGAATGATTCCCTGAATGGTTTTTTCGCAGGTGCGGAATCTGTTAAGGGGGATATCACGAAAAAAGTTGCCTTCATCAACAGCTGGTACGATCCGGCTGCAGCAAATGAAGCAGCAGCAGCTCAGATTGCTGCAGGTGCTGAACATATTGATATGTACGCAGAAACCTTTGATGCTTGTGAAGAGGGCGGGGCATACTGCTACGGTGCCTATAATGATTACAGTGAGTTTTATCCCGATACCGCGATTGCCAGTTTTGTAGTCAAATGGGATACCGCGATACAATGGGCTGTGGAGGAATGGGTCAAAGCGATGGAAGGAGCAGGTTTTGATGCTCCGGAATCCCCGACTTTCACAATGTCCACGGATGGATCCTGTGATGTGGCCTTGTCTGAGGTCATTGAACCGACCCTTCCCCAGGGTGCACTGGATGCTTTCTATGAGACCCGGGAAGGAATTCTGGATGGTTCGATCACAGTTGAGCTGGATGATTCCAAACCGGAATCTGATTAAAGCATCCGGCGGCACATAGGCCGAATAGTTGTGAATAACGGTGTGCCTTACCTACCCCTTTTTAGATTGCGGGGGAGTGAGAAGGCACACCGTTCTTGGAGGAATGGACTTGAGTCTATCCATGAATGGCCAGGCCAGAAAATCTCCACCACTGGTCGAAGTCAAACAGCTTACCAAGCGTTTCCCCCTGGTAACCGCCAACAAAGAGGTAGATTTCGAAATTTATCCTGGCGAAATTCATTGTCTGCTGGGGGAAAACGGTGCTGGGAAAACCACCCTGGCCGAATGCATGTATGGATTTTACTCTCCGGATGAGGGAAAAATCCTCTACCGCGGCGAACCTGTCAGCTTGAATTCCCCCAATGATGCTATTCAACTTGGTATTGGGATGGTCCACCAGCATTTTATGCTGGTGGAGCCTCACAGTGTACTCGAAAACATCATCCTTGGCACACAGCAAGATCATTTTTTTCTCAACCTTCATCAAGCGGAGCAGAAAGTCCGCAATCTATGTGAACAGTACCAAGTTTGCCTTGATCTGGAAGCGAAAATTTGGCAGCTTTCCGTTGGGGAACAGCAGTGGGTTGAAATCTTAAAAGCACTCTATGTTGGTGTTGATCTGCTGATCCTGGATGAACCCACAGCTGTCCTTACTCCCCAGGAAAGCGAGCATCTTTTCTCTGTCTTAAAGCAGATGAAAGAGGAGGGGCTGGCAATTATTTTTATCACCCATAAACTTAAAGAGGTCATCTCTGTATCAGATCGCGTGACGATTTTAAGAAAAGGCGAGCGGGTTGGTACGCTTCCAACCAACCAAACTTCCCGAGAGGAACTGGCCCGTTTGATGGTTGGCAGGAAGGTACTTTTTGATGTTCAGAAAGAAAAAATGGAAGCTGGCTCTCCGCTGTTATCAATCCGGGGATTAATTGCGGACAATGATATGGGTCAGCAGGCGCTGCAGGGGGTTGATCTCATGGTCCATCAAGGCGAAATCCTGGGGATTGCCGGGGTGGCTGGAAATGGGCAGAAAGAACTGATGGAAACCCTGATCGGCGTCCGGGAGGTTAAAGAAGGATCGATCATTATTGATGGCAGGGATATCAGCAGCCTGCCGCCACGGAAGATCTTAAAATTTGGTGTTGGTCATATTCCCTCCGACCGGGTCAAGTATGGCGTAGTGGGGGACTTTTCAATCTCTGAAAACCTCATTCTTGGGAATGAGTGGGATGAGCCTTACCGCAAAGGGTTGGTTCTCAATGAGAAAGCCATCCAGGAACTGGCAGAAAAAAGTATTGCCAGTTTTAATATTTCCACGCCCTCCCCAGAACATAAAGCCCGCTATCTATCGGGGGGCAACCTCCAGAAGGTAATCCTGGCCCGGGAGTTTGGAAACTGTCCTAAAGTCCTGCTGGCCGACCAGCCCTGTCGGGGCCTGGATGTCGGGGTGATTGAATATGTGCATCGCCAGCTGCTTAATTTGAGATCAGAAGGCGTGGCATTATTATTAATTTCTGAGGATCTGGATGAGATCTTCACCCTCTCAGACCGGGTGGCTGTCATTTTTCAAGGGCAGATCGTGGGAGAGTTTCCAGTCGAAGACGCAGAAAGGGAAAAAGTTGGTTTGTTAATGGCCGGTGTGACTGAGGAGAGGAAAGGATGAGGATTTTGAACCTCAGTGTGGAAAAAAGACAGGATACGAATCTTCTTCTGGAGATCGCCGCGCTGCTGATTGCCCTGGTATGTTCTATGCTGGTGTCCGGTCTGTTGATCAGGATTGCCGGGGCAGATCCCATCGAGGGTTTTGTCAATTTGTTCAAGGGTGGCTTTGGTGGAAAGAGGCAAATCCTGGAAACACTGCTTCGGTCTGCCCCGCTGCTTTTTACAGGATTGGCGACCGTGATTGCCTTTCGGGGAGAAATTTGGAGCATCGGACAGGAAGGACAGTTATTTGCTGGGGCTATGCTGAGCTACTGGATCATTTCCCAGGTGCCTGATCTATCCCGTCCTGTGATGTTGGCGCTGGTGATTGCCGGAGGATTTGTTGGGGGGGCGCTTTTGGGATACATCTCGGGAGCGATGAAAGCGTATTTTCACGTAGATATTATTATCAGCACCGTGTTGTTAAATTATGTGATCAATAACATTATCTTAATGCTGCTTTATGATAAGAAATTTTGGATGGATGAGGCGTCTTTTTATCCTCGGACGCCTGAAGTACCGGACCTGGCACAATACCCAATTCTTTTTGAAGGCCACCGCCTGCATATGGGCGTAGTCCTTGCTATTTTTGCCGCTGGGGTGGTCTACTGGATCCTGAAAAGAACTCCCTTGGGATATGATATCCGTGCTCTCGGGGCCAACCCCTCCGCCTCTCGATTTCGGGGAATATCCATTAACCGCGTGCTGATCATTACCATGCTCATCAGCGGTGGCCTGGCAGGCCTGGCCGGGGCTGGAGAAGTTTTTGGGGTCCATCATAAACTGCAGATGGATATCTCACCGGGGTATGGGTATACCGGGATTATTGTGGGGATGCTGGCGGAGCTGAATCCCCTGGCAACGATTCTAACGGCAGTCCTTTTTGGAGGGCTGATCAATGGATCTGTGAAGCTGGTGACTGCAATCGGAGTGCCGACCGCCCTGATCTTTTCCCTCCAGGCGATCATATTAATCTTCCTTCTTGCCGCCCGGGTGTTAACCCGCTACCGGGTCAGGAGGGTGAGCGATGCTGGCTGATATCTTTACGGTTGCAGTCATACTTAATCTCTTCGCCACGATGATACGATTGGCGACACCCCTGCTGATCGCCGCAATGGGTGAGCTGGTAACAGAACGATCCGGGGTGATGAATATGGGTGTGGAGGGGATGATGCTGATGGGAGCGTTTGTGAACTATATGGTTACACTCAACACCGGATCCATCTGGCTGGGTGTGTTCTTTGCTGCCCTTTCCGGGGTCCTGATGGCTTTGATCTTAGCAATCATGGCAATATCTCTCAAAGTGGATCAGACTGTCACCGGCCTGGCCCTTAATTTGCTTTCCTCCGGTCTTACCCTGTTTATCTTCCGGGCTTTATATGATAAGAACAATGTGATTGAGTTATTTCCCCTGGTGCCAATACCGTTTTTATCAAGGATCCCCTACCTGGGTGAGATCCTCTTTACCCAGAAGATTCCGACCTATTTTGCATTTCTTTGCATCCCCCTGATTGCCCTGTTCCTGAACCGAACCCGCATAGGCTTGGCTTTGCGCAGCACTGGTGAGAATCCGAAAGCGGTGGATACCCGGGGAATCAATGTCAGCAGCATTCGCTACGGCGCAGTACTCTTCGGTGGACTTATGGCCGGGGTGGCAGGATCTTTCTTCACTGCCGGTATCTCCAGCCGCTTTGTTCCGGAAATTACTGCAGGGCGGGGCTGGCTGGCGATTATTATCGTGATTGCCGGGAACTGGCGGCCTGCCCGTATGCTGGCAGCCACTTTGATCTTTGCCCTGCTGGACGCATTTCAATTCACCCTGCAAGGTGTCGGGTCAGATATCCCCTTCCAGCTCCTTTTGGCCATGCCCTATGTGATTGCTTTACTGACCCTGATGAGCAGCCGGGTGCGATCCTCGATGCCGGGTGTCTTGGGTGTGCCGTATCAAAAAGAGTGACTTGTTCTCCTCATCCATGTTTGGGAAATCAGCATTATCACTGTGCGGTCCCTCAGGGATAGTTCCTATCGGAGGAATCAAACCGATCTCGCTGTGCCCTTCTTGGCGACCAGATGCTGTATTTCCCCCGCGCTTCCTCAGGTCCAATCCCAATTCCGCTACCTTTTCCCTGACCGCAGGATATGTGTCCTTCCACTCTTGGGTTGGCTCAAGCGTGCCCAGATTGTACAGTGCTGGAATCGGCTGACCGATTTTCGGTGATGGCGGCAGGTGTTCATATTCTTCCAGGCATTGGAGAACCAGATTGTTGATCTCACTGAGGGTTTTTCCAAACGCTGCCTGGGCAACTTCAGGCAACTTCAGCCTGGAAACGGGCTTCCAGACCGCTGCAGTGGTCGGTTTCTCTCCCTCCGGTTGCTCCTACACCGTGCTGGTGCAGGCCACATACTGCTCCGACCATGGCACCGGCTGCAACTTCCCAGAGCATTTCGGCCGTACCTAACCCCCAGCGTGTATAGGGATCATTCACAGAAACCACCGGGGTGTTGCGGGCGAGAACTTGACCAGCGACCGCCTGGACTCAGAGTCCTGGGTAACCGGTGTTGTGTGACCAGAGCAAGGACATGTGTCCCATGAAATGATAAGAAACTTGATAACATACCACCCCGAGGATGTGGCTGGCTACGGTGACTATGGCGGTGCCCGGCGTACCTCCCCCCAGGCCGCCTATCAAGGGTGTCATCAGGGGGACAATAGGCATCCCGGACGACCTGCTTTCCTGATCGCTTCCCGGGCTTGAGCAGCATCCCTATGGTGGCCAGAATCTCCAGCGGTGACCCCGGCACTATCCGCTGACCATAATAGGTTGCCATAGATTTCTGTCCCAGACAGTCCACCAGCGGCTCTTGGGCACAGCTCTGCAGAATTAATGAATGAAGATCTTTTCCAAAGTTGGCGTCCCGGTGCGACCGCCGTGCAACCGGCACGGCTCCAGATCCTCCACTTCCCGGTGGCGTTCCACCACAGCATCTTTTCCAATACCAAGAACAACCTCCCTGGGAGCAGCAGCCAGGGCATATCCGATTTCTTCCTATGAAAAGAGGATTTTTCTCCGGGATCTCTGGTTGTAGATACCCGTATTCAGGATCAGATTTAGGCCAGCCTGATTTACTCGATCAGCCAGCCCATCCTCAACCGGGACCAGAACCCGGAGATGATGTTCAATCTGGCACTTCTCTACCAGCTGGGCTGTTGTTTTGCCAGATCGAGGTCCAATTCTTTTCCGGTGGGTAGGGTCCATTTTCTGAGCGTCTGACAATTTCTGTTAGCTTAAAGAAGTCGGTCATGAAGACCCCCAGGTGTTGCTATGAAAAAAGGGCTGTCACAACCTTGACGGAAAACAGGAGGATATCTCAGGGAGTACCCTCAACTGATGATCTGGTGACTGGCTTAGGAGTTGTAATAGTTATTGGGGAACCTGGATTCAGCTATTCATGAGCTCTTTACAGAGCGCGACTGCTCCTGCAGCATCTGGTGAGTAGCCATCGCTGCCAATTTCCTCTGCCCAGGCCTGGTTCACTGCGCTGCCGCCGACAATGATTGCGTATCTGTCCCGCTGCTTGACTTCAGTAAACAGGTTGATTGTCCTTTTTTGGGCAGGAAGTGTTGTGGTCATGAGTGCTGAAAGTGCCACTATATCAGCCTGATCCCTTTCTGCGGTCTCTAGAAATTCACGAGCCGGTACATTGCGGCCCAGGTCAATTACCTCAAAGCCGTGGGATTTTAACAGCGTGCCCACAATGTTTCGGCCGATATCGTGCATGTCCCCTTCCACCTGGCCGATCACTACAACCCCCTGATTTTTCAGGGTATCACCAGCATCGAGGGTGGCCTGCTCGACAATCGCGGATATTTTTTCCGCAGTTTCACCAACCATCATCAATTCCGGTAAAAATATTTCAAAATTTTGAAAGCGTTCCCCTACTGAAGTTAATGTGGGAACCAAAACGTTCTGGATAACATCAAGCGGTTTAATCCCCTGGCTGAGCAGTTTTCTGGTCAGAGTTTCGGCCTGATCATTTTTTCCATTTTTCAGTGCTTCAGCGAGTTCAGTGGTTAATTGTTGGGTGTCTTGGGACATGATGTGCCTCCGATTGCCAGATGAATTAATCGAATGATAAGCCCCATTGAGCGGCTTTTTCTTTGACTTCATCGTACAGCTTCAGCCAATCCGCTTTGGGCGTGATGGTCTTCAGATCGTATACGTCTTTGAAATGATCCCCATAGGGTTTTTTGGGCAGATCGTCGGCATATTCTCGATACGCCTTCTGGACAATACCCTCCGCCTGCTTTCGGCTCAACCCGGCTGATGCGCTCAGTAGTTCCCCGGTAAAGCGGGCTTCCAGTCCGCTGAAGTGACCGGTGATAGATCCGGTGGCTGACCGGGGACCTAAGAGCCGGCTGGCGCCGGAGACAGCGGTCATGACGGTAAAGGCAATGCATTCATAGAGCAGGGTTTTGGTTCCCGGTCCGCCAACGGGTGTGTTGGTCAGATTAGTCATTAAATGGGAATTCCGGGCCAGGGCTTGAAAGGACAAGCTGGAGGCGATCAGGAGTTCCTTGCCGGTGTCATTGAAATGGAAAGGATGGGTTGGTGAGGTTCCCACGCAGGTGGCCATAAAGAAGACATTCAGGGCAATCATCGCTGCTGTGATCAGCACTGCCTGTCCGGCAATTCCTCCGCCGAGACCGCCGTAAATTGGATTGGCATAGGGATCAACAATGCCTCCGCGGATCAATATGTGGGTCAATTTATTCAGGATTTCGTAATTTGTTTTTAATTCCGAAATAATCCCAAACGTATGCAGGTCGGTCTTACGCAGACCACCTGGGCCGTCTGCGGAGAGCTGTCCGACATCACTGATGCTGGACCCGACTCCGGTGAAACCCATCTCTGGCCGACCCACCCGGCGCATGGCTTCCAGGGTCCAGTCAACTTCCCGCCAGGAGGAGAGGATTTCCAGAGGGCTGCCGGTGCGAATGTCATACCTGTCATAGCCTGTGAGGGTGGGAGCCATCGTCACATCCACTTCGGGTTCCTGGATGTAGCTGATCATGGAGGGGATAAAATACTCCTCTTCAATTGGTGAGCCAATGGATGAACCCATCAACAAGGGACGACGCGGGTCAGATACACCGCGAGCAGTCTCATGAACGGCATCCGTACCTCCGCCAATCCAGACCTGGTCCGGGGCGTATTTCAGGATCTCCAAAATTTCTTCCTTACTGTATTGAATGACGCGGTTGGTAGTCTGGCAGTAGATGCCACAGCCGGCTAGAAAATCAACGGCAGCATCCCAGACCCGGTCTGCTAGGTCATCATCCATGTTGATGATTTGGTCTTGGGAAACCTGGATTTCGTATTCATCAATCACCCGGGTAATTCCCCCGGTGACCCTCTCATTGTTAAACTGCTCTTCCTCCATCAAAGGACCGCTGAGGCTTTTCTGGACAATTTCCATTAATCGGGTAGTATGCCGCATATTTCAATCTCCTCATTTGCTCAGTTCAACAGATTGCGAACGACCTGTACAGCATCAATTGCGTTGTCGCCATATCCGGCTGCGCCAGCCTGATCGGCCCAATCTTGACTGACCGGCCCACCGCCAACGATCACCCGGACATCCTCCTGCAACTCTGCGAAGGCGATAACATCCTTCACAAAGGGAAGCGATGGCAGCATTAAGGCGGAGAGGGCAATCAAATCCGCCTGGGTTTCTTTGGCCCGCTGGACAATGGTCTGGGTGGGTACATCAACCCCGAGATCGTGCACCTCATAGCCGTTGACTTCCAACATGGCTTTGACAATATTTTTGCCAATATCATGGAGATCTCCGGAAACGGTAGCGATAACAATGGTTCCTTTGGTTTTACCTTCCTGGTCCCCTTGCAAATGCGGCTTCATGGCCCCATGAATATCTTTGACGACTTTTGAGGCACTGACCATTTCCGGAAGAAAGATTTCCAGGCGGCTGAACTGTTCCCCGATCTCATCCAGGAGGGGTTCAATACTCTCAGTGAACAGCGCGACCGGAACCTCTCCAGACTCAATCAACTGGAGTGCTTCTTGCACTCCTTTTTCCTGGTCCCCATCTCGGATTGCTTTCTCGAGGTTGTCATATTTGGTTGCCATGTTTGTTCTCCTTGTCACAGAGCACAGGTTATCTGCTCCAGCGGCGAATGATGTTAAACGTCATCCAGTTGCCGGGGTGAAACTCGCGGGAATGCACCAGGGGGCGGTCATGCTTGTTATAGCCCAGTTGGTCAATAATCAATGTGGGGGTTGTACCGGTGTAATGGTCCATCATGGGCGGGGCTTTAATGTTCTGGAAGATTTCTGCCCGCACCTGGGAAATAAAATAGGAGACCTCCTGCTGGCATGTTTCTTCAAAGAATATTCGGAAATGCTTGGTTAGGTCAGGGTCCAAAGCTTCCTCGGGGGTGATTTTATTCTCGAAGATCCAGGCAGGAATATGATTGATGACAAAAATGATCGGATCCTGATTGGCGGTAAATACTTTGAGGATGCGCAGCATGGTTTCCTCAGGGGTGAGTTCCAACTGCTCCGCAATCTCTCCCCTGGCAGTCACTATCGCAGAGGTGATATGACGGTATCCGGGTTGGAAACCATTTTCTTTAATCAATTCTCGGAACTCGATGAATTCATTCAGCGGGTTCATAATGTTGATGTTCTCGCTGATATATGTACCCACACCCTGACGGCGGTGGACGAGTCTCCGGTCCTCGAGACGGAAAACAGCGGTGCGGATGGTGGATCGGCTGACGTCAAACTCACCTGCAAGTTCATTCTCTGAAGGCAGCTGGCTGCCTGCCGGGTACTTTCCAGTGTTGATGCGGTCGAGGAGAATTTGAAAGACTTGATCTGCTAGGGAAGGATTCCGTACAGGAGCATCCATAGTTATTATCCGCCCACGCGATTTTTTTTCCATTGGCCCTGGATGTCAAGTCCAATCTTTTTTAATCCATCACTGACCTGATGATACAAGGCAAGCCAGTCTTCTTTTGGCTCCAGGGTGTCGACATGGTAAATTTCTGGGAAAGGCTTTCCAGGGGGAGGGTTTTCATGGGATTGTTCGTAATTGCTGAGGATTTCCAGAATAAGCTCATTGGCGTCCTCCCTGGAGAGGCCCAGGGCAGAATGAGCAACCTGAGCGTTGAAGCGGTTCTCCAACCCGCTGGTATGATCTTCCGAGGATCCCCCGGTAGCACCGACACCGCCTTGGTGGAGGCCGCTCACAGTGCTGGCAATGGACGCGGCCGCGATTTCCCAGAGCGCTTCCTTGGTACCCAACCCAGCCTGGGTATAGATGGCATTGATGGACTGGATTGGTGTGTTGAGCGCCAGCGCTTGCCCGCCGACCGCATACCCCCACAAGCCCATCCGATCCGTATCAGTGCTTTTCAGAAGGTGCATATGACCGTATATATGGTAGGAGGCGTCGTAAAGCATTACCCCCAGGAGATGGCAGGCTATCGTAACAATCGTTGTTCCCACCGGCCCGCCCCCTAATCCACCTACCAGGGGAGTCATCAGGTCGACCACATGCATATCAAGGGTTTGCATGCGAGCCACCCGGGAGAGCTGGTCATAATCTGTTTTCAGTTCAACCATCTGGGATACCAGGAGACCATCGCTGGGGCGCATTCCCCAATCTGGGTGGAATGTGGATATTTTTCCGGCGCAGGTCAGCGGGGAGGCCACATCGTTGATGTGCATCCCAGGTCGGCCGGCTTTCCGGACTGCTTCCCGGGCAACTGCTGCGTCCCGCTGTACGCCGAGGATCTCCAGCGGTGTTCCAGGAATGATCATCTCACCCTGGTAAGTGGAGACCGATCCGGCTCCCAGGCAGTCCACCAGCGGTTCCTGGGCGCAGCTTTCCAGGATCAGGGGATGATATTTCTCGCTGCAGGGGGTTCCAGTGGGGCCGCTGTGAATTAAACAAGGGACCTGGCTTTCCACCCCCCGGTGGCGCATAATTACCCGGTCCTTTCCTGTCCCGAGGGTGATTTCTCGGGGGACCAGGGCGACCGCTTCTTCGACCTCAGCGCGGTTGAAAAGGATCCGGCGCTGGGTGTTCATGTTATAGGCGCCCATTTCCAGAAACAGGTCCATCGCTGCCTGGTAAAGGCGGAGGGCTAGATCGTCATCCGCAGGAACGAGCACGTTGGGGTCGTATTCCAGGCCGTATTCCTGGATCAGCTCGGGCACCCGTTTGGCAATGGCCATATCAAAGTCGGATTCTTTGCTGTACGGTCCAGATTCAGAGCGCTTGACGATTTCTGGAAGCCAGTTGCTGTACATGTTGTGTGCTCCTTCCTGCGGGTATAAACTAGATGGTGGATAATGTCCTAAATCAGATTACCTGAGGCAATGTGCTAATCCCAGGGACCTTGCGTGAATTCCAGACCTAGCTTGGTGAGCTCATCTTTGACCCGGCGGTAGCAGTCCTGCCACTCCTGGATGGGCGTGATGGACTTGAGGTCATAAGCTTCCTGGAAGGGAAGGCCGCGCTTTGGCTCATCGAAGGTGTCCTGATATTTTTCCAGCAGTTTCAGGGCGATCTCATTTGCCTGCCCGCGTGTGATCCCGCTGCGCGTGGCGGCCACGCCGACCTCGCCCTGGAAGCCGGCTTCTAAGCCAGTGTGGTGGTTGGGCTCAAAGCCGCCCGTGGCGCCGACACCGTGCTGTGTGTAACCGCAGACGCTGCCGATGATCGCATGTTGGGCGACCTCATAAAGCAGCTCATCCGTCACCGGTCCAGAGACACAGAAGGGGTCGTTGGTCCAGACAATATGGGAGTTGCGGGCCATCGCCTGCCCGGCCATGGAGAGCACGTACATTCCCCAGGGATCGGAGTTGTTGGCGCGCTTGATGTGGGTGATGCTCAGGTAGTGGTAGGTGGCGTAGTAGGCCATCACGCCCAGGAGGGTTTCTGCTACAGAGACCAAGGCCACTCCGTCCGGCCCGCCGCCGATCCCGCCTGTCAGCGGGGTCATCAGGTTGATAATGTGAGAGCCGTAGTTGAGCAGGTGAGGGACACGGTTGAGCTGGTCGTCATCCACTTTCAGTTCGCACATCTGGGCCACCAGGCGCCCGTCGCAGGGTCGGAGACCATTAACGGGTTCGCTGGCAGCCATTTTTCCGATCGCGGTCATGCCGGTGGCGGCATCCCCGATATGCATGCCGGGCTTGCCGACCCGCCGAACAGCTTCTCGGGCTGTGGCAGCGTCTCGCTGCACAGCCATCACTTCCATTAATGTGCCCGCCATGATGTCATACCCGTTGAATGTCAGCGTGGCACCGGACTCGATGGCATCCACATACGGTTCCTGGGCGTAGCTGGTCAGGTTGGCCAGATAGTACTCCTCATCGCAGGCCTGCCCGGCCGGACCAGTGAGGTTGAGCGGGGGGTTCGGATCTTCAATACCG
Organism: uncultured Anaerolineales bacterium; assembly: GCA_964621835.1. GTDB lineage: Bacteria > Chloroflexota > Anaerolineae > Anaerolineales > UBA11858 > B10-G9. Next base: position 199,476 of record CAZUMA010000001.1, on the reverse strand, counting down.
CGGTGTCTGGCGATAACACGGTCCCGCCCTTCCCCAAGATAAAGGGTGTCAGGTGCCTGGCGGAGAGCGTCCAGGATTTCCGCCCGGGAGAATTTAATCACCCGTTCGGTGTCAAGGTGGTAGGCACCAATGTCGACCAGGAGCTGTAAGCCGGCTTCAAAGACCCGATCAGCAAGATCATCATCCGCCGGGCAGACATTCTTGGTGTCAAACTTAATCTCAAATTCTTGCAGTAGTTCCTGGGTGCGCTGGGCCAGCATCAGGTCGTATTCCACCTCTTTCATATATTTCCCGCTGCGGGAGCGCTGATAGATTTCAAGCAAACGGTTAGTTGTAAACATTTGGATTTCCTCCGGAAAATTGAGAGACTGTATGCTTTCTGAAAGTAGGTTGCAGTGCGCGATTGAAGCCGTTAGCTGAGCAGCTCATTAACCAATTCCACCGCGCCTGCTGCCGTGAAGGAATATCCATCGGCGCCTATTTCATCTGCGTAGGCCTGGTCTGTGGAGCCGCCGCCGATGATCAAGTGGTACTTGTCTGCTAGTTCAAGCTCGCGAAGCAGGTCTGCCACTTCCCGACAGCCTGCCCGGGTGATGCTCATCAGTGCCGAAGCGGCGATCACATCAGCTGAATTGGATTCTGCAGACTCGATAAAGGTCGCTGCCGAGACATCCTTACCGACATCAACCACTTTGTAGCCGTGGGCTTTAAAAAGGCTGGCAACGATGTTTTTGCCGATATCGTGAATATCGCCCTTAACTGTTCCCAGCACTATCGTCCCTTTACTCTCCACTTCACTTCCGCTGGAAAGGAGAGCCTCTTCGATAATTTTTGAACAGGCATTGCCTGCCTGCCCGGCAGCCATCAGCTCCGGCAGGAAGATTTCCAGGTCTTCAAATTTCTGACCTACCTCGGTGAGAGTAGGGACAACCACCTTCTGAATCAGCGCTAAAGGATCCACCCCATCCTTGAGGGCTTTTTCGGTTGCTTTGACTGCGCTTTCTTTATTCCCCGCAGCAAGGGCGCCGGATAATTCTTCAGCTAATTTTTGGGGTACTTTTTCTTTTGCCATGTTTGGCCTCCTGAGTGGGTGACTGGGAAAGGAATGATTCATCCCTGATAAAGTTATTCTTTTGGGCTGCACTGGCCGGACGACATCTCAACCTGACTGATAGGATGGCTGCCATCCTACAGATAGTGTATAATAGAAACCAAACCCTGTCAATAGGCAGTTGGAGGCAGGGATCAAAAACTTACCAGTGCCTGGGATGCTGACAGCCTCTGGGATCGAGGAGTAAAGAGTGCATCACCAACACACTCCTGGCAATATGATTGTTTTCAGGAGATGGGTAGCTAGCAATTCTACAAGGAGAAGAGATGAATATACCGTTTGCTCTGGTAATCTTGATTGGTGCGGTGGGCGGCGTGGCGGTGACCGTCCAGGCTGCGCTTGCTGGTGTTCTTACCCAGGAGGTGGGCGTCCTTGAAAATGGAGTGATTGTTTTTGGAGGCGGCTTTTTGACTGCTTTGATCCTGATCCTGCTATCCGGCAGGCTGCAATCCCCAACGTGGCCGCAGCTGCCCTGGTATGTCTATCTGGCGGGGCCATTGGGGATCGTGATTATCTCCAGCATCGGGATTTCCATCCCGCAAATTGGAGTGGGTTCCACCTTAACGCTGATTGTGACCAGCCAGCTGATCATTGCAGCGGTGATGGATCATTTTGGGATCCTGACAGCGCTGAAAACGCTGGATCTCAACCGTCTAATCGGATTCGTGCTGCTGCTGATTGGTACCTGGATCGTCCTGCGTCAATAACAATGGCCCAAACTCCTTGGGCCCTGGTTTTCTTGTCTCCTGGACAATCCGGACAGGTCATTTACGTCGACGTGAGATGGTTTGCAGTGGTCAAAATGCTGAAGGGGTTTAGATGCGTCCGATATGACGGACGACATAAAAAATGCTGGCATCCTTGAAGAGGTGTTCGATGGAGAGGAAGACCGGTGCGTTATCGCTATCGAATCCAATATCCTCCACCTTGAGGACTTTTGTGTCCCCGGGAAAACGCTCAAATACCTCGGGTAGGGAGCAGTCGTGGAGGATTTCCGGCTCAATAATTGAGGTCAGAAATTTAATCTCCCGCTGGCATGTTTCAGCGAAAAACCGGAAAAAAGGTTCGGTTGCTCCTGGTTGACTGGCTTCTTCCTTCGGCAGGCAGCCCTCAAAAACCTCTACGGGGATGTAGTTCTCAAAGTGGATTATCGGTTCCTCATCGGCTGTGAATACCTTATGGATATTGAGGACTTCACTATCCGGCAGGATATTCAGCTTTTCTGCCAGGGATTGGTCGGCCGGGACGACTTCTGTCTTTACCTGGTAAAAACCAGGTTTGTGCCCCCTGGCTGAAATGCGATCCATGACGTTGTAGGATAGGTAAAGGGGGTTGACGATGTTGGGAGTATCCGTGACGAAGGTTCCCACACCTCTTTTCTTGGTGATATAGCCTAATTCCTCCAGCCGTGAAAATGCGGTCCGGATTGTAGGTCGGCTGACATTGAACTGCTTAGCCAGCTGGTTCTCTGATGGCAGCTGGCTGCCTGGTTGATATTCTCCCTCATTAATCTTTTGAAGAATGATCTCATATACCTGATCAGCGAGTGGTGGGTTCTGTTGCAGCATGGAATTCCCTGACTAAAAAGGATGATACCTGCATCAAATTTAGGAAAATAAAGCAAGTTTTCTTCTACACAAACTATATATGAGACCGCCACCCTTGTCAATCATGATCTTGATTTCCCCAGGCTCCTGCTCCACAACCAAACCGGGTCAGGTCGGTGAGACTGATCAAAATCACTCTGCTGCGGGAAGTCTGTTAAGGCTTGGTGGAAGAGATCCGATTCCGAGGGCACGGGAGGAATCCCACGACCCTGGACTGGAAGAGGTGAAATCCAGGCTCATAAACAACCAGAGAATTTCATCCTGGTTTGTTTTTCAGGGCTTTGATGATTTTCCCCTTTTCTGCTGGTAGGTTCCGGATCCGGACTCCCACCGCGTCATAGACTGCGTTCAGGATTGCTGGTGCTGTTGGCAGGCTGGGTGCTTCCGCAAACCCTTTCGCTCCCTGGGGGCCATCCGGGTGGGGAACCTCGAGCAGAACAGATATCACCTCTGGAGCTTGGTCCGCTGTGGGCATCTGGATCTGATGGAGTGTTTTTGATTTATTGATCCCATTTTCAATTTCAAACTTCTCGCTGAGCGCGTACCCTAACCCCTGTACGACGCTGCCCTGGATTTGACCTTCCACAGCTTGGCGGTTAAGCACTTTGCCCAGATCGTTGGCAGAGATCACCGTCAGGACTTTCACCTCTCCCGTCGTGATATCCACTTCTACGACAGCGACCTGGGTGCAGTATGCGTAGCACCACTGTGACAAGCGGGATTGGAAGGATTGTTTCCCGAAAGCACTTGGCTTTCCATCTGGGAAGGGCGTGGTGTTTTGCGCCACATAACGTCGTTCAAATCTAAAATGATCCCCCAGCGTGCTGAGCGCGACACAGTTTCCTGTATCCGGGTCAAGGATGCTGTCCTGTTCAAACCGCAGATGCTGCGGGGCCCTGTTAAGAATTTCCGCTGCCCTGCTGAACAGTTCATCCTTCAGCGCCCGGGCTGCCAGCACAACCGCATTCCCGGTTAAAAAGGTTTGGCGGGATGCTGTGGTGGCCCCTGTGGAGGGATTCAAGGCAGTATCCGGTTCCATCACCCGGATATTTTCCAGGGGAATCCCCAGCTCATCGGTGGCAATTTGCATCAACCCTGTTTTTGCTCCCTGCCCCAGGAAATGGTGACCATGACGGATGAGCACATTACCAGCAGGATCCATCTCGATGATCGCTCCGGCACTTTCAACCGCTTCCCGGCCGAACCCGACACTCTTAACGCCGGATGCCACACCACAGCCAATCTTTTTATCAGCCGTGGAGGAAGGTAGCTCAAGGTCCCTGAAAGCCCTCTCGGCGCCGGCAAGGGTTTCCTTGATGGAGACCACACCTTCTTCCATGATATGATCAGCAGCTGTAGGCAGGCCCACGTCCAGAGCATTCCTCTGGCGGATCTCAAATGGATCCATTTCAAGCTGGCGGGCAAGCGCATCGATTTGAGACTCCAGGGCAAAGGCGACCTGATTTACCCCAAACCCACGCATGGCTCCCCCAACGATGTTATTGGTGTGCCAGGCTCGTCCTTCAATATAAAGATGGGGAACATAGTAAGGCCCGGCTCCAAATTCAACCATGTTCATCAGCACTTTATGCCCGTTGGACATGTACGCACCGGTGTCAATAGTGATATCAGCTCGAATTGCCAGGATCCTGCCTTGATGATCCGCGCCAACTTTATAATGCATCCAGGCAGGGTGTTTCTTAACGTGCACCCGCATGGATTCTTCCCGTGATAAGATAATCTTAACCGGTCTTCCAGTGAGCAATGCCCCCAGCGCTAAATGCTGATGAAGGAGCAGATCCTCTTTGGCACCAAATGCCCCACCCATCGGGAGCTGAATGATGCGGATTTTTTCTTCCGGTAGGGCAAGGATTTCTGCCAGCTGTTCCCGGTCCCCAAACGCATTCTGGGTGCCTATTTTAATCACCACCCCACCATCCGGTGCCGGATATGCGACCCCGGATTCGGTTTCCAGGTAGCCGTGCTCCACCCAGGAAGTTGTGTAATCATCTTCCACGATGACCGCGCAGTCTTCAAAAGCCTGGTTGACATCACCGCGAACAATTTTCAGCTCCTGGGCCAGGTTCCCTTTTGGATGGATCTTGGGAGCTTCCGGCCGGGATGCTTCCTCAATGGTGAAAATTCCCGGGAGTTCGTGATAATCCACCTCAATATGATCTAAAGCTTCCTCCGCGATTGCTGCTGTTTCTGCAAAGACCACCGCGACCGGGTCCCCGATGTAACGCACTCTGTTTGCTGCAATGGCGGGTTGATCACGGATCAGCAACCCGGCCTGGTTCTTCCCGGGGATATCCCGGGCGGTAATGACCTTTTCTACCCCGGGAAGACCTTCAGCCTTGGCGGTATCGATCCCTCGGATCTCAGCGTGAGGATGTGCCGACCAGAGGATCTTTCCATAGAGCATTCCCTCCAAATCGATGTCACCTCCAAATTGGGTCGCTCCAGTGACCAGTGCAATCCCATCCTCCGGCGGCAGAATGGTATTGACCTTCCGACCCTGCTGGGCAAGCGGTGGGGGGGAGTCCCCGCGCTGGATCATCTCTGCCGCGGCCTGAATCGCTTTGATAATATTCACATACCCGGTACAGCGGCATACATTGCGACCCTGGGTCAGAGCCGTTTTAATTTCCTGTTCTGTTGGAGAGGGGTTTTCCTCCAGCAACGCCTTCGCGGTCATGATCATTCCAGGGGTGCAGAAACCGCATTGCAAAGCGCCGTGGCGAATGAATGTATATTGGAGGGGGTGCAGCCGGCCATCTTTGGCCAAACCCTCGATAGTTTCGATCCGAGCATTCTGGATCTTGGAAAGTTTAACCAGGCAAGCACGTCTTGCTTTCCCATTCACAATCACCGTGCAAGCGCCGCAGTGACCCTTAGCGCAGCCATTTTTCGTGCCGGTGAGCCCCAGCCAATCCCGCAGGAAAGGCATCAGAAACAGATTCTGGGGAACTTCTGATTGAACAGGATTGCCATTCACAGTGAGCTTGATGGTGATGTTTTCGGTCATGGTTTTTTCTCTCCTCACGCTTAGTATATATCACATTCCTTGCCGATCCGGGATTTTTTAAAGAATTTCCTTCCGGGCAAACAAAGGGTGCTGATTAAAAAATCCCTCAAGAAGTGCAAAGAAGGGAAGTGCTGCTGCCCCGGGGATTGTCCGTCACGGAGGCGGGTGAGGGCCCAGGAGTGCAGCCAGCAGGGTTGGAGGAAAAGGACCTGATCGATCGCTGAAATGACATTTCACAGGTTGACAGGGGGAGGAAGCTCGATTATAGTTTGATCATCAGATGGTAGCCAACATACGTTTGAGGGGTTAGTTCGGATTTCTCCCTGGAGCAGTACGGAGGTTTCGGAAAGGAACTTGACTGCTGTGAATGACCGCAATACGCATGTGCTATCTCCAAGCAGGACCGCTCAGACGCAGCCAACTTGCCCGGTTGGTATCCGCAAGGAATTCATGCCTGCTGGAAACCCAGATCCCTGTCAAGTTAATAGCCCCCCAGAATTCCTGCCGGAGGGGTGCAGGTTCTTTTCGTTCAGGGGATCTTGATCTCCAACCTGTCCTCTGCATTGAACGATTTCCTTCAATAATAAAGAAATAAAGAAAGAACAAGAATGGTTTCCTTGACTTGCTCGGTTTTTTCTCACTGTGTCTATATCCACATTCTCCAGAAGATTGTTTCTGTGAACTGATGCACTGCCGCGGGTCTACTCCCTCTAAAAAACAACAGGAGAAACAAGAGCAATGCACCGGGAGTTTGGGAATGCAGATCAAAAGATTACCAGCGGAATCTTCGGGTATAACAAAAAAGGAGGTTATCAGCACGATTATGAGATAAAGATGTCCACTAAAGATGAAAATCATGATCCCTTGATAAGAAAGCAAAGAGGAGAATAACAATGTTTAGAAAGAGATTTATGACCCTCATCAGCATCTTGATTATTTTAGGCCTGGTTCTGGTGGCCTGTAAGACGACTGTGGAGGAACCTCCAGCGGAGGAAGCTGCCGTGGAGGAACCAGCCGAGGAAGAAGCCGAGGAAGAAGCCGAGGAAGAAGCCGAGGAACCAGCAGAGGCTGAGGAAGCTGAAGAGGCATCAGAAGAGGGGGAAGAAGAAGCCATGGGAGAAGTTCCAGACACGGTGCAGTTCTGCACCATGTACTCGACCTCGATCACGGAAAACGGCTGGGACAGGTCCGGGCATGAAAGCTTTGCCCGCTTCCAGGAAAATCCCGGGATGGACATCGAAGTCCTCGATCTGAAGTGGACAGAAGGTCTCTGGGGTGATGAGGCGGAAGCGGCTATGCGGGCTTTTGCCGAGGGGGATTGTGACATCATCTGGGGTATGGGCGGCTACAATGACGTCATCAACAACGTCCGCGATGACTATCCCGATGTGATGTTCCAGGAAGTCAACTCCGGAATTATTGATGCCCGCGATAACAACTACCATATCATGCACCGCTGCCAGGATGGTTCATACCTGATGGGGATGCTGGCGGGAATGATGACCGAGGGCACAGCGATTGGTGCTGTGGGTGGATTCCCCGCAGAAGACGTGAATGATAACATTAACGGCTTCTTTGATGGGGCAAAATCCGTCAAACCGGAGCTGAAGCAGAAAGTTGGCTTCATCAATGCCTGGTATGATCCGGTCGCTGCAGGTGAGCTGGCAGAAGCGCAGAAGGCGGCTGGGGTTGATATGCTGTTCATGCTGGCCGAGAACTTCGACATCTGCGGACCCGACCAGGGCGCAATGTGCTATGGCCCCTATATTGACTTCAGCGAATTCTACCCCGAATCTGTCATGGCCAGCTTTGTTGCCTATTGGGAGCCAGGATACGAGTGGACTCTCGAGCAGTGGGTAAAGGCCCAGCAAACCGGTGAATGGGCCGGCGGACCTTATCAGTACGAGTTCACGATGAATGAAGGCGCCTGTGACATTGTCCTCGGAGAAGGGATTGAGGAAACCCTCCCACCCGATGTACTCCAGCAGTTTAAAGAAACCCGGGAAGCCATCCTCGATGGATCACTGGTTATCCCCGTGGATATATCCGAACCGGTTTCTGAATAAGCGCTGGATCCAGATTGCCTAGGTTGACATGAAAAGGTGTGCCTCCAGATCCCATGGGAGGCACATCTACTAACAAGGAGAAAACTTGAGCGGAAAAGAGAAAACACCGACTGGGCATGGCCCGGTGTTGATAGAAGCGCGCAAACTGACCAAACAATTTCCCATGGTGCTGGCGAATGATGCTGTTGATTTTTCGGTTTGTGAGGGTGAAATCCACTGCCTGCTGGGAGAGAACGGCGCTGGGAAAACCACCCTGGCAGAAACATTATTTGGTTTCTACCAACCGGATCAGGGGGAGATCTACTGGAAAGGAAAACAAGTGGAGATTAATTCCCCATCGGATGCCATGGAGCTGGGAATCGGGATGGTCCATCAGCATTTCATGCTGGTAGAGACTCACAGCGTGTTGGAGAATATCCTCCTGGGCAGGGAATCCCCCGGTCCGCTGCTGGATGAAAAAACAGCCCGGAAAAAGATCACCGCCCTCTGCGAGCAGTATGGTGTCGATCTTGATCCTGACAAGTTGATCTGGCAGCTGTCTGTGGGGGAACAGCAGTGGGTGGAGATTCTCAAAGCGCTCTATGATGGGGTAGACCTGCTGATCCTTGATGAGCCTACCGCGGTTCTTACGCCCCAGGAAAGTGAGCGGCTGTTTTCAGTGTTAAAAAAGATGAGCTATGAGGGATTATCGATCATCTTTATTACCCATAAGCTAAAAGAAGTTGTCCAGGTTTCTGATCGGGTTACCGTGCTGCGGAGAGGGGCAAAAGTAGCGACAGTAAATACCTGGGAGGTCTCAAAATCTGACCTGGCCCGGATGATGGTAGGACGGGAGGTGGTTTTCCGGGTGGAGCGCGAGGAAATCGAACCGGGAGAGCCGATCTTGGAATTAAAAAATTTGCGGGCCTTGAATGACCTCGGACTTGAAAGCCTCTCAGGCTTTGATCTCGAGCTTTGCCAAAAAGAGATCCTTGGGATTGCCGGGGTAGCCGGTAATGGTCAGAAAGAGCTCTTTGAAGTCTTAATTGGAATGCGTCCTACCAGTGGGGGGAAAATCATTTTCCGGGGAGAAAATATCACGGGAAAGAGCGCTGGCTCCATTCGCTCTAGGGGTATGGCCCATGTCCCCAGCGACCGCATCAAGGAAGGCCTGGTAATGGACTTCTCGATTGCGGAGAATATGATCTTGGGTTATGAATGGACTCAGGCTTTTCGAAAAGGGATCCGCCTGGACCATAAAGCTATTGCTGAATTTGCGAGACAGAACCTGGATGATTACGAAATTGCCGCCCCTTCAATTGAACATCGGACAGGCAACCTGTCCGGCGGGAACTTGCAGAAAGTTGTCCTGGCCCGTGAGTTTGGCACAGAACCTGCCGTGATCATTGCCAATCAACCCTGCCGTGGCTTGGACGTCGGAGTGATTGAGTACGTTCATGGAGAGTTGTTAAGTCACCGATCAGAAGGAGTGGGCATTCTGCTTTTTTCGGAAGATCTTGATGAGATCTTTACCCTCTCAGATCGTATTGCGGTAATTTTTCAAGGGGAGATCCTGGGTGTTTTCGTTACTGAGGAGGCGGATATCGAGAAGATCGGTTTATTAATGGCGGGGGTGAAGGATGGGTCATAATGCTTAGACGTTTGGGGATTGAAATTATCAAAGTGCCGGAAGTCCGTCCGGCAGTCCAAATCCTTTACATCATGATGGGGGTACTAATCGCGCTGGTGATATCAGGGATCTTCATTTCCTTTTCTGGGGCTGATCCTATTGAAGCGTTTACGATCATGATTAAAGGAGCCTTTGGGGAACGCCGGAAGGTATGGGAAACATTGCTGCGCTCCACCCCCTTGATGCTGACCGGGTTGGCTACCGTGATTGCTTTCCGGGCTCAAATCTGGTCTATTGGCCAGGAAGGACAGTTACTGGCCGGGGCGATGCTCAGCTATCTGCTGTATACAATCTTCCAACCGCTTCTGCTCCGTCCGGCCCTGCTGGCAGTCATTATTGTGGGAGGATTTCTAGGCGGGGCGCTGCTGGGGCTTCTGTCCGGCTGGATGCGTGCGCGTTTCAATGTCGATATCATTATCAGCACCGTCATGCTCAACTATATCATCACTACCATGCTTCTCTTTCTTCTGTATGATCAAAAATACTGGATGGGATCAACCACCTACTATCCCCGCACGGATCCGGTGACCAGGGATTCCTGGTATCCCATTCTGACCCCGGATGCCAGACTGCATATGGGGTTTTTGATCGCCATCGTCCTGGCATTGTTGTTATATTGGGTGCTTAAAAGCACGCCTTACGGCTATGACATCCGGGCTTTAGGTGCCAATCCGGTGGCGACCCGCTTCAAGGGCATCGAGGTCGGCCGTCTGATTATGATCACAATGTTCATCAGTGGTGGGTTAGCTGGACTTGCCGGGGTGGGGGAAGTGTTTGGCGTTCATCACAATGTTTCCATGGATATCTCTCCAGGATATGGCTATACAGGAATCATTGTAGCGATGGTATCGGAGCTGAATCCCTTGATCGTGATGCTGGTTTCCGTGTTTTTTGGCGGTCTGATCAACGGTTCTGTGATCCTGGTGACCACCACAGGTACTCACAGCTCGATTATCTTCACCATCCAAGCCTTTGTGCTGTTGTCCGTGTTGTTGAGCAGAGCCTTGATGAGATATCGCATTCGGAGAGTTTCCCATGATTAGTGAATTTTTTAAAGCAGCGGTTCTTATCAATATCCTGGCGGCGACTATCCGGATCTCCACGCCACTGCTGCTCAGCGCGATGGGGGAGCTGGTAGCTGAACGGTCCGGGGTGATGAACCTGGGGGTGGAAGGGATGATGATGTTCGGCACCTTCACGGTCTGGTTAATGGTTTTCAATGGCGCTACAACCCTGCAGGCGATCGGGATGGCCCTGCTCGTCGGGGCGTTATTAGGCTGGCTGCTGGGATTCCTGGTGATTTACCTGCATATGGACCAGACAGTGACCGGGTTGGCGATCAATCTCCTGGCGTCCGGCATCAGCATCTATATGTACCGGGTCTTCAATATTGCCGGGGCCAATGTCAGCGTCAAACTGCTGCCCGATGTTTCTATTCCCTTGCTGGCGGAAATCCCTTACCTGGGAGAGATCTTTTTCCAGCAGAGCGTATACACGTATTTAACGTTTTTAAGCGTCCCCATAATTGGCTGGATCCTGCGGCGCACAAAGCTTGGTTTGACCATTCGCAGCGCAGGAGAAAACCCTAAAGCCGTGGATACACGGGGTTTGAATGTCTTTCGGGTGCGGATGATGTCCAGCGTTTTTGGGGGGATGATGGCTGGTTTAGGGGGGGCATTCATCATGACCGTGGTCTCTTCCCGTTATCTGCCGGAAATGACGGCTGGGCGTGGCTGGCTGGCGATCATCATTGTGATTGCTGGAAACTGGAACCCGCTGCGCATGGTGGTTGCTACTTTGATCTTTGCCTTCCTGGGGGCATTGCAGCTGACATTAACAACCTTTGAGATTGCCGTTCCTTATGAATTCCTGCTGATTATGCCCTATGTCTTTGCCTTGATTGCCTTGATGCTGTCCCGTGTTCGGAGCGCTCAACCGGCGAAACTGGGCGTCCCGTATTCCCGGGAATAAATTATGGAGAATGTCATCCAGTACTGGTAGATCTTTCTTGGAGGTCTTCATGAAGGAATGGCTTCACCCCACCTTGCTGGCGCTGCTCGCCTGGGTAGGCTGGGCTTTTCTCCCCAAACTTGCTGCCAGGCATATCGATGCCCAGAGCGCGATGGTGTATCAATCTATCGGGAGCATCCTGGTTGGCCTGGGAGTTTTCTTTTATCTGAATTTCAAAGTAGCCTTCAATACCCCCGGATTTCTCTTCAGCCTGGCCATCGGATTGCTGGGTTTTTTTGGTGCATTTATGTATATGGTTGCGGCCTCTAAAGGACCCCTGGCGCTTGTTGCCCCGCTCACTGCCATGTATCCGGTTGGGGCTATCATCCTGGGATTCTTGCTCTTGGGAGAGTCTGTGACTATAAAACAGGGAATCGGGATTGGTATGTCTTTGGTAGCGATTTACCTGATCTCGGTTTAATGGTTGAGGGAAATAGGATATGTCCAGAGAGAAACTTGTTCAAGCAATCAGTGATCTGAGAGAACCTGAAGCGTTGCAGGTGGCGCGAGAGCTGCTGGATCAAGGGCTTGATCCTTTGTTAATCCTCGAGGATTGTAAGCGAGCTATGAACATCATTGGAGATCGTTTTGAACAGGAAACAGCCTTCCTTCCGGAATTAATGATGGCCGGGGAAATTTTGAAATCGATTTCCGAGCAGCTTAAACCAAAGTTGGGATCCAATAATCCACCAGATTGCAAGGGAAAAATCATCATTGGCACGGTGCAGGGGGACATTCATGATATTGCCAAGGACATTGTGGTTTTTATGCTGGAGATCAATGGGTTTGACGTATATGACCTGGGTGTTGATGTGCCTCCTCAAAAATTTATAGAAAAGGTTCAGCAAGAAGAAGCATCCATCCTGGCTTTAAGTGGTTTTCTGACCCTGGCGTATGATCCCATGAAAGCGACCATCCAAGAATTGGATGAGGCTGGCCTTCGTAATCATGTCAGAGTGATGATTGGGGGAGGGCAGGTGGATGACTACGCCTGCCAGTATGTGGATGCTGACGCCTGGGGACCGGATGCCATGAGCGCTGTCCGACTGGCCGAGGAATGGACAAACAATGTTGCATCACAAAGGTGAAAAATGACCAAACTTGAAAGATTTTTAGGTGTAATCGATAAAAATTACAGCGGCCCGGTTGTTGGAGAGAAAGAGTTTGACCAGCAGCACGTCACGGCCGGCGTGGCCAGGGTGATCAATGAGTATGAGATCGTTTTTGACAAAAACCACATCATCCAGCAGGATGATGCAATGATTGACCGGGTCTGGGAAGCAGCGATGGATTTTCTGGTCGAATGCGGCATCTATAACACCGATACGGAGCGATTGATCCAATTCTCCAGGAAAGAAATTGAAGCTGTGCTGGAGCAATCTCCTTCAGAAGTGATCATTGGAACGGGAGAGGATGCCCGGGTCTACTCTCCCCGGCAGGTTGAGGATCCCCGCCCCCCACTGGTAGGAGGAGGGCCTATTGGAACTCCCCTGTCAGAAGAGCTTTACGTCCCGATCATGCAGTCCTATTTCCAGGAACCCATCCTGGATATCATTGTTCCCGGGACCCTGGCGACCAGCTACGGCAGAAAAATCCGGGCCAGATCCCCCCTGGAAGTGATCTCCTCCTGGCAAGAAGCCAGATTAGTTCAGGAGTCAGCGAAACAGGCAGATCGAGAAGGTATTTCCGTGATGGGGGTGGAGATGGCTATGAGCGATTTGGGGCATCTTTCTGCAATCAGCCGGGGGGGATACCGACCCAGCGATACCCATATTGTTGCCCTGATCAGTGAAATGAAAACCAATAACGAGCTGCTAAACAAGGTGGCTCACAGCCTCCACCAGGATGGGGTCATCCTGGGATTCTATAATCCCATCCTCGGCGGTTTGGGGGGAGGGGGAGAAGGTGTGGCGGTGCTGATCCTGGCTGGTTGGATGGCAATGCAGATGATTTACCTTCCAGACAGTGTTGAATCCTGCCCCACGCATCCCTTTCTGTCCAATTCCACTTTTCCGGATATCATGCGGGCGATCAGCGTTGTGGGTGCTGCCGCAGCCCGGAATTCCCATCTTTTGACAGAGTTTATGACCTCGCCGGTCAGCGGCCCCGGGACGGAATCGCTGTTGTATGAATGTACAGCGATGGCGACCTTGGTTTCAGCGTGTGGAGCCTCGCGAGCCCTGGGCGTACGGTCCGGGGTGGGGGTAGTGGAAAATCACTGTACTGGTCTGGAAACTCGCTTCAACGGGAAGGTCGCCCTGGCTGCGGCCGGGCTGGACAGGGCCTTTGCCGATGAGATCGTTCAGAAGGCTGTGGCGAAATACCAGCCCGTGATGGATCAAAAGCCGGTTGGGATCCCGTTTCAGGAAGCTTACAACCTGGAAACAATCCAGCCTACCCAGACCTGGATGGATCTATACCGGCGCGTTCAGGAAGACGTTGTTTCCTGGGGTTTGCCGTTCGATTTATAAATTGTGAAAACAGATCAGGAGGAGTAATCATGGTTGAGTACAGGGATATGCAGAAGGAGTTGACTGAGCTTTTACTAGAAGACGATCCAGAGCTCAGCCTGTCCTGGGCCAAGGAAGTTTTGGGAGGGGCCGTTGGAGTGAAAGATTTTTTTAACCTGATCTTCACCCCCGCCCTGGCTGCCATTGGGGATAAGTTCGGACGGATGGAGATTTTCCTTCCCGAGCTGATGGATTCGGCGGATCGGGCTCAGAATATCAGTCAACAGGTTGTACAGCCGATGTTAACCGCTGAAGGCTCAGACCAGGAGGTAACTCGCGGCAAGGTGGTCATCGCTTCTGTCAAAGGAGATCTGCATGATATTGGCAAGAACATGGTCGTGCTGATGCTGCGGGTTAACGGGTTTGAGGTCTTTGATATGGGCGTTGATGTCCCACCCCGGGATGTGCTTGAGAAAGCCAAAGAGGTCGGGGCAGATATCATCGGCCTGTCTTCTTTGATGACTACTTCCATGCCTTACATGAAAGAGTGCGTGGAGCTGCGGGATGGATTCGGGCTGACAGCAGACTTTTCTGTGATTGTCGGTGGGGCGCCAATTACTGCGGAATATACCGCTGAAATTGGTGCTGATGCGTTTGGAAAAGATGCGGTTGAAGCTGTGGGAAAATGTCTGGCACTGCTGGATGGGCCGCCCAAAGGGTAGCTTGGAGTTTTATTTCCGTGACAGATCGAAACCCGAGATTATTTGAAATTCTCAAGCGATCAGAATCAGGGCCGATCATCAAGGAGGCTGATTTTGAACGGTCCTTGCTGGGTCCAGCTGTCAAGCGATTGGTCGGGGAGTATGACATTGAATTCCCGGGTGATGTTTATGTGAATTGTGATGATGATCTTGCTGACCGCGTTTTCCAGGCAGGAATGGACCTGGCAGCTGAGGTGGGAGTCTTTAATCAAAGCACGAACCGGCGGATCACCTGGGAGAAATCCGAGATTGAAAAAGCCCTCCAGGATGCTCCCGCAGAAGGCGTTATGGGCAGCGGCGAACAGCAAACCAGGATCACAGCCAGGAGGCCCGATGATAGTCAACGAGTCTCCCTGCTGGGCGGTGTGGTTGGGATCCCGTTTCCAGAAGAAATGTATCTTCCGCTGATGGATAGTTTCCTGAAACAGGGCATTTTTGACTCCATTGATGGTCCATCCCTGGAAACTGCCTACGGACAGCCCATAAAAGCCGGGACCGGCTGGGAGGTGCTTGGCGCCTGGCGTGAAGCAGAGCTGGCCCAAGAGGCATTGATCAGGGCTGGACAACCCGGGTTGGCTGTTTCCGCAGTGGAGATTGCTCCCACTGCACTGGGAGGTTTGGCCGGCGTGACGTGGGGAGGCTACCGCAGGTTTGACCGCCATCACGTTCCAATGACGAGTGAATTGAAGATCAATCATGATCTTCTGGCAATGATCACCCACATCAATAATATTGGGGGATTTTTAGGGGCTTATTACAACCCGATCTACGGTGGTTTTGCAGGCGGTGCTGAAGGGATATCCGTCCTGACAGCAGGGGGATTGATCCTGCTGCATCAAATCACCTGCGGCCACATTTTCTCGACCCGCCCTACCCATCCTTTTTATGGTTGTGATACCACGCCCGAGATTCTCTGGGCGACCAGCCTGGCGCTGCAGGCAATATCTCGTAATTCTAATCTCATGACCGCAGCATTGGCGGGCCCTGCTGGGGGACCGGGTACAAAAACCATTTTATATGAAAATGCAGCTTTTACACTGATGGCCATCTCCTCGGGGGTGTCGGAGTTGCTGGCCAGCCACTCCGCCGGGGGGGCAGTCCCACGGCATGGGAGTGGGCTGGATGCCAGGATCTGTGTCGAGGTTGCCCGTACAATGTCCGGAGCTACCAGAGAAGAGACCAATCAGCTCCTGGGGAGAATCGTTCCTCTTTATGAAAAGGATCTGGAAAAAAAGCCCATAGGTAAGCCATTTCAGGAGGTATATGATCTGGAGGCAATAGAGCCAACACCTGAATGGCAGGGTATTTACGATCAAGCCCGTGAGGACTTGATCAAGGCCGGTGTATTCCTGGATCACTTTAGTGGTTAATGGTGGGTGTCAACTACTAGCCTTTACCTCAAAGGAGGGCAAGATGGGTCACAGAGCTAGAATTGTGGAAGTTTTACATCGGGCGGAAACCGGACCGATCATGGAGGAAGAAAAATTTGAACGGGAGCTAATCGCTCCGATGATCAAGGAATTGATCAAGAAGTACAGCATCAAGTATGATGACAAGGTCGTTGTTAACAGCGATGATGATCTGGCAGATCGGGTCTTCCAGGCTGGATTGGATCTTGCGGAGGCGGCCGGCATGTTCTGCCAGAGCACCAGCAGGCGCATTGTCTGGAGTCGTCAAGAGCTGCTGGAAGGGCTGCGCCACGCACCGGCTGAAGTGGTCATGGGCGCGGGGGTGGACGCGGTAACGGCGAGAGCACGGGTTCCCGATGATGGAGAGCGTGTGATTGTGGCTGGCGGGGCTTACGGCGTGCCTGTTCCGGAACATATGTATATTCCGATGAGCCTGAGCTACCTGAAGGAAGGCGTGATCGATGTCATTGATAATCCTTCGCTGGAAACTGTCTATGGGCACCCGGTGAAAGCAGGTTCACCCTGGGAGGTGCTGGCGGCTCGTCGGGAAGCTGAGCTGGCCCTGCAGGCAGCGAATATCGCTGGTCGCCCCGGTATGTGCCTGGGCTGTGTCGAGCTCTCCGCCACAGCATTGGGTGGATTGGCAGGGGTTTCCTACGGCGGCTACCGACCGACGGATTGGCTGCACGCCCCGATCATGAGCGAGCTGAAAACCAACTATGACATGCTCTCCATTGTCACCCATTCCGTTCGAACTGGAACCATCCTGGAAGCGTACTACAATCCTATTTATGGTGGGTATGTTGGGGGAGGGGAAGGCATCGCCATCGCAGTTGTTGGTGGATTGATCCTCCTCAACCAATGCCATCCCGGTCATACTTATAACACCCGGCCCAACCATCCATTTTTCAACTGTGATACAACCCCGGAGATGATCTGGGCAATTGCCCTGGGGGTTCAGGCGCTTACCCGCAATACGAATCTGCTGGTCGACACCCTGGTCGGTCCCGCGGGGGGACCGGGCACAAAGACCATGCTCTATGAGAACGCGGCCTTTGTTGCCGCCACCACAGTCTCCGGTCAATCCCTGATGACTTCCTGCCATTCCTCTTCCGGTGGCGCGACTCCCCGCCATGCCAGCGGCCTGGATTCAAAGATCTGCGGGGAAGTCACTCATGCCGTGCGGGGGATGAGTCGGGAAGAAGCGGATGAAATTGTCAAACAGATCACCCCGCTGTATGTCGATGACCTGGATAAAAAGCCGATCGGGAAACCCTTTGAAGAGGTCTACGATATTGATAACGTTGAACCCACCCCGGAATGGCAGGGGATGTATGATGAAGTCCGGGAGGAGCTCATGCAATTGGGCTTGCCTTTGGACCGCCTGACCTGATATGGAGCTTGATCTTGTTTTCCGCAGTGTCCGTCTGGAAGGCCGGGATCCACCGCTGGATATCGGTATCCAGGGAGAGCGAATCGCTGCCCTGGCTGCGGACCTCCCCCGGCCAACACTTCCAGGCAATGACATTCTCGCAGCGGGGTTGATGGCATCTCCGCTGTTCATTGACCCCCACCATCACCTGGATTGTGCCTACCTTGACCAGGTTGTAAATCAGAGCGGGACGCTGGAAGAGGCGATTGAAATCAATGCCAGGATCAAGGAGGATCGCCCTGCTGAGGAAATCTACTCGAAAGCCTGCCGTGCTTTGAATGAGGGTCTTGTCCAGGGGACGGGGTGGATTCGCAATCATGTTGATGTGGATTCCGTTTCAGGCTTGAACCTCCTTCATCCGATCTTGGAAGCCAAAGAAAAGTTTACCGGCCTGGTGGACGTGCAGGTTGTCTGCTTCCCCCAGCTTGGATTGGTGCGGGATCCAGAGAGTATATCCTGGATGCGCGAAGCGATGCGGCAGGGTGCGGATGTTGTCGGGGGAATGCCGCATGCTGAGGCCAGCAGGGAGGATGCTTGGCGGCACATACAGATTGCTTTTGATATTGCCGAAGAGTTTGGTGCAGATGTTGATATGCATATCGATGAAACTGATAACCCGGGTTCAAAAACTTTGGAACTGCTGGCAGAAACGACTCTTCAACGGGGATATCAGGGACGTGTGGTCGCCGGGCACTGCTGTGCCCTGGCTGCCTACCCGGAGGAGGAGGCCAAGCGGGTGATTGAAAAGGTTGCTGAAGCTGGGATCACCGTTGTCACGAATCCAATGATCAATCTCTATTTGCAGGGCCGTGAGGATGCCCAGCCTGTGCGCCGGGGGATCACCCGGGTAAAGGAGCTGATGGAAGGCGGCGTGAATGTCACCTGCGGGCTGGATGATATTCGAAATATTTTTTTCCCCTTCGGGCGGATGGATATGCTGGAAGTTGCCCTGGTGACAGCGCTCACAGCTCACCTGTCAACCCCAGAGGAAATCCAGGCGGCGTTTGATATGCCCCGGTACCGGGCGGCCAGGGCACTTCGTTTACCTGATTATGGGATCCAGAAGGGGAACCTGGCGAATTTTACCCTGTTGGCCGCTGCAGATGCCCAGGATGCCCTCCGACTGCAGCCTCCCCGCCGCTATGTGGTTCGGAAGGGCCAGATCCGGTCAGAGTCGGTGCTCACAGAGAAGGTTTTGTAGCGGTTACTCCGTGCTGATCGGTGATTGACCGAAGGTTTGATTTCTGATATACTTAGGTTGTCAAACGTATGATGACTGACAACAGAGGGTTGTGAAAATGGCAGTGAATGATGATGTACTTCGTTTGAGAGACCGCCGACCGCTGTATGTCCAGGCAATCGATGCCCTGACAGAGATGATCGAAAACGGCTCCCTCCATGCGGGAGAGCAGCTGCCGCCGGAGGACGAACTGGCTTCCAGGCTGGGAATTTCCCGCTCCACACTCAGAGAGGCCATGAGCCATCTGGAAACCCACGGGTTAATTGCTCGGAAACAGGGGATCGGCACTTTTGTCACCATTCCGGCTGGCCCCGGATTTTTTGGCGGTCTGGAACGGCTGGAACCATTTCGTGACCTGGCAGAAGCCGCTGGGGTCAAACACTCGCGCGTGGAAAGGATTGTGACCCCAATTCTGGCATCCCCGGAGATGGCAAATATTCTCAACGTGAGTAAAGGGACAAAACTGCTGCGGGTAGAAACCATTGAAGCAATTGATGAGATCCGCTGCATGTATTTTGATGATTACTTCCTTTCCGATGACCGGCTGGCTGCGTATTTAGAGGAGGAAGCCAAGTCCGTTCTGATCTATATGTTTGAAGAGTGCAGCCCGCCATTATCCCATACCCGCTCAGAGATCTTTGCCGTTGAGGCTTCCTCTGAGGTTGCTGAGAAGCTGGATATCGCTGTTGGGAAGCCGGTCTTTCATATGGAGGAGACTTATTTTGCCGCCACGGGAGAAATTCTCGGGGTGGGATTTATTTATTTTGTAACGGATCGATTCCGATTTTACGTCACCCGTAGGGCAGTCAGGAGCTAGCCTGGCTGAAAAGGAGAAAGTCCCGTGGATCTAACTATCCATAACGCGCTCCATGATCAAACCCTGGGGCCGGTTAACTTGGGCATTCAGAATGGGAGGATCGAGGTGGTTACTGGGCATGAGCTCTCCCCGGGGAAAACCGCCATTCAAGCGGGTGGGGCCATGGTTTCCCCGGCCCTGATTGAGCCGCATTTCCATATTGAAAATGCTTTATTATGGGACACCGATAATCTCAATACCAGCGGCACGCTGCGGGAAGCAATCGATATTTACGCAGATGTCAAGGTCAAGCTCACTCCAGGCGATATCATGGCGCGAGCTACAAGGACGATAAAAGAAGCCCTCAGCCACGGTACATTGTGGATGCGCAACCATGTTGATATTGACCAGTATGCCAAGCTGGATTTATTAAAAGCGGTTGTTGCCGTGCGGGAAAAATTTGCCGGGATCTTTGATCTGCAAATAATCGCCTTTCCCCAGCATGGGCTCGCTCGCAATCCCGAATCCGTCGACTTGATTTGGCAGGCTATGGAGAATGGAGCCCAATTTGTGGGTGGGATTCCCCATCACGAGCAGGATATGGAAGATGGTGCCAAACAGATTGAGATCGTTTTTGAGATTGCAAAAAAATACGATACCAGCATCGATATGCACATCGACGAAACCGATGATCCCTACTGGCGTTCATTGGAACTGCTGGCGGATAAAACCATCGAGGAGGGCTACCAGGGGCGGGTTACTGCCGGCCACTGCACTTCGATGGCAGCCTGGGATCAGAAAACTCTTCATAGGGTCATTGACAAAGTCAAAAAGGCTGAGATCACTGTGGTCTCGAACACACCCATTAATCTGCTTCTTCAGGGACGGCTGGATGAGATCCCCGTCCGCCGGGGTATTGCCCGCATCAAGGAGCTGATCGAAGCCGGTGTGAATGTCTGCTGCGGGCAGGACGACCTGATGAATATGTTCTATCCCTTTGGTCAGATGGATCCTTTAGAGGTGGCAAATATCGCTGCCCATGCTGGCCATTTGACCTCACCGAAGGAAATTGAATCGGTCTTTGATATGCCCAGGTACAACGCTGCCAAAAATCTTGGCCTGGAGAATTATGGGATCTACGAAGGGGCAGACGCCAATCTAATCCTGCTCCCGGCAAAGTCGGCTGTGGACGCTCTGCGGCGCAAGCCTGAACGGATGTATGTCATCCGGGAAGGGATGGTCCTGGTTGAGAATTCCGTAGAGACCAGATATGCAGACTCTATACCGGCATAATTTGATAATTGAATCCAGGAAGGAGAACTGAATGGAAATTAGTAAGGTTTATGATTACATGCTATCAGTGCTGGATAAAGCTGAGAATGGTCCGGTGGTTGAGGAGAAGGATTGGGACATCAGGTACATCAATCAGACTATCAAGGACCTGATCCAGAAATACGATATCAGCTGGGACAAGGATTTGATGGTTCCCTCTGATGATGCCCTGGCGGACAGGCTTTTTGAGGCCGGAATGGAACTGGCCCGGGAGGTTGGGGTCTACTGTCTGGGAACGAATCGCCAGATGAAGTGGAACCAGGCGGAACTGGACTATATTTTATACACCGCCCCGGACGAAGAAACCATTGGCCTGGGGGAGGACAGCGTCACCATCCGCCATCGCCTGCCGGATTCTGATCAGGATATTACCACCATTGGGGGTCCTTATGGTACACCTGTTCCCGAGGACCTGTTTGTGCCGATCATGGCCAGTTATGCCCAGGAGCGGGTCCTGGATTATATCGATAATGCCACCTTGAGCACCACACACGGCCGTCCAATCAAGGCAGGTTCTCCCTGGGAAGCGGTGGGCTGCTGGCAGGAGGCCCAGCTCTCCTTTGAAGTTTTAGAAAGGGTAGGGAGGCCGGGTATGCCGATCGGCTGCGCCGAGGATTCCCCTTCTGAGATCGGCGAGCTAGCCACCTGTACTTACGGAGGCTTCCGCCTGACTGACTGGCATCATGCCTCCTTCATCTCCGAGCTGAAAGTAGCTTATGCCGAGCTGACCAAGGCGATCCATTACCAGCACACCGGCGCCTTTGCCCATAATTTTTACAACACCATCTACGGCGGCTATGTAGGAGGTGCGGACGGCCTGGCGGTAGCGATAGTTGCCGGCGTCCTGCTGATGAAGGCCACCTTGAATGGCACCACCTTCAACCCGGGTCCCAGCCATGCCCATCTCAGCTGCAGCACTTTCCCGGCCATGATCCCTGCTCTTTCGCTGGGGTTCCAGGCCATCAGCCGCAATACCAAACTGCTGACTTCTTCCTTCCCACGCCCGGTAGGTGGACCCTGTACCAAGGAGCTGCTTTATGAAGCGGCAGCTATGGCGATTGCAACCGTACCGGCGGGCATCTCAATCCTGGAGGGCATCCAGTCCGCTGCCGGCCGGATTGAGGGGCATGTCACCGGTCTGGAAGCGAAGTTCCTGGCCCAGGTTGGCCGGGCGGTGGTGGGGTTGACCCGGGATGAGGCCGATCCCCTTGTCCGTAAGCTGACTCCTCTTTATGCTGAAAAGCAGCAGATGGGGGTTGCCCTGGCGGGGAAACCCTTCCAGGAAGCCTACGATCTGGAAACCCTGCAGCCCACAGGGGAATGGCAGGGCATCTATGAAGAGGTCTGCCAGGAAATGGAGGACATGCTGGGTTTGAAACTATAGCCTTTAGCTGGAGGTGGATCAACCAATGAATAAAGAAAATATTGAATACCTGGCCGCTGTTCTGGAAAAAGCAGATACCGGGCAAGTCATTGAAGAAAAGGAATGGGATTACCAATATATTGGAGCAAAAACCAGGGAACTGATCAAGAAATATGATATCAGCTGGGATCAGGAGACTTTTGTTCCATCCGATGATGATCTGGCAGATCGCCTCTACCAGGCTGGTTGGGACCTGGCAGTGGAGAGCGGTGTTTACTGTGTGAATACCAAGAAACAGCTCAAGTGGAATGAAGCTGAGCTGCAGAGTGTGATTGCATCAGCTCCCTCTGAACTGGTCGTTGGAACAGGAGATGATGAGGTTGTCATCCGTCAGCGGCGGCCAGAACAGCCCTCCCGGGTGACGGTGTTAGGGGGGGCTTACGGTACACTGATTGAAGAGGAGCTTTTTGGGGCTATGGTAGAGGCTTATGCCAAGGAATCTTTATTGGACATTATTGAGCCGCCTTCCATCTCGACTGCGTTTGGCCGGACCATCCGCATCCAATCCCCCTGGGAAGTTATGGCAGCCCGGCGGGAAGCCGACCTGGCGCTGGAGGCTGTGAGACGGGCTGGGAGACCGGGCGTCTGCATCGGTGCGGCGGCAACATCCGGGAGCGAGATCATCGAGCTGGCAGCCACCAGCTTTAATGCCTACCGACAGACCGATTGGCACCACGCTTCTTTCGTGAGCGAAAACAAGGTGTCCTACGCGGACCTGACTCGGGCAGCTCATTTCTACCTCACCGAATCAGTGGCTCATACCTTCTGTGACCCCATCTACGGGGGGTATCTGGGGGGGAAGGAAGGCATTGCAATTGGCTGCGTGGCGGGTCCGATCCTGCTGCGGGCGACTTTACTCGGGGACACAGTCAATGCCGGCCCCAGCCATGCTCACCTGAGCTGCGACACCCACCCGGATCTGCTGGCAGCTCAAGCTCTCAGCTTCCAGGCTCTGGCTCGAAATACCAGGCTGCTGAAAGGGATCCATATTCGTCCGGCGCATGGACCTAGGACCAAAGAGATCCTCTACGAAGTTGCGGCCATGGCGATCATGGGTGTGACCTCAGGGGTGGATTATCTCAAATCAGTCCAATCCGCCTGCGGGGTAAATCTGGGACATACCTCACCTGTCGAAGCCAGGTTATGTGCCCGGGTTGCCCATGCTTCAGAGGCTCTGAGCAGGGAGGAAGGAAATGCTTTGGTCACACAGCTTGTGCATAAGTACCAGGAGAAAATCCCCACTGCTGATATCGGCAGGCATTTCCGGGAAACCTACGACCTGGAAAAGCTGGAACCCAAACCCGCCTGGCAGAAGACTTACGAGGTTGTTCTTGATGAACTCAAAGGAATGGGGCTATCCCTCTGAGGTGGAATTGAGGAGTGGATAATGCAAGATTCAAAAGTACCGGTTGAAGAATTCTTGAAAGTCCTTGATAAAGCAGAGAATGGTCCCATGGTGGAAATCAATGAATGGGATCAGATCTATATTTATCAAACGATTAAGGACCTGGTGGATAAATACGGCATCAAGGTGGACATTCAGGACCCCGGTGTTCCTAGCGATGATGATATGGCCGATCGGGTATTTGAAGCGGCCATGGACCTGGCTGTGCAGAGCGGGGTGTATTGTACGGACACCGAGAGAAGAATAACCTTTACTCGGGAAGAGCTGGAGCAGGTCTTGGCCCGGGTTCCGGAAGAGGTCCGGATCGGCCAAGGAGCAGATGAACGGATTATCACAAAAAGGAATGTGGATCAGGAAGGCCATGTCACCATTGGGGGCGGATTCTGGGGAGTCGTGGTGCCTGAAGAGTTGATGGTCCCTATGACGATGGCCTATGCCAAGATCGAAGAGAATGATTTTCTGTGCACCGGTGCATTGAAATCAACCTATGGATTTCCCATTCGTGCATTCTCTCCCTGGGATACCTTGGCCTGCTGGCAGGAAATGCGTTTGACTTTTGAAGCGCTGGAGAAAGCCGGTAGGCCCAATATGGTTGTCAGTGGCCCCAATACCAGCGCCAGCGCCATTGGAACTGTGACTACCTTAACCCATGGATGTGTCCGGCCATCAGATTATGGTAGTGTTGCCTTCATGAGTGAGTTGAAGGTCTCTTATGATGACCTGATCCGTACTTGCCATTATGTTCAGACCAATTCCTTCGCCCATAATTTTTATAATCCGATCTATGGCGGTTATGCGGGTGGAGCTGAAGGTGTGGTAGTGGCCCAGGTGGCAGGATTTATCCTGATGAAAGCAACCTTATTCGGGGAAGCCTTCAATGCCGGCCCCAGCCATGCCCATATGAGCACCAACACATTCCCGCCCCTGATCCCGGCCCAGGCTCTGGCCCATCAGGCGTTGAGCAGGAATACCAACATCACCTGCGCCAATTTCACCCGTCCCAATGCTGGCCCGGGAGAGAAGGACCTGCTGTATGAGATCGCAGCGTATCAATTGGCTTTGGTCACCTCGGGTGTGGAGATCGCCACAGGGGTGCAGACTGCAACCGGACGCCACGAAGCCCACTGCTCCCCCCTGGAAGTTCAGTTTTTGATCCGGGTTGCCCGGGCTGCAGAAAAGATGACCCGGCAGGATGCTGATCCTCTGGTGAAAAAATTAATCTCCCTTTATAAGGATGGACAAAAAGAGAATAAGATAGGAAAACCATTTATTGAGGTCTATGACCTGGACACCCTGGAACCAACCGCGGCGTGGCAGGGAGTATTTGATGAGGTGGTTGCAGAACTGGGTGAAATGGGACTGGCTATCTGAATCTGAAAGGATGCGCTATGAACAAACCGGATTATCTGGCACCAGCTACATTCACGGAAGCTTTTCAAGCTCTCGGCAAAAAAAAGATAAAAGCCATGATCATTGCAGGAGGAACGGACCTGCTGGTGCGGATGCGAGCAGGCGCAATCAAACCCGATCTGCTGGTGGACCTGTGCAAGCTGGATTTGGACAGGATCGAAGAACGAGAAGACCGGATCACCATTGGCGCCCGCGCAACTCATACCGATATCCTGCATGATCCATTGCTGGCAGAGAATTTCCCTGCGCTTGTTGATGCGGCTGGTAAGATCGCCGGCCCTCCGATCCGCAACCGGGGCACCCTGGGGGGCAACCTGGTCAACGCCTCTCCCGCTGCCGACCTGGCAACGCCCCTGCTGGGATATGACGCGGCAGCCATCATCACCAGTAAAGAGGGGGACCGCGAGATCGCTCTGGTAGATTTCTTCACCGGCCCCGGGGAAACTGTCTTGAAGCAGGGCGAGATCCTGAAAGAGATCAGCATCCCGAAACCTCCTCCCGGGACAGAAGCGGCCTTTTTGAAACTTGGCAAGCGTAAAGCCATGGCTATCGCTGTGGTCAGTGTCGCAGCCAGGCTGACCTTCGAAGAAGATGGAATGATCTCTCAGGCCAGGATCGCTCTCGGGTCAGTTGCCCCGGTTCCTTTTCGGGCGACCAAAGCCGAAAGCGCGTTGATAGGCAAAAATCCCGGAGCGAGACTTTTTGCAGAGGTGGGGGAGATCGCCAGAGCCGAGAGTTCTCCTATCAGCGATTTGCGGTCCACGGCAGATTACCGGGAAAAGATGGTTGCGGTTCTCACCAAAAGAGCTTTAGCGGCAGCTTTGCTGCAGATGGAAGGGAAGCTATAGATGGCTGAGGTAACTGTCAATTTTAAGATTAATGGAAGTCCTGTCACGGTTGATGCCGAACCCAGCAGGACGCTGTTGAGTGTGCTGCGGGATGATCTCAAGCTCAAGGGTGCCAAGGAAGCATGCGGCCAGGGTGACTGCGGAGCCTGTGTGGTCGTGATGAACGGGAAGGCTGTAAATTCCTGCCTGGTGCTGATCCCCCAGGTGGAAGGTGCGGATGTGATCACTGTGGAAGGCCTGGAGGAGAACGGTCAGCTGCACCCCCTGCAGCGACACTTCATCGACAACTGGGCATTTCAATGTGGCTACTGCACTTCGGGCATGTTAATGTCGGTTTATGCCCTGCTGCAGGATACTCCTGAACCATCCAGGGAAGAGATCAAGGAGGCTATCTCCGGGAATTTATGCCGCTGTACGGGTTACCGGGAGATCATTGAAGCAGTCGAGGAAGCAGCAACAGAGTTCAGAAATCAATAAATATATTCAATAAAGGAGATCAGATGAGCAACTGGGAAACCCTGCAGAAGGAATTTATCGATGTCATGCTGGCCGGGGATGAGGACACTGCAGTATCGCTAGCGCAGAAATCACTGGATGGGGGAGCCACCCCGGTGCAGTTTTTTGAGAACTGCATCGCTCCCTCCCTGCAGGCGGTTGGAAAACGTTTTGAGACGTTGGAAATCTTCCTGCCAGAAATGGTCACAGCAGCGGATACTGTTGAAGTGGTCAATGAAAAGGTGATCAACCCGGCCGTCGCAGAACGGCAGGATTCTGTCAATATGTCCTTGGGGAAGGTCCTGCTGGCGACTGTACAGGGCGACCTGCATGATATCGGGAAGAACATGGTCGGGCTGATGTTAAAGGTCAATGGCTTTGAAGTGGTCGATCTGGGCACCAACGTCTCCCCGGCGGATATCGTCGCCAGGGCAGAACAGGAAGGTGTGGATATCATTGGCATGTCTGCCCTGCTGACCACCTGCCTGCCCTATATGAAGGATGTTGGGGACTATCTGGAGGGGAAAGGCATTCGTGATAAATATGAGCTGATCATTGGTGGCGCAGCCACAACCCCTGAAATTATGGAGGATATGGGAGCGAACGCCCACGGCAGCTCTGCTGCAGATGGGGTCAAAAAGTGCAAGATGTTGGTAGGGAAACTTTAATAACCCCCCGTCCATTCAGGGTTGAGTATGGTAAGGAGTAAGGCATGAAAGGAAGTTTTGGGCTGGGCGCAATTGTGGCTGCGATCACTGGAGGTGTATTTGGCATCGTGACAACCCTCGAGGGCTCAATCTCCCGGTCAGTTGGCCCGCTAAATGCCAGCTTGATTGAGCATGTTTTTGCTGCCATGATCGCCGTACCGGCAGTTGCTGTGCTGTTCCTCAGCGGCCGCTTGACATTTGAGAATACCAAAAATATCCTGCCCATGTCTGCGGTCGCTGGTGTCTTGGTGATCGTTGCTGTCGCGGGAGTCGCTTATTCGATGTCCTCGATCGGGGTCACCGCAGGGAATATGGCCCTTGTGTTTGGACAGCTGGCCCTGGCGGTTCTGATCGATACGATCGGAGTGGGGGGCTATGAAAAAGTGCCTCTCACCCTTCCCAGGATTGGGGGGTTGGTCCTGATGATTGTGGCTGTATATCTGGTGCTTCCCCGCCAGGGCTGACTCAGAAGGAGGACCATGTCAGAATATGAAGTTGTTGGAAAGGATCACCCGGCCATCCACGGTCTCGATGTGGTGACAGGGAAAGCTGTATATTCCCCGGATTTGGAATTTCCGGGCATGCTGGTTGGCAAGCTGCTATACAGCCCGTATGCCAGTGCGCGGATCCTCAACCTGGATGTCAGCCAGGCCAGATCCATCCCCGGTGTGGCTGCTGTGATGACGGCAGAGGACATCCCGGGAGAAAATAGCTATCTCTACTGGTACAGCGATCAACCTCTGCTGGTAGAAGACCAGATCCGATACAGGGGAGATGCCTTGGCAGCCGTCGCAGCTGAAACTGAGGAGATTGCCCAGGCAGCGTTGGAAGCCATCAAAGTTGAATACGAACCCCTGGATGGGGTGTTTGATATTGAGGAGGCCATACAGCCGGGTGCAAAGAAAGTCTGGTCCGATAAGGAGAACATTCACAGCCATCATATTGAAGAATGGGGTGATATCGAGGAGGGATTCAAAGAGGCGGATGTCGTGGTGGAAGGGGTATATCAGACTTCTTATCAGGAACATGCCATGCTGGAGACCGAATCTGCTGTGGCGCTGCTGGATCATGATGGAACAGTGCTGGTGTATGCTTCAGCACAGGCCCCACACCGGGATCGGATCCAGATCGCCAGAGCACTGGGTTTACCAGAGGCCAGGGTGCGGGAGATCACCCCTCATATCGGTGGCGCGTTTGGTGCCAAGGATGAAGCCAATATCCAGGTTCACGCCGCTCTGCTGGCATTCCAGACCGGAAGACCAGTTAAGGTCATCAAGACCCGGGAAGAATCCATCCTGACTCATGTTAAACGCCACCCCATCAGGATGACCTACCGCATGGGAGCGAAAAAGGACGGCAAACTGACTGCGGTCCACCTGGTGGGGATCGGGGATACTGGTCCCTATATCAACGCCGGGGAAGAGGTCCTGATGGTCATGGGCGCTTACGGGGTTTCCCCTTATGCCATTCCCCATGCAAGGACTGAGGCTATCACTGTATTGACCAACAATCCCATCTGTGGTGCGTTCCGGGGATTTGGAGTACCCCAGGCGACCTTTGCCTTTGAGCGTTCAATGGATGAACTGGCCCGGAAATTGGCTCTGGACCCTCTGGAGATCCGCCTGATCAATGGATTACAAACTGGACAGCAGTTCCAGCCCAGGGTGGTCGTCCGTCAGGGCGAGGGTATGCGGGCATGTTTAGAAAAAGTGGCGGAACTGTCAGATTGGGAGAACAGGTCCTCCGTGGAACGACAGCCAGCGCCCCATTTCAGAAGAGGCTGGGGGATAGCTGCTTCTTTTCATAAGATAGGGTTTGGATGCAATATCCCTGATCATGCCTCGGCGGGGATAAACATGGCCCCGGATGGATCTGTGTTGGTGCGCACCGGGGCAGCTGACATGGGGCAGGGGGCCCACACTGTGATCGCTCAGTTTGTGGCCGAACATTTGGGGGTCAACCCGGACCAGGTTCAGGTCTATAAACCGGATACTGGCCTGGCGGGAGATGCCGGCGCTTCGGTTGCCAGCCGGGTGACGGTATTTTCCGGGAACGCCGCCCTGCGAGCGGCAGAACCGATCCGGGAAGTGCTGATTGGTCTTGCCGCGGAAGAGATTGGCGCCGAACCAGGATTGATTGATCTCAAGGGCGGATTTGTCTATGTGGAAAACGAACAGGTCCACCTGTCTGTGTCGGAACTGGCTGCTAAAGCCTACGAGAACAACCTACCTATGCAAGCCAGCGGCTTTTATACCATGGATTATCCGGATGCTGAATTGCCGGATGGCTCTGAAGGGTACCAACAGACAGTCGGATTCGGTGCCCATGTCGCTCAAGTATTGGTGGATATTGAAACTGGCCAGGTCAAAGTGGAAAAGATTTTCGCAGTCCATGATGTTGGCAAAATCATCAATCCCAAGGGGGCCCGGGGTCAGGTAGAGGGGGGGGTGCTTCAGGGAGTTGGCTACGCCACGATGGAAGATCTCGTCGTAGAGCAGGGTTTGATCCAAAATCCATCTTTGGAGAGCTATCTGATCCCCACCGTTCATGATATTCCAGAAACTGCTCATCGTTTTGTAGAATTTCCCGAGAGGTCAGGACCCTTGGGCGCTAAAGCGATCGGTGAACCACCCATCAACATCACCCCGTCTGCGATTGCCAACGCGGTCAGTGATGCTTTGGGCGCATCTGTTAAAAACCTGCCGATCACTCCGGAACGGGTGCTTGACTTGCTGGAGAATCTGTAAAGGTGCAGGAGTAAGAAATGACACCTGCGTACCAAACCCGGCTGGATGAGCTGAATAAAGCTTTCAGGCTGGAATTAAACGATAAAGTCCTTGCTGCTCCCTTCTCGGATCACTTTTTCTCCACCCGGCAGGCAGGGATGTCCAATCAAGAGGCCATGCTGGATCATCAGGCCCGATTCCAGGCCATTAAAAAAACCGTGCTCGATTTTGACCTGGACCTGGCCTTGCAGTCGGGCATCTATCCAGCCCAGTGGTTCCAGGCTCTGGATGCCAATCATTACCAGTGGCCAGGAGGTTCGCTGCCAGAGGACAAGACCTTCCAGTTCATTGAAAAGGAATACCTTCAGGCGGATGAATACGACCAGTTCTTGGCCAACCCGACCGATTTTACTTTGCGGGTGCTCTGGCCCCGCATGACGGGAAAGCTGGAACCCCTGGCGGTTTTCCCGCCGATCTTTTCGATTGGCCCGGACCCGATCTTTCTCGGCCCCGCCTTTTCTTCTCCGGATGCCCTTGAGGGATTAAAGTCCCTGGTTACCCTGGCAGAATCCGCTGCGGAATCCGGGCAGGCCGAGCAAGCCTATGTCGCCGAAATGAAAGAACTCGGCTACCCGGTTTCCTACCGGGCAAACTTCACACCTCCATTTGACATCGTGGCGGATTATCTGCGGGGATTGAGGGGAACAATGCTGGATATGTACAGGCAGCCGGACAAACTGCTGGCCGCTGTAGAGCTTTATGTACAGCCCCAGATTGAGGCTGCCGCTGCCTGGGCAGAGACTGTTGGGAACCCCCGGATTGTGTTCTGGATGCATAAAGGGGCAGCCGGCTTTATGTCGGATGAGCATTTTGAGAACTTTTACTGGCCCAGCACCAGGACAGTAGTGCTGGCTCTGGTTGAAAGGGGGCTGACCCCGGTCCTGCATGTTCAGGGAGATTACACCCCGCGGCTGAAATTCCTGGCTGATCTGCCCCGCGGTAAAGTCCCCATCCATTATGACCGGGTGGATCGCAAGATTGCTGAAGAGGTCATGGGTGAAAGGCAGTGCTTCTGGGGAGGAATATCCTCCGCGCTGCTGGCAACAGGCACTCCGGAACAGGTGAATGATGAGGTCAGGAAGTTGATCGATCTGCTGGGCCCACACGGGGGCTTGATTATTGATGGAAGTGTCGGGATCCCTGATGAGGCTAAACCGAGGAATGTGGAAGCGATGGTGGATGCTGTCCGGAGCAGCTGACACCGGGAGATTGGATCGATGAATGATCGGACACATTGTGATCTATTTTTGAAAGATGGGTTGATCATCACTGTTGATGATCAACGCCAGGTCTTTGACCCCGGATCTGTCGCGATCAAGGACGGTTTGATCCTGGATGCTGGGCCAGCCCGGGATCTTGTGAGATATCAGGCCGATCTTGTGGTCGATTGTCGCGGAAAAATCATTACGCCAGGATTCATTGATTGCCACAACCACCTCTTTGAATCCCTGATGAGGGGAGTGGGTGAGGGGATGGAGCTGTATCCCTGGTTGGCTGAGCTGCTGGAGCCGTTCTCCGACCAGGTGACCCGGGAAGAGGCAGTATCCGCAGTGTTGAACTGCTGCCTGGAAGCCATTCGATTCGGCACGACCTGCGTGATTGATAACCATTACGGGCCCACGGACCTTGAGACTACCCTTGCGGTGGCTGATGCCATCGAGAGCACTGGATTGCGAGGAGCTGTGGCCAGGGGGATGTATGGCCCGGCAACGACTATTTCGGATGCCCACGGATATCAGCTGGAACGAACTTTTATGTACAGTGTTCAGGATGAGATTGATATCACCCGGGAGGCAATGAAGGTTCGGCCCCGGGATGACAGAGTAACCATCTGGCCGGCTCCCATTAATGTCTCCTATAACCCCCACGCCCTGATTGAGGGGGCAGTTGAGCTGGCCCGGGAATTTGGGGTATCCTGGCATACCCACATGGCGGAAGGGTCGATGGAAGAAACGATGTACAGACAGCAGCATGGGATTGGAATGGTCGAGAGGCTTGATGTGGATGGATTGTTGGAGGACGGAACCTTTGCCCATGGGATTTGGTTGAGTGATAAGGATATTGCACGACTTGGCGAAAAGCAAGTCGGTATTGCGCATTGCCCGGTAAGTAACCAGTATCTGGCTACAGGTGTAATCAGGCTGAAGGAATTGATCAAGGCGGGCGCTGTGGTAGGGATGGGCAGTGACGGATCGTGCTGTGGCAACCAGGACCTCATCCTGGGGATGCGGACAGCTGTAAATCTGCAGCGCGTCCACAACCTGAGCCCAACAGCCAGTAATGCGGAAGAAGTTTTCGAACTGGCTACGGTCAATGGTGCAAAATATGCGGGAATTGAAGCCGGGCAGATAGCACCCGGAAAATTAGCAGATGTAGTGGTAATCAACCAGGAAGGTCATCACAGTAAGCCATTCAATAGGGCCCTGGGATCCCTGGTATATAACAGCAGCGGCTGGGATGTTGAAATGACCATCATAGGAGGTGAGATCGTCTACGACAACGGAAAATTCATGAATGTTGACGAGATTTCCATCCGGGAAGAAGTTCAAACCAGGAGTGATGAAATGTTTGAGCGTCTCGGATTGGAAGAATATCGGATGCATTGGAACAAGGAACCTTAAGGAATTCCCGTTATTGGGGAGAATCCCTAAGTTTAAAACAAACATTCCGTGCGGACGTAAAAATCCATTGGATCAATATTAACGGAGAGTATACTGATGACGGAAAATACATATTTGAATGAACTCAAAGAGGTGATCCTGGGGGGTGATGAGGGGCAGGCCTCCACGGCAGCACAGGCCGCGATTGATGCGGGAATAGATCCGTCCCTGCTGATTAAGAGAGCTATTAACGCCCCGATGGAGGAAGTCGGTAAAAAATTCCAGCAGGGAGATATATTCCTTCCTGAACTGATGATGATCGGTGATGCGGCCAGGGTTGCGTCAGACGTGATTGTGCCCCATATTTCTGTGGAAGACCAGGACGCTGCTTCAGGCGGCACCGTGGTGATCGGCACCATCCAGGGAGACATGCATGATATCGGGAAGAATATTGTCTCGGCCTACTTAATGGCCACAGGTTTTAAGGTGAAAGATCTGGGCACGGATGTTACCCCAAAGGATTTTGTGAGGGCAATAGCGGCTGAAAAAGCGGATGTAATCGCTATTTCAACCTTATTATCAACCACGCAACCTCTCTTTGCGAATATCACCAAAACTCTGGTGGATTCCAAGCAGCGGGAAAAGACCTTCGTGATCGTGGGGGGCGGACCCGTAACCCCGGAGTGGGCTGCGGAGATCGGTGCCGACGGCTATGGACGAGACGCGGCTGATGCCGCTGATCTGACCCGGCAGCTGCTTTCAGGTGATGAAAAACCGCCGTTCACTGAACCACTGGTGATTGGGGCATTGAAGCAGTAATTACTGGAATTGAGGAGAAACGATGAATAAACCAGAGATCATCAAGATCCTAGACAGATCCCAGAACGGGGAATACTGTACGGTCAAAGAGTGGGATGTAAAAAGAATCCCAACTGCTGTCCGCGGAAAGCTTGATAAATACGAATTAACGGGGACGTGCGATTCAGAAAACCCGGTCAATGTGGATGATGAATTAGCGGATCGTTTTTTCCAGGCCGGCTATGAAATGGCCCTGGAGCTGGGCATGCTCTGCGAAACTACCGACCGGATCATCAAGGTCACTGAAGAGGAATTGGCCGAGGCGCTAACCCGGGCACCGGGGGAGCTCACGGTTGGGAGCGGGGGGGATGCCACACTGATAAAAGCCCGTACACCATCCGCCACCTATGAGTGCAAGTTTGGTGCATCTCTGGGTATCACCACCTCGGAAGAGGTCTGGCCAGCGCTGACCGAGGGGATTGCCCGCGAAAAGGCAGTTGACATGCTGGAGGGCGGCTCCCTAAAATCTATTTACGGCCTGGATGTGATTCCGGACGCGCCATCCGAGACCCTGGTAGGGTTCGAACAGGCCAAGCAGCATGTCGAGATCCGGAAAAAGGCAGGTCGGCCGGGCATGGGAGGGATTGGCCAAATCTCGGCAGTGACAGAATACGGCCAGTTTGGGGGGTACGGCATCCCCGGCGCACTGCCCACCACGGACCTCTCCTTGATCCTCTTCCCATCCGAACTCAAGGTCAACTACCAGACTCTGCACAAAGTGGTCCATACACTGAACGTGGGTGGGATGATCTTTGCTGGTTCCCCAGCCATGATTGGCGGGATGCCTGGCCCACCCGAAGGCGCGGTGCTGTCTTGCATCGCCTGCGCCCTGCTGCAGTACCCGATTCTCCAGGCTGATGTGGGCGGCGGGGAGCTCTATGACATCCGCTATCTTTCCAATGTCAACCGGGATGGGATCTGGGCTTTGAGTGTTACCCACCAGGCGTTAAGCCGGAATACGAGTTTGCTCACGCACGGCATCGCAAACCAGGTATCCGGGCCTGGAACAAAGGAACTGCTTTATGAAACGCTGGTTGGGGTTGCCACCATTGCGGCATCGGGTGCATCTTTTTCAACGGGTCCGCGATCAGCTGGCGGTAAGCTTGATGATTACCTGTCCCCTCTGGAATGCCGCTTCTGTGCTGAGGTGGCTCACGCTGCCTCCGGTGTGGAATTGAAAAAAATCAATCAAATTGCCAGGACAATACTGCCAAAATACGAGGAGTCTATCAAGGATCCCCATATCGGGAAGATCGTGCATGATGTCTATGATTTGAAAAAGTTCAAGCCTAAACCAGAGTGGCAGCAGATCTATGAGGATGTCAAGCAGGAGGCCAAAGAGTTGGGCCTTCCCATATAAAAAAAGGATGATTTGTATTCATGGAAATTCAGTTCACAGTGAATGGGAGTGAGACAAGCATACAAACAGCTCCCTGCCGAACACTGTTACAAGTATTGAGAGAGGATCTTGGCCTGACAGGCGCGAAAGACGGCTGCAGTCAGGGGGACTGCGGTGCCTGTTTGGTGATCCTTGACGGTAAAGCTGTCAACTCCTGCCTGGTGCTGGCAGCCCAGGTGGATGGAGGGGAGATCATCACTGTCGAGGGGCTGTCTGAAAATGGAGAGCTCAGTAAGCTGCAGCAAGCTTTTGCAGAAAAATGGGGCTTTCAGTGCGGATTCTGCACCCCCGGCATCTTGATCTCGAGTTATGCGCTTCTCCAGGAAAATCCTGACCCGACGGTTGACGAGATTAAAGAGGCTCTGGCAGGCAACCTGTGCCGGTGCACTGGCTACAAACCAATCCTGGACTCGGTTGCGATGGCTGCAAAATTGATCAGGGAGGTGGGTCATGTCTCTTGATGTGATTGGCAAACCTTCCCCCAACCTGATCAACCACCAGGTCCTGACCGGGAGCGCCCGCTATCTGAACGATATACAGATGGATGATGTCCTGGTTGGAAAGCTGCTTTACAGCCAGCATCCCTGCGCACTGATCAAGAAGATCGATATCTCCCGGGCAAAAAGCCTGCCGGGTGTTGCAGCTGTGCTGACCCATGAGGACATTCCCGGAGAGAACAGCTATTTACTGGAAGATGATGATCAGCCGGTATTGATGAAAGACCGGGTCAACTATCTGGGTGATGCGGTTGCAGCTGTCGCAGCTGAAACAGAGGAAGCCGCCCAGGCAGCACTGGATGTAATTGAGGTGGATTATGAGCCTCTCCAGGGTATTTATGATATTGACGCAGCCATGAAGGAAGGTGCACCCCGGGTGCTACCTGGATATGACAATATCATCCCTGCCCATCTCCATGAGCGGGGGGATCTGGAGGCTGGCTTCCAGGAAGCGGATGTGGTCATCGAGAATACTTATCAAACCCAATGGATCGAGCACGCTTTCCTGGAGCCTGAAGGGGCCTTATCCTATCTTGATCCAGAAGGGAATATGGTGTTAGTTGCCTCCAACCAGGCACCTAACAGGGACAGGAAGCAGATCGCAAGATCCCTGGGTATTCAAGAGCATAAGGTGCGGGTGATCACGCCGTATGTTGGAGGGGCTTTCGGCGCCAAGGATGAGGTGCATGTCCAGATCCACGCCGCACTGCTTACTCAAGCAACGGGCAGGCCAGTGAAGATTCTGCGGACGCGCGAGGAATCTATCCTCACCCATGTTAAACGTCATCCGATTAGAGTTGAACACAAACTTGGTGCCACGAAAGACGGCAGGATCACAGCAGTCAGCCTTCGAGCTGTTGCGGATACTGGCCCTTATATGAACGCCGGATTGCATGTGATGTGGTTTGTCGGCACGGTTGCCAGCGGACCTTATTATCTACCGAATGTACGCGTTGAAACACTTGCGGTCCGGACCAATAATCCAATATGCGGGGCGATGCGGGGGTTTGGCGGCCCTCAGGTAGCCCTCGCGTATGAAGGGCAGATGGATGAATTGGCAAAAGCCCTGGATATGGATCCTGTTAAGGTTCGACGTATCAATGCCATCCAGAGCGGGCAGATTACCCCTGATGGGTCGATCGTTCGCAATGCAGATGCGGTTCCTGCCAGCATCGATGATGCAGTGAAGATGATTGAGTGGAAGAACCGTGAGGAAAAAGTTCGCCAACCGGCGCCTCATCTGAGAAGAGGCTGGGGGCTTGCGTCGACCTGGTTTGTGATTGGTTTGGGAAGAGGGCAAGATCATGCGGGTGTAATCGTCGAAATGGCCCCTGATGGCTCGGTTGTCCTCCGCACCGGTGCAGTTGAAATGGGTCAGGGAGTTTTCACGGCATTGGCTGCAATCGTGGCTGAAAACCTGGGGATCGATGTCAGTTCGATCCGGGTCATCAGTCCTGATACCGACATTACCCCGGATGCCATGCAAACTGCAGCCTCCCGGCAAACATTCATGTCGGGAAATGCAGTGAATAAAGCTTCCTTAGTGATCAGGAAAAGCTTGCTGGAAACAGCAGCAGAGGAAACAGGCCTGCCGATTGAGATCCTGGATCTCAAGAAGGGTCAACTTCAGGCGGAGGGGGAAGAAATTTCTATCACCATCCCCCAGTTAGCAGCAAAAGCGACCGTGGCGAACCGCCCCATGTACGCCAATGGGTTTTATGTGATGGACTTTCCAGGGGAAAAGACCGAAGAAGGTACTTTTTACGGTGTTGGGCCCTCAGCTTTTGGCACCCAAGCTGCCCAGGTCTTGGTGGATATTGAAACCGGGGAAGTGAAAGTCGAACGGTTGATCGCAGTCCAAAATGTGGGAAAGATCATCAATTATGGGGGTGCTCATGGCCAGATGGAAGGGGGCTGCATCATGGGGGCCGGCTATGCCCTGATGGAAGACCTGGTGGTCAAGGACGGACATATTGTGACAGAATCGCTGGAAAGCTACCTGATCCCTACCTCCATGGATATTCCGGAAACGGAGATCAAGTTATTGGAAATACCTGAACCGTTTGGACCGTTCGGGGCAGTAGGCATTGGAGAACCCTCCATGATGGGTACCGCCCCGGCGATTGCCAATGCGGTCTCAGATGCCATTGGTGTGAGAATGACCCAGATTCCACTGACACCGGAGCGTGTGTTAGCGGCCGTTGAAGGAGACGTGCAATGAATAATCGTGGCAGATTGATCGAGGTCCTGTATCGGGCAGAAACCGGTCCCATCATTGATGAAAAAGAATTTGAAGCAAAGCTGATCACAGGAACAGTCAAGCGGTTAATTGATAAGTACAAACTTGAATTTAACCGATCAGTGATTGTTCCTGCTGATGATGAACTCGCCGACCGGGTATTTCAGGCAGGTTTGGAATTTGCAGTTGAGGTCGGCATGTATTGCCAGGATACCAGCAGGCGGATTCTCTGGTCTGAAGATGAATACCTGATAGGTTTGAAGAGCTGTTCTGGTAAGGCTGTCATGGGTACAGGGAATGATACCGTGGAGATCCAGGCCCGGGTGCCGGAATCGGAACGGCTTCCCACCTTTATTGGGGGACCTTTTGGAGTTCCTGTCCCTGAGGATATGTTTGTTCCCATTATGCTCAGCTACGCCCAGGAACCCCTGATTGATGTGATTGAAAACCCTACACTTGAAAAGGTCTATGGGCACCCCATCAAGGCAGCATCTCCCTGGGAGGTGTTGGGAGGGTGGCGGGAAGCGGAACTTTCCTTTGAGACCATCAATCGAGCTGGGCGGCCGGGAATGCCGATTGGCTGTATTGAAATTTCGCCCACTGCACTGGCACAAATATCCGCCGCATCGTGGGGTGGGATCCGCCCCAGCGATTGGCATCATGTCTCTGCTCCCAGTGAATTTAAAACTAATTATGATTTGCTTTCCAAGGTGGCGCACATCCACCGGATTGGGGCGAATATGGAAGGTTACCTGAATATCATTTATGGCGGTTATCTTGGGGGGGCAGAAGGGGTTGCAATCGGCCTTACTGCGGGGTTGATTTTAGTGAACCAGAATTATATGGGCACAACGATCAGCGTCAGTTCAGCACATCCCTTCCTGCACAGTGATGCCACTGCTGAATCGCTCTGGGCTCAGAGTCTGGCTTTCCAGGCAGTTTCAAGAAACAGCCAGATGCTGACCGCATCTCTTTGTAAACCTGCAGCTGGACCAGAGACTAAAATGCTGCTGTACGAGTGTGCAGCTTTCATCCTTGCCGGAGTGGCTTCCGGGCTCTCGGTCCCGCAGGCTGCTATGACTGCTGGCGGAACAAATTCTCGCCACTGCAGTGGGCTGGAATCCAGATTTAGCGCTGAGGTGGCCCGCGCTACTGCGGGAATGAGCCGGGAGGAGGCTAACGAGATCGTCAAACGGCTTCTGGAGATCTATGAAGATGACCTGCCTGAAAAACCCGTTGGTAAGCCCTTTGAAGAAGTATACGATCTGAGCACTCTGCGACCAAAAACAAGCTGGCTCGAACTTTACCATGAGGTTAAAAATGAGCTGGCTGGAATGGGGCTGAAAGTATAAAAAAGGATCAATTGGGGCTTGTGGACCAGAGCAGCCTGGGGGATAGCCGGTTCTTCGAGAAGCAACAGAATATATTTTAGGCACAAAAGAGGAAAAAATGGAAACAATTATCAAAAGCAGCTCAAAAGAGGTACAAATATATTTGGATGCTCCCTTTGTCATTATTGGCGAGAAAATCAATCCCACTGGAAGGAAAAAATTGGCTGCGGCACTGAAAGAGGGAAATTATGACTATGTCGAGCAGCTCGCTCTCAAGCAGGTCGAGGCGGGCGCGGATATCCTGGATGTCAATGTTGGTGTGCCCGGACTGGATGAGGTTGCTGTCCTGCCAGAAGTAGCGAAGATCGTCTCAGAAACAGTAGAGGTGCCCCTTTGCCTGGATTCCGCCAACCACGAAGCCCTGGCTGCCGCCCTGGAGATCTTACCGGGAAAACCTCTGGTCAACTCCGTCAACGGGGAGGAAAAATCACTTCAAAAAGTCCTGCCAGTGGTAAAAGAGTATGAAGTAGCGGTGATTGGCCTGACCATGGATGATGATGGAATTCCCGCAACTGCTGAAGACCGCTTCAAGGTGGCAGGTAAAATCATTGAGCGGGCTGGTAAACTAGGGATTGCACCGGAAGATATCATCATTGACCCCCTGGTATTGACCGTTGGGGCTGACAGCAACGCCGGAGCAGTCACACTGGAAACCATTCGGCTGGTTCAGAAAGAATTTGGGGTGAACATAAACCTGGGGGCAAGTAATGTCTCTTTTGGTTTGCCGGATCGGCATACCCTGAACCAGGCCTTCCTGGCCCTGGCAATGGGAGCGGGTGCGACCTGTGCCATTACCGACCCCATGAAATTAACTCCCATTATCCGGGCTTCAGATTTATTGATGGGTAAGGATAATTTTGGGTCCCGGTATATCAGTTACTGGAGAACACATCAAAGTTAGTCCGGGTAAATGACAATGAAGAATTGGCAGGTTGAAGATCTCAGTATTACCGTCGACGCGGTCCTGCGGGGACAGGGAGCAGATCCTGATATCATCCGGGGCCGGAGCCCAAGGCTGGTGGAAACTGCTCAGCAAGCTTTGTCCACGTCCTTGACGCTGCTCGAACCAAAAGCACTGATAAAAGACTTCCCGGTTCTTTCACTGCAGCATGACCGTCTGAAATTGGCAGGGGGAAAACAGCTCTCCGGGCCATTAGTCTCTGGGCATCTGGCGGGGGCAAAAGAGATCATGGTCGTGGTCTGTACAGTCGGATCAAAAATTGACCAATATGCTTCCGAAGTCATGGCGGATGATATTGTTCTTGGTTTGGCGATTGATGGCGTGGGTTCAGCTGCCGTAGAAGCGCTGGCAAATTTAATTTGTAAAGAGGCTGAAGTTGAGGGAGAAAAGCGGGGATTTCAAAGTACCATCCCCCTCAGCCCGGGGATGATCGGCTGGGGTGTTGAGGCGGGACAGCCGATTATTTTCGACCTTTTGGATCCCTCACAAATTGGAATTGAACTGACCCCCCAGCACCTGATGATTCCTCGGAAATCCCTTTCAATGGTGATTGGTTTGGGTCCGGGAATGCATTCCGGTCAGCGTTTATGTGATTTCTGTGCCATGCGGGAGACCTGCCGTTATCAGGACCATTTCGAGGGGACCCATGCCTGAGAATAAATACATTAACGTGGATCTTCAGCCTGTAGGAAGCAGGGTGAAGATCCACCCTGGGGAAACGTTACTGGATGCCTCGAGGGCAGCTGGAGTTGGGCTGGTCTCCCTCTGCGGTGGGGAAGGCTGGTGTGAAAGCTGCCTGGTGCGAATTGTCAGTGGACAAGTCAATCCGCCAACAAAAGTCGAACACGAAGCCCTTGGTAAAGAAGATGTTGAGCGGGGGTACAGGCTGGCCTGTCAGGTAATTCCCCTGACGGATGTCCGGATCGATGTTCCTCCTGAATCTTTATCCACCCCCCAGCGATTACAAGTCGAAGGAAAAGAATTTGATCTTGAATTGGTTCCCGCTGTTGAGGGAATTCTCTTGGATCTTACCCCTCCCAGCCTAACCGATTTGCGTGATGATGCCAGCCGCTTATTGGATGCTCTGACCGAAAGGGGGATTCCGGACATTCAGATATCCTATCCGGTTCTGCAAGAACTCTCCGAGGTGCTTCGGACCCAGGATTGGGCCATTCAGGCTGTTGTTCGAGAGGGAGAATTGATCGGACTTTTATCTCCTCGAGATAAGATCTACGGGATCGCGGTGGATATTGGGACGACGAAAGTAGCCGTCTACCTGGTAGATTTGCAGACGGGTGAGGTCGTTGAAAAAACCGGAGAGATGAATCCCCAGATCGCCTATGGAGAAGATGTGATCAGCCGGATTGCCTTTGCCCGGGACCATCCAGATGGCAGGAAAGAGCTCCAAAAGGTGATCACAGACACACTGAATAATCAAATCAAGGCCCTTTGTTCTCGAGCTGAGGTTCATCCCATTCAGATAGTGGAGATGGTGATTGTGGGCAACACGGCCATGCATCACCTCTTTGCAGGCTTTCCGGTAGATCAATTGGTCTTTGCCCCCTATATCCCGGCGGTGAATGACCCTGTAACCATCCGATCCCGGGATCTGGGAATCCAGATCATACCGGGTGGATATATTCACCTGCTGCCGAATATCGCCGGATATGTTGGTGCAGACCATTCCGCTGTGATCCTATCCACGCAGCTGTGGCAGGCGGAAGGCACAGTGATGGCCATTGATATTGGCACCAATACAGAGATTTCACTTGTCTCAAAGGGCCGGATCAGCAGCTGTTCCTGTGCGTCCGGGCCTGCCTTTGAGGGGGCGCATATCCAGCACGGTATGCGGGCCGCACCCGGGGCCATCGAGCGGGTTTTAATGACAGAAGGTGAATTTAAGACGTTCACCATCGATGATCAACCGCCGGTAGGCATTTGCGGTTCAGGGATATTGGATGTGGTAGCGGAGATGAAATCAGCCAAACTAATGGATGAAAAAGGGGCCTTCAAAGATGGACCCCTGCTGGTCCGGGAGGAAGGTCAACAGGCCCATCAAATCATCCTGGTTCCCAGGGAAAAGTCCGGCATTGAGAGAGATATCACGATTTCCCGGAAGGATGTCAATGAAATTCAATTGGCGAAAGCAGCCATTCGGGCGGGGCAGGAGATCCTGCTGAAGGAAGCTGGAATTCACCCGGAAGATATCGATCAGGTGATTGTTGCAGGTGCCTTTGGGACCTATATCAATATTCCAAACGCGATTGCAATCGGCATGTTCCCTAAAATCCCGCTGGATCGATTTCAGCAGGTGGGGAATGCGGCAGGAATGGGGGCCATTCAAGCGCTGCTCTCTGTTGAAAAAAGAGAAATTATCAGGAAAATCATCCAGGAAGTAGAGTACATCGAGCTAACAACACGTGCGGATTTTCAGCAAATCTTCATGCAGGCGATGTATCTTTATTGATCCAGATCAAGATAAGATCATCGATCAAGACTGGTAAGAGGGGCTGTGAATTTTGAAAGTGATAGGAGATTAGGAATTATTTCCTGTCCTGTTCAGATTCCAGTCCGACCGGTGATCACCAACGCCGATCCAACAATAATAGTCAATATTCCAAGAATCAGTTTCAGGGAAATCCGTTCCCGGAAATCTGATCCAGCCAGCAGCGGTCCAAGAAAAAGGGTGAATAAGGAGGGAATGGAAGCCAGGGAAAGCACAATAGCTACCGGGGCGGTGCTGAGGGCGATGTTTCGTGACATGATACCCAATCCTGACATCACTCCTCCTAGAATTTGCCAACGTAACGCGGATGAACTGCTTTCCTTGATGGTAAATTTTTTCCGGTTTATGAGCAGCCAGATGAGATATATGAGGGCGGCAGTTGAGACCCCGATCGCTGTACCCCAGATTGATGAGTTGAATTCCTGCAGTCCCAGATTGATAAATATGGGGCTGATTGCCCAACACAAGGAAGTCAGCAAACCGAACAGGTAGCCCAGCAGGGATTCTTTCTCCATGTTTAGCTTTTACTCGTAGCAGTCAGGTAGATACCCACGACGATCATCCCGATGCCTGACGTAATCTGAAGGTTCAGGGTTTCCTGAAAAACCAAGAATGCCAGGAAGGACGCAAACATAGGGGTTGTACTTGTCATTGCCCCGAAACGAGCAGCCCCGATACGCATTGAACCGGCATTCATAAACCCCCATCCCCCGAAAAAATGGATCAACCCAGCAACTGCGAAATACAGAATTGAAAGGATACTTGCTGTTGTCAACATTTCAAAACCCTCAATCAGGAAGGCTGCCATCAGCGTGATCCCCATTCCTGAAAGCAGCATGATCAATAGCCCCAGGAGGATACCCAGGCGTTCTACTCCCTGGCGAATAGAAATATGGCTGATAGAGAAGCCGATAGAGGCTAAAATTGAGAAGATGATGTCCATGATG
The DNA here is from genome assembly GCA_964621835.1 of uncultured Anaerolineales bacterium. Lineage (GTDB taxonomy): Bacteria > Chloroflexota > Anaerolineae > Anaerolineales > UBA11858 > B10-G9. Next base: position 156,093 of record CAZUMA010000001.1, on the reverse strand, counting down.
TCCATTCTCCAAAAAGCAGGGCCCGCACCCAGCAAGGGTTGGGCCCTTTGTTTTTATTTTCCCTATGATATCCATCCCTAAGGGTTTATCCCGGTTTATTCTCGTACGTAATGTAATCCCAGTGCCTGGGGGGCGCCGGACCGCTTCCGCCCGAGAAACACTGCGACAGTTGTGAATATGTAGGGCATGGCCAGGAACAGTTGAAAAGGAAGGTTCACGCCCACTGCCTGCAGCTGCATCTGGAGGGCATCAATAAATCCGAAGAATAAGCTGGCCCAGAGAATTTTTGTCGGTTTCCAGTCACCAAAGATCACGATGGCAATGGCCAGCCAACCCCGACCGGCGGTGATATCAGCCACGAAAATACCCACTGACGCGAGAGTGATGAATGCCCCCGCTAATCCAGCCATCAATCCGCCGAATAGCACAGCCAGAAAGCGGTAAATGGTGACATTAATCCCTTTCATATCGACTGCGCGGGGATTTTCACCCATGGTTCGCAATATCAAACCGCTTTTTGTCCGATAAAGGTAAAAGGCAATCACAAACACCATGAAAAAAGCAATGTATGATAATGCGTACTGCTGGAAAAAGATCTTTCCAATAATAGGAATATCTGACAGGAAGGGGATGTTGACAGTGGTAAAGGGGGTCAATGCTGGGATGTTTTCCCCGCCAACATTCGGGAATATGGTCCGGTAAAGGTAGAAAGTCAGCCCTCCTGCAAAGATGTTTACGGACAGGCCGCTTACCGTTTGATCAACATGGAAAATGACTGCCAGAATACCAAAGATGGCACTAATCAGGATACCGGATAAAGCGGCTGTTAGCACGCCAAACCATAAGGAATCCGTATAAAAAGCGCCCAGAAATCCGAAAAAGGCACCAGTAAGCATCATTCCTTCAACGCTGAGGTTCAGCACCCCCGCCCGCTCGGCTACTAACTCTCCCAGGGCTCCAAGCAGGACGATTGTCCCCATGCGGACAGCGGTGGCAATGATACTGACAATTAGGCTAACCTGGATGACTTCAGCTAACATTCTCTACCCTCCGGATCCGGTAGTTAAAGACTGCTTCCCAAAGCAGCATCATGATAATAATCAAGCCCATAATCAAATTCACCAATGACCTGGGCACATCGGAATAGATCTGCATTGCAGAAGCGCCGTTGTGTAAGGCTCCGAAGAAAATTGAAGCCAGAACGACCCCAAACGGATGCATTCTTCCTAAAAGGGCTATCAAGATCCCGGTGAACCCAAAAGAACTTGAAAATCCGTAGATTAGCTTGTGGTGGATTCCCAGCACTTCAATTCCACCGGCCAGGCCAGAAAGGGCCCCGCTCAGAAGCATCACAATTAATGAGATTTGTTTGATATCGATCCCTTTGTATTTTGATGTGGTGGGATTATCCCCTGTAGCCCTGATTTCAAAACCGAGTTTCAGCTTCCACATTAAGAAATAGACTGTGATCGCTGTCAATAAAGCGATTACAAAACCAAGATGCAGGCGAGTACCCAATAATTTTGGGAGCCAGCTGGCTTCCGGGAAGTTGATCGTGTTGTAGTAATAACTGCCCGGTTCCTGCCAGGGGCCATTCAATAAGAAAGTCATCAAATACAGGATGACATAGTTGAGCATCACTGTAACGATGATCTCATTGACGTTAAATTTTGCCTTTAAGTATCCCGGGATGGACCCCCAAAGTGCACCGCCGATCAGAGAAATGATGATCATCAGGGGTATAAAGAGCACCGGTGGAAGCTGCAGGTTTGGAAAAGTTAACAGCACAAATGTGACTGCCATGGCGCCTGCGAACAGCTGCCCTTCCTGCCCGATATTCCAGACCCTGGCCCGGAAGGCAATGATGGTAGCCAGACCGGTGATCATGATCGGGGTGGATTTGATCAGGGTGTCAATGATCGCGCTCAGGTTCCCAAATGATCCCCGGGCGATGGCTAACAGGACAATGTCTGGTTCAGCGCCAGAGAGATAGATGACCCCTGCGGTTACTGCCAGAGAAACAAGCAGGGATACCAAAATGGATAAAGCACTCAGGACAAAACCAGTTTCTTTGCGTTTTTCAATTCTGTATGAATACTTTTTAAACACGGTCTTCTTCCTTGACTCCCGCCATCAGTAAACCAACCTGTTCCCGGGTAACCTCTCCTGCCTGGAATAAACCCATTAATTTACCATTGTAGATAACTCCGATCCTGTCAGAGACATTAAAGATTTCATCCAGATCCTCAGATATTAAAAGAATTCCGGTGTGTTCTTTGATCAGCGACAGGAAACGGTGGTAAACGTAATACGTTGCATTGATATCCAATCCCCGTGTGGGAGAGCTTGCCACAATAGCTTTAACCTCGTGGGAGACTTCGCGGGCCAAAACAACCTTCTGGAGATTTCCACCAGAAAGTTGTTTTACTTTTTGTTCTGGACCCCGTGTGGCAATTTCAAAATTTTCAATGGCCTCCCTGGCAAAGTCCTTGACGTTATTCCAATTCATCACCGCGTTCGAGCAGTAAGGCTCATTTCCGTGGACCCCAAGAATCAGGTTTTCCTGGACGGAGAAATCACTGATCAGCCCCTGCTTGACCCGGTCCTGGGGAATGCTTGCCAGTCCTTTATTGGAGATCGTAAGCGGTGATAATCCTGCGATATCCTCTCCTGCTAGTAGGATTTTGCCCTGTTCCGCTGGGCGAACACCTACGCAGGCATCAAATAATTCTGGTTGGCCATTCCCACTCACACCTGCCAATCCAACAATCTCTCCCTTATGGATGATCAGGGAAAAATCATCCAATCCCCGGGTACCATTATTCCTGAGCACAGAGAGATTCTGAATTTCCAGAACCGGACTGCCAATATCGACTTGTTCCTTTTTCACGTTGAAGTCGAATGCTCTTCCCACCAATAGTTCTGCCAGGGATGCCTTGGTGCTTTCTTTGGTATCCACGGTGGCAATCATTTTGCCCTTACGCAGGACAGTTACCCGTTTCGAAATATCCATCACCTCATGTAATTTATGGGTGATTAAGATAATTGAAATCCCCCCTTGTGACATTTTTTCAATGATTGAAAACAGCTTTTCAACTTCCTGCGGTGTTAGCAGCGCCGTGGGTTCATCCAGGAGCAATAAATCCACACCGACATATAATGCTTTGAGGATCTCAATCCACTGCTGTTCACCAACTGACAGCTGGGAGACGGGAAGTTGTAAATCCAGATCCAAACCATAACGATCACATAAGTGCCGAATTTTTTCTGTTTCTTTGCGTAGATGAAGAATCTGCCCGGTGCTTTCTTCCCCCACAATGATGTTTTCCACCGCGTTCATCGGTTCCGCAAGCACAAAATGCTGGTGGACCATGCCGATCCCGCCCCGGATTGCATCCCGCGGGGAAGTGAAATGCACCGGTTCCCCTTTAAAAAAAATCTGCCCGGAATCGGGTTTTGATGCGCCGTAGATACATTTTGCCAGGGTGGATTTCCCGGCGCCATTTTCTCCCAGGAGACAATGAATATGTCCTTTTTGTACCTGAAAAGAAATCTGATCGTTGGCAACCAGGGATCCATAGCTTTTGGTGATATTCTCAACCTTCAAGATTGGATCAGAATATGTTTGGGTCACAGTTTTACCTTTATTTCCAAAGAAGGGGAAAGGGATAGAGGTGCCCCGGCGTTCACCGGAGCACCCCTGGTAGTTGAGTAGATTAGCTAATCAGAGGTAACCTCATCGAACTTGAGCTCGACCTCAAGCTCCCCGGCCATAATCTGATCATAGGCCTCTTGATATGCTGCGATGACGTCTTCGGGAAGCTCATCCTTGAACTGGTAGAGCGGCGCCAGGCCGGATCCGCCTTCACGCATCAAGAAGAAGACAGGTTCATCGTCGGGCGCATCATAAGGAGTGCCGTGGACTTCGTGATCGTACCAGGTTTCAATCATGTTTTCTACGGCAGGATCCCAGAACATTAGCGGACTGGTGATGATCGTCTCAGGGGCAAGGTCATGGATATCGGACTGATTGCCAAAGGCATATACCCCTTTATCCCGGGCGGCTTCAAATGCCCCGTAGCGCTCACTGTAGATCACATCCGCGCCAGCTTCAATCTGGGCCAGGGCAGTTTCTTTGGCTTTTACCGGATCCCACCAGGCCTCAATGTAGGAAACCTTGAACTCCACATCCTCATTGACTGCTTTAGCGCCATCCACAAATGCGTTCAAAAGATGGGTCACGCTTGCATAGGGGAACCCGGCAACCATACCAATCGTATCGGTCTCCGTGACCATCCCGGCGATCATCCCGCTTAAGTACGAAGGTTCGTGGGCATAGGCCTGGATCCAATACGCATTTCCGCCAACTGGATAGTAGTTTGACGCGGTGACCGGAAAGATCTGGTCTGGAAACTCCTGGCGGAGGTTATCAACTGGGTCTGTTCCGGCAGAAGCGTCGTGGAGCCAGATAATATCGAATTCTTCGGTGACGACAACATCCCGGACGAATTTTTCATAATCATCGATGGGCACTTTTTCAAACCACTTATCCTGGATCTCAAGGCCCATGGGTGGATCCTCTTTCACGCGCTGGACAGCCTGGAACATCGCCTGCGCCCATGGCTCATCAAGCGGACCAGTGAAGAAGAAGGCAACCTTAACCTCGGAAGGAGTCTCTGCCATCTCTTCCTCAGCAGCTTCCTCCTCTTCCATTTCTTCTTCCATCTCCTCGGCGGATTCTTCCGCGACCGCTTCTTCCTCTGCGGGAGGAGGTGCTTCTGTTGCTCCACCGCAAGCTGATAGCAGGAACGCAATGACCAACAGCGGTGTAATCCACTTCAGTAATCTTTTTGACATTGTTTCTTCTCCTATATTACTCCGTTTGTGTTTGGGGGACCGAACATCTATCCAAATCTTTTCCCGGGCACCTCCTTTCTCAGCTATGGGTATGGATTATACTGTCACATTATCATTTCAATAATTAATTTAATGGTTTTTCTTTGGAACAGATTCGTGAAAATTCCGTGATATTTTTGTCTCGGTGATAATTGAGCCGTTTCGGATTACAGCTAATGGAGCAGGATGAAATCGGATGGCGTCCAGTTTGGTTCGGACAGGCACCAGGCAGAGGTCTGCTGGTCCCCCTTTGTGAATCCCGTAAGGGTCAATGCGGAAAACTTTCGCCGCGTTGTACAGCGGCATATCAAAGGCGGCTTCCCTCAATTCAGGGGTTGTCAGATACCCAAGATGCGCTGCAAAATTGACCACCGCTAAAGGATTCATATTCCCGAAGGGATAAAACATATTCAGCATGTCGTCGGTTCCGGTGGCGACATTCACGCCGGCACTCAGCAGTAAATCCAGCGGAGGGATACCTCTCCGCACGGGCCGGGTGTCCTGGTGGCCCTGGCCGATTGAGTTGGTCAAGGGGTTGGTGATTATATGCAGGTCAGCTTTCTTGATCTTGGGGAGCACCCGATCGAAGTCAGCCTGCTCCCAGGCGGCCATGGAGCAGCAGTGCCCGGCTGCGACCCGGCCCTGATAATTTTCTTCTATGGTTTTTTCGGCTAACAGTTCAACGGATTTCCAATAGGGATCATCGACCTCGTCCACATGCATGTCGATATCCGCATCATATTTTTTTGCTATGTCAAAGACGATCTCAATCTGGCGGGCGGCATCATCGAGGTCTTTCTCAAAATGGGGAATACCCCCGACAATATCAGCCCCGTTTTCCATCGCGGCATACATCAACTCTACCGTTTCAGGCTCCCCGACCAGGCCCATTTGAGGGAAGGCGATGATCTGTACATCGACAATCCCCTCAAATCTATCCTTGGCAGCTTTGACACCTTCCAGCAGCTTCAATTTTCCCAGGGGATCGATATCCACATGGGAGCGGAGGTAGCCAACGCCGTTTGCTAGGCATAAGCGGAGGGTCTCAGAAGCCCGCTTGACGATATCCTCTACTGTCATCTGCTCTTTGTATTTGGCATAGAGCTGGATAGCTTCCTGGAGGGTGCTGCTGCGGTTGGTTTCCCCCCACAAAAGGGTGTTATCGAGGTGGAAGTGGGATTCAAAGAATAGCGGTACCAGGAGACAACCAGCTGCATCAAGATGTTCATCCCCCGTTTGGATGCCTGTTGTGGAAATCTCTTGAATGTGGCCTTTTTCTATGCCAATATCGACGGGTTCCTGGGTGGGGTCCAGGAGGACATCATGAATAGTTAGTTCCATGGATGTATCTACCTCTTGGCTACCGATTAGGTGGCATTATATCATTGGGAAAAATTTCACAACAAATGGTGAATGTTTTATTATCAAATTCTAACTTTTAAACTGAAAGCAAGTGTTTTAAGGTCTAACAAGATGCATACACAGAACACAGTATTGAAGGGTCAAATCGTGTTTGATTCCAGGATATATTGAAGACCAATTTTTCTTGAATAAGTGATATGTCCTTAGAGGTTTAATCCAAATTCCTTTCCCATTTCCTTACAGACCTCATCATAGATCTCCTGCCATTCCGGCAGCGGGGTGACTCTTTCCACATCATAAAGCTGGTCAAAGGGTTTCCCAATGGGTTTTTCTGTCAAGCCTTCCCGGTATTTTTCCGTCAGCGCTTTAACAATAGGAGCAGCCTCTTTCCGGGTCAGTTTTTCCGCTTCATGGGTGACCTGGGCTGTAAAACGGGCCTCAAGACCGGTGCAGTGGGCCGGCTGCACGCCAACGGCGGACTGCACTCCCTCCATCAGGGCAATCCCGGAGGTGACACCCACCAGGCTGAGGGCAGCGGTCTCATAGAGGATGCTCTTGGTTCCCGGTCCGCCTGCAGTGCGGGCAAAGGCGGTGGTCATCAAGCTGGTGTTGCGGTTCAGTCCCTGGAGGGCCACCCCGATCCCCGGCAGCATCTCCGGGTAGGTGTCGCAGCTTAGATTGGCGTGGGTTGGCCCGGGGTTGACCGTGCAGCCAAAATATGTCGCCTGGAGCATGATCAAACTGGCAACCAGAGCCACTGCCATGCCATCCGCACCCCCCGGATACCCGCCGTAAATATTGTTGGCAAAAGTGTGAATATGGGATCCTGTGCGTGCAAAATGGGCCACTTTGATCAGCTGATCATAATTGGTTTTCAATTCACTGACGAGTGCTGCATGGTGCCAGTCCGTAGGACGGAACCCCCCAAAGGAATTGGAGGAGATTTCCCCAATATGGGTGGGGGAGTTTTCGGCGCAGCCAATAGCCAGACCGGGTCGACCGGCCCGGTTGACCACATCAAAAGACAGGTCGGCTTCCTGCCAGCAGGCGATGGCCTCCCAGGGAGAACCTGCCCGGATCCGGCGTCCGTAGGTGGAAATCAGGGAAGCGTTATCAATAAAATCAATCAGCGGCTCCTGGGCATAGCTCAGCATCACTGGTACAAAGAGGTGCTCAGGCACGGGGATCCCGTACGCGCCACCGCATACTGCAACCCGGCTGTTTTCATCCGGTCTCCTGGCCCGGATGTGTGCCAGGTCATCCCCCTGCCCCAGCGTGACTGAAGATGGCGAGGTGGCAATCACCTCGTCTAGTTCGTCTTTTGTCCAGACCATCCGCCGTTTGGTGGATGTGCAGTATACGCCGGTGTTCAATGCCAGCTCGTACCCGGCTTGAAAGACCCGGTCTGCCAATTGATCGTCATGGGTTAGAAAGACATCCTGATCCCAGCTGACATCGTATTTCTTGATCAGCTCCTGGATGGGTTTCTGGATATATTCAATATCAAACTCTTTTTCTTCCACAATCGGGCCAGTTTCTGCTTTATCCAGAACGCTGTGTAACCGTCCGCGTGTTCTCATGTTTTCTCCTCAATAAACGGCTTTATAAGTAAGCTGATTGATCCGTTTTATTCAGATGATCCTCGCACGACCAATCAGGGCTTCCCTTTGTTTTTGAAATTTATCCTTTAGCTTTTCTTCATCCACAACAAGCATTTCCCGATCCTGCATGATGATCTTGCCGTTAATGATGACAGTCGATACATCATCCGAGCGGGCAAGGTTCACCAGCAGCGAAGGAATGTTCAAAGTGGGCCTGGTCAGGCGGGAGGAATTCATCTCAACCAGGATGAGATCTGCTTTTTTCCCGGGATCTAAACTCCCGATCAGGTCAGGTTGCCCAAAGGCATAAGCCCCGTTTCTGCAGGCCATCCGTATAACCTGGTCAGGGGGCAGTACGGCTGGGTTGAGAGAATCCACTTTCTGGAGATTGGCTGCCCACTTGAGCACGTCAAGCATTTCCTGTCCGTTATTGACCGCCTGGCCATCGCTACCCAGGGCAACCCGAACACCAGCCTTCTTCATGGCTGGTACCGGACAGATCCCGGTACCGATAAACATATTGCTTACTGGATTATGAACAACTGCTGTCCCGGTATCGGCAATTAGCTCCATTTCCTCTTCATTGATCCAGATGCCGTGCGCGAGCTGTGTTCTGGGTCCCAGGACCCCCAGCTGATCCAGCCAGGTGACCTGGCGGACGCCGGTCTGCTCCAGGCAGAGATCGTTCTCCTTTTTATCTTCAGCGGTATGGATGTGGATGCCAATATTCCAATCCCGGGATAGACTGACAATTTTTTCAAGGGTCTTCCGGGTTGTGCTCCAGACCACATTAGGGCTGAAATCAAGGGACAGGAGTTGATCATTTTTACACCAGGTGTCATACAACAACCGGGTGGAGGTGATCATCTCATCCCCGGTCTCCATCAGTGATTCCGGGTAGCCGGTATCAGAGTAGCCCCGGGCCATTTTGTACCGGATCCCCAGCTCTTGGGCAGCCTGGAAGACTGCATCATATCCCTCCTGGCTCTGGCGGACAGTGAAATTATCCGTTACAGCGGTTGCACCGCCCTTGACATTCTCGACAATTCCCATTTTTACAGCGAGAAATATGTCCTCAGGCTGCATTTCTGCATAGACAGGGAAGGCAACTTCTTCCAGCCAGGGGATCAGAGGCCGGTTATCTGACAGCCCCCGGATCAGGGTTTGGAAGAGATGGACATGAGCATTGATCAAGCCCGGCATGACAATTTGCCCATCAGCGTCGATGACCTGTTCAGCCTGACGGCGGGCTGCAGGGGAGGGCTCCCCCGCAGCCATTACCGCTATCGTACCGTCCTCGACCAGCAGGTATCCCTTTTCGTGGATATCAAAGCGGTCATTGACGGTCAGTATCACGCCATTTTCAATCAAAAGTTGAGCCATTCGTTTACCTTGTAATGATCTAATAGCGGTAGGGTACACCCCAGTCCATCAGCTCGGCTTTCACCTCTTCAAATTTACTCAACCACTCTTCTTTGACCTTCAATTTGGGGATGTCGTACAGCTCCTGAAGGGGCTTTCCTTTTGGTGGTTTCCCTAGTGTAGGCTCGTATTTCTCCAGGCATTTCACCACCAGCTCATTGGCTTTCTTCCGGCTCATCCCTGTGACGGCCCGGCTGGTTTCACCCAGCATGCGCATTTCAATCCCTGAGATCATATCCACATCATCCCCCCCGGTGATCCCGCTGGGTCCTGGACCGGTGTGCTGGCCGCTGCTGACAGCCACGATCGCATTGGCTGCTGCTTCCCATAAGACCTCATAGGTTCCTGCCCTGGCATCCAGGAAAACGTTCTGCCCGATCGGGAAGCGGGTATTCCGGGAGAATGCTTGACCGATCACGCTTTCCACCCACAAGGTCTGCCGGTGGGTGGTAGCCCCATTCTTGAGGTTCATGTGCACCGGGTGGTTGACAACAATGGTGGAGCTGTGACAGATTGCACCCAACAATGTTTCTGCGGCACCGCAAATAGCCGCGCCTTCCGGCGGTCCCGCCCAGCCACCGATCATCGGCGCCAGCAGGGTGGCGACATGGACTCCATTTTCAACGGCAGCCACCGCCCGGATCAACCGGTCATAGTCAGATTTCAGCTCCGTTAGCAGGGCGGCATACATGAAATCCCCTTTCCGCAAACCGCGCTCTTCATTGATAATTGCCACCGCGGGCGGGGCAGAGGCTGCACAGCCCGGGGCCACAAACATGGGCATTCCGGGTCTTCCGGACCGCCGGATGGCTTCCCGGATCCAGCCCACTTCTTGAATGGCGCCGTGCACCTCGTTGGGGGAGAAGGGGCGGATTTCCCGGCCTTCAATCAAGGCGGGATTCCCGTTGGCGATCATGTCATTGGTGGGTTCGAGGGCAAAATTCATCATATGCTTGACATACATCTCACCCTCGGTCATGCTCGAACCGGCTGCGCCGCCAATCACCAGCGGTCGGACATCGCTTTCCGGTTTCCGGGGCTGCAGCATTACCTGATCCTTTCCGTATCCAAAAATCAGCGGTGTATGGTAGTTGTCAAGAAACCGCCAGATTTCCGCTTCCGTGAAATGAACCACCTTCTGGGTGTCCAGCACCCAGAGCCCTTTTTCAACCGCGTATTCCATCCCGGCGGCAAATAAACGATCCGCCATCTTGTCATCGTCCGGGATGGGATTGTCCGGATCGTATTTGATGTCATATTTCTCAATCAATTCCTTAACCCGCGGGAAGATGGATTTGTCAAATTCTTCCTCCCGCACACGGGGCCCCTGGTCCACTCGTTCGATCATTTCAAAATGCAATCCTGGCATAAGTTCCTTCCTTCCCAATTTAGGTGTTTATAGGTGGTTTGTGATCAGCCGTCGATGATTTGGCTGCACAGCTCAACAGCACTGTAAGCTGTCTCACCGTAGCCGTCCGCGCCGATCTGATCAGCATAATCTTGGCTGGTTGGTCCCCCACCAATGATGACTTTATGCTGATCCCGAACTCCGTCATCTTCCAGCATCTGGATAATATCGCGCATCATCGGCAGGCTGGTTGTCAGCAGCCCCGATAAGCCGATGATCTCCACTCCCATTTCAATGGCTTTGTCCACGAAGTCGGTTGAAGGGATATCCCGGCCGATGTCAATGACTTCAAATCCGTTGACTTTCAACAGGGCGATGACGATATTTTTCCCGATATCATGAATGTCCCCCTGCACAGTGCCAATTAAAACCTTCCCCCGTTTCTCTCCTTCAGTGCCTTCAAAATGGGGTTCCAGGATTTCAAGGGCGGCTTCCATGGCATCCGCGCTGGAGACCATTTCCGGGAGGAACATCTCCCCCTTTCCAAACCGCTCTCCAACTTCGCGGATCGCCGGGGTCATCCCTTCTTCAATGGATTTCAGGGGTGTGATTCCAGCATCCACACTTTTCTGCGCAGCTTCAGCAGCAGCAGAGAGGTCTCCTGCAACAACACTGTCGTAGAATTTCTGTAGAATATCTTTTTCACTCATGAGACTTTCCTTTTCTTAAAAACTAGATTGATTATTAGTAATTATGCAAATGGCAGGGCAGGTGAGAGGGTTTGCAGTTCTTCTCTTTCGACGAGAATTTCACCTTCTCTAATGACATACAAACGCGTCGGCTGCCTTCGCAAGGCATCCGCGGCAGAATCGGCATTTAAGAGAACCAGATTTGCCGTTGCCCCCTTTTTGATTCCGTAGTTTTCGAGGCCCAGCACTTTTGCTGCCCGGTAGCGTGGGAGGTCAAATGCTTCCTTGATTTCCTTGACTGCGCTTAAATGGGCGGCGTGAGCGACAAAATTGGCCACAGACAGCGTATCCATGTTTCCAAAGGGATAAAACATGTTCTGCAGGTCATCCTGCCCGCAGGTGACATTCACCCCCGCCTCTAATAAATCTTTGACCCGGGCAATGCCCCGGCGGATAGGATGGCCGCTGTTGCGCCCCTGGATAACGAGGTTGACGGGGGTATTTGTGCAGATATTGACCTGGGCCTGGACAAGTTTCTGAAGGATGCGCTGGAATAGCTTCTCGTCCCAGGCAGCCATTGCGCAGCAGTGAGCTGCGGTCACCCTTCCTTGATATCCTGTTTCAAGGGTCTTTTCAGCCAGCAGTTCCAGGGTATGCCAGTAAGGATCATCCGTTTCATCGACATGCATATCGATGTCTGCATCATGGGCCTGAGCAATTTCGAAGGCAATTTCAATCTGCCGGGCAGCCTGATCCATGTCCTTCTCGCGATGGGGGACGCCTCCGACCAGATCTGCTCCCTCTTCCATCGCCTGCCAGACCAGATCAACCGATTCGGGGTTCTCCGCTAAACCGAATTGAGGGAAGGCCACGATCTGAATATCAATCACATCTTTGAATTTCTCACGTACTGATACAACGGCCTTGAGAAGATTGAGCTTTGCTACCTCATCGACATCGGTGTGGTCACGCAGCCACTGCGTGCCGTTAAGGATGGCTTCTTTGAGAGCAAGCGTGGATCTACGCAGGATATCCTCGGCTGTCAGCTGATCCTTGATTTCTTCCGCGATTTTTATGGCTTCTCCCAATGTGCCGCTGTGATTGACATACTCAGGCATCACCGAGTTCTCAAGATGAAAATGCGGTTCAATGAAAGCCGGGGAAATCATGGCGCCAGCGGCATCAATAGCCCGCTGTCCGGGAGGGATTTCATCCCCGGTGATTTGGCGGATTTTTCCTCCCTCAATGCCGAGATTGATTCGTTTGTAGTTAAGGTCATCGAGTGCATTATGGATCGTCAATTCCATGGATAAGTTGTCCTTTCGTGTTTATTTGGGAGGAATTCTTCTGGTCACGGAAAAATAAAATTGATCTGTCACCAGGTACATGAAGGTTAAGCCAACCTGGTTCCCATCGGAATCATACATTTTCTCCACCAAATGCAGCACGGGCTGGTTTTCATCCAGGGATAATTTCTGGGCAACATCCGGGGGTGCACTGACTGCGTAGATCTTTACCCGTGCATATGCCAGCGGAGGATTTCTGTTTTCCGTTAGGAAAGTCAGCACGGATCCTTGGTAATCATTCAATTTTGGAAATAGATTGTCATTCGAGATTACATAATCTTCCAGGTACATACAGGGGATGCCGTCAATGGACTCAACTATGCTGACTTTGATGATCTCCTTCTCCGCATCTACATTGAGCTGTTCTTGAATTTCTTCCGTTGCCCTTACCTTTTCCACAGTTCTGTCGACCACAGCGTGATTATGGTTGGCTCGTTTCGCCAAGGCCCGGAAGGTTTCCAGTCGTTCAATTCCTCCTAAAAAGTCTGGACCCTGGGAAGCAGTCACAAAAGTTCCTCGCCCTTGCTGCCGGGTGACTGCCCCGAAGGATTCCAGATGCCCCAAAGCCTCCCTCAGGGTTGACCTGGAGATACCCAACATCTCTGCCAGCTCAGATTCCGCCGGGAGCTTTGAGCCGGAGGGGAGTTCACCGGTTTCAATGAGCTGGGTGATGGCACTGATAGCCTGGACATACAAGGGACGCCTGTCGCCAGGACTGATTGAGTTAACCTGATCCATTGGACCCTTCCCCTTTTTGAAAAACGACTTTCCAAGACCCATATTGGTCAAACGTTTGACCAATATGGGTGTATTATGTCAAACGTTTGACCAATTTTGAAGGGTGACATTCCTCCTGTTTTTTTGGGGGATTTCAGGCAAATGTCCCTCATCTGATGTCTCTAACGGGGTTTACCCACCCGAGGTACCGGGAATGCAGGCATTTCGGTGAATTATCCGCTGATTTCCCGGGCGCTGTCAGGAACCATCGAAACCGCACTTCCCCCGTGGTTCCATGTTGGCTTGGAGCAATAGATCCACTTTCTGGCTTCAGATCGGCAATCGGAATGAAAGTGCAGAATCTTTATTGACACAATCTCTCAGCGCTGGTACAAACAAATTTGCCCGGAAGATGGCTTGCAGCCATCCTGGATGTATTCAACCCTATAAAAAAAGGATAACGATGAGTGATTACGATGTGATGGTGATCGGGGCCGGCCCCGGAGGGTACGTGACGGCCATCAGGGCGGCCCAGCTGGGCCTGTCTGTGGCCCTGATCGAAAAAGAGTATTTAGGTGGGGTGTGCTTGAACATCGGCTGCATTCCGACAAAAAGCCTGCTCAAGAACGCCGAGCTCGCCTCCCTGCTCCGCAATGAGGCGGATGAATTCGGGATTCATTTTGACAGCCTGGAGCTGGATTACAGCGCCGCGGTGAAGCGGAGCCGGGTGGTATCGGAAAAGCTGGTCTCCGGGGTGGAATTCCTGCTTAAAAAATACAAGGTGGAGCTGATCTGGGGCCGGGCAGAATTTGAAGGTCCCAAAACCCTGCAGGTCACCAGCGAGGGGAGCGCGCAGAGCCTGACCGCGGACCATATCATCATTGCCACCGGTGCCAATCCCTTCATCCTCCCGGGGGTGGAGGCGGACGGCAGCCGGGTCTACACTTATGAAAAAGCCATCCTGGATGAAACACTCCCGGATTCTGTGTTGATCGTGGGAGCCGGGGCGATCGGGATGGAATTTGCCACCATCTGGAACAGCTACGGCGTGCCGGTAACCGTGGTTGAAATGGAGCGGACCCTCCTGCCCCGGGAGGATGAGCAGGTCAGCCGGGAGCTGGCGCGAGCCGTGAAAGACCGGGGGATTCAGGTTCACCTCAGGAGCACCGTCCAGAAAGTTGACCAGCAAAAAAAGAAGGTAAAGGTGCATCTGGAAACCCCGCAAGGGGAGGAGGTCATCTCCGTGGATGAGGTGCTGCTGGCAGCCAGCTTTGTGCCCAACAGCCAGGACCTTGGCCTGGAGAAGGCCGGGGTGGAGACAGACACAAAAGGATTTATCCAGATTGATGAGCGCATGGCCACAAATGTCCCCGGGGTCTGGGCGGTGGGGGATGTCACCGGGAAATTAATGCTGGCCCATGTGGGGATGGAAATGGGTATTGTCTGCGCGGAACAGATCGCTGGCGTTCCCACCCCGTCCCTGGATTACCGGATGATGCCCCGCGCCACCTTCTGTTCTCCCCAGGTGGCCTCATTTGGGTTCACCGAGCGGGAGGCTAAAGAGCAGGGCTATGAAGTCAGCACGGGGAGATTCAACTTCCGCGCCAATGGGAAGGCTTTGGGGATGAACGACCCCCGGGGCTTTGTGAAAATTGTCATCGACACCAAGTACGGGGAAATCCTCGGGGCCCATCTCATCGGTCCGGAGGTCACAGAACTACTGGGGGAGCTCTCGCTTGCCCGGGAGATGGAGCTCACCCCCGAAGAAATCGCCCGCACGGTTCACGCCCACCCCACCCTCAGCGAGGCCGTGGTGGAAGCTGCAAAAGCCGCCCAGGGGCAGGCGATCCATGCCTGAGAGATCCCTGCAGGGAGCGTAAATAGTAAATCAAAACGGGTCTGTGCCAAATTACATGGGCACAGACCCGTTTTTTTATCATCATTAAAACCCCACTATTTTTGTGAACAAAATAAACCCGAAAGGATCCATGATTGGCTGCGGAATTGTTTTACAAAAGATAGTCCCGTTGCTGCTGTTAAAACCTGTTGGGCAATGACAGTAAAAAGAGGGAATTCTATCAAGCCGACTTTTTACACCTGCCGGACCAGATCTGAGCACGTGTGTGTAAACCATCGTGTTTTTTTCATCATTATGCCCCAGCAGCTCCTGAACAGTTCGTATATTGCAGCCATTTTCTAGTAAGTGAGCAGCAAATGATTGCCTGAATAGATGGGGGGTGTCGTGTTTCTTGATTCCTGCATTTTTTGGCAGCATACTGGACAGATTTTCTTGACTGCTGGGGCTACGGTGGAATCGGCACACAATTCCGGTACTGGGATCTTTGGAGATACTTGATGAGGGAAAAACCCACTGCCAAAGCCAACCCCTGTCTGCGTTGGGGTATTTCTGGTGTAGATCATACGGAAGGGAAACTCGACCCTCACCGCGGTCAAGATCTCGTTTATGAAGTACTCTCAGATTTCTTAGCTGTTCCCTGAGAGGGGCCTCCTGGCTGTCAGGTAAGATGGTCACCCGATCTTAATTTCCCTTGCTATTTCATACAATGATTTGATGCATTTCGAAGGTAATGTCCTGGACGCGCAACCGCAAACACTCAGAAACTTGAAGGCCGCTTCCGTAAAACAGCCTGACGGCCAACCTGTCCGCCCCGGAGAGCTGGTCTAACACTTGACCCCTGATTAAAAGAAAAAACGGTAGGTGCGTGCTTTCTCTGCTTGGGTCGCATGGCTTGGATTTCATCCAGCTCAATTCCCAACACCTTCTCGTACATATATATAATGGCGTTTAACGCCTGGTTTTGGGTTGACGGCGCAACCTTCTTTCCTACAGCAAGGTTGGTGAGGAATTCCTCAAATTCGTGTTCCCCCATTTCCTTTGGATGTTGCTTGTTATTTTGAGGATGAAACGCCAGATCCAGTTAATAAAAGGGTTTTCAGTCCTGTGTGAATAGATCCGCTATCGTAAAGAATATCTGGCCCGATCAAGAAGCTTTGGTTTGTGTGCACTCATGATAAAAGCCCCCGGTGAGTAGGAGAAAACTAGCAATAAAATCATAATCTAATGGATATAGTCGAATATCAGGAGTGTATACCGGTATATAGCCGCGAATACCCGTTAGGTTTCTTGAATACTGAAAAACGCGAAAGGGGGTTTGCAATACCGTTAGCATTATGCTAATATATTCTCGTGTACAAAATCGTCTTCACCAAAAAAGTGTATAAATCGTTACGGCGAATACCAAAGAATGTCGTTGATCGAGTTCGAAAACAATTGGATCGGATTGCCAAAGATCCCTACGCGCCCCATTCAAATGTGACCAAGTTACAAAACCGTCCAGGTAATCGTTTACGAGTAGGAGATTGGCGGGTGATCTACGAGATAAGAAAGAATGATTTGATTATATTCGTGCTGAAAATAGGTTCACGTGGAGAGATATACCGATGAATATTCAGATAATTGAAAGAAATGGAAGTCCGGAATGGGCTGTCATTCCATATGAAGAGTACTTACGTTTAGTCGAGGAAGCTGAAATGTTGAGTGATATCCGCGACTATGATGCGGCATTGGAGGAGATTGAACAGGGAGAAGAACTGGTGCCGAGCGAAGTCGTCTATGCAATATTAGATGGAGAAAATCCGATTCGAGTGTGGAGAGAATACAGAGGATATACCCAAAAAGAATTAGCTGAATCGGCTGGCATCAGTAAACCGTATTTGTCGCAGATTGAAACAGGAAAAAGAACAGGGACAACAGAAGTATTATCGGCTATTGCAAGGGCTCTTGATCTGACAATAGATGACATTGTGGAGCCAGATTGATAAAAATGGCGAAACCTAACCCAGCATCAAGCTGACGGGGCTCTTGCCCCGAGGGTAAGCGGCCGCGAATTCGGCTGTTTGGTGTCTTGCAAAGAAAGGTTTCAAGCGTAACCCGCCCCGCAGCTTATTCAAAACGATGGCGTGGCGCGTATCCCAGCGTCCACACCATCGGCACCGCGAATACCCGTTTACTTTCTTGCCTGGCGCATCGCGCCAGCCATCCAGCGAATGCAGCGGACAGCGGTTTTCGCGGAAATACACCGTGCCGCCCCTACCGCTGATTCTTGGCGCCGTTAGGTATATATTTCTTGATTGACATGACATTTATATTGATGTATAAAATAAGTCATACGACCTTTTTTTTAGGTCGTATGACTTATTTATTAGGTCATTTGGAGGTGGTCCATGTTGCTAGAACCTATTGTTGGATCCACAAACCGTGAGCGTGTCCTCATCTTTCTTCAGGCGCGAGAAGAAGGTTATGCACGAGAAATTGCTCGATTTTTTGAAACAGATCTATTCCCTATTCAGGATCAATTAGAAAAACTTGAAGCGGGCGGCGTAATTATCAGTAAAAGTGTAGGCAGAACAATTTTATTCTGCTTTAACCCTCGCTATGCTTTGTTGGCTGAATTACAATCCTTATTAAATAAAGCCTTATCATTTTACCCAGATGATCTCCAAGAAAAATTACTGATGAATAGACGCCGTCCCCGACGTCGCGGGAAACCTGAATGAAACCAATTAGCAATATGAATCAAGCTGAGCTGGCAGCATTTGTAGTCCAAAATCTTTCGGATTCAGGACTGTATTTTGTATTATCTGGTGGCGCAGCTGTTGGGATTTATAGCAATGGAGAATATGTATCTAGTGATATTGATTTAGTTAATGCCCGGTTCGCCAGTCGAGATAAAATCGAAAAGTCAATGAGAAAGTTAGGCTTTATGCCTATAGGTCGGCATTTTGAGCATCCAGAAACTGACCACATAGTTGAATTCCCTCCTGGCCCACTACAATTTGGTGATGGAAAAGTAACTATTATTGAAGAGATGAAATTTGATACAGGTGTATTGAAAATCATATCTCCAACGGATTGTATTAAGGATCGGCTTGCACATTATTACCATTGGGGTGACCGCCAATGCCTGCAGCAATCCATTATGGTTGCTTCAAGTCATGACATTAACATTAAGGAACTGCGTGAATGGTCAAAGGGTGAGGGAAAATCCGAGGAATTTGAAAGCATTCAAGACGACCTTCACATTCCTTGATCATTGTGAATTATCGGTTGATTTGAAATAACTACCCCCGCTGCATGGGATTGGGTAGACTGAACCCATGTAGCGGACAGCGGTTTTCAGGGAAATTCACCGCGACCCCGTTACCGCTGATCCACGGCGCCGTTAGGTGCCTGCAAATGACATTAGAAAATACAAAAGGATATTTCCCAACCTTGTTTTTTGAAAGAAAAATTCTAATGGAAAATAATCAAATTGTTGGAGCACTGATAATCGGTTTGTTGTCTGTTGTTTCACAAATTGTTGGGTTTTATGTGCGCTTTGGAAAATGGAACGCGTCAGCCGCTGTTTTAGATTACATCCTGTTCTTTGTGGCAGGTACGTTGGGCGGATTGATTTTGATCTATTTCTTAAATCGCCAAAAATCAAAAACATCATGGTCTGTAACTTTGCTCGCTTTTCTGCTGGCCTCGCCTATGGCTCTGGTTTTGATGATCGTCGGCGGTTTGATCGGCTCACTTGGCGTGTTGATTTTTCCACAAATCCCTTGGGCACTGTTTGCGTGGCTGGGTGGGATGGTGGGAAATTACTTGGAAAAAATATGATTATTGGTTTCAGTGCAAATTATAGCGAATGCTTGGGGCATCAATATATCTGTTTTGTGCCTCCGGGATTTCAAATCTAACCTCACTTAACCCACGCTGCATGTGACCGCCTACGGTGGAGGACGGCGGAGCAAAAGGACAATTATTGTCCTGGTGGGCTGCCGCAAAAAGACAAACCTGCGGCACATGAGCTTTTACGTTGAATGCAATAATCCCTTGATTTGCTATTGGCATATCCAAGCCAGAAAATTTCGCAAACATCCAGCCGATTACCCACTGACGATTCAACAATCATCTCATGTGAAGTATATTGGGCGACCATGATTGTCGTAGATACAAACATCAAATATCATAGCGTATTTGTATTTGGAAAGGAAATTCTCTTCTTGTGCAGAGAATCTCCTGCTCAAAGATGCTCTGTGGGCTGCCCCAATTTTGTGACGGAGTGAGTTTAGGAATTTCTTGACGCTCTTCCTTAGGAAGAGGATTCTCGCATTGGAACAATCTCAAGAGATCATTCTTGAAGTTATGAATTTGCTGCAAGGGAAAGAATTTGAGGTTGTTTCATTTCAAAACCTGAGTCTTGTCTTGTCCTAAGATTCCTCAGCGGATAATTGTGAATTTGTTGCTATAGCTCACGATCTTGAAGCTCACCAGATCACCGTGGATAAAAATATTTATGGGGAATGCCCTTCCCTGAGTTTTGATCTATTTGAGTACGTTACATCAGGATAATTGAAGGCATCTCCCGATGAATATCAGTGTATAAGGGCAATAGAGAAATTCACAAAAAAGACAAAAATAAACAGAAATTGAGGAGCTCATACCAGCAGAAACACTTATGGTTTGAGCTCTTTTTTGTTGTGCAGTTAAATCCCTGATCCCTTTCCAGCTCCATCGGCCGGCAAGCGGAAACGGCAGGTTTTTGGACAAGGGGAAATCCGATCTCGGCGGCGCCTTTTTTGGCTTGAGGGCCAGGACTTCCTCAATCCGTGCGATCCCGCAGGGAGCTCCTCCCCTGTGAATTCACTCCAGATCCTGACCGCTTCCCAGCCGCAGCAGGCCGCACATGGCAAACTGCTGGGGGGTCATGCCTTTCCGGGATATTTCGCGCTTGGTGCGGAAAGCCAGATCGAGACCAACCATCTGCTAGCGATGGTCACAAGGGCTTTTTTATATTTTTTGCAGCGCGGGAGTTCCTTGCCAGTGGCTGCGTTTAAACCCCATCAGCAAAGGCATCCACCACCGGGCGGATGTCGTCCATCATCGGGTAAAGGATCGGGCAGGTCACCCCGGCATCCACATAGGCTTTGACCTTCTTGCGGCATTCTGCGGAGGTGCCCACGGCCATGACATTGCGGACAATATCCTCGGGGATGATTTCACTGGCTTTGCGGTAGTCCTCTTCCGTGGCCGGCCAGCCCATGATGGCCTGGACCCGGTCCAGGAGCTCCTGGTCGGCCCCGCTGGCTTTCATGATGTGAGGCTCCGTGGCAAAATAGTAGGCGGCCAATTTTTTAGCCTCAAACATGGCAGCCTCAGGGTCCTCGTCGGAAAGCGAGCAAACGATCAGCTCCGGACGGTCCAGGTCCGCCAGGGTCCGGCCGGATTTTTTGGCCCCTTTTTCAACCAGGCTGACTGCATTTTCGATGTACTCCACCGAAACCAGGTAGTTCAGCACCACGCCATCACAAATTTCTCCAGCCAGCTGGAGCATTTTCGGACCGGTGGCCCCGATGTAAATCGGGATGTCCCTGGGGGAGAGATCCCCGTAAGCCACATCCAATTTAACCTTTTCCAGCTGGACAAAATCCCCTTGATAGGTGACTTCTTCCATGGTGAAAAGGGCCCGGATGGCCTCCACATGCTCCCGCATGGCGGTCAAGGAGCGATGCCTGTTCACCCCCACCCGGCTGGCAATTGGCTCCCACCAGGCCCCCAATCCCAGCATCACCCTGCCGCGGCCGTCCACCTTTCCCCCCAGCTCCCACATCGTGCTCCAGGTCGCGGCGATCACTGCCGGGTTGCGGGTCCAGATCGGCAGCACACCCGACCCAATCCGCAGGGTGCTGGTTTGGGTCAGGAAGGCGCTCATCAAGACCACGCAGTCCCTGGCCAGGCGGGTGTCTGCCTGCCAGATTTCACTGAACCCGCGCTCCTCGGCATACTGGGCCATTTCCAGCTCATATTGAATCGGATGCTTGTCCTGCATGTATAAGGCCATTCGAGTAGTCATAATCCCTTCCTGTTGGTTATTGTAGGTAGTTGGATAAATCCAGGGAGGGGTAGCGAATCCGCTCCCCGTAGTCCCTGCGCTCAGGCTTATAGGTTGCGTCTATGCCAATTTTGGTGTGGACACCCCGCTCGTCCGCAGTGGGATCCATCTCATGGCCCTGGGCCCCGGGGACAACAAACGTATCGCGGGACCAATCCACCCGGTTGGTCAGGGCCCAGAGCACATCCGCAGGATCATAAATA
The DNA here is from genome assembly GCA_964621835.1 of uncultured Anaerolineales bacterium. Classification (GTDB taxonomy): domain Bacteria; phylum Chloroflexota; class Anaerolineae; order Anaerolineales; family UBA11858; genus B10-G9. The sequence goes on along the minus strand of CAZUMA010000001.1, from coordinate 134,551 downwards.
TTGACATCAGGATCCACCACGATGGCTTTTTTGATATTCACATGCCCGGTGAATGCGGCCAGGGCGATGTTTTTTGGCTCCCCGGGATGCTGCTTATCTACCTGGATGATCACGGAAAAGCCATTTCCATACGGGGGGATGTGCAGCCCGGTGATATGCGAGCTGACATGGGTCACAAAACGGCGCAGCAGCGGCTCCCGGGGCAGGACATTTCCGATGTAGATGTGTTCGGCTTCCCCAGGGATGATGGTTTGAAATACGGGCTGATCCCGGTGGTGGATGGCTGTCACCTCCAGGACCGGGCTTTCCCACAGTTCCCCGTAGTAACCGTGGAATTCAGCCAGGGGCCCTTCCGGTTTGCGCTGGTGGGGAGGGAGGTGCCCTTCAATCACAATCTCTGCCCGGGCGGGGATCGAGACCCCGGTTTCCACCCCCGTGCAGACCGGGATCCCGGAACCGCGGATTGCCCCGGCGATGCAGAGCTCATCATCCGGGTACCTTGCCCCGGCAGCGATGCTGATGGCCGGATCCACGCCGATGGCAATGGCGATTTCCAGGGGTTGATCCCGGGCTTCCTGGTGGCGGTAGAATTCCATCACATGCCGCCATTCGTTGACGTTGAACCCGAATGTTTTTTTGCCCAGGATCTGCATCCGGTTGTAGGATAAATTCCCGCGGCCGGATACCGGATCCTTGGCGACCGTGATGCCGCCGGTGATAAATGGCCCGCCGTCGTGCTCCCCGTGGGTGGGGATGGGCAGGCTCCAGAGATCAATCTCCTCTCCCTGGAGGGTGTTGTCCAGCCAGGGGGCCTGGGCTGATTTTTCTGGCGGGATGCCCGCGGCAGGATCCAGCACCCGTTCCATCACCTCAATAATTCCCTCCACCTCGCACCCCAGGGCCAGGGCAGCCTGTTCCGGGGTGCTGACAGCATTGGCAAACACCGGCCAGGGGGACCCCTGGGGTTGTTCAAATAAGCAGGCTTTCCCGTACTGCCGCTGCAGGTTCACAGCCACATTGGCCAATTCGTGTTCCAGGTCGACGGGTTTTTTGATCCGGGAAAGCATCCCGCGGGAGTCCAGCAGATCCAGGTAGCTTCGTAAATCTGAAATGTCGGTCATAGGGGTCTCTTTTCAGGCTGCAGCAAATGGTAGACAGGGGCAGAGTGCACTGCTTTTATTGTACAATGCTCCCCCTCATTGTCAAGTGCGGTATAACATATGTAAAGTATCACTTGACATTCAGGGGGTTCTCAACTATAGTAAAAATCAACCATTAAACAGTTTTTTTTCCCTTATTTCACGTCCGGGGAGATAGATGACAAACCATACAGATATCGGGGTTCTGGTCAAAAAACACCGCGAGGAACTCACCCTCTCCGTTCGGGAATTAGCCCGGCGGACTGGGTTGTCGGCCTCGTTCATCAGCCAGCTTGAGAACGGCAAGACCCAGGCCTCTCTGGAGTCGCTGCGCTTGATTTCTGAACAGCTGGATGTCGCCATGAGCTCCTTTTTCTCGGAGTCTGATCCCCTGCAGGACCTGGCGGATCTCCATGAACAGGAATGCCCTCCGGGACAAGGCCCCGGGGAATTTTCTCCGATAGTGCGGGCAGGCTGCCGACCCCGGCTGTTTTTTCCGGATTCCGGGGTCTCGTATGAGCTGCTGATGACGGAATTGAACCGGAAAATGGAGGCGATTTTTGGCCGGATTTCCCCGGGAACCGGGAATATCGCCCGCCGCCTGCGCAAACCAACAGAGGAATTTATCTTCGCCATCTCCGGAAAACTCCGCCTGGTGATCGGGGATCAAGAATACATCCTCACCCCCGGGGATTCGATCTACTTTTCCGGGGAGAACCTCCAGGAAATCAGCTGCGTCGGGGAGGATGAGGATGCCACCTGGATCTCTGTGATCACCCCCCCCGTGTTCTAAGGATTAATCGCAAATCATGAATAAACCTGTCTCCTGGTCAGATTTTGTCAGCGCCCTTGATTACACCGCCACACACCGCACCACAAACACCCTCCACCATTGGGAAGAATACCAGGGGGATTCTTCCGGGGTGGAGTTTCAGTGTAAAACTGCCCTTGATCAGCCGGCTGTATTCCGCCTGGATGTGATCGGTGAAGACCTCCTCCGGGTGCGGATGAACCCCCGGGGGATCCAGGAAAAATCCTCGGACATGCTGGTTGAAACCGTTCCCCCCCCACCCGCATTCCAGATTCAGGAAACCGACAGCGGTCTGGTGGTGGAGACAGAGAGGCTGCGGGTGGAATTTCCCCGTCAGCCGTGGGGAATGAAGGTCTTTGATCGATCCGCAGCCGGGACAAACCTGCCCATCTTTCAGCAGCAGATCAAGGACCGGGCCTACGGACAGGGGTTTGAGGTGCCCCCGATCGGTTTTGTCCCCCGGGAAGAGGGCGGCTTGGAGGTGTATGAATCCGTTGCTGTTTCCCCGGGAGAGGCGTTCTACGGGTTCGGGGAGCGCTTCACGGCGCTGGATAAATGGGGGCAGGAACTGCCATTCTGGGCGGTGGATTCCGGCAATGTCTCCAGCTACCGGTCCTATAAAAATATCCCCTTTTTCATCAGCAGCGCCGGGTATGGTGTTTTTGTCCATTCCTCTTACCCGATGGTGTTCCGGATGGGAAGTGAGTCCAATATCAGCTATTCGTTTCATATTCTCGATGCACAGCTGGATTATTTCCTGATCGTCGGGCCTGAATACAAGACGATTCTCAAGCGCTATGCGGAGCTGACAGGCTTCGCGCCAATCCCTCCAAAGTGGTCATTTGGATTCTGGATTTCCCGCTGCATGTACCAGAGCCGGGAGGAGGTGGAGGAAGTGGTCCAGGGAATGCGGGACCGCGATTTCCCCTGTGATGTCCTCAGCCTGGACCCCTACTGGATGGGCGATTGTTCCTGGTGCACCTACCAGTGGGACGAGCGGGTTTTTCCAGACCCGGCGGGGATGATGGCATCCTTCAGGGAAGAGGGGGTGAAAACTTGTTTATGGGTCACACCGTACCTGCCGGCGGGATCAGAATGCTTCCAGGAAGCGCGCGAAAAAGGCTACCTGATCACCACGCCTGAGGGGGATCCAGCCCCCGTGCTGGAGGTGTTTGCCGGGTCAGACCTGGCTGCGGTGGATTTCACCAACCCGGAGGCGGTTGCCTGGTGGCAGGGCTTGCTGAAGAATTTACTGGAGATGGGCGCGGCCACGTTCAAAACAGATTTTGCCGAACAGTCGCCGATCGACGCCGTGTATGCGGACGGCCGGACCGGATTGGAAATGCATAATCTCTATCCGCTGCTCTACAACAGGGCGGCCTTTGAAGTAACCAGAGACACTTTTGGAAGGGGATTGGTGTGGGGCCGCTCCGGGTATGCGGGGTCTCAGCGCTATCCCGTCCAGTGGGGAGGGGACAGCTACAGCAGTTTCCCCCAGATGGTGGGCCAGCTCCAGGCTTTGCTGGGCTACGGGATGTCCGGGGTGCCTTTCTGCAGTCATGATATCGGCGGCTTTGATTTTCCCCCCGGTGCTTTTGACATAGATGATCAGGATGCCTACCCCCTCGACAGGGATGTCTACATCCGCTGGCTCCAGTTTGGGGTTTTTTCCTCCCACAGTCGCGCGCATGGAAAACAGCCCCGGGAGCCCTGGGAGTACGGTCCAGAGGCAGAGACAATCGCCAGGAAGTATCTCAAGCTCCGCTACCGCCTGCTTCCCTACATCTACACCCAGGCAGTGCGGGCAGCGGAAACCGGTCTGCCGATCGTCCGTCCCCTGCTGCTGGATTACCAGGACGACCCCAATACAAAGGGGCTGGACCTTCAGTACCTGTTTGGAGAGGATTTTCTGGTCGCACCGATCCTCACCCGGGACGGGTCCCGGGAGGTCTATCTTCCCGCCGGGGATTGGGTTGACTATTGGACCAAGGAGAAGCTGGCGGTGTCAGGATGGATCTCTGTGGAAGCGCCCCTGGATATCATTCCGCTTTATGTCAGGGCAGGGGCTATGATCCCCTACGGTCCGGAGATGGATTACGTGGGTCAACACCCCTTAGATCCCCTCAGCCTGGAACTCTATCAGCCGGCCGAACAGGGGAGCCTGGAAATATTTGAAGAGGATCAGCCCAGCATTGGTGTCGAAAGCAAATTCCAGGACGGGGTGCTGTCCCTGATAATTACCAATTCCCCCGCTTCCGTACAGGTCACTTGTTATGGGACAAAGGTATCCAGGATGATCGTCAACCATAAGGAAATCACGATCACAGAGGCTGCCCGTGGGGTCACCGGCACTTATTCAGCTGAAGGGTCATAATTATGATTCCGGGATTATTCCGGTTCTCCTGCTGCCAGGAACTGGCCAAAGATGATCGAGAGATAACAAACATATGAAATACGAGCTGATCATTGCCAATGGAACGCTCCTGAGCCCGGCTCAGCAGACGGTTCTGGACATCGCCATCCAGGATGGAAAAATTCACAGCCTGGGTCAGAATCTGCAGGGTGAGATTGAGGTTGATGCCGCGGGATTGTTTGTGCTCCCAGGGGCTGTGGATCCGCATGTCCATTTGCAGATGCCGGCAGCTGAAACCACTTCAAGCGACAGCTGGGAGAGCGGGACCCGTGCGGCGGCCTGCGGGGGAACCACCACGGTGATTGACTTTGTCGAGCCCGAGGAAGGGCAGTCCCTGATGGAAGCCTGGGAGGCCCGCCGGGAGGAAGCGGAAGCAGGGGCAAGGGTGGATTTTGGCCTGCACATGACCATCCCGGCAGGTCACACCCAACGGCTGCAGGAGATCCCACGGGTGATTGAAGCGGGAGCCCCCTCCTTCAAGCTCTATACAACCTACCCGGGTTTTGCCCTGGAGGACCGGGAAATGCTGAAGGTCATGGCTGCTGTTGCAGAAGCCGGGGGAATGGTGCTGGTTCATTCTGAATCGGATGCAATTGTGGGGTACCAGACAGCAAAGATGGTTGAAGCTGGAAACCTCAGCCCGGGCGCTCATCCCCGCAGCCGGCCTCCGGAAGCGGAAAGGGAAGCAATCCACCGGGTGATCCAGCTGGCAGCAGTCACCGGGGTGAGGCTGTATCTTGTTCACATCTCCACAGCAGGAGGAGCAGCTGCGGTCAGCCGGGCAAAACAGCGAAACCAGCCGGTTTACGGGGAAACCTGTCCCCAGTACCTGCTGCTGACAGATCAGCTGTATGATCAGCCTGGTTTTGAAGGGGCAAAATATGTTTGCTCTCCTCCCCTGCGCCCCCGGCAGAACCTGGAAGCCCTCTGGGAGGGACTCGGGGAAGGGACGCTATCCTCCATCGGCACGGATCACTGTCCGTTCTTTTTTGCGGGGCAGAAGTCTCTCGGGCAGGAGGATTTTCGGAGGATCCCGGGAGGCCTTCCGGGTGTTCAATCTCGATTGGAGCTGATCTATTCCTACGGGGTTGTTCCCGGAAAAATTACCCTGGGACAGTGGGTGGCAAGCTGCTGCGCAAACCCGGCCCGGATCTTTGGCCTTTATCCCCAAAAAGGAGCGCTCGTCCCCGGTGCGGATGCAGACCTGGTCCTTTTTGATCCCCGCTGTAATAAAACGATCACCCACCAATCCCTGGCGGAACATGTCGATTACACGCCCTACGAGGGATGGGAGCTCCAGGGAGCGGTCGTGAGAACAATTATCGGGGGTGAGGTGATCGCCGCCGATGGCAAACTCCTGAATGAAACCCGTCAGGGTCGGTATCTGAAGCGTGAGCTATCAGAGGAGGGACGATGATCATTCTGCCTGGATGGTTAATTACCACCCCACTGGAGCCACCAAAAAGAAACTGGGGAGTGCGAATTGAAAACGATCAAATCATGGATGTGGCAGAGAATAAGCTTCTATCTGAAAAATATCCCGGGGAAGAGGTTCTAAAGGTTTCGGGCCAGGTCCTGGCCCCGGGGTTTGTCAACGCCCATTCGCACCTCTACGGAGTGCTCGCTCACGGGATCCCGCTGGACAGGGCCCCTGCTGGATTCTGGCCGTTCCTGGAAGAATTCTGGTGGCCGCTGGTGGAGGACCGCCTGGACTCAGCGATGATCAATACCACCACGGATTACCGCTGTGCCCAGATGCTTGACAGCGGGGTGACCAGTTTTTATGACTGCACCGAAGCTCCTCAGGCGATTCCCGGCTGTTTATCCGCCCAGGCTGAGGTGGTCCGAAAATGGGGACTGCGCGGGACGCTTTCCTTTGAGGCGACCGAGCGCGTCAGCCCTGAGAACGGACAGCTGGGGTTGGAAGAGAATGCAAATTTCATCCGGGAATCCCGGCAGCGGGGTGAGCTGGTCCAGGGATTGATGTGCCACCATACCACCTTTACCTGCTCCAGGGAGTTTATTCAGCAAGCAGATCAGCTGGCAGCTGACCTGGGGGTTCCGCTGCATGCCCATGTCTCAGAAGGCACCTATGAGCCGGAGCACTGCCTGCAAGAGTACGGAATGCGCACCCTGCAGTACTACCAGGAAATCGGGGTGGCCAGCCCGCGAATGATCGCTTCCCAGTGCGTCCAGATTGACCCAGAGGAAATTGAGATCCTGGCCCAAAATGGGATGCGGATGACTCACATGCCGCTCTCCAACTGCGAGGTGGGCGGGGGAATCGCGCCTGTCCCCCAACTGCTGGAAGCTGGCGTGACGGTGGGATTGGGCTCCGATGGGTATATTGATGATTTCTTTGAGGTCATGCGGGGGGCGTTCCTGATCCACAAAGCAGCCCATCAGGATCCCCGGGTCATGCCCGCTTCCCGGGTCTGGTATCTTGCGACCGAGGGTGGGGCAGGGGCATTGGGTTATCCAAAAGTGGGCCGGATTGCGGAAGGCTGGCAGGCAGATCTGCAGCTGATTCAACCTTCCCTGCCAACACCGCTGGAAGCGCATAATCTCTACGAACAGCTGCTGCTGTACTGCAGCGCCGCCACAGTCCAGGCTGTGTGGGTGGCAGGTGTCCAGAAAGTCAAGCAGGGGGCCGTTCTGGGTGCAGATTGGGAATCATTAAAAAAGAAAACGAATGAGGCTGCCCGAGATCTTTGGGCATCCTGAGCTTGAAAGGTGAAGATATGACATTTGAAAAAATCAACCAGTTCGATCCCGATCAGCTGAAGCGGTTCTACCGCCAGATGAAACTGGTCCGGGAGTTTGAGCTCCGGGCTATTGAAGAGCGGCGGAACGGCTTGATCCCCGGGTTTATCCATTCCTGCGTCGGGCAGGAAGCGACCGCGGTTGGCGCCTGCGAGGCCCTGGCCAGGGAGGATGTGATTACCAGCACCCACCGGGGGCACGGCCATCTGCTGGGAAAGGGGGGAGAGCCGAAATTTATGATGGCGGAACTGGCGGCGCGGTCCGCCGGCTACTGCCTGGGGCGGGGTGGCTCCCTGCACATTTCTGATTTCGACCTCGGGATCCTGGGCGCCAATGGGATCGTCGGCGGGGGATTCCCCGCGGCTGTCGGAGCCGGGCTGGCATTCCAGATGCGGAAGGAATCCCGGGTATCGCTGACCTTTTTTGGGGATGGGGCGATCAACCAGGGGACGTTCCATGAATCGGCGAATATGGCCGGTCTCTGGAAGCTGCCGGTGATTTTCTTCTGTGAAAACAACCTCTACGGGGAAGGTACGCCGCAGCATATGCAGGCACCGATCCAGGACCTGGCCATCCGGGCCCAGGGATATGGTTTTCCGGGCCTCACCGTGGATGGGAATGATGTACTGGCTGTGTATGAATCCGTCCGGGAAGCCCGGCAGCGGGCCCTCGCCGGGGAAGGGCCCAGCCTGATTGAGGCAAAAACCTACCGGTACCGGGGCCATTATGAAGGGGATCCCATGGTCTACCGGGATCAAAAAGAGCTGGAAGAATGGAAGAAGCGCGATGCCATTGATACCTTCCGGGCCGCACTGCTGAAAAAAGGCCTGGTCCCTGAGAAAGACCTGGATCAGCTGGATCAGGAAGTCCAGGGTGTCCTGGATGAGGCCGTGGCATTCGCATCAGAAACCCCCCGGCCATCTGCTGAGGAGGCCCTGGAAGGCGTTTACGATAACACCCATCAAGGATTGGTATTTTAGGAATGATTATGAGAGAAATCACCTACTCTGAAGCAATACGCGAAGCGATGAGCCAGGAGATGCGCCAGAACCCGGATGTTTTTTTGATGGGAGAGGATGTGGGTGCATTTGGCGGGGTCTGGGGAGTATCTGCAGGGATGCTGGAGGAATTTGGAGAACAGCGGGTGATCGATACCCCGATCAGCGAGGCTGCCATCATCGGCACAGGGTTGGGCGCGGCGATGATGGGGATGCGCCCGATTGTGGAGATCATGTTTGGAGATTTCCTGATGTGCGCCGGGGATCAGATCGTCAACCAGGTAGCCAAAGCCAAGTTCATGAGCGGTGGTAAGGCCATCGTTCCCCTGACCATCCGGGTGACCTCCGGAGCGCCGGGTTCTGCCGGGGCCCAGCATTCTCAAAGCCCTGAATCCTGGTTCATGAATGTCCCCGGGATAAAGATCGTTGCCCCCTCAACCCCGGCGGATGCCAAGGGGCTGCTGAAAACTGCCATCCGGGGCTGCGATCCAGTGCTGTATTTTGAGCATAAAATGCTCTATGGAGATCAAGGGCCTGTTGAGGAAGCCGAGGATTTTTCTGTCCCCTTTGGCGAGGCCCGGGTTTTGCGAGAAGGCACCGATGTCACCGTGATCGGGATCAGCATCATGGCGAAAAAAGCCCTTCAGGCAGCAGAAACGCTTGCCAGGGAGGGCATCAGCGTGGAAGTGATTGACCCCAGGACCCTGGTCCCCCTCGACACATCAACCATCATCGAGTCGGTGGCAAAAACCAGCCGGGTAGTAGTGGCCAATGAGGCTCACAACCGGGCAGGCCCCGGCGCGGAGATTGCCGCTGTGATCGCAGAAGAGGCAATTGAGTATCTGGATGGACCGATCCAGCGTGTGGGGGCGCTGAATGTGCCGCTCCCCTACAGCCCGGAGCTGGAGTCCCATGTCCTCCCGGATCAGGAGGATATAATCAACGCGGTGAAATCCTTTTGGAACCAGTAGGATGAAGAAGTGTTTTATCACACAGCAGAGGCAGGGATGGGGAGCCTTTATCTGGTGCCAGCCACCCCAGTCCAGCAGCCTATTCTGGTTGTCCATCTAAATCTTGCCGCTTGAGGGATCAGCTGCTATTGTTATTTTCTTTCCCTCAAAGGTGGGATCCCTGGAAAGGAGGTGCGTGGAACCCAATGCAAACATCATGGAAAAAACACCCCTAGTGATCTTTGCAGCCGCCAGACCTGACCTAAATCAAGCCGGCTCGGGCGGCAGCAAAGAACCTATCTTGGAGGAAAGAAATGTCTGAACATATGCCTGTTGGCGAAGAGCGTAAAGTTGAATTTTTGGGGGGCGCAGCGATTGATGGTGCGCCCGTAGCCTATATTGTTGTTCTGGCTGCCGTGATTGTCGCCCTGTCCTTCTTCCCCTTCTCCGTTGTGTTGGCTTCCGGGGGAAGCTTCCCGATGAGCCAGGGCATCTTTGGCCTGGTCGGCTGGATCCTGGGTCCGATTGCCGGCGCGGTTGCTTCCGGGTTCGGCGTGCTGATTGGCGGCTTCCTGGCTCCCCACACCGCCGGTGTTCTGGTGGTCAGTGTGCTGGGAGGTGTTGTGGCCTCATTTGCTGCCGGGACCATGGTGGTTGGAGAAAAGCGCAAGGGCTGGTGGCTGTATGTCTTCCTGCTTGGCCTGGTCGCCCTGGTTTATTACCTGGGACGGGCAATCTTCCTGAACGGCATTGGCCTCTGGCCAGCGTTTGCCGGGTCCTTTATCGACTGGTCCGCACTGCTGCTGTTCCTTCTCCCAACCCGGACGATGTTTGCCAGGTGGATTAACAGCAAGAACTGGGGTTTGGTGATTGCCGGCCTGGGGCTTGGTACCTGGACTGTTTTTGGTATCGCCCACGTGGTGCAGTCTTCGATTACCTACCACATGTTCAACTGGCCGGAAGAGGTCTGGACCGTGCTGATTCCCCTGATCCCCTTTGAAAACCTGATGCGCGTCCTGATCGGGGTTGTCATCGGGGGCGGTGTGATCGCTGGTTTGCGGGCTATTGGGCTGGTAAAGCCTGAGCATGCCATCTACTAACCCCTGACCGTCGAAGGGGCGAGATGGATCGCCCCTTCGATTTTGGGAATTTCCCAAAGATTGAGGAGCACGGATGCCGGAACCAATTGCAATTTTTCAGGATGTATCCTACAAATATCCCCGCTCAGAGGATTTCGTCCTCCGGGAAATCAACCTGGAGATCAACCAGGGTGAGTTTTTAGGGATAATCGGGCCGACAGGTGCTGGAAAGACCACCTTGTGCCTGGCCCTGAACGGGATTGTCCCCCAGTTTTACGGCGGGCGCTTTTTCGGCAGTGTGCTTGTGGGGGATTTTGATACCTGCTCCCACCCGATCAGCAAAATGGCCAGCCTGGTTGGCCAGGTTTTTGAAGATCCGGAAACGCAGCTGATCAGCACCTCGGTTGAGAATGAAATCGCCTTCGCCCTCGAAAATCTTAAGATCCCCCGGGAGGAAATCATCGCCCGCATCCCCCAGGTGCTGGAAACCGTCCGACTGGAAGGCACCGAGGAGAAGCATCCTCATGAATTATCCGGGGGGCAAAAACAGCGTTTAGCCATCGCCGCCGCCATTGCTGTGCGCCCGCGCCTGCTGGTGTTTGATGAACCCACCTCGCAGCTGGACCCCGTGGGCGCAGAAGAGGTCTTCCAGACCGCCCATGAACTCAACCAGGAGCTGGGCATGACCATCATCATGGCCAGCCACGCTGCAGAGGAAATGGCTACCTATGCTGACCGGATTGCCCTGCTTTCTCATGGAGAGATTGTTGCCCTGGGAAGCCCGGAGGAGATCTACTCGGATGTCGAAACCTTGATCCAAAACGAAGTGCGTCCCCCCCAGGTGTCCCGGACTTTTTTCTATCTCTCCGCAAATAATCTGCAGACCCCCTCCATCCCGGTCAAACTGAAACCTGGAATAAAGCAGCTTAAGGAGATCTATCAGGCAAGAGGCTACACCAAACCAACCCTGGCCGCTGCTCCCCAAAGAACCGGCAAACCGTTATTGGCTGTTTCCGGCCTCAAACATGTCTATCCAGACGGCACTTCCGCCCTGAAGGGAGTTAACCTGGAGGTCCAGGAGGGCGAATATCTGCTGATCATCGGTCAGAATGGCGCTGGGAAAAGCACGCTGGTCAAGCATTTCCTGAAACTGCTTGAGCCGACCGAAGGGGTCGTCCGGGTCGGCGGTACGCCCACTGATGAGCTGGAGGTCTCTGAACTGGCCAGGCGGATCGGGTATGTTGCCCAGAATCCGGACAACCAGATCTTTAATTCCACGGTCGCAGATGAAATTGCCTTCGCGCTGAAGAACCTGGATTATCCTGACGAAGAGGTCTCTGCCCGAACGGATGAGAGCCTGGAGTCGATGGGTTTATCTGATGTCCGCGATAAGCATCCGCTCTCTCTTCCCAAGGGAGACCGGGCCAGGCTGGTCATCGGGGCCATCCTGGCCATGCAGCCGGAGATCATTATCTTTGATGAACCCACAACCGGTCAGGATTACCTGGGTGCCAAGTACATCCTGGATATCAGTAAAAAACTACACGAGATGGGAAAAACCGTGATTGTCATCACCCACCACCTCTATCTGATGCCGGATTACGCGGAGCGGGTGATCGTGATGGGGAAAGGCACCATCCTGCTGGACAGCGAGATCCGTGACGCTTACCATCAAACGGACCTGCTCAACAGCACCTATCTATCCCCACCCCAGGCGGTCCTGCTTTCCCAGGAAATCCAATCCCTGGATCCTGGTTATCCTCCCCTGCTGACGCCAGAAGAAGTAGCAGCCAGCTTTGATGTTTCGCGCAAAGAGAGGGACCAATGAGCATGATGAAATTCCAAACAGTAGAAAGGGATTCCTTCTTCACCAGGCTTGATTTCCGGCCCAAGTTATTCATGATGGCGGTGGTGACGATCGTTGCTTTTGCCTGGGAGAGCCCCCTGATGCAGTTCCTGCTGGCTTTGATTATTGTTGTTGCCTGCCTGCTGGTGGGGGTGAAATGGAGCTACATCCGCCTGATCTTTACCGTGCTGATGCCATTCTACATCCTGCTTCTCCTGACCCACGCTTTTTTCAATATTGACCAGATGATGGCCATTCAAGGGCTAGTCTCTCCGGAGCAGCTTAATCGGATATTCACCTTTCCGGAGTCATGGCCCGTTGTGGGAGGCGGCTATGCCACCTGGGATGGTTTCCTGTATGGGGTCAACGTGATTTTTAAAACGCTGACGCTGACGCTGATCATCCCGCTGGGTGTTTTCACCACGGAAGTCAATAACATGATTGTGGGCATGGTGCGGGCCCGGATTCCTTATAAGCTGGCCTTTATCTTTTCCTCCACCCTGCGCTTTTTCCCCCTGCTGATCGAGGAGTTCAACACCATTATTGAAGCCCAACGGCTGCGGGGCCTGGCAATGGAGAAAATGGGCGCGGTGAAGCGGGTCCGGGTCTACGGCAAAGTCGCTGTACCCTTGATTCTCAACGCGATGGTGAAATCCCAGCAGCTGGAGGTTGTCCTGCAGTCCAAAGCCTTCTCCGGGAGTGCGGACCGCACTTACCTCCACGAATCCATCCTCAGGCCGCCGGATTATGCCCTGATGGTTTTCTTTGCGCTGTTTTTCATCACAGCCATGGTGCTGCTGATCGGCTACGGGATCGGCACGTTCGGAGGACCGATTTAAGGATCCATCTGGAAAATTATGGACAAATCTAAACTTTTCTTGTGAGAATTAAATATGCCGCTTACCTTTGACATGCCGCTGGAGGAACTCCAGCATTACCAGGGCGTCAACCCACGCCCGGATGATTTTGACCGCTACTGGGACCGGGCCCTGCAGGATATGAATACCTTAAGTATGGATGTGGCGCTTGAGGACGCAGATTTTCAGGCCTCGTTTGCAGCCTGCCATCATCTTACCTTTACCGGGATGGGGGGCGCCAGGATCCATGCCAAGCTTGTCAAGCCCCGTAAAATCGATCCGCCTGCCCCGGCAGTGCTCTGTTTTCACGGCTATGGGATCAGCTCAGGGGATTGGTTTTCCTACCTGCCGTTTGCCGCCCAGGGTTTGGTCGTGGCTGCGCTTGACTGCCGGGGTCAGGGAGGGCTTTCGGAGGATGTGGGTGGGGTTTCCGGATGGACCCAGACCGGACACATCGTCCGGGGACTGAGTGGAGATCCAGAAGACCTGCTCTACCGTTCAATCTTTCTGGATACCGCTCAGCTGGCAAAGATCGTTATGGCCACAGAGGAGGTCGATGCGAGGCGGGTCGGGGTATTGGGGGGATCTCAGGGCGGCGGCCTGGCGCTGGCCTGCGCTGGCCTGGTTCCCGAGGTGAAGCGGGCTGCGGTGTGCTATCCTTTTCTGACAGATTACAAGCGGGTCTGGGATATTGACCAGGATGTAGATGCCTATGAGGAACTGCGCACGTGGTTCAGGCGCTTTGATCCCCGGCATGAGCGGGAAGATGAGGTTTTCACCCGGCTGGGGTACATTGATGTTCAGAACCTGGCGCCTCGAATCCAGGCGGAGGTGCTGATGGCGGTGGGTCTCCGGGACACCATTTGCCCGCCCTCCACCCAGTTTGCGGCCTACAACAAAATCACCGCCCCCAAAAGAGTCCTCCTCTATCCGGATTATGGGCATGAAAGCGAAATCCCGGGCCTCCAGGATCATTTTTTCGGGTTTCTTTCAGAGATGTGATGTTCATGAAGAGAGCATTGTGATGATATACACAGGGTATCTTGATTTTTGGTTTCAGGACCTGCCGCTGATAGAGCGGGTGGAAAAATTTTACCAGCTGGGGGTCGAGCGTTATGATGTCTGGTGCTGGCGCCAGGTGCCGATGGCGGAGCTGGCTGCGGAGTGTCAGCGGCTGGGCGCCAGGATCAACTCAACTTTTGATGATGCCATGGGCTCCCTGGCGGACCCGGGAGACAACGAGCTGACCCTGCGGTCCTGGGAGGAAAGCCTGGAGATGGCCGTCCAATACCAGGTGGATCACCTGTTCATCTTCTCCAACCAGATCGACATTGTGGACGGAGAGGAATGGACCCGCCGCCTGTCGCGCAATCTCACTGAAGCCGAGCAGTATGCGAATCTGCTGGATCAGACAGAAAAAATTCTCAAGCTGGTTGAGCAAACGGATGTGGAGGTGTGGGTGGAAGGGCTCAACGAGCACCATATCCAGGGCGGGGTGCTGGTGCATGATCATCAGCTGGCGGCGGATTGGGTCCGACGCATGGATCATCCCCAGTTTCGGCTTGCTTTCGACTGCTATCATCAGCAGCGAACTGCCGGAAACTTGATCCACGGGATGGAAGCGTATTGGGGTCTTTACCCAACATTTCATATTGGGGACTGCCCCACAAGGCAGGAACCGGGAACCGGGGAGATCAATTTTGCCAATCTGGCCAAAAAACTAACCGAGCTGGGATTTGAGGGGTTGATTGGCATGGAGTTTTCTCCGTCTGATACGGAGGAAGCAGCCTTCCAGCGGGTGAAAAAGATCTTTGGGGAGCCCACATGACCTGGCTTTCTTCCCGGAAGGGAAAACTGGAAATTGGTCCCGGCTGTCCCACCGTCTTGGTCAATGACCAGCTGCGGATCATGGATCAGGACCCGGTTGTCCTGGAACAGCTGCGGGAAGGGAAGCTGGATAAGCTGCTGGAATTAGCCCGCTTTGGGGCGCAGCAGGGGACAGATATGGTGGACATCCTGCTGGCTCATCCTGATCTGGAGGAGGCAGACCTCCTGCCCCGGGCTGCGGTCCTGGTTCATGAGGAGATTGGCTGTCCAATCGCGCTGGATTCCCGGGAACCAGCAGCGATCGAGGCAGCCCTGACTGCCCTCGCACCTTATAAATGCCTGCTCAATTCAGTCTCTGCTGAGCCGCAGCCGCTGGAAGAACTCCTTCCCATTGCAGCAGAACACGGGGCAGCGGTCGTGGCGATGCCGGTCGGTGGAGCCGGGATCCCGGAGACGCCGGAAGGACGGCTCGAGCAGACCCGGGTCATCCTTGAGGAATGCCAGAAAGTGGGCATCCCCAGGGAGGATGTGATTGTTGACGCGATCTGTATGGCCAGTTCTGTGCTGCCGGACTCCATGCAGATCACCCTGGAGACGCTGAGACTGCTTGTTGCGGAGATGGAGCAGGCGACAATCCTGGGAATTGGAAATGCCGGTCACGGCATGCCGGATCCTACCGTGATTGACCTGGCTTACCTGATCGCAGCCATTCCCTGGGGACTCCACGCAGCCCTTGTGGATCCCCACACGGCAGGGTTGTTTGAAACCGTGCTGGCAGCTGATTTTTTGACCAACCGCGACCCCTTTGGCTCCCGGTACATCCAGAGCTATCGAGAGCGAAAAAAAACGGAAGAACAAGAAGGAAGCTAAGGACGATTGAACCATGACAACAGTCAAGGATGCCTACCAGGTTGTGATGCCGAAGTTAGGCCTGATCATGGAAGAGGCCCAGCTTGTGGAATGGCATAAACAAGATCAGGAATGGGTGGAGAAAGGAGAGCTGCTGTTTTCCCTGGAAAGCGATAAGTCAATTATTGACATTGAGGCGCCGTCCAGCGGTTACCTGTCGATCCTGATCCCGGCAGGGGAGACGGTTGAGGTGAAAAAGATCGTTGCCCTTCTCACCCAGGAAAAAGGCCAACAGGCCCCAGGGCAGGCAAGAGAGGGCTTGGGACAGGCCAGGGAAACCGGGGCAATCAGGAGGGCAGCTGCAGCCCGCCCGAGGACAGCGCCCTCTGAGCCGGGGATCAAAGCATCTCCCAAAGCCCGGGCTGCGGCCCGGAAGCGCAGCATTCCCCTGTTGGGGATTGAGGGGACAGGCCCCCGGGGAATGATCGTCACCGCTGATCTGGATCAAACCCCATCAGCAGTAAGCGGCGGGTTTGCCACCCCGGTGGCTGAGAAGATGGCCCTGGATTTCGGGATCGATCTCTCTGATCTAACAGGTACCGGCCCAGGCGGCCGGATCACACGAGCGGACCTGGCCGCCGCCGTCCGCAATCTCACCCGGCAGTCAGCAGCAAAGAAACCAGCTCAATCCCTCCCACTGGAGGGACTGCGGGGGATTATCGCCGAGCGCCTGTCAGCCTCCTGGGTCGAACGGCCCCAGGTCACCCTCTACGCGGAGGTGGATGCTCAACTGCTGATTGCAGCCAGAAAATCGCTCAGCACAGAGCAGGAGAAGATCTCCTACAACGCGTTTCTGATCCTGGCAGCAGCCCAGACCCTGGCAGCTTATCCCGGCTTAAACGTTCAGCTGACCCCGGAGGAGTTTCGGGAGCTGGAGGAGATCCATATTGGGTTGGCGGTTGATACGGAGAGGGGATTGATGGTCCCGGTCATAAAATATGCAGATACCAAGCCGCTTCAGAAGATCAATCAGGAGCTCACAGCGCTTGCAGCACGCACATTGGAAGGGAAGCTGCTGCCGGATGAATACAGCGGGGGAACATTCACAATAACCAATTTGGGCGGCTTTGGGGTGGATGCCTTCTCGCCGATTATCAACCCCCCCGAATCGGCGATATTGGGTGTGGGGAAGATCAAACAAATTCCCGTGGTGGAGGATGGAAAGATCGTGGTGGGGGAGAGGATGATCTTAAGCTTATCATTTGACCACCGGGTGATGGATGGGGCTCCAGCAGCTCAATTTTTCCAGCACCTGTGTCAGCTTATTGAAAGCCCCGGTTTTTATGCTGGGATGAAACAATAATACACAATACTTAGTTGGAGGATGCTCAATGAAAACGAAAGGTTTTAAAGGCAGAGATTTCATCACCGAAACGGATTATTCACCGCAGGAGATCCGAAGAATCCTTGAGGTTGCTGAAGAACTCAAGCTTCAAAATGATATGGGGATCTATCACGACGACCTTTTACGGGTCAAGACACTCTTCATGCTCTTTTATAATACCTCTCTGCGGACCCGGAATTCCTTTGAGGCCGGGATGACCCAGCTGGGCGGCCATGCCCACTTTCTGGATTCGAAAAAGATCTACACCCCCGCCCTGGAAGGGAAGGAAGTTGCCTACAGCACAGAGCGGGTATCCGATGTTGCCAGGGTGCTGGATCGGATGGGACACGCGATTGCGATCCGCTGCTACGGGGATCCGGTTGAATGGGAGTATGGCGGGGCGCACGCGCTGCTGCAGGAGTTTGCCCGCTGGTGTGAGATCCCCATCCTGAACATGGAGGATGATATCTATCATCCCTTTCAAGGGCTGGCAGATATGCTGACGGTGAAGGAAAATTACGGGGGCTTCAGCGGGGTGAACTTCACCATGTCCTGGGCGTACTCCCCGAGCATTCACAAGCCCCGGGCGGTCCCCCAATCTGCAATTTTATATGCCGCGATGCTGGGCATGAATGTTACCCTGGCTCATCCGGAAGGGATGGAGCTGGATCCTGAGATCATTGGTCAGTGTGAAACCTATGCGGGGGAAGAAGGGGGGTCTTTCCGGGTCATCGATGATTTTGAGGAAGGATTCAAAGGGGCGGATGTGGTCTACCCGAAGGCGTGGTGCCCCCAGGTGTTCTTTAAACCCCCGGTGGGAGAGGATGATGAGAAAAAGGCCCAGAAGATCTTTGATGCCAATCAGTCCTGGAAATGCACCTCCGAGACCATGGCGCTGGCAAATCCAAAGGCAATCTACATGCACTGCCTGCCCGCGGACCGCGGATATGAGGTTAACAATGACGTCATTGACAAGACAGAAGGGCCGGGATGGCGTTCTGTGGTCTTTGATGAAGCAGAAAATCGACTGCATGTTCAAAAAGCAGTCATGAGCCTGGTGATGTAAGAACAGGCCTTTGAGGAATGTATGGAGATTAAAAACTCAGTGGTGTTAATCACAGGGGCAGCCGTGCGAGTGGGACGGGCGGCTGCCCTGAGCCTGGCAAAAAAGGGCGCGAAAATTGCCTTTTCTTATTACCTGGAGAGTGAACCCTGGCAGGATACCCAGACAGCGATTGAAGGGCTGGGTCAGGAGGTGCTGGCGATGCAGGCCGAGGTCCGGTCAGGAGAATCGGTCCGGAACCTGGTCCTGGCTACCCGGGAGCGGTTTGGCCGCATCGATGTCTTGATCAACAACGCTTCGGTATGGTTGAAGTCTCCCTTCGAGGAGATCTCCGAGGAGGATTGGGACCTGGCCATGGATGTGAACCTCAAGGGGCCATTTCTGGTCAGCCAGCAGGCTGCCGAGGTGATGCGGGCCCAAAAATCCGGGCTGATCATCAACATCACCGATTTGTCGGCCTTCCAGGTTTGGCCGGGCTATGCCCATCATGCCGCCAGCAAGGCAGGGCTGGTATCGCTCACAAAAAGCATGGCCTCTGAGTTAGCCCCGGAGATCCGTGTGAATGCCATCGCTCCGGGAACCGTCCTCCTGCCCGAGGGCAGCCCGGCAGCAAAAAAGCAGTGGGCGGAAGAAAAATCCCTCCTGAAGCGTGTGGGGGACCCAGAGGATGTGGCTCGGCTGATCGAATTCATCATTGAAAATGATTTTCTGACGGGCTCAGTCTATTTTGTGGATGGCGGCCGGAGCCTGGTCTGATAAGGACAAACCATGAACCTCAGCTTTACTGTCAACAACGCAGAAGTGAACCTTGAAGTTTCCCCCCAACAGACCCTGCTCTCTGTTCTCCGGAACCGGCTGGGTTTGATGGGGACCAAACCGGGCTGCGAGGTGGGAGATTGCGGCGCCTGCTCGGTGATCCTGGATGGCGAATTGGCCAGGGCCTGTTTGATCAAGGCCAACCAGCTGGAGGGCACTTCCGTAACCACGATTGAAGGGATTCACGATGAGGAGGGCGGCCCAAATGACCTCCAGCAGGCATTTATCGAGTTTGGGGCAACCCAGTGCGGGTACTGTACGCCAGGGATGATCATCGCGGCGGAAGCCCTGCTAACCAGAACGCTCCAGCCCACCCGGCAGGAGATCAGGCAGCACCTGGAAAAAAATCTCTGCCGCTGTACCGGCTATCAACAAATCTTCGAGGCCGTGGAGCACACCGCTGAACTACGCAGAAACAAGGAAACCCGCTGATGAACGAACCTAAGTACATTGGAAAGCAAACCAGCAACGCTGTTGATGCGCTGGAAAAGGTGATGGGAAAAGCCCATTTCGTTGGAGATCTAGTTTTCCCTGGCATGCTCCATGCCAAGCTGCTTCTCAGCCCGATCCCGCATGGAGCGATCCTCAGGCTGGAGACCTCTCCTGCGCAGGAGGTTCAGGGTGTGCAGGTCGTGATCACCTGCGAGGATTTCCAGGAGGGAGGATCCTTTGGATGGCCGGTGAAGGACGCCTTCATCCTGGCCAATCAGAAAGTTCGCTACCAGGGGGATCCCATTGCGGTCGTGGCTGCCGATACCCCGGAAGCTGCAGCGGCCGGGGTGGAGGCGATTGAGCTGGAGCTGGAGGAGCTCCCGGTTGTGGCCGATCCAGGCGCAGCGCTGGACGCTGACGCGCCAGTGATCCCTCTGAAACCACCTCTGGGGGAAGGAAACCTTTGCGAGCGCCATATCGTCCGGAATGGCGACCCGGAGAAAGTGCTCAAAAAGGCCTCCCAAACGCTGAAAAGAGCCTATCAATTCGCTCACCAGGAGCATGCCTGCATTGAAACCGAGGGCGTGGTGGCTATCCCCGAGCCGGATGGCTCCCTGACAATATATGCCAATAACCAGAGCCCCCATATCAATCGCGACAACACCGCAGCCGTGCTGGGAATGGATCCTGATGATGTGCGGATCATCCAGCCTCCTGTGGGAGGGTCCTTTGGCGGTAAAGATGACATTGTCTACCAGCTTTCAGCCCAAGCTGGAAAATTGGCCCAAATCACCGGGAAGCCAATTCGATTAATTCTTTCCCGGGAAGAATCTATGCAGATGTCTTATAAGCGGGAATCCGGGCTGATCGAGCTGGAAATCGGTGTGGATGGGGATGGAGCCCTGCTGGCGGGGAAGGGAACCTGCCTGGCAGACAGCGGCGCGTATGCCTCCATGACCACCCTGTCTGCCTGGCGGGCAACGATGCATTTATTGGGGACGTACCGGTACCAGGCGGCAACCGTGGATACCGATGTCGTTTACACCAACAATGGCTATTCCGGCGCATTTCGCGGGTTTGGCAACACAAAAGCCACCGCTGCCTCGGAAATGCTTATGGATGAGATGGCCGTCCAGCTGGGGGAGGACCCGGTGGCATTCCGCTTGAAAAACTGCCTCAAGCCGGGCGATGCGGCCTTCACCGGGAATGTGCTTCAGCACCAGTTTGGTTTGACCCGCTGCATCGAATGGGTGCGGGATCGATCAGATTGGGAAAAAACACGCCAGGCATTCACGGAAAATCAGGGAACTGAGGGGATCCACAGAGGGTTGGGGTTTGCCTGCTACTTCCACGGCAGCGGTTTGGGCGGGGAGGGTTTGGATTACGCCCGGGCGACCCTGAATATCGAAAGGGACCATACGGTTACGCTCCAGTCTGGCCTGACGGATTACGGGCAGGGAAGCCGGACAGTATTCACGCTGATCGCCGCGGAAATCCTGGGGGTGGACCCGGGGCGGATCATCATGCTCCGGCCGGATACGCAAACCGCCCTTGAGTCCGGCCCGACGGTGGCTTCGCGGGCCTCGATCGTGGGCGGTAATGCCACCCGGGTGGCGGCAGAAAAAATCAATCAAACCCTGCTGCTTGCCGCCAGTGAGCTGATGGGGTGTTCCCCGGCCCAGATCCATCGGGAAGAAAGTTATTATATTGGGCCGAGTGAGGACCCGGTCTCTTTTGACCAGGTCGTGGACCACGCCTTTGAATTGGGGCTGCAGCTTTTTGAGCGGGGCTACTGGCAGATCCCGGAAATTCACTGGGATTTTCAATCCGGCACGGGGATTCCTTATTTTACCTACAGCTTTGGAGCCCAGGCTGCCCAGGTTGCGGTCGAGCAGGAGACAGGGAACGTCCGGGTGGAAAAAATCTGGGCTGCCCATGATGGCGGGAAGATTCTCTTTCCGAAAGGAGCCCGGGGCCAGATGCTGGGCGGGATCACCCAGGGGATTGGGTTTGCTCTCACCGAAGGGTTTGATTATCAGGAGGGGATTCCGCAAAAATTGAGATTTTCCCAATACACCATCCCGACCACGCAGGATGTCCCGGAGTTTGAGACCACCTATATTGAGACGGTTCTGCCTGAAGGGCCGTTTGGGGCGAAAAATCTTGCTGAACCCGTGATGGTTGCCACTGCGCCAGCGATCGCCAATGCGGTGTATCACGCCACCGGAGTTCGAGCCTACCACCTGCCCATCCGGGCGGAATGGCTCAAAGCTCAGCTGGCGAAACTGTGATTCCCTCTGATGAGTGAGATATTGATTTACGATGGGGCGATCTACACAGGGCAGGGATGGGTCGATCCTGGCTATTTGGTGATTGAGGGGACCCGGATCCTTGAAATCTCCCCCGGATTCCCGAATAAAGAGCTTCTGGAGGCGTGTACAATGGTCATCCCTGCCAGCAACAAGGCGGTCGTCCCCGGGCTGACCAATGCCCATACCCACCTCAGCCAGACGTTCATGCGGGGGTTAGCGGGGGGGCGGCCGCTGCTGGATTGGTTGAAAGAGATCATCTGGCCCCTTCAGCAGGCGTTTTCCCCGCAGGACATGCATCTGGCTGCAAAACTGGGACTGGTAGAAAACCTGCGCTGCGGGGCTACCTCTGTCACGGATCATCACAAAATTACCTCCACCCCGGAACACACCGATGCGGTATGTGAGGCCGCTGCGGCCATAGGCTTGCGATGCACCCTGGCCCGTTCCTGGGCGGATCTTGGCAGCGGGGCTGAAGCCCCGGATCAGATCCTTCTCGACCTGGAGCGGCTCCAGAAAAACTGGGGGGATCACCCGGGAGTGGAGATCGCCAATGGGCCCCTGGCCTTATGGCGCTGCTCTGCAGATACCCTGCAGCAGACCCACCGGCTGGTGAAGGCCTGGGGTGGGAGAACCCACTTCCACGTCTCAGAGACCCGGGAGGAGGTCCGCATGTCCCTGGAGGAATACGGGCAGCGGCCGGTTGCGTGGCTGGACCGTCTGAAGGTCCTAGATGGGGGCACCGAAGCGGTCCATGCCGTCTGGGTCAATCCAGATGAGGTCTCCCTGCTGGCGGATGCCGGTGCGGTGGTGATTCACTGCCCGGTGAGCAACGCCGTGCTGGGTTCCGGGGTCGCGCCCATCCCTGGGCTCCTGGAAGCTGGGGTCCCGATCCGATTGGGCACGGATGGGCCGGCCAGCAATGATAACCAGGATATCTGGGAAACAGCCAAAAGCGCGCTCACACTCACCCGGGTTTCTCACCTGGATGCAGCCCTGCTTCCCCCCTCTCAGGTGCTGGATATGGCCGTGGCCGGGAAAACCCTGGACCCCGGCAGAGAGGCGGATCTGGTCATCGTGGATTTGGACCACCCCCGCGCTGCCCCGGTTCAGGATCTCCCGTCAGCGCTGATCCTGGGAATTCAGGGAGGGGATGTTGAAACGGTGATTGTTCAGGGTGAGCTGTTGATGAAGGAGAAAAAAGTACTTGTCATCGATGAACCAGCCCTTCTCGAGGACTGCAGGGCGGCAGTCGGGCAGCTTAAAAAGCGTGCCGGGATCATGATATGAAATCACGTGAGAGAGTTAACCGGGTATTCAACCGCTTCCCGGTCGATCGGATCCCGGTGTATGATTCCTTCTGGACGGACACCGAACGTGATTTCAGAAGCCAGGGGGTGCCGGATGAGAGCACGCTGGCTGATTATTTTGAGTTTGATTTCGGGATGTTCTGGTTTGAGCAGTCGTTTCTGCTTCCCACCGAGAGCCTGGCCGAGGAGGATGGTAAAAAGACCTTCCGGGACAGCTGGGGGGCGACAAATGTGGTTTTTATTGACAAGCAAACCAGCCCCGGGCTGCTGGATTTTGCGGTCAGCTCCTCCCAGGTATGGGAGGAAGAGTATAAAGAAAAACTGGTCTATCATCCGGAACGGATTGACTGGGAAGCGCTGCAGAAAGCCTACGATAAGTTCAGGGCAAAGGACCGCTATACAGTCCTCTCCATGCTGGACCCCTTTGAATGCGGCTGGCATATGGTCGGGCCTGAGACGCAGTTAAAATTGATGATCAAAGACCCAGGGTGGCTGATGGATATGTACGAAAGCAGCACCCGGCTGATCGAGCAGGCCTGGGAAGATCTGCAGAGGAAGGGGGTGGAGCCGGATGGGCTGTGGCTGTATGGGGATATCGCATACAAAAACGGCCCGATGTTCTCTCCCCGTCATTACCAGGAGCTCTTACAGCCTTTTCATGCCCGGTTGGTGGATCTGGCCCATGCCTCTGGGGCTCAGGTGATCTACCATTCGGATGGGGATCTGAGCCGCTTTATCCCCCATCTGATTGAAATCGGGGTGGATTGCCTTCATCCGCTCGAGGTCAAAGCCGGGATGGATGTGGTCAAACTGAAAGAGGAGTACGGGTCTGAGATCTCCTTGATGGGCAATATTGATGCCCGCCTGTTTGAAGAGAATGATCTTGCGGGCTTAGAAAAAGAGCTTCGGAGAAAGATCCCGGCAGCGATGGAGGGGGGAGGGTACATTTACCACAGTGATCACTCCATCCCGCCTGGAACAAAGCTGAGCACCTATCAATTTGCTCTCCAACTGGTCCGGGAGCTGGGAAGATACTGAACGATGGTGATCCTGCAGGTAGAGGAAAGACTTATCAAGCATATCAATCCGGATTTTGCCGTTGCCAAAACAGGAACCCTGCTCTCCATCCATGTGCCTGCTGGAAAGAGCGTCCAGGAGCACCTTGAAACCAATCAGATCCAGGTAGGGCAGCCGGTGGTCGCGGTGGTAAACGGGACAACAGCGGATCTGGCAGAAATTCTTCACGATGGGGACAGGGTCAGGTTGCTGCCCCAGATAGCTGGAGGTTAATTGTGATGTTGGATGATTCCATGTATCAAGTAGAAGCAGATCCTGCGTTTGCTGCTGGGGAGCGCGCTTATACGGGCAAAGTTTTACGGGTTGATCTGTCCTCAGAGAAGATCTGGCATGATCAGCTGCCGGAGGCGTTCTACAGGAAGCTTTTGGGTGGGCGGGGACTGATCCTGCATTACCTGCTCACGGAGATGCCCCAGGGGGTCGAGCCGCTCGACCCCGAAAACCTATTGATTTTTGCCCCGGGAATATTAACCGGCACAATCCTGCCCGGGACAGGCCGTCATGCAGTCGGCGCCAAATCTCCCCTGACCGGGGTCCTGGCATCCAGCGAGGCCGGGGGATGGTGGGGTCATGAATTGAAGCGGGCCGGATTTGATGCCCTGGTCTGCAGCGGACGGGCATCCCAGCCGGTCTACATTGCGGTCCAGGACGGGATGGTCTCCATCCGGCCGGCGGATCACCTCTGGGGCAAGCCCACCGCTGAAACGGAGAAAATACTCCAGGACGAATTCGGGGATGAGAAACTGCGCGTTGCCCAGATTGGACCAGCCGGGGAGAACAGAGTGCGCTTTGCAGCCATCATGCATGATGTCAACCGCGCTGCGGGAAGGTCGGGACTCGGGGCTGTGATGGGCAGCAAGAACCTCAAGGCTGTGGCAGTCCGGGGCTCGCAGCGGGTTGGGATTGCGGACCGATCCCGGTTGAAAGAGACGCTGAAGTGGATCACATCCACCTATCAGGATTCCATGAAATGGGCGGTTGACTACGGCACCTCAGGGTCGGTGAAGTACAACCACGACTCCGGCGGACTGGCGGCCCAGAATTACCTTAAGGGGTCCCTGGAGGGGGTTGAAAAGCTCTCGGATGAATCTTTTCACCAGGCGATGGTTGTGGAGCGGGATACCTGCAGCGGCTGCCCGGTGCGGTGCAAGATCGTTGTTGAATCAAAACAGCCCAAGATTGACAGGCGCTATGGAGGCCCGGAGTATGAATCCATCGGTGGGCTGGGTGTGCTCTGCGGCATTAATGACCCTCAAATGGTTTCCAAGGCAAATGAATTGTGCGCCGCCTATGGGCTGGATACCATATCAACAGGAGCGACCATCGCCTTCACGATGGAATGCGCGCAGAAGGGGCTGCTTGCTGAGGATGGATTTTCACCCCGGTTTGGCGACCCTGACTCACTGATTGAGGCCATCCATAAGATCGCCCGGAAGGAAGGGCTCGGTGAATTGATGGGGGAGGGAACCTACCGGATGGCAGCAGAAATCGGCCAGGGGTCAGAAGCTTTTCTGGCTGTCTCTCGAAAACAAGAACTCCCTCTCCACGACCCCCGATTTAAAAATGCCACCGGTTTGGGGTACGCGCTCTCTCCCACCGGGGCAGATCATATGCATAACATGCTGGACAATTTCGCCAACTTCAAATATTCTGATGTCACCAATCGCCTGAGTGAGATGGGCATGGAGACCCCCCTTCCCCTCTTTGGCATTAACAGGGAGAAGGTCGAGGGATACCGCTATGAGACCGCGGTCAAACACGTCATGGACAGCGCCCTGATCTGCCATTTTTATCCCTATGAATATCGACACCTGGTGGAGGCATTCAGCGCTGCAGGAGGTTGGGAGGATTTTGACGCGGATGAGGTGAATCAGATTGGCTGGCGGATTATCACCATGGCCCGGCTGTTTGTGCTGAGGGAGGGCAGCTCCGCAGCGGATGACCGGCTCTCCGCCCGGGTGTATTACCCCCTCGAGGATGGGCCAATCGCGGGGAAAGTGATGCCTGAAGACCAGCTGATGGATGGGCTGCAGTTGTATTATGAGATGATGGGATGGGATCCGCAGGGTGAACCCCTCCCTGATTGTTTGGACGAGCTGGATCTTGAAGAATATCAAACTTAGCGGGGGGCCTCTGCAGGGGTCAAATGACAGGGTCTGAGCTGCGGCTTCCCTGGAGAAACCCTGGCGGGGAGAGAGGAAGGAAGCGATGAATGAGACTCCCTCACGAATTATCCTGGCCATCACCGGCGCCAGCGGGGTCATCCATGGAATCCGAATGCTGGAAATCCTTGCCGAGAACCCAGCTATTGAAACCCATCTGATCATCTCCCCCCCTGGGGAGACCACAATCACCCAGGAGACAGCCTACAGCCCCGATCAGGTCAGGGAGCTGGCCGATCTGAATTATAATCCTGAGGATATCGGGGCCTCCCTTGCCAGCGGATCCTACCTGGTTGAGGGAATGATCATTGCCCCCTGTTCAATAAAAACCCTGGCAGCTGTCTCGTTCAGCTACAACCACAACCTGATTGTCAGGGCAGCGGATGTGCAGCTCAAGGAGGGCAGACCGCTGATTTTAATGGTCCGGGAAACCCCCCTTCATCCGGGGCATTTGAAACGGATGCTGGCTGCGGCAGAGAACGGAGCGGTGATCATGCCACCCCTGCCGAGCTTCTACAGCAAACCTGGGACAATCGAGGAGCTGGTGGATCAAACTGCACAGCGCGTGCTGCGGCGGTTTGGAATTGATCTGCCCGGGTCTTACCAGTGGCAGGGGACCAGGGATTCCTGATCTCGCTGGGGGGGAACCATTCATCATCCCTAAGGAGGGTCAATATGTATCAACCCAAACCAGAGCATAAATTCACCTTTGGACTGTGGACCGTCGGGAATATTGGCAGGGACCCCTTTGGGGCCCCGGTGCGGGAGCCGCTCTCTCCCCCTGAGCTGGTTCAGCTCCTATCAGAGGTCGGGGCATATGGTGTGAACTTCCACGATAACGACCTGGTGCCAATCGATGCCACTGCCCGGGAGCGAGACCGGATTATCAAGGATTTTAAAAAGGCGCTGGCGGATACCGGGCTGGTGGTTCCGATGGCTACTACAAATTTATTCAGTGATCCTGCCTTCAAAGATGGGGCTTTCACCAGCAATGATTCCAGGGTGCGGGCTTATGCCCTGCAAAAAACGATCCAGGCGATTGACCTGGGGGTGGAAATGGGTGCCTCGATCTATGTCTTCTGGGGCGGGCGCGAGGGGACTGAAACCGATGCGGCAAAAGATCCGATTACTGCAATTCAGCGGACCCGGGAAGCGATGAATTTCCTCTGCGAATATGTGCTGGATCAGGGCTATGATCTGAGGTTTGCCCTGGAAGCCAAGCCAAATGAGCCCCGGGGAGATATTTACAACGCGACCACCGGACATATGCTGGCGTTTATTGAAACCCTGGATCATCCCGGGATGGTGGGGGTGAATCCGGAGGTTGCTCATGAACACATGGCAGGCTTGAATTTCACCCACAACGTGGCTCAGGCCATCGATGCCGGAAAGCTGTTCCATATTGACCTGAATGACCAGGCGTTTGGGCGCTATGATCAAGACTTCCGGTTTGGGGCTGTGAACCAGAAGAGTGCTTTCTTTTTGGTGAAGCTGCTGGAGGAAAATCAATACCAGGGGCCCCGCCATTTCGATGCCCACGCCTACCGGACTGAAGATTATCAGGGCGTGAAAGATTTTGCCCGGGGGTGTATGCGCACATACCTCATTCTCAAGGAAAAAGCCCGGCTGTGGCAGTCCGACCAGGAGATCCAGGAGCTGATCGCTGAAATCCAGGCTGAGGATGATGCGATGGCTCCCTATCAGGGGAGCTACTCCGCCGAGAAAGCTGCTGGGCTGAAAGCCGCGAGCTTTGACCGGAAGCAGCTGGGAGAGCGCGGGCTTGCCTATGAACGGCTAGACCAGCTGACCATCGAGCTGCTGCTCGGGGTCCGCTAAGGAAGGGGATGATGGGTTATTATCTTGGGATAGATTCCTCAACCACGGCAACAAAAGCGCTCCTGATGGATGGGGAGGGCAGGCTGCTTGGGGCTGCAAGCTCAGGCTACGATTACAGCACACCAGAGCCGCTGTGGACGGAGCAGGAGCCAGCGCTCTGGTGGCATGGGGCTGCTGCGGCAATCCAGGCGCTGCTGGCGAAAACCGGCCTGTCAGGAGAGGAGATCGAGTGTGTCGGACTCACCGGTCAGATGCACGGAATGGTCGCGCTTGACAAGAATGCCGAGGTGCTGCGGCCGGCGATTCTATGGAATGATCAGCGCACGGGTGCAGAGTGTGATCAAATCCGGTCGGCCATTGGCAGGGAGCGGTTTATCAACCTCACCGGGAATGACGCGCTAACTGGGTTTACTGCTCCGAAAATCCTCTGGGTGAAGAATCATGAACCCGAAATTTATGCCCGGATTAAACAGATCCTGCTCCCGAAAGATTACCTCCGCTATCTGCTGACAGGAGAATATGCGACCGACAAGGCGGGGGCCGCGGGCACCGTCCTGTTTGACCTCAAAAAGCGGGATTGGTCTGGAGAAGTCATCCAGGCCCTGGAGATCAATCCGGATTGGCTGCCCCAAACCTTCGAGGGAACGGAAGTCACGGGAACCGTCACTGCCCAGGCCGCGGGGGTGACCGGGCTCTTCCCGGGCACACCTGTGGTCGCAGGAAGCGGGGATCAGGCAGCCGGCGCTGTGGGGATGGGGGCGGTTGCACCGGGGATTGTCTCCATCACCCTGGGCACGTCCGGGGTGGTCTTTGCAGCCACGCCGGAACCCTGGATTGAACCGCAGGGGCGGATGCACGCCTTTTGTCATGCCCTGCCCGGACAATGGCATTTGATGGGGGTCATGCTTTCAGCTGCCGGGAGTTTGCGCTGGTTCCGGGACACGCTGGCTCCGGAGATAGAATTTAGGCATCTG
Source organism: uncultured Anaerolineales bacterium (assembly GCA_964621835.1). GTDB lineage: Bacteria > Chloroflexota > Anaerolineae > Anaerolineales > UBA11858 > B10-G9. The sequence goes on along the minus strand of CAZUMA010000001.1, from coordinate 105,656 downwards.
ACGGATCTGACCTCCGGGGTGCCTGCGGGAAGTGATGGGCTGTTCTTCCTTCCCTACCTCACCGGGGAGCGCACTCCCCACCCGGATCCACTGGCAAAAGGTTCTTTTGTTGGCCTGACCATCCGGCACACCCGGGAGCATCTGACCAGGGCTGTCCTGGAAGGAGTCGCTTTTGGATTGCGGGATAGTTTTGAGCTTTTGAAGCAGACCGGTTTGACTGAGATTGATCAGGTCCGGCTGACCGGGGGAGGTGCGAACAGCCCGGTCTGGCGGCAGATCATTGCTGATGTCCTTGGTGTGGAACTGGTGATGGTGAACACGACCGAGGGCTCGGCATTTGGAGCGGCGATTCTGGCTGCCGTGGGGGCGGGTGCCTATCAATCCGGGGAGGAAGCCTGCCAGGCGATCATCAAACCCGTCGACCAGATCCCTCCCGGGCCCGATACGGAAATCTACCAGGAGCGCTACCAGATCTACAAAGAGCTGTATCCAGCCCTGCATCCGATCTTCCATCAGCTCGGATAAACCGGGCTCAGCGAATCCCGTCGACCCGGTCAATACCGGCCGTGTTCTTGAAGCGTTTCCCACATCGCCAGGATGTTTTCCGGGGGAACGTTGCCCTGGATGTTGTGAACCGGGGTGAAGATAAACCCACCGCCGGGCATAAGGTCGTCCAGGCGCCTGCGCACTTCCTCCCGGACCTCTGCCGGGGCAGCCCGGTCATCAAAGGCATTCTGGGTATCGACCCCGCCACCCCAGAAGACCAGTTCGCTGCCAAAATCCTTCTTCAGCCGGGCAGTTTCCATCCCGCTGGCATTGACCTGAACCGGGTTGAGAATGTCCACCCCGATCTCGATCAGATCAGGAATGACTGGACGGACTGCGCCGCAGGAGTGAAAAAAGATCCTGGCCTCGGTTCTTTTATGAATGAAATCAAACATTTCCTTGTGGAGCGGTTTCAGGATGCGGCGGTAAGATTCTGGGGAGATCAGCATGCTAGATTGACCGGCCAGGTCATCTGACATCTCCACCACATCAATCGGGATCCCCTCCAGCGCGGAAAACACAGCATCCCAGTAAGCCAGCTGCAGGTCAACAAATCGATGGAGAAGCTGCCTGGTTGTCGGTTGATGGTCCCCCCAGCTGAGGTAGCCGTCATAATATCCTCGGGTGTACATCATCAGCTCAAAAATCCCGGAGCACATATTCCCCACGGTGAGCGCCCTGTTTTCCTCCCGGAGGATCTTTTTGGCGGACTCCCGCAGCCCGATAAAACGGCGGGGATCTGTCGGGTCCGGCAGAGCGTAGGCCGCGATCTGCTCAGCGCTGATCTCCCCGCTCAGGGGATGATCGAACATGTCGTAATACATTCCCCCGTCGGTGGGCATCTGCCAGCCAACCCCAAACTCATCATAGTACTGAAAATATTCACCATCCTCGCTGGTCTGGATGAGCTCAGCCTGCTGGCGGGGCGCATGCGCGGAGATACTGCGAACATCTACCTGCAGCTGATCCAGGAGATCATCATCCACTTTTGCCAGCTGCTGGTAGAGATGGTCCAGCACAGGCTCCCGCCGGGGCAGCTGAAGGTGCTCCCGGAGCCTGTGGTAGGCCTGGATGTGGATCCCGGTCACAACCGTCGCGCCCAGATCCAGGGGGACCCGGTCAGGCTCCTGGTGATTAAGGGCGGTTAATACTCGTTCTCTGGAATTCATTTTCTTCTCCTGAAGTATCTATCCCTCCGATATAAATTCTAGCGACCCGGGTGGACAGACCAGGCTGTTTTTGGCGGTGATATTTTTCATCCACACTGCGCTGTCTTTGGGTGTCCTTTCCAGGGTTGTGAAATCGACCCAGACCAGGCCAAATCGCTGGCTGTAGCCGCTGGCCCATTCAAAATTATCCAGCAGCGACCAGACAAAATACCCTGCCAGGGGCACTCCTTGCTGGATGGATTTTCCGGCGGAGCAGAAATGTCTGTGAAGATAGGCGATCCTTCGGGCATCCCGGATGCGGCCCTCCTGATCCGGGGAGTCATCAAAGCTGGCTCCGTTTTCCGTGATGTAAATCTTTGGAATCTTGTACTCCTCATGGAGCCGGCAGAGCACATTCACCAGGCCTTCTGGATAAATCTCCCAGCCTGTATCCGTCCGGGGGGTTCCCTCCTTAAACGAATCAATTGAGGGAATCCTCCCCGGGGGATCTGTATCTGAGACCACTGCCCGGGTGTAATAATTAACTCCCAGAAAGTCTGTTTTCAGCGCTGCGGCCTCAAGATCGCCTTCCTGAACCAGGTCACCAAACTCTGCCGGTAAATATCCCAGCTTGCGATAGCAGGCAAGCATATCCTCTGGATAGTGTTTCCTGTAAAGCGGATCCAGAAACCAGCGGTTCACATGGCCGTCGAGGCGGCCTGCTGCTTGCTGGTCTGGCTCCCTGGAGGAGGCGGGTTGAACATCCGTGAGGTTGAGGGTGATGCCGACTTCGCAGCCCCGGCTGTTTTCCCGGATAATGGGAACTGCTTCCCCATGGGATACCAGAAGATGATGGGCAGCCCGCAGGGCATCCTCCCAGGATTGCTTCCCGGGGGCAAAGACACCGGATTGATAGCCCAGAAAGGCGATGACCCAGGGCTCATTGTGTGTGATCCAGTGTTTTACCCGATCCCCCAGGTGGCGGGATACGGCATCAGCATACTCCCTGAACGCCGCAGTGGAGATCCGGCTCGGCCACCCTCCCCGTTCCTCCAGCGCCTGGGGGAGATCCCAGTGGTTCAGGGTCAGGAAGGGGGTGATGCCGGCAGCCAGCAGGTGATCGACCATCCGGCTGTAAAAATCCAATCCGGCGGGATTCACCTCCCCGATTCCTTCCGGGAGGATGCGGGGCCAGGAGACAGAGAAACGGTAGGCGCCAACTCCCAGGAAGGCAAGCAGCTCAAGATCCTCCTTCCAGCGGTGATAATGGTCGCAGGCCAGGTCCCCGGTATCCCCGTTGAGGATCTTTCCCGGTGTATGGCTGAAACGGTCCCAGATGGACTCCCCTTTTCCCTCAGCTTTCCAGCCTCCTTCAATTTGATACGCGGAGGTAGCGGTTCCCCAGATGAAATCATTTGGAAATCTGATCTTTTCTTCCATAGCCTTATCCGTGAAATTTTCCTGGGGCAAATGCCCGCAGCTCTGCTAAGAATCCGGGAATTTCTTCCTCCGGCGGCGGCGGGCTGACCATCAATGTAAACCCTTTGGGTCCCAGTTCCCGGGCGATTTTTACTGCCCCGGCTGCATCCACATACACCTGGCAGAGCTTTCCCGCAGCGCGGATGCGGTACAGCACATCCAGCCATTCTTCCGCGGATGGGGCACCTGCCCCGGGGACCCATTGCACCCCATCCAGGGCCGGCATGTTGAGCAGAAACTCCAGGTGGTTCAGCTGGCCTTTCCCATCCAGGTGATAGAAGCTGTATTCCAGCTTACGACAGAGCGTTTCCAGATCCGGCATCACGTACTGGACAAACATTTGCGGGGAAATCATGTATGAGAGGTCTGACTGCAGCATGTAATACTGCCCGGGACACCACATTGGGGCCCAGCAGGTGCACCCGGGAGCGGACCGGGAGGTGATCCGGTCCAGGTGTTGAAAGTACTCCCACCAGCGGCTGGTGATTTTTTTCACCCATTCCAGGACCTGATCGGGAGCGATGGCAAGATCCAGCAGCAGGACCTGGGCCCCCCGCAGGGAAGCGAGGATATCCAGATTTCCTCCCAGGTCTGTTTTTGAAAGGTTGACTGCCTTCCCCCAGCGCGAGGCAGCCGCTTCCGTCAGGGAGGTGACCCAGCGCCACCAAAAATTATCCGGATCCTGCGGACGGGATAAAATCTCCCAGTCCATCTCAACGGGGGGATGAAACCAGATTGTGTTCTCATCGACGTCAACGGCAGCCCCCAGAAATGCAGCGGCTGTTCCCGCGCCAAAATTCAACCACCAGCGGGGAAATGAATCCCCGTAATATCGATCGCGGCATAACCAGGATTGATAGTAATCCAGAATGGGGTCAATCGGAAATTGACCGGTTTCCTCGTCCCACCCGGATACCTGGGGGATGAATGGGATGCGATTTTCTTCAGTCAGGTCAAAAACGACCATCGCCCGGTCGATATCCTGGTGCCACCAGGCTGTCCATTCCTTCTGGATTCGCTCCCAGTCCTGCTCGGAAAATTGGATTTCCATTGCCATTGGGATCTCTGCTTAGACGAGTTGATATTCTAACGGTTCCTTGTTGATGAAATGGATGATATTGCGGTAATCGCCCCGGCGGTCAGGCAGCTCACCCGTCCAGTCCCGGGTGCCGGCGGCGATATGCGGCGTGAGGAGAAGATTGGCACCCTCCTGCGCAGCGCGGATCAGGAGGCTGTCTGCGGGTAGAGGCTCCTCGGTAAAGGTATCCAGGGCAGCGCCTGCCAACTTTTCAGACCGGATGGCGTCTACGAGCGCCTGTTCATCGATCGTACCGCCGCTTCCGCAGCTGATCAGGATCGATCCGGGTTTGAACTGCGAGAGCACCTGGTCGTTGAAGTAGTTTTTTGTGGCGGGAGAGTAAGGCAGCAAATTTACCAGGTAATCAGCCTGCGGAAAGATGGCTTCAGACTTCTGGTATTCCACTGCAAGCTGGGATTCAACGTGGGCAGGCAGTTTATTTCGTTTGTAGTAGAGGACCTGACATTCCCATCCCTGCAGGAGGCGGGCCAGCTCCAGGCCTATTTCCCCAAAGCCCAGGATACCGACCGTTTTTTTCCAGAGCTGCCGCACCCCGTTCATCCCGGACCAGTTGTAGTGAAATGTATCTTCGTCTGTGGGTTGGCTTTTCCCCCACTGCGGGCTGGCTTCTAGGAGGATCCTTTCTGCTTCCCGGATCTTTTTGGCCACGGCCAGCATCTGCATCACCGCATGCTCAGCGACCAGGATGACCCCGTGAATGGGGAGATAGCAGACCGCAACGCCTGCATCCCTGGCTGCCTGGAGATCAATATCGTGGTACTGGGAACCCAGGCGCTGGATCAGTTTCAGGCTCGGTGCCTGCCTGATCATCTCCGCTGTGATCGATCCGGCTCGTTCTGAGATCCAGAAATCAGCCCTCGCAAGTTCGGTATGCAGCGTCTCCCGGTCCGGGGTGCGGAGCATGCTGACTTCAATCCCGGCAGGGGCCGATCTTTCGGCGGTCATTTGGTGCCATTCTCCCCGGTCAGTTGTGAATACCAGCTGATAGGTCATGGCTGCACCTGCCCGGGTTGGGTCCGGTTCTCCGGGTTGGTTTGCTCCCGGGAAATCTGAACCGCGATGGTTTTTATTTCCCCTCCATCCAGGGGAAAGGTAAGCTCCCGGTCTCCCTGGACGGGAATGGGCTGGATAGGCTCCTCATTGAGGGTGGTTTCCTCCGCAGACAGGAGAGGAAATCCAAATCTGAGGCAAGCCTGGCGGGTCTGGTTGGAGGGGTTGTACAACCGGAGGATGAGGGTCTCGCTGTTTTCGGCTTTCTTCACCGCGCTCAGCCCCAACAGATCCGGCTCCAAGGAGAGAAATGAGAGTTCTTGGGGAAGATAGGAATCCAGGTTCCTTTCTTGCGGCGGATCTGGCTGATAGGGTGCCGCATCCGGGGAAAGCCGATCCTCGAGCGTGCTTTTCAAGGCGATTGCTGAGGATTGATAGCAGGCTGCCGCTGGATATACCTGCAGCCAATTCCCGGCATGGGGGGCAATCGCATACTCAAAGACATGTTCCCCAAGGCACTGGGCATCCGGTGTGGCAACCTCAGGCGGGCCAGCATGGCCCCCTGGTCGGGTGCTCAGGTCCCCGCGCGAAAGACGGTTCACCGCGCGCAGCAGCGTGAGGGCGATCGTATTGCCACCCGCTTGCTGGAGAACCTCATATTCCGGGAGCCCCCGGTTGAAGATTGCCAGCCCAGCTGACCCATCTGTGAGGTCTACAAAGGACCGCTGGTGCCGGGTGGGGGCCGGGGGCTGGTCCCAATCCTCGCCTTCTGGGCGGTCGATGGAACGCTCATTGACCCAGAAATGGCCTTCTGAATAGACCTGGTCCGTTTGGATGCTGGTGGGGAAGAGGACCCGCAGGCGGTGATCCCGGGCATGATTCTCAAAGATAGTCTGAATCTCCAGATGCGGGGTGCCTTTTCGGAGTGTCACCCGGGTGGTCAGCTTGCAGACCTGAAGCTGGCTGCTTCGGCGCTGGCGATCCGGGTCAATGGATGCCGGGATTGCAAAGTCATGCTGGATTTGGTAGCTGATCAGCAGCGGCCCTTCAGTAATTTTTGTGATCTGAGCAGGATGATTGCGGGTGCTGAATTTGGCCGGCTGCGGAGAAGGGGAAAAATCATATTCATCCCCGATATCGGCCTGATCCTCAAATGAAAGCAAGCCGGTGTAGAGTTTGCCCGTTTTTTTCTCCAGGATATCCAGGGTCCCATCGGGTTGGATGGCCACCTGCAGATGCTGATTTTCCATCCCATTCTCCTGGAGGGTGGCCTGCAAAGGAGTGGAGACCGGGAGGGCAGCAGGACCAGGTTTTGCGGTCAGGACCCTGTAACCGCAGCCGGGAAGTTCCTCAAGAAAAACCGCTGCCCGGATGTGCTGGTAGGGCCGGCTCTGGTTGACACGATGCAGATAGACCTCGTCCACATCGAGGATCTGCATCTGGAGGGGATTTTCCTCTGGATCCACCAGGTGAAAAACCTCCGGCAGCGGACTCTCCTGCGCCACATACAAATCGAGCACCAGGGTCTCTGTTCTGGGGAAAGGCAGCGGGTTGTAAAGGAAAAACCTGACCTGGTTGGTGTCATCAGGCTGGATCCGGTTTGCCAGCGCGTGCATCCCCGCTTCCACAAGGGGGTCAGTAATCTGCCGCACCTGCTGGAACCGAACCATGTTTTCCTGGTGTACCGGGTCAGTGCTGCAGCCGCAAATATCATCGTGGGGATGATTCTGAAGCAGTTTAGTCCAGGCCAGGTGGAGGAATTCTGTAGGGTAGGGGTGACCGGTCAACCAGCTCCAGCTGCTCAAGGGCTCGGCAAACTGCTCCAGAGAAAGTTGGGCATGGTGGTTGGCCTGCTGAAGGTACATCCGTGAGGAATACACACCCTGCAATCCGAAGGCATAGCGGGAGCGGTTGAATTCACCCCGGTATTCTGGCAGGTCTTCAGATTGTCTCTTGCGAACTCGCTCCAGGAATTCCAGGATGCTGCTGTGCTCGAAGTGGATCGCTTCCTGGGAGAAATTTGCCTCCTGGATGATTTCGGGGAGGTTCAGCTGTACCGGGGCATGATCAAACCCGTTCATCAACAGCACCGCGCCGGATTTACTTGTGCTCAGCAGGTCTTTTGCGGTATCAACCAGCTGGTTGACCGCGCGGTCAAGGTCAAATGCAGCCGGGTCTGGAACCCCGAACCGGTTGGGGTATCCCAGGTTGGAGACATTAAAATAACCTTTCCGGAGATGAACGGCCAGGACGGCTGTCCCCTCTGGTGCCAACCAGAAAAATTCATCCCCCAGACTTTTCGCTTCATCCCCCATTCCCCTCCAGAATAAGGCAGAATCGATTCCAAATCCCTGCAGTATCTGGGGCAGCTGGTTGATGTGGCCGAAGCTGTCGGGGACATAGCCAATCCTGGCAGCGCCGCCGTATTGATCTCCCAGCTGGATGCCGTACAATAAATTCCGGACCAGGGCTTCCGGACTGACCAGGTATTCATCTGCCAGGCAGAACCACGGCCCGATGGTGAGCCGTCCGCTTTCGACAAGCTTGATCAGCTCCTGACGTTTTTCCGGGCGGTTCTCCAGATAATCCAGGATTGGAAGCATCTGCCCGTCCAGCATGAAATTGGGGAAACGATTTGGGTTCCCGAAAAGATCCAGCAGCTGATCTATCAACCTGACCAGGGCCAGCCGGTAGGTCTGGTAGGGAAGATACCAGGCCCGATCCCAGTGGGTATGGGAAACCAGAACAGCCAATTTCTTTGTGTTCATGCAATCACCTCCACTCCGGAAAGGGTAAAGGGTCACTGCGGGTCAGCTCCAATGGAGAACATTTTTCCTGGACCTCTCAATCCCGTCCCCAGAGCTTCATTGCCTGGGGGACACTTGCATCCTCATGGATGAGGGCTGAGAGGGCCCGGGTCATCGCCAGGGGATCCTCCGACTGCCAGATATTCCGGCCCATGGTCACACCCGCAGCGCCCGCATCCAGGGCGGCCCGGACCTCCTGGAAGACTTCCCGGGTGCTGTCCCGTTTTGACCCGCCCAGGATAACAACCGGCTTATAGCACCCGCGGACGACTGTCTCAAATCCTTCCACGTAGGGAACTTTGACCCAATCCGCTCCCAGCTCACAACCCAGGCGGGCTGCCAGGGCAACATCCTTGAGGGTTCTTTTTTCGGGATCTGCCGTCATTCCCCCAGGAACCATTTCTGCCTGCACGACCAGGTTCCAGTGATAGGCTTCCCGGGTGATTCTGGTCAGATTTGCCAGGCTGGCCTGCTCACTGTGGTGTCCGGGAAATGCGGAGACGCAGAGTCCATCAACACCCAAACGCAGGGCATCTTCCACGTCAAACCAGGTGGGTGCGGGCAGATCGGGGCCGATCACAGTTGGCGCACCATCGGAACGCAGAATTACTCCCACCCGGGCAAGTTCCTCCATGAACTGGGCAATAATCCCGAAAGAGGCCATGACTGCGTTGGCCCCGCCCGCGACCACCTGCTGGATGGTCTCGGCGGGCTTTTCAGTCCCTTTCCCCGGACCAAAAATTGCTGCATGCTCCATAGCAACGATTAACGTGCGACCTTCAGGCGAAAAAATATGATTCAATCTCAGCTTTTTCATGGTGCTGCTCCTGTTTATTTTTCTGCGATATATTCAAGAAGTTCCTCAAGATTGTCAATCACCAGGTCCGGATCGATGGCCTTTTCGGGGATGGACTCCATTGTATCCACCCCGGTGGTAACAAGCACGGTGGTCAGGCCGGCGCGCTTGCCCCCCAGGATATCCGTATCCAACCGATCTCCCACAATGGCAGTGCGGGAGGGGGTTGACCCCAACCGTTCGACGGCAATCTCGAAAAGATATTTCTCAGGTTTTCCGATGATCAGGGGGTTTTTCCCCGTGGCTGCCTGCAGCGCCGCCAGGGTCGTCCCGGCCTCCGGAACCAATCCTTCCCGGGCAGGATAGACGACATCGGGGTTTGTGCCAATCAGCTGGGCGCCCTGCTGGATAAGCAGGCAGGCGTCTTTCAGCTTCTGGTAGGTCAGCTGGCGATCCCCGCCCACAACCACGGCTTCGACAGGGTGATGAGGGTCAGGCAGTATTTGAAACCCTGCCTCTTGTAGGACAGAAATCAGGGCACTTTCCCCGATGACATACAGGGGGGCTTGCGGGGAAAGATGGGTTTTAAGATAGGATGCGGTAGCGCCAGCTGCGGTCAGGATCCGGTCAGGGGGAATTTTAACCCCCAGACTGGTGATGCGCTGATGGTAGGCATGGGGTGAACGGGTGGTGTTGTTGGTCAGGACCAGGCTGGAGAAATTTTTTTCATGCAGGAAGGAAAATAATCGCTTTACCCCTTCAGTCAGGATGTCCCCGATCAGCAAGGTGCCGTCCAGGTCGAACAAAAACGAATCGATCTCGGAGAGTGGGTTTGACATGTTCATCCTTGCTGCTGTGCTTTCAGCTGTTGGTAAACCCGGTAGGTTTCCTGGTAGGCAGCTGTGCTGGAAGGCTGGGGATGGATGGTGGCTGCCTTGATCCCTGCTGGTGGTCTGGCCGGGTTTTCCAGGGCAGTGCCTGCAAGCAGGGCTCCTCCCAGCGCTGGACCGTGAGTATACCGGGTAAGATTGACAGGGACCTGGCAAACATCCGCGAGGATCTGGGGCCAGATCGGGCTCCTGGCAGCCCCTCCAAGCATCCAGAATCTTTCCACCTCGAACCCGAATGCCTGGATTTCCTCGATTGCTTTTCGCAGCTCAAAAGCACCGCTCTCCATCACAGATCGAGCCAATTCTCCCCGGGTATGATCAAAACGAAGCCCCCAGAAGCTCCCCGAGGAGAGCCCTGATGAGGGAGGTCCGTGGATCGGGAAAGCTACCAGCCCCCGGCTGCCGGGAGGCACAGCTGCGGCAGCCTGATTGAGAGCCTCATAGGCGCTTGTTTGCTGGGATGGATCCCTTTCCATTGGAGAGGGCAAACATCGAGTGAGAAGCCATTCCAACCCAGCCCCGATGCCCCCCAGGAATTCCGAGGCGATCCAGCGGTCCGGGACCACATGGGGGTTCAGATCCATCTGGGGAGGGATGGAATCCAGATCAGGCTGGTCCACAACCCCGTTCAGCACCCAGGCAGTCCCGCAGGCCAACCAGAAATCTCCCGGTTCCAGCAAACCCAGGGCGAGTGCTTCACAGGCATGATCCTGGCCGCCGTTGATCAGCGGGGTGCCCGGCTCCAGGCCGGTGAGGCGGCAGATCTCCTGATGGATTTCTCCGCAGCGGGCGGTGGAGGGCAGGATCGGGGAGAGGCTGGATGGATGAATCCCGGCAAGCTGGCAGAGATCCTCGCTGTACTCTCCTGTGGATCGATCCACAAGCAGCATCTCCCCGGCCATGGATGGATTTGTGCAGTAGTTGCCGGTGAGGCGGAAGGTCAAAAAATCGTTCAGGGACAAGAAGCGGTGGGTCGCCTGGAATAAATCCGGATTAACTTTTCCCCAAGCCGGGATGACCGCCAGGGGTAAACCCGGTTGGGGAGACCAGCCGCTGATTGCCCGGATCCATGCCAGTTTTCCTTCTTTTCTCCAGGTCTGGATTGTCGGGGATCCCCGCTGATCCAGCCAGGTGATCAGGTTGTAGGTAGGGGACCCCTTCTTATTGACCGGAATCAATGATCCGCCCTGGGTGGATAATACCGCGGCTCCGATTTTTGCTGCCTTTTCCAGTCCTGCCCGGACCTCCCTGATCACCTCGAGGACATTATTCCAGACGTCATCCGGGTCCAGTTCTGCCGCACCCGGGAAAGGGGAGAGCAGCGGGAGGGTGCGCTCGGCAAGGGCTGCTTCCCGTCCTGCGGGGTCAAACACCGCGGCTTTTGCGACTGTGGTCCCGATATCCAGGGAAAGAAGAAAATCTGCTGTCATCCGGGGATGCTCTCCAGGAGAGATTATTAGGGGTAAAGTGTTAAGTATAAGTTAACAATAAAGATATGAGATAAGTCACACTTGACGCTTGGTCAATAGTATTGTACCCTATAACCAGAAGCCCGCTTAGAGTGGATTTCTATAAAATTGATTGATTGCATGGACTCCAACCATCCACTTTCGAAAACAATTAAACAATCAGCTCCATCTGGAATGTATGACAGCTGTACCCAGTCCGTCCCAGTCAGTGGTGTGCCAGGGAAGATCTGCAGAAAGATTTTCCTGGAGGAATTGATTCATTTAAACCAGCGAGCCAGTCAGCACGAGCATGTTTTTGATTAGATTTCCAGGACGACCCAGCTCGTAAAGGAGGTGAGGCTGCAAAATACAAACATTCTTTCTCTACCATTCTTAACTTGAAATATCCTAAGGAGTGTATGAATGAACACGAAGATTAAAACGATACTAGCCATGCTGGTTGTTTTCCTGCTGGCGGTGACATTAACAGCCTGTGGGGCCGATCAATCCGATGCGATTGCTGAGCTCGAAGCGGCCCTGGCAGAAGCAGAGGCTGTTGCAGAAGATGCTGTAAGTGAAGAGGAACTGGCAGCAGCTGAGGAGGCGCTTGCAGAAGCGCAGGCTGCCCTGGAAGATGCCATGGCAGTATCAGAGGACACCGAAGAAGAGTTCCTGACCTGGTTCCAGTATGATGAGACCAACGAGGATCCGGCGAGCGATGAGCGCGTCGGAAATGAGTATCTCCGGAAAACGATCCCCATGTTCAATGAGGAATTTGACGGGAAATGGGAATGGGTCAACCGGCCCAAGGCTTTCGACACCATGTACCAGGAGCTGGTCGCGGCAGTGATCGCCGGCAATACGGTTCCCGATATCATTGAGATGGGCAGTTCTGAACTGAACTTGGTTGTTCGCCGAGGCGCAGTTCAGGACCTGAGTGAATGGGCCCAGCAGCAGGATTGGTATGATGACATGGACAAAGGTGCTATGGAAACCTGCACCTCCGATGATGGACAGCTGTTCTGCATTCCATTTGCAGTCCGCCCTCACCTTGTTTATGTCTGGAGTGACTACTTCCCCGATGGATACCCGGACACCCCTGAAGAGTTCAAGGCAGAAGCCGAGAGACTCAAGGAAGAGGGTGTGTATGCCTGGACCTACTTTGGTTCCACCGACTTTGGCGGTGACGGGGCAACCCGGATGCTTTGGTCCCTGGTTGCTTCCTTTGGCGGCACCTATGACGATGGAGAGGGCAACCTCTACCTGACCTCACCGGAAACAGTCGCTGCCATTGAATTCCTCCGTGAAACAACCCAGGCAGGCTACAATCCGGAAACCGTTTTTGCTGGCGGATTCCTGGAAGAGGACTCCTTTAAGGATGCCTCGGCTGCCTCCATCCCCACCGGCCTGTTTGGATACCGCTACATCAACCCGCTGACAGCACCTGACGGCACAGAATACAGCAAGGGCAGCGCGGAAGACATGCTTGATGCGATTGAGGCGGGCGATGTCGTCCTCTCTGAGATGTTTGCCCCCGAGGGCAAGACCCCTGGCTGTGGAACGGATATCCAGGGTCTGGCAATCCCGGTAGGTGCCGAAAATGTGGAAGCGGCTCATGACTTCATCAATTGGCTGATGGAACCTGAGCAGGATGTTGATTTTGTGACCGGCCCCGGAGCAGGAACCCCGGCAAACACCGAGCTGTTTGATGCCCCCGAGTTCAGCACAGCGTTCTATCAGGAAGCAGCGGAAGCGCTGGATAACAGCGTTTGTACTCCTTGGTACGGCTCCCTGGAGCGCCGAGGCGAAGCAAAAGAGCTGATCATGAACGCTGTTTACAAAGTCGTCAAGGAAGATCCCACAGCAGATATTGTTGCGGAACTCTCTGCGGCAGAAGAAGAATACAACTCTGCTTCTGAGTAGCAATCTATCGGCTTTTGGATCAAAACCTTTCTAGTTTCATGCGGGATGACAGGGGAATGATTCCCTGTCATCCCGCCTTTCTGAAGATTAAAATATCAAACCTGGTGATCGGTTAAATGACTGAGACGAGGGATTCCTCCATGACTGCCTCTGCCCGCATGGAATCATTCCGGTTGTGGTTTCGAAAACTGACCCCCTTCTGGTTGATTCTTCCCACTTTGATTGTGTTAGCAATTGTTCAGTTCTATCCAGCTTTCTATACTGGCTGGCTGAGTTTTCATAAGCGCACCCCGGAAGGCTGGTCCTATGTCGGCACGAATAATTTCCGGCTGCTGGTCAACAAGGGATTGTTTACCGAAAGCATTGGACATACGATCGTTTTTCTGGTCGGGTACACCACTGTAACACTGGGCCTGGGCTTTTTAGTCGCCATGCTGCTGAAAGAAAACAAAACTTTTTCAGGGTTTTATATCACCCTGCTTTTCATTCCCTGGATCATTGCAGACATCATAGCCGGACTGGTATTCCGGCTGCTGGTGGTCCCGGAGTATGGTGTGCTCAATAATATCCTCGGCAATCCTAATCTCTTCCCGCCTGATGGATTGTCTGTGCTGACAGCCAATCGGCCTCCACCCCTGATAGGAGATTTCCCGTTCCCGCCTTCCCCGGCCATGGTTTATCTGATCCTGGCCTCCTGCTGGCGGGCGTTGCCCTTTGTGACCCTGCTGATCCTGGCTGCTCTCCAAACGATACCCCGGGAGGTGGTCGAGAGCGCGCTGATCGATGGGGCCAGCGGCCTGCAGCTGTACCGCTTCATCACCGTCCCCCTGATCATGCCCGCGATGGTGGTTGCCCTTTTCAACCTCATCCTGGGGGGGATGAACGGGGTCGGGATGGTCTTCAGCTTAACCAATGGGGGTCCGGGAACCACGACCTACGTGTTGAGCTACCTGCTCTACACGCTGGGGTGGGCGCGCCTGGATTTCGGACAGGCCGCAGCCTTAGCGATCCTGATTGCGATTGTCAACTGGCTGTTGATTATGGGTGTTCTGAGAGTGACCCGGGTCACGGAAAGGAGGATCTGATATGTCAAGCATCACAGATTGGTCGCGCCGGGCAGTGGTCAGCAGGGTGGTCAACCTTGTCTTGGCATTAATTGTATTTATCGCCATGATCCCAATCGGGACCACGATCATCATCTCATTTAAAGAGCAGGCGGATGTGATCCGCAAACCCCCCATTCTGTTCCCCTGCGATACCCCCCAGACCCGGTTCAGCCTCACCGCCTGCCGCTGGGCGACCGAAGGGTACCGGCGGGTTTTTGGCTTTGAAGTCTCCGAGGAAGCCCTGCTGGGGTTTCGCCTGATGGGCAACATGCTCCGGATCTATCTGCCCAACACGATTCTATACGCTACCGGGACCTCGCTTTTAGTCTCGCTGCTGGCCAGCTTTTCTGGATATGCTTTTTCGCGGTTCAAATTTAAAGGATCTCGGGCCCTGCTGGTAGCCATCTACTCCATCACCGGGGTGCCGCTGCTGACAAATCTGCTGGCAATTTACCAGATGGGGATCACGCTCCGGAAAAACCTGGCCTTCTATGATGAGCGGTTGTACTTGATTTTTGTGTATCTGGGGTTTTTCCTGCCCATCAGCGTCTGGATCATGAAGGGATTCTTTGACGCGATTCCTGTTGAGCTGGAGGAATCTGCCCTGATTGAGGGGGCCAGCCGGATGGGTGCGCTGTTCCGGGTTACCATCCCCCTGGCGATCCCTGGGATCGTCTCCATCTTCCTGCTCACTTTTGTGGGGGTTTGGAACGAGTTTATCGTGGCCTTCCTGCTGGTTCCCGAAAATGAGTTTAAACCCGCGCTGTTTGGCCTGTATGACTTTTTATCCCAGAACATCATCAATTTGCAGGTGCTCGCAGCCGCCTGCATCATTATTGCAACGCCGATGGTTGTCCTGTTTATGTTCACTCGCAGGACGTTCTTCAAAGCAATGGTTGAAGGCGCGGTTAAAGGATAATGAGCATTGCGGTACCATCCGGGAAGCTGCGGTTATCTGCAGTCCCTTCCACTCCCCGCCACAAACACTCCGGGCAGGATTTCTTGCTGCAGGGCAATGCTGTCTCAGCATCCGCTGATGCTATAGAGATCTCCCCGGACTGCGATTATCCCCAGGCAGACCCCTCCATCCTGGAGAGATTTTTGCTGCGGATCTTTCATATAAACGATCTGCATGGCCAGATCACGGAAATCCCGGCTGAAGCTTCCGATGTCTCCTGTCTTTCCCGGCTGGCAGATCTGATACACAGCACCAGGGAAGAGTTCTGCTCTGTTCCTCACCAGGATTTGCTGAGCCTTTCGACGGGGGATGAATTAGCCGGATCGATTTTTGATGAGCTGATGGTGGAGCTTGACAGCCAGCTCCCCACCCATGCTGTTTATCAGCTCTATTCTGCCCTGCAGTTTGACGCCGTTGGGTTAGGCAACCATGATTTTGATCATGGGCTGGACGCCCTCTGCCGGGGGATCCAGGAAAATGCTGCCTTTCCTGTTCTTGCAGCCAACATTGAATTTTCCCCTGCGGTTCCCGCCTGCATCCATCCTGCTGCGGTGCTGGTTCGAAAGGGGCTGCGGATCGGCCTGATCGGCCTGGTTACCAGGGCAGAAGCCCGCCTGGACCCTCAGGTGGGAAGG
This sequence comes from uncultured Anaerolineales bacterium, assembly GCA_964621835.1. Classification (GTDB taxonomy): domain Bacteria; phylum Chloroflexota; class Anaerolineae; order Anaerolineales; family UBA11858; genus B10-G9. The sequence continues at coordinate 89,831 of CAZUMA010000001.1, read as the reverse complement.
ATCGTCAATCCGATCCCGGTGGCAGCAAAGCTGGTTTCGCTGCTGGATCCATTCTGTGATCTGCTGGTGATCCTCAGCCATCTGGGGTACTCCCTGGAGGATGCTGCTGTGCCAATGGCGGATTCGGGGGATGTGAAATTGGCCAGCAGCCTCAAGACCGGCAGCGTTGATTTGATCATCGGCGGACACACGCACAGCATTCTCAATCCTGATGGATTTGAACCAGAAAACCTTATCAACGGCATCCCGATTGTGCAGGCTGGGAACCGGGGGGAATTCATCGGCCAGGTTGATCTGGCAGTCAACCAGGGAAATGCTGCTGTCAAGCATGTCCGCTTGATCCCGGCAGCAGGCTGCTCTGAAGACCTGGCCTTTCGAGAGCGGCAGATCCAGGCCCTGGTAGCCTGGGGGGAGACAAAAAAAGGTCAGTTTCTGGGCAGGGTGGAGGGGGCGCTTGAGTTTTCTGCGGCTGAAGTCCAGCGGAAGTTTTCCTCCGGGGAATTTGTGCTGGCTAATTTCGTCACGGATGCCCTCTATGACCAGCTGCGCCAGCGGGGTATTGAGCTAGATTTTGTGATGCTGGACGGCTCAGCCATCCAGTGCGGGCTGTCCTGTCAGCAGTCCATCACCTATCAGGATTGCTTCAGGATCATGCCGTATGCCGACACGGTTTGTCTCTATACCTTCACAATGGAGCAGCTGCTGGCTTTGCTGGAGGATAACGCGAGGCGGATTGGAGAACCCCCTCATCATCCTGCTCACCGGGGATTCTTACAATTCAGCAGGCAGATCCGCTACACCATCAAGGCCGGTTCCTCCCCGGAAAAAAATCAAATCCAGGAGGTGACCTTCGAGGGGATTCCTGTCAAAGAGCTTTCTGCACGGGAGTTTACAGCCGCCACAACCTGCTTCACGCGGAAACTCTCCTTTGCCTGGGAAGAAAAACTGGGCGAAGGGAGGTTTATGCTGGAGACTTTTCCGTCTCAAGATACCAAATCCATCCTGCGGCATGAGATCATCTCCCACATTCAAGAGCAGGGAGGGATCCCGGAAAACAGGATCTGCCTGGACGGCAGGTTAAAGATACTTCAATAACTCAAGAATTTGAGGTAGGAAATATGGGAACGATCCTGATTGAAAATGGCGCAGTTGTCACGGTCAATGATAAGCATCAAGTACATCCGGCCGGGTTTGTATTTATCGAGGATGACCTGATTCTCGAGGTTGGGGCAGGGGGGCCTTCCCGGGCCCAGAAAAAAGCGGATACGCGTATTGACGCTTCTATGATGGCTGTCATGCCCGGGATGGTCAATGCCCACACCCACCTCTTCCAAACATTCCTGCGGGGTTTGGCCGATGATAAACCCCTGCTGTCCTGGCTGGAAACAGCTATTTGGCCGGTTGCCCGGGCGATGACGGAAGAGGATGCCTATGTATCGGGTTTGTTAGGGTTCGTGGAAAATATCCGGGGTGGGGCAACCACCGTCGTGGATCATCAATACATTCATACAGAACCCGGCAATGATGATGGGATCTGCCGCGCAGCCGATGAGACCGGACTTCGCTTCAAGCTGGCCCGGGGCTGGGCAGATATTGATTATCATCCCAGTCTGATGGAACCGGCCGAGCGGATCATCTCGGAAACCACCCGGCTCCATGAACGCTGGGAGGTGAATGGGAATGGGCGCACCAAGGTTGAATTTGCCCCGCTGATTCCCTGGGGCTGTACGGATGAAACGATGCTCCGGTCCTACGAGCTCAGCAAACGCTGGGGGGCTGGAACGCACATCCACGTCGCTGAAACCCAGGAAGAAATTGACATCAATTTAGAAAAACGGGGGAACCGGCACATAGATTGGCTGGCAGAGCTGGGGATTTTAGGGCCGGATTTCCAGCTGGTGCACAGTGTCTGGTTGGAAGATCACGAAATTGACCTGGTCGCAGAAGCAGATGCGGTGATCGTGCACTGCCCGGTCAGCAATATGTACCTGGCCTCCGGGGCTGCGCGGGTTTCCGAGATGCGCAAAAAGGGAATTCGGATTGCCCTGGCGACGGATGGGCCCGGAAGCAACAACAACCAGGATATGCTGGAAACCCTGAAAACCACGGCGCTGCTCCAAAAAGTCAGCACCTTGAATGCCCAGGCTCTCCTCCCGGAGGATGTGGTCTGGATGGCCTGCAGGGGGGGCGCTGCAGCGTACGGGGAGCCGGATCACATTGGCTCCCTGGAGCCAGGGAAGAAGGCAGATTTGATCCTGGTTGACCTCAATTCTCCCCTGGCCATGCCTGTTCACCGGGTTCTTTCTGCCATTGTATATAACCTCAGTGCCCGGGATGTTGACACTATGATCGTGGATGGAAAGATTCTTATGCGGGACAAGGAAATCCTGGTCCTGGATGAAAACGCTTTACTGGAGAGAGCCCGCAGGACCTGCGCGGATTTGTTCAAACGCGCATCCGTAGAGATCTAACAGGGAGGAAGCCGTGAAGACACAATCCAAGGTTGCTCTGGTTACCGGTGGAGCAGTCCGGGTGGGCAGGGAGATCACCCTCGCCCTGGCACGGTCCGGTGCGGACGTGGTGGTGAATTATCATACCTCCGGGGAGGAAGCTCTAGAAACCTGCGCGGAAGCAGAGGGGTTTGGCGTCCGTGCCCTGGCCGTCCAGGCAGATATCAGCGACCAGCAGCAGGTCCAGCAAATGGTGGATAAAGCCGTAGCCGAACTCGGTGGGGTTGACATCCTGGTTAACAGCGCCTCTCTCTGGCGCCAGACGCCTTTTCCGATGACCGACCTGACCGATTGGCACCGGGTAACCAACATCCTCATTAATGGATCATTTTACTGTGCCAACCAGGTAGCCCCCTTGATGCTCTCAGCCGGGGAGGGAGCCATTGTCAATATCGTGGATCTTTCCGTGTTTGAACCCTGGCTGAATTACACAGCTCACTGCGTGGGAAAATCTGCTGTTCTGGCCCTGAATCGTCAGCTCGCCCTGGAGCTGGCGCCCACAGTGCGGGTTAACGCTGTCGCGCCGGGCGCTGTGCTGCCGCCCCCGGATTTTGATCAGGAAAGAATTGCACAAACAGCACGCAGAACCCTGCTGAACCGCTGGGGATCCCCGGCGGATGTTGCCGGGGCCGTGCTGTTTTTTGTCCAAGCTGATTACATCACCGGGGAGGTGCTGAGGGTGGACGGGGGGGAGCAATTTGGCCACAGAAAGCGCGGTTCGAATGAATGAAATGATCTTGAGTCTGGATATCGGCACCGGCACTGCCAAAGCTGTGCTTTATGACCTGGACTGGAATGAGGCAGCCAGGGCTGAATCCCAGCCCTACAAAAACCATCTCCCGGCTCCCGGCTGGGTAGAGCAGGACCCCGAAAGCCTCTGGTCAGGAGTCATGGAAGCCATTCAGAATGGGGTCTCTGCTGCGGGAAAGAAGGCAAAAATCCAGGGGGTGGGGATGTCAGCTCAGAGCGGCTCTTTAATCCCTGCCGGTCCCGGGGGAGAGCCAGTGTACCCGCTGATCACCTGGATGGACGGCCGGACCAAGGACCTGGTGGATGATTGGAAAGCGGAGGGGCGGGAAGAGGAGGTGCGGGGTCTTTGCGGCTGGTCTTTATATCCCGGGCTGCCGCTGCCGACAATTGCCTGGATCCGCCGCCATGCCCCGGAGATCTTTGAAAAGGCTGCTCATTTCTTCTCGGTAAACGATTTTCTTGCTTTCCGGCTCACCGGGGAACGAGTGCAAAACCCCTCAAACGGGGGCGGGATGCAGCTGGTGGATATTCAAAGCGGGAAGTGGAGTAACCAGCTCTGCGATATGGCAGGCATCACTTCGTCTCAGCTTTCCTCCCTTCAGCCATCGGGGACAAAAATCGGGACCATCAAGCCGGACCTGTGCAGGAAGTTCGGACTGCCTGCGGGCACACCGCTGTTCAATGGAGGTCACGACCAGGGTTGCACAGCCCTGGGTTTGGGAATCACAGACCCCGGGAAGCTGCTGCTGGCCTGCGGCACAGCCTGGGTGTTCACCGGCGCGAAAAATAAAATTGCAATGGATGAGATCCCGGAAACACTGGATGTGAATTTCCATGTCTTGCCCCGATGCTGGACAATCTCTCAATCCCTGGGCGGTCTGGGTGCGTCCCTGGAATGGTGGGTTGATCTGGCCTGGGAGGGAGAACGGACAGCCCGGTTTTTGGCGTTAGATCAGGCCCTGGAGGGAACAGCGCCGAATCAGGATATGTTTTTTATCCCCATCACGGGGGGGCATGAGGATCCATCGACCAGCCGGCAGGGCGGATTTTCCGGGCTGCAGTTCAGCCATACCCGGTCTGATATGGCCCGGGCGATCATGGAAAGCGCCGGATATGAATTACGCTGGGCAGCCCAAACCCACATCCAAGCAGGCCTGGCGGTGGATTCCCTCTGGATGGTCGGAGGCGCTTCCAGGAGTCCGCACTGGCCTGGTATTTTAGCCAACATTACCGGCATCCCGATTATTCTGCCGCAGCCTGGGAATTGGTCAGCTCTTGGGGCAGCGATGCTTGCCGGATTTGGTTTGGGGACTGTGGATGATCTCAGAAAGCTCAAGCATCCCGGCAGCAAGGCCCCGGAGATGGTTCAGCCAGATCCAGCTGTGATGAAGATCTATGATGAGGGATTTGAAGCGTACCGGCATGCCAAAGAAACCAGCACGATTCTGAGCAAACCAGGAGATACATAAACACTCGAGGACGACCAGACCAGGAGGGTCAGGTATGGGAAAACCCGTGATTGCGGTTACGATTGGAAAAAAGCACTATCCGCGGATGTTCAGTGCGGCAGCCTGGAAGGTGTTGGATGGGTTTGCAGCAGTGATCCATCATGAGGGAGAGGAACCAGCTAACAAAGAGGAATTGATTGGAGTGCTGGCAGAGGCTGATGGATGCATTACCAGCTGGGGGGTGGCCCAGCTGGATGAGGATGTTGTCAATGCTGCCCCGAACCTGAAAGCCATGGCGCATATGGGCAGCAGCGTAAAACGTTTTATTTCCCCGGCTTTCTGGGAGAGAGATATTCATCTTACCAGTGCCGGGATTACCCTCGCCAGGACAGTGGCAGAAACCACGGTTGGGTTAATGCTGGTGGGGATGAAGCGGATCTGGCCCCTGGGACAGCATGTCCGGGAAGGCGGCTGGCGGGATTCCCCGGTGTGGGATCGGTGGTATTCCAGGGAATTATTTAGGAAAAAAGTTGGCATTATTGGAGCGAGTAACGTGGGCAGGCAGGTGATTGAGCTGCTGGATCCCTACGATGTGGAGATTTGTGTGTTCGACCCGTACCTCCCTGCGGAACAGGCCGCCCGGATGGGTGTGCAAAAGGTTAGCCTGGAGAAATTGGTATCTGAGGCGGATATCGTCTCCCTCCACGCGCCGGCAAACTCAGAAACCTACCAGATACTGAACGCAGATCGGCTGAAAATGATGAAGGATGATGCCCTGTTGATCAATACAGCCCGGGGAACCCTGATCGAGGAAGATGCCCTGATAGCGGAACTCGAGAAAGGCCGCTTCTTTGCGTTTTTGGATGTGACCGATCCCGAGCCGCCGTCCCCTGACAGCCCCCTGCGGCAGCTGCCCAATGTTGTGGTGACTCCCCATATCGCCGGCTGCATTGACAACTGCAATCATATGGGGGAGCTGGCTGTGGAGGAACTCCGAAGATACTTCGCCGGGGAACAGCCTGTTTATCAAATCACAAGAAAGAAATTAGAAAGGATTGCCTGATGATAGAAAGACGTTTAAATCGGATATTTCAACCTGATGGAAAAGCTTTGATTGTTGCCTTTGATCATGGAATGCTGGATGGCCCTGCCCCGGGGATGGAGCAGCCAGGCAAAACGCTGGAAAAAATTGTCGCCGGAGGGGCAGATGCGATTCTGACCACATACGGCACTGCCCGCCGGTTTGCCAGGGAGATTGCTTCCCTGGGTCTGATCCTGCGGATGGATGGAGGGGGGACCAAACTGGGTGATATGGGCCCGGGATCCCAGTTCTACGGGATTGAGAGTGCCATCATGATTGGCGCAGATGCCGTGGCAGTCTCAGCATTTCCAGGTGCTGAGAATGAAGAAGAGTCCCTGGCTACCCTGGCAGAAGTAATTGGCGAGGCACATCAGTGGAACATCCCTGTGATGGGGGAGATGGTTCCAGGTGGTTTTGACAGCCCAAAAGAGCTCAGGACAGCAGAAAGCATCGCTGTGGCTGCGCGAGTGGGTGCCGAGCTGGGGTCTGATTGGGTGAAGATCCCCTATGCGGATGGGTTTGAACGGGTGACCAGCACCTGTTATGTCCCCGCGGTGATCCTGGGCGGGGCCAAGAAAGGGGGAGAAGAGGAAATGCTCAAAAAGATTAAAGCAGCCTTGGACGTGGGCGCAAAGGGGGTAGCAATCGGCCGGAATATTTTCCAGGCGGAAAATCCGACTGCGATGACCAGGGCAATTGCTGCTCTGATCCATGAGGATGCAGCAATTGCTGAGGCATTAGGAATCCTGAAGTCAGGATAGCTGACGAAAGCAGGCAGTGAATATATCGACTAATGAATAGAGGAGTGATCCATGGAAAGATTTCTTGACCAGGTAGTCATGATTACTGGCGGGGCAAATGGGATCGGAAAAGCTTGCGCTCTGCGCTTTGCGAGGGAAGGGGCCCATATCGCCTGCCTCGATCTGGCAGAAGAAGCAAATCAAGCTGTCGCTGCGGAGTGCAGCCAGCTGGGACCGGAAGCCATCGCGCTTCGCTGCGATGTTACCGATCCTGAGAGCGTCCGGGGAGCGGTCCAGCAGATTCTCGACCAGTGGGGACGCCTTGATGTGCTGGTTGCCTCGGCGGGGATTTATACCGGCTCCCCCCTGCCGGAGGTTTCACTGGATCAATGGCAGCGGACCCTTGATATCAATCTCACCGGGGTGTTTTTAACAAACCAGGCTGTTGCCCCCCATTTGATGGAACAAAAATCCGGCAGCATCATCAACCTTTCCTCCATGGCTGGAAAAACCAGCTGGGAGGCTTCCGCGGAGTACTCCGCCTCCAAAAGCGGGGTGATCGGGCTGACCCGATCGGTGGCGATGGAGATGGCCCCGTTTGGCCCAACCGCCAATGCAGTTTGCCCGGGGAATACCCTGACTGACATGGTCAGGAATGTAGCTGAGAAAGTGGGGGGGCTGGATGGATTATCCGGAGAGGAATGGCTGGAAATGCGGGCACAGGATTGCCCGATGAACCGATTAGCAGAGCCCTGGGAGATTGCCGGGGTGATCGCTTTCCTGGCCTCAGAAGACTCAAGATATCTAACCGGGCAGGCGATTGAGGTGGATGGTGGGCTGATCATGTCTTGAGGCATTGCCTCATCTTATCAAAAGAGAGCGGGAGCCATGAAAATTGGAGCGAAGGTAAAAGAAATCCGGAACGAGCTCGGGTTGAGCCTGCGCGTTCTGGGCGACCGGGCCGGGGTGAGTGCAAGCTTTCTGAGCCAGGTGGAAAATGACCAGGTTTCTCCATCTTTAAACACGCTGCAGTCGATCGCGACCGCCCTGGAAGTGCCCATGTTTTCTTTACTCAATGACACCCCCAGCGGGAATGTAGTTCGATCCAATGAACGGCGGCGATTCCGGTTTGACAATGACAAGATCACCTATGATCTGCTGACCCCCGATTTCACCCGGGAAATGATGGCCTACCTGATCTACATTGAACCCGGTGCCGAGCGGATAGCCCAGCCGCTTTCCAAGCCCACCCAGCAGTGGATGCATGTCGTCAGAGGCCAGATGGAGATCACCATCGGAGATGATACGTATCAGCTGGAGGAAGGCGACACGGTCTATTATGAAGGGGATCTGCTGAAAAAATTTGGCTCGGCAAACAACCACGAGCTGACCATTTTTTGCTGCATCACCCCTCCTGTGCTATAAACCAGTCCTGTGGCCAGCTGAAATTAAGGAGAGTATTTTTGCAGGACAAGACGAACCCACCCCCCAAGAGTCGGGCTGCGCTGATTTTTGGAATCAATACAGAATTGATTGTTCTTTTGTTTGTCAGCCGCCTGGTTGTCGATACCAGCACCCGGCTGTTCATGCCGTTTCTGGCGGAGATTTCTTCCGGGCTGGGCTTGACGATCGCCAGCTTCAGTTGGGTCCTGACGATCCGGGCCCTGATGGGGCTGGTGAGTCCCATGGTAGGTGCCCTGGCGGACCGTCATGGCAGACGTCTGATTATGACAATCGCAATGACAATGCGGGCTGTCGCTGTCTTCTGGTTGTCTTTTTCCACCGGCTGGTGGAGTCTGCTTCCCATGCTCTTGCTCAGCCTGGCTGCGGCTGGCTTTTATCCTGTGCTGCGGGCATATATCAGCGATCTTGTCAGCTCTGAACGCCGCGGCCGGGCCCTGGCAGCGGTGGATGCCTCCTTCCCGACTGCCGGGATCATCGGGCTGCCATTTGTCGGCTGGTTGATTGAAATCTCGAGCTGGCGGCTTCCCCTGCTGGTGATTGCCGGGTTGAGCCTGATCAATGCCCTGATCATCGGGGTCAGCTTGCCCAAATCCCACCGCAAAAAAGAGACTGGCGATATCCTCGCCCCAATGCGGTCCCTGGTCAAGCAGCCGTGTGTATTGGCCTCAATGGCGGTCTCAACCCTGCTGCTGAATATCTTCACGCTCTTTACCCTGTTCTGGGCTTTTTTGCTGAAAGAGAGATTCTTTTTCAGTCCACTGCAGATTGGCGTCACCGGCACCGCGATTGGGATTGCCGAGCTGTTTGGTTTGATTCTGGCGGGTATTTTTATTGATCGGTTGGGGAAACGGCAGGGGACTTTGTTGGGATTGGGGATCAGTATGGTTTTTTTTCTGTGCATCCTGCCCCTGCAGGGCTCCCTGCCAGCTGTGCTCCTTCTCCTGGTGCTGTTTACCATTTCCCTTGAGTTCGCCGTGACCTCCTCCATTCCGCTGATCGCTGAACAGGCGCTTGACTACCGGGCGACACTTTTCTGCATGGTCTCCTTTGGAAATACGCTGGGTGAGGGGATCAGCCCTCCTCTGGCGACATTTCTATGGACCCGGGGCGGCCCCACAGCTGTGATTGTGATGGGGGCTGGTTTGATTTTCCTGGCATACATGCTTGCAAAAAGGTTTTTATTTGATAGCTTGGAAGATCTGCGAGGAAGTGATTGCGCTGCAAGCAGCTAAGCAGCTTACGGGAGAAGAAATCAACGAATCCCTTTATTCAAATTAGCCAGGAAGCGGGAAGAGATGTTTTATGACAGCCCCACCCTGCAGGGTGGGCAGGTTTATCAGTTTTCAAAAAGGGATCGGGAGATCCTGCGAGGCTTAGCCCGTAAGGTCAAGGAGGCGGCCGCAGATCCCCGGATCGAGATCCGGCGGCAGCTCTGGAAATCCCACAATTCCTTGAAAACCAAATACCCGCTGATGCTCGTGTTTCCTGAGGGCGCCTGGCGGGAGCTGATCCCGGATGCCAGCCTGCGCTGCGAGGAGGAATCCGCGCGCGAGATTGAGCTGGATTTACGAAAGCGCCTTTATCAATTCGATCATTTCACCGACGATTCTGTGATTGAAGACTGCTGGGTGGTTCGAAAGGTGATCCATCATTCTGGTTGGGGGCTAGAGGAGCGCTGGATCCCCAGCAGCGATCCCCACGGCGCAAAAGGTTTTGACCCTGTGCTGCATGAGCCGGCGGACCTGCAGAAGCTCAAGTTTCCAACCATTACCCATGATGAGCAAGCTTCCAGGTATGCAGCCGAGCAATTGAAGGAGCTGTTTGGAGATCTCCTGGTGGTTGACCTGGAGGGGCTGAAGCATATTTCCTATCACCTGATGGCTGAGTTAACTGCCCTGCGAGGGTACCAGGAAACCATGCTGGATTTTTACGTCCAGCCCCAGTTCATCCATGATGCCATGGCTTTTCTGGAGGAAGGGCATCGCCGTCTGCTGCAGCAGTATCAGGCGCAGAATTTGCTTTCTCTCAACAACGACAACACCTACCAGAGCTCCGGCGGGAATGGATTCACCCCGGAGCTGCCTGCCGCAGGGTATGACCCGGAACGGGTGCGGCCGATTGACCTCTGGGCCAGTGCTGAGTCCCAGGAAATGGCCCAGGTCAGCCCGGAGCAACATGCAGAGTTTGCTCTTCCCTATGAAAAACGGCTGCTGGAGCCCTTTGGACTCACCGGCTACGGCTGCTGTGAAGATTTGACCGATAAACTGGAGTTTGTCTTTGAGATCCCAAATCTGCGTCGGATCTCAATTTCCCCCTGGGCGGATGTCGAGCGCTGCGCGGAAAAAATCCAGGACCGGTACATCTACTCCTGGAAGCCAACTCCTGTAGATTTGATCGGGGATTTCAACCCTGGAAAAGTCAGGGAGTACCTCCGCCATGCTGTCCGGGTGACAAAAACTCACGGGTGTGTCCTTGAGATGATCCTCAAAGACACCCACACCTGTGAGGATCAGCCGGAAAAATTTCAGGCCTGGACCCGGATAGCCAGGGAGGTGATCCGGGAGGAGTACGGCGATCCTCTCTGAGCTGACTGTTTTGCTGGCAGGGGACCACCCTCATTTTTTTGGTTTGTGTTTTTTCCTCGTTTCCGGTGAGACAAAAAGATACCGCTCAAGTTGCTGGAGCGGTATCTTTTTTGATCTTGATCACCCACCCCGATCTTTCCCCGGGTTATTTGAGGTTGAAGGGAGGGTATTTGTCCGTGACCAGCAGGAATGCATAGGCGTTAACCCGGAGCCACCAGCGGCTGACCCCGACAACATAGTTGAAAAGTGCTTCAGGATATTGACCGGTGATCAGGATTGCAAACCAGGCGATGATCACGGCAAAGATTGCCCCCACGGTCAGAAATGCCAGGATGATGTAATGGGGGATGGCCAGGAACCATTTGACCAGGGGCATCCAGCGGTTGAGATCATTTTTGACATCCGGGTAGTCAATTTCCAGGTGGACAGATTGCTCCTCGACCGTGGAGGGATACTTGTCGGTCAAAAGGGCAGCATACGCCCCCACCCTGGCGCTGAAGCGGGTCAGCTCGCGCGAGAAATCAAACCACCAGCGGGGATAGATCTGTCGAAACAGGATCATCAAACCCGTGGCGACTGCCAGTCCTCCTGCCAAACCCCCGACCGAATTCTGAGTTCTGCGGATCACCTCTCCCGCTTCATTGATCACCACGGTGTTGGTGACGGTCTCCCCTGCACCGGAGATCAATCCAAGGATGATGGCGATGGGGATGATCAGGAAGATCCTGAAGAGCGTTGATAACCGGTCGAGGGATTCCGGGTAATCAACGTCAAGACGGGCAGCATAAGTTGAAGAATGCGTGGTGTTTTCATCTGATGCAGTCATAATTTCTCCTTTAGGTAATCATGAGACGATCGATTTATCTAATACAATATACGTGAATCGATAAAAAAAGTCTCACCGGAAAAGGACGAGATGATTATTTTTTCTAAGTAATAATGGGATTTTATTCTATGTTGGCGTGGCGTTTGCTGAGGGAATGATAGTTTTCCCCTGTTTTCTTCATTAATTCCGTGATGATTTGGTCAAACACGAGCAGTAATGATTGTTCATATAACGTTCCCATCAACACCTTGGTTTGAGCTTCTGGGGGAATTTGGTCTACCAGCACAGGAAGAACTAAGCAATTTCCTGACATTTGAGATAGCGTATTATCCGCATGCATTGTAAAGCAAAATGTTTTTGCTCCTATCTCCCCAGCCTGTTTTGCTGCTGAGAGAACAGCCTCAGTTTCTCCACTACCAGAGGCAAGGATCAGCAGGTCTTCTGGCTGCAGCGCTGGGGTGGTTGGCTCGCCTACCAGGTGCGTTGATAAACCCATTTGTGTCAGTCTCATGGCGAACATGGCTGTCACCAGTCCCGTTCTTCCTTTTCCAATCAAGAAAACCCGGTTGGACTCTAGGATCCAATCCGTTATGGGTTGCAGTTTTGCAGGGGTGACTGTTTCCTGGGTGAACAGAAACTGATTTCTAATCAGTTCTGGTAGTGTATGCTTTTCCAAAGAGAAATCTCCCGAATTTTCCAGAAGAGTTTTTCCATTATGCTTTCTCACCCGATGACTTTGAGGACATCCTCAAAAACTTCAAGGGTTTGGGCGACCTGATCTTCAGTAATGACCAGGGGCGGCTTAATCTTGACGACATTATTCATTTCAAGATACGTGGACCGGCCAAATAATACCCCTCTCTGGAAGGCTTCTTCAATGAATTGTCCTGTTTCTTTCACAGCTGGTTCTTTTGTAATCCTGTCTCTTACCAATTCAATCCCTATCATCAATCCTGTACCGCGGATGTCTCCAATCAGGGGGTATTTTGCCTGCAGGTCATGCAAGCCGCTCAAGAATAATTCTCCCATCTTCTGGGCGCGGCCTGGCAGGTCTTCCTCTTCTAAAATATTTAGCGTAATGATCCCTGCAGCCATTGAAACCGGGAAGTGAGCAAAAGTAAACCCATGATCCTGTGGTCCAAAATCTTCCATATCCTCGCGATGGAAAGTGCCAGCTAATGGAAATCCTCCCCCGACTGCTTTCCCAAAAGTCAGGATATCCGGTACGACCTCATATAAATCTGATGCAAACATCCGCCCCATTCTTCCAAATCCGGTCTGGATTTCATCCCAGATTAAGACAATCCCAAATTCATCACAGATCTCCCGTATAGCCTGGTGATATTCTTTGGGATGGTCAATCATCCCTCCCGCAGCCTGGAAGGGTTCCATAATCAGGGCGATGGGTTCCCCGTCTACACTGTTGACAATCAATTTTCTCAGGAACTCGGCACATGCCAGATCACAATCAGGATAGGATTGCTCAAAAGGACATCGGTAGCAATATGCATTAGGAAATCTGACTGTGTTTCCCATGAAATTTAAGAATTTATTGTTTGGATGAGGCCAGGTCAAAGACATGGTAGCCAGTGTTCTTCCAAAAAAACCTCGCCATGGACTTAAAAAATATATCCTATTTTGATTGTTGCGCATGGCAAGTTTTAGGGCTCCTTCATTGGCTACAGATCCATGCATGACAAAGGAAACTTTTTTTAGATTTCCAGGTGCGATCTCAGATAATCGTTTACTCAGCAGATATTTTGGAATGGTTCCATAGCCACTTCGGACATGGGTGGCATGCTTGATCTGTTCGGATACGACATCAATAATTTCTTGCCGACATCCGCCGATGTTTAAGCTCCAAGCTTGTGACGTGCAGTCGATATACTGCTTACCGGTATGGTCTGTAAAGGTTGCATCTTTTTCATCAACAATGATGAAGCTCTTTCCTTTGCCGACTCCTCCCCCCGCTAAAGACCTTCGTCCTGCTTCTAAATCTTCTTCTGAATAAGGGCCAAAAAAATCTTCCATATAGTTGCTCATCTTCTACCTCCGCTGGGATTATTCACCAGTTTATCCTCGTCAAGATGGGTCTACCTTAATTACCTGGATCCCCAATTCCTTGAGTCCTTTTTCAAATTCAGGAAATATGCCTGTGTCTGTGATCACACAATCAATGAGTGTCACAGGGCCAACGATTGATGCTGCGACGTGACCGAACTTGCTGTGATCCGACAGCAGGACAACTTTCGCAGAGACCTCGATCATGATTTGTTTCATGGTTGCCTGATCCATGACACTGTTTGATAGCCCATCAGTCAGCGTCAAACCCGTGGTTGCCATGAAGGCTTTCGAGGGCCGAAACCTTTTCATGATGGATTCCGCCAGGGGGCCGACAAGACAGGGATCTCCCTGCCCGAGGGATTCATAAGGGGCCTTGGAGAGTTCTCCAGCAGTGGAGATGACTTTGATATTCTTCTGATCTGCCAACTCAGTCAAAATAAGGACAGAGTTAGTAACAATGGTGATGTTTTGTTTCTTCTTAATTTCTTTTGTTAGCTGGAGAGTAGTGCTGCCGCTATCAATGGCAATAAGGTCACCCTCATCGATCATTTCAGCTGCCCGTCTGGCGATTGCCCGTTTTTCCATCAGGAACTGCAGCTCACGTTCGTTGTAAGGCCGGTCCAGAATCACGGACCGGTCTAATGCCATGGCACCCCCATGGGTTCTTGTACAGATTCCCATTTCTTCCAATTGGGTGAGGTCTCGCCGAATGGTCATTTTTGAGACCTGCAGCTGTTCACTGAGGGAGTTGGTTCTAACGACATGTTCCCTGCGCAGCAGATCAATGATGTGCTCCAATCTTTCAGCTGCGATCGTAGTTCTCGTCATACGAATGCCTTAGAAAAAAATAGATAATCCCCTCCGGGATTTACCAAATCGTGATTGGTTTTCAACCGGAGGGGATTCATAGCGTGTTCATCCTTCAAAGTGCGTCAGGTGAAAATTTACCTTTATTCGATTGCAATCGCTTGGTCTGACAGTTGTTCCTCTGTGAGATCCTTTTTGATGAAGATAACCAGAGCAGTTGTCACCACGACGCCGATTGCTAAGGCAACCAGATAAAGAACGGGATTCTCGACTAAGGGAAGAACAAAGATTCCCCCGTGAGGGGCTCGAAGTGCACAACCGAATGCCATAGAGAGAGCTCCAGCCACAGCAGATCCTACCATCTGGGAGGGGATCACCCTGATTGGGTCAGCAGAGGCAAATGGGATTGCACCTTCTGTGATGAATGATAATCCCATCAACCAGGCTGCATCAGCATGTTTTTTCTCGGCAGGTGAGAACTTCTTGGGACGAAGCTTTGCGGCGACAGCTAGAGCAATGGGCGGAGTCATACCCCCGACCATAATAGCAGCCATGGGGAGGTACTGTCCTTCAGCAAGCATTGCCAGTCCAAACGTGTAGGCTGTTTTATCGACTGGCCCCCCCATATCAAATGCTTGCATCGCCCCCAGGATAGCTCCTAAGAGGACCAGGTTGACAGTACTCATGCTCTCCAGCCAATTCTGCAGTGCTTGCATCACGGCAGCGATTGGTCCACCGAGAACCAGGTACATCAGCAACCCAACTACCAGTGTGCTGAGAAGCGGGATAAACAAAATTCCCATTAGCGGTTTCAACCAGCCGGGGACCTGAATTTTTTTCAGGTAGTAGACTGCATACCCAGCCAGCAACCCACCTACAATGCCGCCTAAAAAGCCGGCGTTGACTTCTAGTGCGACAGCACCGGCAACCAATCCGGGTGCAATCCCCGGGCGGTCAGCGATAGAAAATGCGATGAAGGCCGCCAGAATAGGAACAATGAAACCCAGAGCTCCGCCGCCTATCCTCATCAGATAATCTGCTGCCGATCCTTCCACTTCAAATCCATCATAACCACCAACTAAAAATGAGAGAGCTACAAGAATACCGCCTGCAACAACCAGCGGGATCATATAGGAAACACCGGTCAGTAAGTGTTTCCTAAGGTCCAATAAATGACTTCTTTCTTGGGACATTTCTGCCTCCTCGTGATAGGGTATGGTGAACACGCTTTCCTACTGATCTTGAGCAGTCAATTCATTTTCTATCCTGGTAATGATCTCCTCAGCTTTTCGAATTGCTTCCACGACACCAACTTCGAACGTTGGAAGACCTGAAAACCGTTCCATTTCTTGGATTTTGATATCTCGAGCCAGGATTACCGCATCAGCTGTCTGGGCAACCTCAAAGCTGATTTTGTTTTCAATCCCAATTGTTCCCTGGGTTTCAGAAATTACCTCATGCCCCCTATTTTTGGCAGCCCGCTCTAAAGCTTCCGCCGCCATATAGGTGCTAGCTATTCCCGTGCTGCAAGCTGTGACAACAACAAGCTTCATTGTTAGATCCTCATGTGATAATTCTTTATTCAGGGAATTTGACTGTCAATTGATTCTTCATCGCATTTGATGATTTTCGTCAAAAGCAGATAATAAGCTCTCAAACGAGGTTGCTGTCAACAGCTTTTCCCTGACTTCTTCATGAACAAGTGCCCTGGATAAATCAGCCAACGTGCGAATATAGGTCTCGTTCTCCAGAGCATCCGGTATTGCCAATAAGAATACTAAGTGAACAGGATCACCGTCAATGGAATCGTAGTCAATCCCATGATCTGACTTACCAAAGGCGATCGATGGATTGAGAACCGCAGGTGATTTCGCATGAGGTATAGCAATTCCATACCCTACCCCGGTGGACACTTGAGCTTCTCGCTTTTCTATATCTTTGAGAAAGTTTTCCGTTGAGTTTATGCGATTGTTCGCAAAGAGCAAATCGACCAGCTCGGAGATCACATTCCATTTTTCCGTTGATTGAAGGTCAAATGTGGTCCAATTTTCGTCAAAGAGCTCGGAAATCTGCATGATGTTCCTATTTGTCTTTTTTACAACAGATGTTTGCAGTTGTTTTTACCAGCTTATCATAAATGTTGCTTTTTATCAAATAAAATTTGTTTTTTGTTAGATTATGGGGTTTTAGCGTGATATAATCCTAATATACAAACAAAAGGCAACAAGTGAGGAATGTCAAGATATTGAAGGAAGGATGTTGATATGGCCGCCAGAGCTTTGTATGGAAAACAAGATATCCGTCCCTTTCCTTTCGAGTTATCCGAGCCAGAGGGTCAAAGTCTCCTTCTTAATATCATTGCCTGTGGGATTTGCGGCTCGGATGTTAGGATGTATTACCAGGGGCCCACTCCGCGGTATGATATTCCAATCATCCTCGGCCACGAAATTGTGGGAAAAGTAAGTCAAGTTGGACCTGATGAAGATCGTCTGAAACCTGGAGATATTGTCACGATCGCCCCGATTATTCCCTGCTTAAGATGTTCCCTTTGTTTGGAGGGGAAAGACAATCTGTGTGAAAATGGACAGGTGATTGGCTGCACTATTCATGGTGGCTTTACAGAACAGATGATGGTTCCTGCGGAGATGGTCCGTGCTGGGGGAGTAGTAAAAATTCCGAAGGGAATTGACCCAATAACTGCGTCGCTCACAGAAACCTTATCCTGCTGTTATCATGGTTTGAAGCAGGTGGATGTCCATCCCGGTTGCCGGGCCCTCATTATCGGGGATGGGCCGATTGGATTGAGTTTTTTGCAGCTGCTGAAACTCAGGGGTGCAGGTTATATCGCTACATCAGGGCGGAGGTCGTCCCGTCGGGAACTTTCAGAGTCTCTGGGAGCACACACCGCTTTAGATGCCAAGGCAGTAGAATTGAAGGAGTATTTCGACGACCAGTTTGATATTGTGATTGTAGCGACTTCAAACACTGCAGTCCTGGGGGATGCCCTTGCCCTCACCAGGCCCGGTGGAGATCTGCTCTTGTTTAGTGGGTATCCTTATGGAACCCTGATGGAGCTTGATGTTAATAGAATCCATTACGGGGAGATCCATCTGCATGGCAGTATAGATGCAACAATTGATGATTTCAGTCGAGCAGCTGCGCTGCTTCCTCAACTGGAGATGCACCGCTTGATCAGCGCTGAGTTTCCTTTAACAGACATTGATGAGGGATTCCGGACTGCAAAAGAAGAAGATGTGTGCAAGGTTTTGATCAAACCTTGAGGTTTCTCCGCTATGGCTTTTGCGGAATAATGTTTCCTTCTAAAAAGGAATCTCAGTGAACATCATTAAGAATAGAGTCCATCTTGTTCACTAAATCGGAAAAGCCGGTGAATTCGTGCACGGGCCGGTCCTGGCTGATCATCATGGACAGTAAATAATCTTTTGCAAAAACGATATCCGCTACTTTTGCAGCTTCTTTATCGCTCAGCCCATCCCCGATAAAAAGAACCCGATAGCCTAATTGCTGGATTCGCTTGACGATTTTTGCTTTGGATATGCCTGTTAAGGGGGTGCTTTCATCAAACCAGGGAAAAGAAAAAGTCAATCCCTGATTTGTAAACTGGACTTCATTGGCAAAGATAGGGATGTCTTCCAGACCAAGCTTACCCAGCAGGAGTTCGATATACCAGCGCAATCCGTCGCTGACCACAGCCAGATAGAGCTCCTTTTTTTGGCAGTAGGCCGCCAGACTGGTGAAGGAGGAATCCACCGCCAGGCTTTCTACAAACGCTTTCATTTCCTCCCGGGTGGCGGTTGCATTACCAAGGGAGAGGGGGATCTCCTCTGTTGAGGAAATTTTTTCCTGCCTCCATAAGTCTGCGTAAGTGCGCCAATTGACCAGGCTGAACTGATCATACAGGGCCTCAAGGACATTATTCACAGAAATCACGCCGTCAAAATCTGACAGCACTGCGAGCTCTTGATTGCTTGTTTTTGTGGGGAATCTCATTCGACCTTCCTTAACCATCTTTTTCTGAGGTTGCTGTCCCTGGGAGGGACAGTGTCTATTTCTTTGAACAGTCAAGATGAACCCTTTATAACTGGAAGCAATCTTTTGAGGGTTCATCCTATCCACTATGATAATATACTCCTGGATTTGGGTGAAACAGCCTGAATGAGTCTCAGCTAAGGGAATCAAGAAGAGTTGCTGTTTGAGCTGAAATCGCGATGTTTTGCTAGATAAGTAGGAGCTGGATATGGAACGGAAATATGCCAAGTTTATTTTTCTGGGATTTGCTTTTGGATTGATCTTTGGGGTATTTATCGGGGAAACGGTCGGAAACGATCTGTTGGGTGTGGCGATGGGTGGGGCAGGGGGATTATTTCTGGGCTGGTTTGCTGCTCTCATCATTCAACAAGCAAACAATGACCAGGAGGGTTCATAATCCCCCTGGCAGGACCATCTGAAAAGGAGTATCTGGTTAGCGATCTCCAGGGATCCTAGGCGACCGGCTGCCGGATGACGATCCGCCGCTTATTAGGCCTGGTTCGGTTTGGGTCATTGAGGTAGATCTCGTGGTAGCACCCGTTAGGTTTGAGGTTGTGCGCTGATAAGAAGACAGAATACAGCTCGTCGCAGATCGAGCTGACCTGATCATAATTTCCCACATGCATGATTTGCACACACCTGCCCTCATGCAGGGTCTCGAGCCTGAATGTTTTGGGAGGGGTACCGAGTTTTTCTTCGACCTTCGCAACTGCCTTCTGAAAGTGTTCATCCGTGATCCAATCAATTAAGACGACCATCCCCCGCCAGGACCATTTCTGTTTATTTCCAGAAGGGAAGTCCTGAGCATCCTGCGCCCAGAATAAGTATTCCAGCGGTGGTTCGACATAGCTTTCTCCCATCCGCTTCTTGACGAGGGGTTTGACCATGTGGACCACAGCGTAGAGCCAATTTTTTGCAGCAGAAAAATCCTGGTTTTCCGGACTGCCTTTCCCATCAATGACAGCATATCTAAACTCCGGGACATCCACCTGGGTGAACTCGTGTTGAGGCGGCAAATACAGCTCATCCAGTCGCTCCAGGAACTTCTCTGTATTCATTCGTCTTTCTACTTTGGCTTTCTCAATCAAACCAGCATTTGTTCTTCAGGTAAGCGGCTGACAGCTCAATCCAATCCGCCTCCGTCTTCAACTGCCTGATCGAGGTTTCGCAGATGGCATCCACATAATCAGGAAGCGGCTGCTGCCGCTGTGGACCCTGCTCCCTGACCGGTCTTAATGAGTCGGGTGGAGGGGGATGGGTCAACCTCCCGCTCCACCCAAACAACCTTGAACACACCGGATCCCCCGCTGAGTGAAAAAATCCTCAGGGATCGAGATCTACCAGCTTGATGATCCGCGGGTAATCCTTGACCAGCAGATCACGGATGACCAGGTCCCCTTCCAAACTCTCAAAGGCCAGCTCCTGCTCCAGGTTGCTCAGCAGATCAATCCCCACCACCTGGTTGGGAGAGAGATCGGGAACCGTGAGAGTGGCTTCAATCCCCGGATCATCCTCCACGGCGATGCCGTTTGTCCAGACCGCGATCAGGCGGTCTCCCTCCAGGGTGGAGAAGGTATAGCTGAGGATATTGTCTGCAGTGCTGTCAATTTCCACTGTAAACTCCGCAGGTTCGACCCCCGCCATCAAGGTGGACAGCCTGCGGATCATAAAGGCAGCGGCGTTAGATCCACCCCCGAGATCAATTCCCATGCCCCTATGCTGCAGGACAGAGCGCATGAAATACTTTGTCGCCTCCAGATAGTTGTATTCCCCGTACTGTCCCCCGCCGGGTTCCAGACTCCAGCCCACTTCATCCGCGTGGTATTCACCGACAAATCCATTGGCCGCGGCTGTCTCTTTGATCTGCTGCACAAAATTCGGATAGTTGTAGTAATAGGCCTCTTCACTAGCATACTTGGGCGACTCGCCGTAAAATGGATGCCAGGAAATCACGTCCACCAGGGGCATCACCTCAGAGCTCAGCAGTCCCAAAAGATAGTTCTGTGCACTGGGGTAGTAGGTTTTTGAGACAGCGCCGACAACAATCTTAGCTTCCGGGGCGGCTTCCCGGATCACAGGGGCAGTGCGCTTGATGAGATTGATATAATCATCCAGCTCGATCCATTTCGGGCAGTAGTTCTCGATATCCGGCTCATTCCAGAGTTCAAAGTACGTCACCCGATCCTGGAGATGATCGACCGTAAAGCGCACGTATTCCAGCCAGCGCTCGATCTCCTCCTCGGTTTTAAAGCGGGCACAGGGTAACCCTTTCCCCTCAGGATAGTTTTCTTTGTCCCAAAAGATCAGCACATAGGAGATGATCACTCCGTTCTCAGAAAGCCGGGTGTAATGCTCATCCTGAGCCTGGGAGAATTCAAATTCGGGTTTCTCCCAATCTACCAATTCAGGCTCAAGGCCGGAGTTAGAGACCCGGGCCCGGGTCTTCCCCGGATTGTATACGTAGGTTCGATCCGATAGATCCTCCGTCCAGCCGATGCCGTCATACTGGGCTGCCAGGTGATTATCCGGGATATCGCTGGGCAGCTGGAAGAAGAACTGCTTGTAGGGGAGCTGGTTCCCTGCTTGCAGAACAATCTCATCCTTCAACCCCGTGGTTGGCGGATATGTGTGGTAAAGGCTTTGTCTGCCCCGGGAGGTGGTCGTGTTGGCTGTCAGGGAAGGGCCAGCAAAAGGCTCCCCCTTATCGAAGCTGAAATACCCATTTTGATCAGCTTCCGTCTTCCCTTCGAGGATCATTTGCTCGTAATCAGGGCTGGTGGAATAGATCTCAACTGTACAATTTGAACAGGTGGCCCCTGCCAGGGTTCCCTGATCCAGATCAAACATTGCTATCACCGGGGGTGCTGGCCAGCCAATCCCGATCCCGTTGTCGTATATGGTGTTCTGGGTGACGGTATTGTCCTCGTTATAAGGAGGGTCGATGTAGACGCCATCCCTGCCGTTGAAGGCAATAATGTTGTCCGGACCAACGATATTTTCCCGGGCTCCTTCAGATATTTGGATCCCGAAGCCTTCATTTCCCAACCATTCTGTGCCCGCAAGGTCCACCCCGATCAGGTTTCCAGTGACTGTATTGTTGGTGCTTCCCGGCAGAGCGATATTAATGCCCTGGTTGTTATTGACGAGCAGATTCCCCTGCCCCCAGGGCCCATCACCCATATTCCGGTCACCGCCGATGATATTCTCAGTACTGTCTCCGCTGATCCCAATCCCCGGACCGGTGAAATTTGTCACCTGCAACCCCATAATTTGATTGCCCGAAGAGTTCACGATTTGCAAACCCGCGATCCAATCTCCTTCCAATTGCCTGCCATCCAGAATCACCCCGGCGTTGCTGGCATCCAGGGTGAGGTGATCCGCTTCAATAAAGGGGAGTGCCTCACCATTAACAAAGATCGTGGCGGGATCATCCGGGGGAAAGACCGTTGGGTCAAAAGTGATTGTGTCCCCGAAACGGGCATCCTGCAAAGCCTCCCGCAGTGTGCCCGGCCCATTGTTTGCATTGGTCGTGACAACCATGGAATCATCTGCAGGAGCCGTGGTTGGCGTAATTGTAAGGGTCGGTTCAGGGGTCTCATCAATAAGATCAGGCTTACACTGCAGGCGCTGACAGGCAGATAAGCTGATCAGTAAACTATAGAGAACTATCCGCTTCCAATTCATATCAGGCTCCTTTGGGGGATGGATTGGTTATTCCTTGGCCAAGTCGTTTGTGACCAAGATGATTTCTTTGCTGAGTATCCAGTTCTACCTGTCAGAAGAATCCGGAGCGAGCTCTACGAATAATTTATTAGATTATAAAATATACTTATAGGAAAAGGATCTGAGATCTTGCAGATTGGATCAAGATGATTTGATCTCAGGTTACCCCGCTTTGACAGATCCACAACTGCTTTGCGAGGACCTTTTGCTGCCTTCGCTATCAGAGACCTCCTGCCGGGGTTTTTCTGATCGAGAATAACCAATCGGTTGCAATCTACCATTTACCATCCATGAGATCATATACCTAGGAAGGGAGAGTTGGATCGTTGGGTTTTTTCGATGTCGATTGTCTTGTCCCCTGGAGAATGAAGAACCGCTCCTCGGTCAAGGAGCGTTAAAATTATCTGGGCGGTTTTGCACAGATTCCGAATTGGTTCATAAATACAAATCAACAGCTAATCAATTTTGGGATCAGTCTTTCCGCAAATGATCCTGACGAATTGAACATTTGCAAAGGTGATCTCTTGATCTTCTTGTATGTCAAACCCTGAGAATGGTAAGACTTTTCTCAAATCAGCAAGGTGTTCGGCTGCCCCAGGAACTCCCAAATCCTTAACGATTACAAACTTCCCGTTCTTTTTAAGTGTTCTATAGATTTCTCTCAGTCCCTTATTCGTATCATTCCAATGATCGATGGAATCAAAGGCAAAGATGTAATCGGAGAAGTTATCATCCACAGGAAGATCCTCGGCAGAGCCCTTACGGAAACCGATTCGTTCTGCTTCAGGATGGTTGGATGTGTTTTCCCTGGCGATTTCTACCATTCGATTGACAGGATCAATACCAATTAATTTCCCCCCGGGGAATTTTTTTGATGCAAATCTCAATGCTGATCCTGTCCCACAGCCAACATCGATAATCACCATCTCTGGATTAAAAACCAGTCCATCCAGGGCAGCTTGGTTGGTTGGGTATTCGCCATAATTTGCAGCATACCATTCTGCGGTCTGATCATTCCAATTTGTCATCATCACCTAATCCATAAAACCGCACTTTCTGGGAAAGTGCGGTTTTGGTAGTGGGCGGTATTGGACTCGAACCAACGACCTCTGCGATGTCAACGCAGCGCTCTTACCAGCTGAGCTAACCGCCCTTGGACTGACATTATACCTAGACCACCGGAATTAGGCAATACTCCTTGGCTGCCCCAACCTTTCCAGGAACACCCGCACCCGCCCCCCGATTTCTGCCGGTTTCTCGATCATCACCATGTGCCCGGCCTCAGGAATCTCCTCCATTCGGGAATTCGGGATCTGCTGGGCAAGCTCCCTCGATAAGGCTACCGGGGTCATCTTGTCCTCTTCCCCAACCAGGATCAGGGTCGGCAGCTGGATTTGCTCCAGGTGGTCCCGCAGATCATACTGGCTGCAGGCCAGGAAATCCCCCCGCAGCACGCTGCGGTCTACTGAGAGCAGCTGCTCCCGGGAATTCTCTATCAGATCACGCTCAGCCGATGGATTGAAAGACCAGCGGGTGATCTTCTCCACCGCTGCTTCGAACTGCCCAGGGTCAGCCAGGGCATCCAGCAGCCAGGGATTGACCGGGAGGTGACCGCCGGTGCCGATCAGCACCAGCCCGCCCAGCCGGTCTTGATGATGCACGGCCGTCCAGATGGCGATTGCCCCGCCCATGGAGTGGCCGATCATCACACCCGGGGGATGATCTTCCGCATTCAGCCAGTTCACCAGCGCTTCTCCGTACTCGCTGATCTGCTGTTTGCCGTCCCCGTCTGACCGGCCGTGGCCCGGCAGGTCAAGGGCAAATACCTGGCGGCCAGGGATCCGCCGCAGCGATCCCGGCCAGTGCAACCTGCTCCCACCCGCCCCATGAACTAGGAAAACGGGGTTCTGGTCCCCGTCCTCGGGAGGATGGACCTGATAAAAAATGGTCTGGTTGCTCATCTAAGGATTGGGTAAGGTTTAAAATGGGATCAGATCAGCCGCAGCCGGTCAGCAGCATCAGATGTGAGCGGCAGCACAACCTGGATCTGGGTTCCTTGGTTGGGTTTGGATTTAACATGGAACACCCCCTGGACAAGCTCTGCCCGCTCCCGCATGTTGAGCATTCCCAGGCTGTCTCGTTCTTCATAGTTACCCATGACCTCATCAACCTTAAAGCCTTTGCCGTCGTCTTCAATTTCTAAAAAGGCAAGATCACTCTGCAAGCGCTGAAGCTTGACCCAGATATGTTCAGCCTCCGCATGTTTGCGGGCGTTGTTGACAGCTTCCTCGGCAATGGTGAAGATCACTGTCTGGCTGTTCATATCCAGCTCTTTTACCAGTTCCGGGTCTGTTTGGACGATGACATTCTGACCGAAAGTGTCGCGGGTCTTCTGGGCCATGGATTCCAGGGCGGCGATCAATCCTTCTGATTCCAGTACCAGCGGCCGCAGGGTGAAGAGCATATGGCGGATTTGCTTTGAGGTCCGGCGCGCCAGCTCCTCTGTCTGGTATAGGGCTTCAGCTGCGGCGTCGACATCCCGGTTGAGCAGATGACGGGCCCGGCTGATCTGCATCGGAATTGCCGCCACAGTTTGGGTCGGCCCATCATGAAGCGCCCTGGCCAGGCGGCTTTGCGCCTCTTTTTGGACTTTAATGATCTGGTCGCGTTCTGTCTTTAGTTCCTGGAAGAGATGGGCATTCTGCATGGCGATTTGCGCCTGATGACCAACTGTATTGATCACCTCCCGGGCATCAGAAGTGAAAAACTCCTCATCCGGGTGGGCAAAAATAATCACCCCAAAGGTATCCAGGCCAGCCCGGAGGGGGATGCAGTAGCCCGATTTGCAGGCCCGAAAGGAAATAAAATTTTTCAGCTCGGGATCCGAAGCCAGATTCTGGGTCAATTGTGGATCACCGCTCTCGATGACCTCTTCCAGCAACCCCTCGATCCCCGGTGTGTGTTTGGTCATGTCCGGGCGCGGCAAGCCCCGGCCGTATGCGACCTGGAGGTCCGGGATCGCCCGATCTTCTTCTGAAAAGAGAAGGACCGCGCTGATCAATTGATTGGTGGGAAACTCCGAGAGGTTCAGCGCCAGAAAGGCTGCATCGAGGCTCTTTTCCAAGACCCGGTCATAATTCAAGGTCAGGGTGAGATCTGTGATCAGTTGATACATCTTCCGAATGCGCTCATTCACCGTCGAATTTTTCCGCTTGTTTGCCTGGGGTTTGGGTTTTGGTTTTGGTTGAGTGGTGTTTTCCGCTTTTTTGGGAATGACATAATGACCCAGTGCCAGGCCGATCAGCAGGGCAATCAAACCATATCCAACCATGATCCAGAATTGTTGTGAATTAACCATCATTGGTCCTGAACAGTCCTGCAGGAATTCACTTTATGATATCTCATTTTTTTTCTTTTTTCACCCTTGCGGGCTGCTCATGATCTGGTCACTGAACCGGCAGCAATTTCCCGCAGGATGGGGATGATTTTCTGCACAGCCCGCCCGCGGTGGCTGAGGGTATTCTTTTTCTCAACACCCAGCTCAGCCATCGTGAGCCCTTCTCCCCCGACCAGAAAAATGGGATCGTAGCCAAATCCGCCGCTTCCCCGTTCTTCTGGAACGATCTCCCCGGGGCAGATCCCGCTGGTGATGTGCTGTGTCCCTTCTGGCCCGCAGAGGGCGATGGTGCAGCGAAATTGAGCAATCCAGGGTCTTTCATGTCCTTGTAAATTCTCCAGCAGAACAGCTCTCCGATCAGCATCCGTCGCGTCCGGCCAGGAAGCATAGCGGGAGGAATACAATCCTGGAGCCCCGTTCAGGATCTCTACCTCCAGGCCGGAGTCGTCCGCCAGCGTCCAGACCCCGGCAGCCTCTGCGAACGCCGCTGCCTTCAGGATCGCGTTTTCCCGGTAGGTTTTGCCGGTTTCCTTCACTTTCAGGGAGAGCCCGGCTTCCCTGGGGCTGACCAGTACAAGCGGTAAGTCCGCCAGCAGAGCGCGCAGTTCTTTGAGTTTGCCTGGGTTATTCGTGCCTAATAGAAGCTGCATGCTCGTGGGATCTCCCCGAACTGTATTCTGATTTTAGTTGATTTCGGCCGGTCCCGCCTAATAAAAACGATAGGTGGAGGGGGTCGGTCCCGGATCGATAGGGTAAAATGGTCATAATCCTGTATCAAGGACTGCAGTACAAAGGAACCATGCCAACCAACCTGCCTGCTGACTATTATAATGCCGAAGAGCGCTTCCGGTCTGCAACCACGCAGGAAGATAAGGTGAAATACCTGGAAGAAATGCTCAGCACCATTCCCAAGCACAAGGGAACGGATCATCTCCGGGCGGATTTACGCAAGAAGCTCTCCAAACTGCGCAGCGCTGGACCTGCGAAAAAAGGTACCAAGCGTCACGTTTCCCCCTACCAAATCAACAAGGAAGGGGCAGGCCAGGTGGTGCTGATTGGGACACCCAATACCGGGAAATCCTCCCTTCTCCAGGCGGTGACCAACGCTGAACCGGAGGTCTCTCCCGCACCGTTCACGACCTGGGGCCCCACCCCTGGAATGATGATGATTGAAAATATTCAGGTGCAGCTGATCGATACGCCCCCGATCGGGGAGGAATATATTGATCCGGAATTTTTAAATCTAATCCGCCGGGCAGATTTGCTCTTGATCCTTCTTGATCTGCACACAGACCCTGTTCAGCAGCTTAGGTTTGTCTGCGCCAAATTGAAAGAAAACCGGATCAGTCCCAATTTCTTAGAGTCCATCGAGGAAGAAGGATTCTCTCTCTCCGTGCCGGCGCTGATCCTGGTCAACAAGTATGATGGTCCAGAATTTGAGGAGCACTACCAGATTTTCAAAGAACTTCTGGGGGAAGAATACCCGATGGTGCCGATTTCTACTGAGACCGGCTACAACCTGGATGTTTTCAAACAGAAAGTCTTTGACATACTGGGGATCATCCGGGTGTATTCCAAGGCGCCCGGAAAAGACCCGGACCTCACCGCTCCCTTTGTGGTCAAAAAAGGCACGGTGCTGTCTGAGTTTGCCGGTAAGATCCATAAGGATTTTGAGGAAAACCTGAAAGCAGCCCGCATCTGGGGGACAAGCGCGGATTTTGAGGGCCAGATGGTCAGCCGGGAGCATGTTCTGGAGGATGAGGATGTGGTGGAGCTCCAGATGTGAGGGCGGCAGGCTGGCTGGTTGAGGAATTTCGTGTATAATCCATCCAGTGCCTCTTCGGAGATGTTGACCCGGGGGTTTATCCTGGCAGACTACCTTATTGGTTGAATAAAATGGCCCGTCCACTCTGGTTTGTCAACTTCCTCAAAAAGATTTATCCACAACGCCGCTTCTTTGCCAAATTGACCCGCATACCAATGATTGGCGCTTTCGTTGATCATGTCTTTTTCCGGGGAGATCAGATCGTTTATCTTCCCATGGACAATACCATCCAGATCAACCAGGAGCTGGAAACTGAGCCCAGCGTGGTCCTCCCATCCCAGGTTGTAGAACACTTTATCAACCAGGCCAGCCATCACTGGGTGATGGATACCTGCATCTGCCGGGTAGGGGATGGGTGCGAGGATTATCCCCACAGTTTAGGGTGTATCTTCCTGGGAGAGCCGGTCACCCAGATCAATTCAAAGCTGGGACGGCTAGTGACAAAACAAGAAGCCCTGGATCATGCCAGAAAATGCCGGGAGGCCGGGCTGGTCCATACAATAGGGCGCAACCGCCTGGACGCTATCTGGTTGGGGGCTGGTCCCAGTGAAAAGCTGATGACCATCTGCAACTGCTGCCCGTGCTGCTGCTTGTGGGGGTTGGTAACCGATCTGGATCCTGTTATATCAGAGCGGATTGTGAATATGCCCGGGGTGGAAATCAACGTCACTGAGGACTGCACCGGCTGTGAATGCTGCGGTGGCGAGGTTTGTTTTGCGGAAGCGATCTCGTTTGAAAATGGGAAAGCAGTTATCTCTGCCGAATGCCGGGCGTGTGGACGCTGTGTTGAGATTTGCCCTGAGGAGGCCATTCAGCTCACGATGAATGGGAAACCTTTCGTCCAGGAAACAATTGACCGGATCACAAGGATTGTCGACCCTTCCTGATCCTGGTACGTGTGCTGGAAACTGGGGGATATTATTGGGCGCTCACTCCGCGAGGAACGAGTCCTCCGGATGCCAGGCGGGAGCGCAGACTGCTAGAAATTCCAAGTCTTCCTCCGAGTTATTTTTTACCTGATGGACTTCCCCGGCTTCGATCAAACAGGTCTGTCCTGGTGATAGCGAAAACGCCTTCCCGTTAACCCTCATAAAGGCTGTTCCCTTGAGAATATAGTAGGTTTCTTCTGATCGCCGGTGGTAGTGCTTTGGGGAGGATTTTCCTGGCGGGATCACGATATGGGCCAGGCTGTGCTGCTTTACGGCACCGGCATTCTCTCCCCGCCCAACCAGCTCAAAGATGATTTCGCCTTGTGGTGTGTGCAGGACGTTTTTGACTTGTTCCCGGAATGTGATGTGCACAGGAGTTTCTCCTCAGCTGCGGGATGCAGCCGTATTTTACCCCTGGTACAGCTCATCCGTGCGGGCAGCCATAATAAAATCATTTTCATGGAGTCCGTTGATATCATGCGTCCACCATCTCACTGTCGCCCGACCCCATGTAAATTGGATTTCCGGATGATGATTAACCTCTTCAGCGATTGCGCCGACCCTGTTCACAAAGTCCAGGGCTTCAAGAAAGTTTTTAAAGGAAAATGTTCGCTCAAGTCTGGGAACCTCTTCCGATTCTACAACCTTCCAGCCTGGCAGCTGGCCCAGGTAGGACGTCACCTGGGGTTTGGTTGCGGATGATGAATCCTTTTTTAACTGGGAAAGTTTCTTACTTGCAAGAGAAGCCATGAGAATTCCTCCACTTAGATATTTATTATTCAGATATCATGATCCCGGCAGGATCTTACGAGAGCCGGGAAGGATCCCGCAGGGGCAGCTGGGAGACAGTTGTAAAAAGTCCTCGCAGGTTGGATGGTCCCAGGTCTTGCAGATCTAAGGAGGTGGCTTGCAGCAGGTGACCAGGACTCCCAGTATGTTCCAGTGCGAGCAGGGGATATGAATAGGCCATGGGTCAAAAATTGCTGATGATTACGGGCTGGATCGCAGGATGTGCGTGACAATCGTTGCTCCGCTGCCGCCGATGTTCTGGGTCATCCCTACCCTGGCGCCGTCAATCTGGGAATCACCCGCCTGCCCACGGAGCTGGAGCACAGCTTCCACGATTTGATACATCCCGGTTGCGCCCACTGGATGCCCTCGCGCTTTCAGCCCGCCGAGGGTTGTGATGGGGATCCGTCCATCCAACTGAATCTCTCCCTCCTGGGCCAGGCGAGGGCCCTGCCCGCGCTCGGCAAATCCGCATGCTTCCAGGGATAACGCGGACATGATGGAAAAGGCATCGTGGATCTCAAAAAAGTCAACCTGCTCCGGGGTGATGACTGCCTGCTCATAGGCAGTTTTTGCAGATTTTTCAGCTGCAGCCAACCAGATTGGGTCATGGCGATCATGAACTGCCAGGGAATCGGTCGCGACGGCGGACCCAGCGATGGTGATGATCGGGGTTTCCTTTGTGTTGCGCAAAAGTTCAGCAGGAACAACGACTGCTGCCGCAGCACCGT
The DNA here is from genome assembly GCA_964621835.1 of uncultured Anaerolineales bacterium. GTDB lineage: Bacteria > Chloroflexota > Anaerolineae > Anaerolineales > UBA11858 > B10-G9. The sequence goes on along the minus strand of CAZUMA010000001.1, from coordinate 60,112 downwards.
CCCCGATTGGAGAGGCGTCCATCAGGTTGATTGGATCAGAAATCATCGGAGCCTTGAGGTAATTTTCCAGGCTGATTGGAGATTGAAAACGGGCATAAGGATTGTTTGCCCCATTTGCATGGGCATTCATCGAAAATGGCGCGAAGTCTTTATGCTGCCAACCGTATTCATGCATGTAGCGCCGCATGATCAGGGCATTTAGGCTGACAAAGGTTACCCCATGAACACTCTCCCAGTCTGCACTGGCCGCGGTGGCCAGGGCTGCGGTGGTTTCGGTGGGAGAGGTATCCGTCATTTTCTCAACGCCCACAGCCAGGGCACTGGTCATCAACCCGGATCCGACCGCCATCATCGCTGATCGCAGCGCCAGCGCTCCCGAACCGCAGGCTGCCTCAACGGTCATTGCTTCAATCCCCCGCATCCCGATCCAATCTGCAATCAGGGCGCCCAGATGAGTCTGTTTGCTGAGCTGACCGGCCATCATATTCCCCACATAAAGGCCTTCGACCCGGTCCAAACCAGAATCCTCCAGGGCGGAAAATACTGCCTCCCCGGCCAGATCCACCAGGGGTCGATCCCAGTGTTCATCGACCGGCACTTGTCCGATCCCTAAAATTGCGACTTCACGCATAGCTATCCTTGATTTCTTTTCGGTTCTCCTTGTTTTTTCAGGGTGCCCGGATGTCTAAGCATACCGATTTTCCCAACAACTCCTATTATGGGAGTCTCTGCTCTCAATTCCTATCAGGTTGATCCACTGCCGATTTGCCCGCATTTACCCCGGGTGGCAGCAGGACTGCCCAAATATTTGCCAAAAAGATCACAGCCAGCAAACCCACGCTCAAGGCGGGCTGGTCGGCTTCAAGGCTCCAGTAAACGCCCAGCCCGGGAAGGATCATGCTCAAAAATATCCATAATGCCCGGATCGTTTTCCTGCGGGTGCTATCTTTTCCTGGCCTCATGATATCAAAGTTCCCAGAAGTGAGAGCACGCTGACCAAAAAGATCAATCCGCTGATCGGGGGCAGGAGGAGGCGCATCACTTCCCCCTCCTGTCCGGAAATCCCCGCCGTGGTGGCTCCCACGATTACCTTTGTGGGCGCGACAACCGACCCTAGCGCCCCTCCTGCCGTTTGAGCGGCTAAAATCAACGCTGCTGGGATTCCGAGATAATCGGCTGTTTGCAGCTGTAGGGACGCCATGAGCAGGTTGGAGTTTGTATTGCTGCCGGTCATGAAAGCGCCCAGTGCGCCCAACCATGGTGAGACAGCCGGGAAAGCCCAGCGAACCGCTGTGGACAGTCCTCTGGCCAGGATGTCAATCATTCCCGCGTGCTGCATGATCACTGCCATCATCACCATGGAAGTGATGCCCACACTGGAAGGGATCATCCGGGATACGGTGCTTTTGATAATTTTAGACATGGAACCAGCCTGAGTCCACCTGGCTGCGCGGAAGATGATCCAGGAAACGCCTGCTGAGATCAGCAGGATCGCTCCAGCATGGCGGAAGATTGGAATTTGGCGACCAGGTCCAGCCGGAGTGGTGTAGCCAGAAGCGGTGGAGAGGGCGGGAAATTCGACCCCAAGGGTACCCTGACCTAAGAAATCCCGCACAGCTGGGATCAGCTGCACAAAAAGGGTCAGGCATACCAGCACAAAATAGCCAGATAGTGCGGTCAGCAGCTGCCGCCAGGAGATCTCCCGGTCACCCCGTGTTGGCTCCCGATAGAGCCGGGCCAAGGGCACCCCGATCAGCAGACCCAGGGACCCAGCTGCCAGGGTGCCGATGGACCAGAATCCCCGGGTGACGGTCAGATACAGCCCTCCAGCCATGCTGATCCCCAGCAGCAGGGTGGGGATCCACAACCGCCGCACAGCGCTCCACCTGCCGACGGTCCAGAGGATCAGGAATCCAGCAAGTATCCCTGCGATTCCTAAATTGAGTGCAGCAGGCCCCGCCAGGATTTCCCACCCCAGGCCTGATGCAGCCATTAAAGCGTTGAAGGAAGATCCCAGAGAACCAAAGGTGGTTGACCAGCTGTGGCCAATGGAAGGGATCACCACAGCCTGGAGGGGTGGGAATCCCAGTCCGACAAGGATCGGTGCAATCACTGCTACCGGCACACCAAATCCCCCCACTCCCTGAAGAAAAGAGGCAAACACCCAGCCAATCAACAGCGCCTGCATTCCTCTGTCAGCAGTAATAGTCGGCAATGTCTCCCCTAAAACAGTGATCCCACCCGCCACATCGACAACTTTGTAAAGCAGGTAAGCTGTCCAAATGATATAGAGCACATCCAGGGTGAGAAAAACTGCCTTAGCATGCGCGTACCCCAGCACGTCGATCCCGGTGCCGAAGATGGCAGCAGCCAGGGACAGGGCGATCAAATACCCTGCTGCCCCGGCCCGGGAGGCTCGCCATTGAAAGCCAACCATCAGCACCAGAATCACCAGAATGGGAAGAATCGCTGCGAGAAACATTTTTTGGGCGCTGCCGCCTGATTGAGAGGAATATGCTGATCAGCAATTTTCTATTGTAGCACGATAGTTTGCAGCTACCATTTTTTCTTCCCAGTAGGATTGCTGTGCCGCACCAAATCCACTGATCGGGCGCGTTAATCATGCTACAATGGATGGCTGAACTTTTTATGTACTAAGGAAGGATGCATGGACGCCATCGTTTTTGATCAAATTCCCTGCCAGCTCTCCTATCCGAAAATTGCTAAAAAAATGCGGGTGCGGACGGGCAGCAAGCAGGAAGATCAGCTGCGCGGCCTGGTGGAGGAAGCCCAGGCCATAGCACGACCGCGGGCGATGTACACAATTGTCACCGTCGATGAAAAGGATGAGGAAGGGGTTGTGCTGGATGGGGTGCGGATGAAAAGCCGCGTGATGCGCGTGAATCTGGATACTATTTTCCGGGTTTTTCCTTATCTGGTCACCTGCGGCCAGGAGCTTTATTCCTGGAAGCAGTCCCAGGAGGATCTGATTCTGAACTACTACGCGGATGAGATCAACCAGATGGCGATGCGTACCGCAAGCCGTTATTTACAGGATCACCTTAAAGAAACCTACCAGCTGGGAAAGACCGCTACCATGAGCCCGGGATCTCTGGAAGATTGGCCGGTCACAGCCCAGCGCCCATTATTTCAGCTTCTGGGCGATCCGCAGACAGCCATCGGCGTGGAGCTGCTCGACAGCATGCTGATGATTCCCAACCAAACCATTTCCGGGATCCGGTTTGCCACTGAAAGTGATTTCACCAGCTGCGAACTCTGCCCGATTGAGAACTGCCCCCACCGGAAAGCGCCTTATGACGACACCCTTTTCCAGGAAAAATACAGCTGAAAGGGCAAAAGACTCTTGGAGAGTAAGAAGTCAAGGATCAGCTGGGGTATCCGGACTGGTTATTCCAAGGGGATAAGGTGACCGGTGTTGGGGAGGGTGATCAGCTTTGAAGGGGGGATCCGCCTGGCGAGCAAGACCGCGGTGTCCTGCGTGAGAGACCTGCTCTACTTGCCGCGGATAATCAGTACTGGACGCTGAATCTGTTCAAGTTTTTCCAAATCAGGATGTCTGTTAGTCCACTCCTTGGGTAGATTTTTGCTTTCCGGGATGGCAGGTAGCGTCAATGAACACTGCCGTCCGGCTGAACTGCTCCCGGGCCCTGAACATACTCGTTGAGGACTTCGTCCGGGAGGCGCTGGAAGACCGCGTTCTGCCGGTAATCCTGACACATTTTTTCCAGTCTGGAAAAATATCATTTTCGTTTTATCGCTTTGCGAACCAGCAGCCTCGGAAAAACAGTAAAAATAAACTGGGGATCCGGTTTCCTTTAATCTTTTGATGGGGTATGATTCGTTAAGGTTCCGATATAATCTTCACTGAGTACCCTGGCAGCGTTGGATCATCCAGATGCGTAAAATTTCCAAAGCCATTCCTGAGAAATATCAGTCCTTCATTCCCGCGGTGATTTTGGGGACCGCCCTGCTGATCCTCTATGGCAAGATTGCCCCCGGGGATGATTTTTTTGGGGCGTACACCAGATTGGTGTACGAACCGGAGAATTTCGCTGAGATGGTGGGGCTGTTCAACCCGATGTGGTTGGCTCCTCTCCTGGCCCCTTTTGTGACCATGCCTGGCAGGTGGGGATATATCCTGTTCATTGGTGTTCTGATCACAGTCACAATTGCTTCTACGCACATCCTCAAAGGGAAGAAACTTCTTCCCCTGCTTTCGGCGCAAATGTTCTGGATTCTCTGGTGGGGGCAGATCGACCCCCTGGTGATTCTTGGCTTGGCTTTGGGGTGGACAGCTGTTCAGAAAAAAAATTGGCGGCTGCAGACAGGGTCTTTGCTGCTGATGAGTTTGAAACCACAAATCAGCCTCCTGCCGGCTGTGGCACTCTGGTGGTGGATTGGCAGGAAGAGATGGATGACCCTGGCCGCATTTACGGCTGTACTCGCTTTCTCAATTGTGATCTGGGGGCCATGGCCGCTCTGGGTCATTGAAGAGATGGTGAACCATACCAGCAGAGGGGGATTTGAACTCTGGAATACCTCGTTGGGATTTTATGCGGCACCCTTGCTCATTCCTGCGCTGTTCCTGCCGCTGGAGAAAAAAAGCCGCTTGATTGCGCTTACAGCAACAGGGATGCTGATCTCCCCCTATCTGCCGTACTACAGCACGTTGCTCCTGCTGTGCTTTCCTCTTCCGCCGGTACTCTATGGGTTTGGCTTGATCGGGTATTTTCCCGGGGTGATCGGTCCAGCGCTTGCCTGGAAATCCATTCTGCTTCTCCCCCTGTCCGTCTTGGTCTGGGTGTATTGGCCCTGGATCCAAAGTGTCTTGGAGAAGCTCCGGGATGGTTTCCGGAGCAAGAGGGCTCATGGGTAGAGGGAACCGAAAAGTGTTCAGCCCCCACTGGATGGGGTTTGATCGTCCATTCCCCCGGTTTCAAGGGCGGTATTCTCGGGGTCGGGATTTCTTGCTTTTTTTTTGAAAATTAGCAAAATACCAATGAGATCAGAACGCCGCTCTTTGCACTCCAGAGCGGCGTCAGTTATTTGGCTAGGATCCGGATTTCCTACAGGCGAATCACCGATCCGCAGTACTCACAAGTGATGCTTTCCATCCCCCGGAGGATCGGCTGGTTTATGATCCCACCGCAAGATTCGCATTTTGTGGGTGCGTTCTCCAATTTTTCCAGAATCTCCTCATCGATGGCAATTGCCCGGGTGGCGTCAAATTCCCTGGATTTTGCGCGTTTGAGCAGAGAAACCCAATCATCTCCCCGCTGCCAGATACGGAGTTGGGCAGAGTTCAGGGGCGCCTTGCTGCTGAAGCGCACTTCTATATAATTATCCTTATTTAGAAATCCCTCTTTATAGGATCGGGTTTCTTCAATCAGTGCGATGGGAACCTCCCATAAAAGGTCCTGCACCTGCTCTTTTTCAGTTGCGATAAAGAGCACCTTTTTTGTGGCTATCTTTTCCTTTTGTTCAAAGAGAAGACGCTGATCGGTTAAAAACAGCACACCTTCCGGGTCCTCTTTACTTTGCTTTCCCCCCTTTGCCCAGACTGCCTTGACTGACATAATCCCGGATTCAGAAGCGAAAAGGTCAAAGGTCGCCTCGCTGAGCTCTGTCATCATCCATTCCAGTTGTCCCAGATGTGTCTTTACCTCCTGAACCCTGCTGCTAAATTGATCATACATCCCGCGAATATGATCCTCTGCTGACTCAACACGACCTTCTAAGGTCTCCACCTGGGACGCTAATTTTTTTACACGAGGCTGAAGTGAAGCTGGGGATCCACTCTCACCCGCCAGTTGAGTAATTTGAGTTTCTAGCGGGCGCAAGGTCCGTCCCAGCGCGCTGGATTCTTTTTCGATCTGCTCTTCCAGATCCGGTGCGATTCCGGCCCATTCCTTTTCAAAATCAGCCGCAGCATCCTCCAATTCTTTCTCGAACGCGTACCCCTTCTCGCGAAGAGATTGGATTCGCTGATCCAATCCCTGGATGGATGACCCCAGATCTTCCACGCTGTCCCGGATTGATGTCAACCGTACCGAGGACTGGAAATCTTCCAACGAGTCCTTCAGGCTTTGGATTTCACTTTTTACCTCATCGGCAATGGTCTGTTCTGTCATCGCAGCTCCTTCTCCAGCTGTTGATTGGTTTTATTTTATCTTATTTCCCTGCTTATTTGATAAGATCGACCTGCCAGGTCTCCCTGGTTATCAGCTTAGATTATTTGAAAAATCATCAAAAATTTTGTACTATGATTGAAAGGCTAATCATATCCTGTTCTTTTTTCATCAACCCCCCAGGCGGTTGATTTTTAGTATTTTCCCGTTCCCTGGTTCCTCAGCTTCGATTTTCATCCAATCTTTTGTTTTTGCATACCAGGTTGATCGAATAAGTGTTGGATACGGTGAACCTGGCTTTGGATCTTTTCCAGACGAACAATTGTCACCTGGTAAAACATGGAGTAGCTATGAAAAAGATTCTCATTTCCGCCATATTTATCTGCACCTGTTTTTTGATCTCAGCCTGTGGACCTGCCCTGGTTGTAAACTCCTCCGCCGATGATCCAGATACGAATGTTGGGGATGGAAAATGCAAAACATCCAATAATGAATGTACCCTCCGGGCAGCCATTATGGAAGCCAACGCCTCGGATGATATCAGTGAAATCACATTTGAGAACGTATTGGTTATCAATCCGACATCCGCTCTTCCCCCGCTGACTGCGGGGAACACGCGTATTATCGGGGACGGCCAGGTTACGCTTAACGGGAACCTGATCACTGATCCCTATCCAAGCGGTATTGAAATTAAGGATTCCAAGAATAATATCATCCAGGGACTAACGATTAAAAACTTTTGGTACGGAATCGAAATATTAGCTCATAACAGCCCAGCGCAATACAATGTCATCGGGATGTCCAGCATCGGTCAAGGCGGTGGATCACAACGAAACATCATTTCCCATAATGAAGTGGGGGTCGTCATTTGGGGAATAGATGCTTCTGATAACATCATCTCCGGCAACTATATTGGCATGAGACAAGATGGGGTTACACCCTGGCCTAATGAAACGGGTATATTCATCAGCGATGATGCCCATGATAATTTGATCGGGAGCGTATCGGGTTATGGGGTTGACCAGGGGGGAAATCTGATCAGCGGCAACGCAGGTCCGGGGATTCATATTTCAGAAGGATTTCAAAATCACATCAGTGGTAACTATATCGGAACAAAAGCTAATGGAGCAGCAGCAAGAAGTAATCTGGTGGGCATCCGGATTAATAATGGCTCGAAGAACAATATCGTCGGGATACGTTCGTCCGGGGAAGGCAGCGCTAATTTGATCAGTGGAAACACCAATCATGGGATCCACATCATGGATCAGGATTCCTCTACAAATGTCATCGCCGGGAACCTGATTGGGACAAATTTTGATGGATCCAGTCCGCTTGGAAACGGGGCAGCTGGCATCCTGGTTTCGGGTGACAGCAGCAGGATTGGAACCAACGGGGATGGAGCTTCTGACCAGCTGGAATCCAATGTGATCAGCGGCAATGGCACCACCGGTATCAGCCTGCACTCCACTGGGAACCAGGTATCTGGGAATAAAATTGGTGTTGATTCAACCGGATTGGTGGGGATAGGCAACACCTATGATGGGATCTTCATCGATGGCTATAACAACCTGGTTGGCACAGATGGGGACGGAATCGCAGACGAGGATGAACGGAATATCATCAGCGCCAATGCCACGGGACTGAATGGTTCAGCGGGTGTGACTATCTATGGTGGCAATGGCAATATTGTGGCCGGGAATTTTATTGGAACCGATATTTCTGGGAACAATGCGCTTGGAAACCTCGAGGATGGAATATCGATCAGTAATCTAGCCTTTAATAATTTGATCGGAACGGACGGGGATGGAATTGCAGACAATCTGGAAGGGAATCTGATCAGCGGAAATGGTCGAAGCGGCATTGTTCTCGATAACTGCGAGCTGAACACGATCGCTGGTAATCTCATTGGCACAAACCTTAATGGCACAAATGCGCTTCCAAACGGATCCAACAACCCAAGTAGCTTGGGATCTGTACATCTTGGTCAGGGATCAAGTCAAAATGTGATCGGGACTAATGGAGATGGGAATAACGATTCAGCAGAAGGCAATATCATTAGTGGTAACAGTCAGACGGGCATAAAGTTAACAGGCCCAAACACAACCAGTAATGTTGTAGCAGGGAACCATGTTGGGGTTGATATCACAGCCAGCGCAGTGCTTGGCAATCAGCGTGGAATTGTTTTAGGTGTGGGAGCTGATAACAACTTGATTGGGACAAACGCTGATGGCATGTCTGATTTTGTGGAGAGGAACATCATCGGCGGCAACGCCGGAGAGGGGATTTCGATTTCCGGATCCTCCAATCAGGTATCTGGAAATTTTATTGGAACAGATACGTCAGGATCAGCTGATCTGGGGAACGGTTCACCGGGAATCAGTATCACAGATAATACCGTTAATAATACAATAGGAGGCTCATCCCAAAAAGCCAATACAATCGCCTTTAATAAAAATGCCGGGGTCGTGGTTGCGGGAATGAATGCGGACAACGTTCTGATTACTTATAACTCGATCCATTCCAACGACAGGACCGGGATCTGCCTGGAACCACCTGCTCCGACAGGGCCTTTCTACAACCCAAACGATCCAGGAGATCTTGACAGCGGACCGAACGACCTGATGAATTATCCGGAGCTGACCTATGCCTCAACCATATCGACTTCAGTGGCGATTTCCGGAGAGATCCTTGATGGTCTTTCCAACACACAGTTTGAGATCCAGTTCTTCAGCAACGCTGCTTGTGATACCCCTTCGGAACACGGCGAGGGCAAAAAATATCTCGGTTCCAGTACCCAGCAGACGGATGGCAGTGGCAATGTGCAGTTCCTGGTAACATTGCCAGCCCTGGTACCCCCTGGAAGCGTGATCACTGCCACAGCGACTTCTGACAGTAAAACATCAGAGTTTTCCAACTGTGTGGAAGTGGTAGACGCCCAGGTGATGATGGAGAAGGCTGATGAGGAGGAATATCCCTGTGATGTGTTTGTTGCAGAGGACATGAGATTAACTACCTTCAATGTTCGCGAGGAATCAGGACAGTTTATCGTTTATCTGAAAAACCCTTTTCCATATCCTGCAACAGAGGGTGAAGTGGAATGGGAATATTCTGCTGCGCTGGGAGATATCTCAGCGGAAAAATGCGATCACCAGGGCTTTCCGGACCGATTGTACTGTGTGTTTTATGTGCCAAAGACCTACTACAACACGCGACAGACGTTACGGTTTTCTAGCAGCCTGTGTGTCCAACCATTCTATGTCAATGAGGATGTAACCATCTTTTCAAAAGGACCTGCAGAGCCTGCAGAACCCGGCCAGCCTGATGAGCCAGGAACCTGTAAGAGCGCAGATCAACGAGATTGCATTGCAGCCGGCGGAACCTGGAACGCGGACACTTGTTCCTGTTCTATAAGGTATTAATAAACTTCAAGAGAATTTGCGATCTGGGTCAGGAAAGGATCAAATCGTCCCCTATTGGACCCTTGTGTCTATCAAATTCATAGGTCTCTTCACCACCGTCACTCCACGTAATCTTCCAGCTTGTAGGACACGTTGGGGCTGCGCAGTTTTCTCAGTGCGGTGGCTTCGATTTGGCGAATGCGCTCCCGGGTGACATCAAAATACGCCCCGACTTCTTCCAGGGTGTGAACTTTTCCATCCATAAGACCGAAGCGCAGCTCCAGGACCTGCCGCTCCCGGACGGAGAGATTGTCGAGCGCTTTCTGAAGCTGGTCACGCATCATTTCCTGTGCAGTAGCCTCAATCGGGGAGGTGGCCTCCTCATCCTGGATAAAATCTTCCAGCTGGTTGTCATCCTCATCCCCCACCGGACGATCCAGGGACATTGGATCCTCGGCTGCTCTCAGGTAGCGGTGGACTTTCCCGGTAGCATCGCGCCATTTTCTGAGCAGCTCCGGGGGCAGGGTGGTCTCCTCCCGCAGGTGCTGCTTGATCAGCTTGGTCTCCTTTGGTTCGAGGAAATCCGTTTCCAGGGCGATCTCTTTCAAACTTGGATCATGCTCCAGTTCCTGGGTCAGGCGTCTGCGGATCCGCAGCAGCTGGGTGACGGTTTCAAAGACATGGACAGGGATGCGGATGGTGCGGGCCTGGTCAGCGATGGACCGGCTGATCGACTGCCGGATCCACCAGGTGGCGTATGTGCTGAATTTAAACCCGCGGGTGGGATCGAACTTCGAAACCGCCCGGAGCAACCCCACGTTACCTTCCTGGATCAGGTCTAAAAAGGAGTTCCCCCGCCCGATAAAGTGTTTTGCCACGCTGACGACCAATTTCAGGTTCCGGCGAATCAGAGCCTGGTATGCCTCATAGTACCGGCTCCAGAGGTCCTCGATCTCCACCTGGAGAGCCTGGTCATCAGGGATTTTATCCCGAAAGCGCTTCTGGGGAGGAAGTTTCCCCCGCTCTTGATGCCAGCTGGAAAGCCAGCTGGTCACATGGTCAGGGAAGGAATAAAAGGCCACAAAAAAATGAAAGATGTTCCGGGCCACGCAGCCCCATTCTTCATTCTCTCCCCACAAACCATTATCCAGATAATTCCGGGTATAGGAGGGCGGGGGCAGCTCCCAGGTTTTCCGGAGGGATTGAGCTTCCTGGATGATCAATTTCCAGTCGGGCTGCTCCATTTTCAAGCGCCGCACATCCTCCTGAATCCGCTTGTACTTCACACGGAGATCATCGTACATCGCCAGATACAGTTCTGTGGGTTTGGGTTGATGATCATCCACAATGGGATGTTCTCTTTTCAAACGGTCCATCCGCCGGGTGGAGAGCAGCCGTGCGCCCAGCCAGAACTCCTGATTGACATCCAGCAGGTCGATGGTTCCGATGTCATTAAGATACATCTGAACAGGATCATCCCGCAGCGCTGCGCGGATGTTTGCTCCTTCCTGCCTTGCCTTCGTCTGATCTCTGCCCATAATGCTTATCCACCTCAATTCCTGCGGTAACAAGCTGGTCAGCAAAAGATCTGTTCTGATACACCCAACTGCGCTGTGGGTTCAGGAGTTGAGCGCAGCGGTCCGGCTGGTGTATCGTTTCATGGCTTTATCTATTTTATGCTTTTCCTGTAATATATTGGTGATATTTTTCTGATATTCTAGGGCTTTATAGTCCCCGTTTTGATGATTTGTTTCCAGGAGATAGCGGTAATGGTCGCTGCTTTTGCTGATTTTCCGCTGTCTCAAACTGAGGATTGCCCGCATCAGGTCCTCGAGGACTTTGTCTGTTCGGATGTTGAATTCCAGCGTTTGATCGAGCAGGTTGGAGGCAACCTCAACAAAATCATCTGATAAGTTATGGAGTATATACGATTGGGGTTCTTCATCATGCTGCTGGAGGGCTTCCCGGATGATCCGGATCAGAATCCGGTAATTGGTGTTCTGAAAATCTTTTTCACTGAACCGGTTGAGACCATCTTTCCCAAGTTCCCGGTCCACGCGGTAAATCAATTCCGGTTCCCGCAGCAGGATGCCGACGCAGTGAGCCTCATACATATCCCCCTTGAGGGCTTCCCTTGGTTTTTCTTGTGTTTTCTTTTCCTGGGCAGGCACGGGGGAGCTGCGCTGGAAGGAAGATCGTTGTTTTTTCCGGGGGCGATAGCTCAGGAGGGTTTGCTCATTCAGCCGCAGTTTCCTGGCTAACTCCTGCAGATAAGTGTCCCTTTCAATCGGATTGGGGAGATCCTCAATAATCGGCAGGACCTGGGAGGCAATCTCGGTCTTGACTTTCGGGTCTGCTAAATCCTTCCCGCGTGCGAGGGTTTCCATCACATGTGCGACAATTGGTCGGGCTTCCTCCACCAGCTTCTGCCAACCAGCCGGATCCTGGTTCACCACATCATCCGGGTCCATCCCTTCTGGTAAGGTAAGCACCCGGATATCCGCCTGCAGCCGTGCTTCTTGACGGAGAAGTCCCCTGGCATTAAACACGGGGTCCGTGGACCGGTCGAGCGTCTCCCGCGCTACCTGTAAGCCGCGCAGGGTGGCCTTCTGTCCGGCCGCATCGGAATCCATGGCAATGACCAGCTTGTGGGTGTACCGCTTCAAAATGGCAAGTTGATGTTCACTCAAGGCAGTCCCCATCTGGGCGACCAGGTTCTGGAACCCGTGTTGATAGGGTGCAATCACCCCCATATACCCCTCGACAATCACCACCTCGTCCTCGCTGCGGATGCTTTTCCGGGCCAGGTCCAGGCCGTAAAGCAGTTTCCCCTTATCAAACAGGACTGTCTGTGGGGAGTTGAGATATTTGGGGACGTCCTCCGGATCAAGGATCCGGGCGCCGAACCCGGCCATTTTGCCCCTGCGGTCCCGGATCGGGATCATTAATCGGTGGCGGAAGCGATCATAATATCCGCCTTCATCCCGTTCAGAAACCAGTCCCACGGCTTCCAGGTCCCCGGCCGTATACCCTTTGGATTGAAAATAATCAAGGGCGGCACTCCAGGAATCAGGCGCATACCCCAACCCGAAGACCTCCGCGGTGTCTTTGGAAAGAGATCTTTTTTCAAGATAGTTCCTGGCGATTCGCCCGGGCTGTGTTTGGAGAAGCTGATGGCGGTAGAATGTGACCGCTTCTTCCAGCAGGATGCGGAGCCGTTCATTCTCCTCCTGCTGCTGTTGATCCTCCTCTGTGAGAGGTTTGATCTGCACGCCGGTGCGGTCAGCCAGGTTTTGAAGGGCATCTGTGAATTCCCAGCCCTCCTTTTTCATGATGAAATTAAAAACATCCCCCCCTTCATCACATTCTCCGAAGCAGTGCCAGGTTTGTGTGTCCGGAAAGACCACAAAAGAGGGGGTGTTGACATTGTGGTGGAATGGACAGAAGCCGGTATAATTTTTCCCCGATCGGCGCAGCTCCACGCTTTCGGATACCAGGTCAACGATATCGATACGATCCTTGATTTCGTCAGTGACGCTCATATCGGTTTCCCCATTCCAGGATCAGTAGTGCACAAGGAATTATACCAAGCAGAAGTTGGGCTTCGACTATGAATTATTAGAAATCTCCACCGCCCGCCCGTACCGGCAAAAGGGGGAAAGTTAGAATCCTTCCAGGTGGCTCATATCCATGGTGCCCTCGGCCAGGGAGGTTACCCGCTGGAGCAGCCCCAGGCGGTTCTCCTGAAGCTTTTGATCCTCTGCCATCACCAGGACGTGATCAAAAAAGTCGCTGATATACGGGATCAGGGGGTTGAAGGCAGTCAGGAAGGCATTCAGGTCCCCGATCTCCCGTTCCCAATCCTCTGCCTCCAGCAGGGCATTAAAGAGTGCTTTTTCCTGTTTTTCTTCCAGCAGGGAGTCGGAAACCGGGTAGTTCTCTTCCAGGTCCCTGGTGATGCGCACACAGCGGGCATAGGAATCCAGGATCAGCTCCCAATCATCCCGCTCCACCCAGGTTTGCAGATCCCGGACCGCCTGGATTGCGCTGGCAGGATTGGTGCCCTGCTCGCTGATCACGGCGTCCACGACATCGTACGGGAAACCCTGATCGAGCAGATAATGGCGGAGCCTGTCGATGATAAACTCCAGGGTTTTTTCCTGTACCTCCGGTTCTGCCTCGATGGGCAGCTCTTCTGCGGTGTCGGCCAGGGCCTGCTCAAGATCAAAATCAAGGTTCCAGGAGATGAGATTCCCAACTAACCCCAGGGCTGCCCTGCGCAGGGCAAAGGGATCTTTACTTCCCGAGGGAGCCAGTCCGGCTGCAAACAGCCCCAGCAGTGAATCCAGCCTGTCGGCGATGCCGACCACCAACCCGGGTTTGGTCTCCGGGGCCGGGTCATCGGCAGCTGCTGGCAGGTAGTGCTCCCGGATGGCAACTGCGACCGCCTCGGGTTCCCCGGAGTCCAGGGCGTAATAATACCCCATTACACCCTGCAGGGAGGTCATCTCGACCACCATCTGCGTGGCCAGATCTGCCTTGCAGAGTTCAGCTGCCCGGTCGGCAGCGGTTTTTTCCTTTTTTGAGAGTCCGATCATTGGTGCAATCTTCCCGACCAGGGTTTGGATCCGCCTGGTTTTTTCCAGCATCGATCCCAGATCTACCTGGAAGGTCAGCAAAGAGAGATCCGGGAGGAATTCTTCCAGGGTGCGCTCCCGGTCCGATTCCACAAAATATGCAGCATCTGCAAAACGAGCCAGGATCACATCTGCATTTCCCTGGGTAATGATTGAAAGTTCCGGGTTGGCACCTTCTTCGCTGGGCTTGTTGGCGATGGTGATAAAGTAAGGCAGCAGCTCCCCGTCTTTCTCCACGGGAAAATACCGCTGGTGTTTTTTCATCACCGAGATCAGCACTTCCCGGGGTAGGTCCAGGTACTGCGGATCAAATTCTCCCAGCAGGGCAGTGGGTGCTTCCACCAGGTAGGTCACCTCGCTGAGCAGTTCCGGATCCTCAGCAACATTTCCCCCGACCCGGGCAGCAAGGGTTTCTAAACCTTTTTGAATTCGGTCCTGGCGCTGTTGGGAATCAAGAAGAATACCCTGCTTGTGAAGGATTTGGAAATAATCATCCGGGGAGCAGACCTCAAGTTCTCCCTGGTCGAGGAACCTGAGTCCCCGGGTGCAGCTGCCGGATTGTACCCCGGCGTAGGAAAAGGGCAGCCAGTAATCTCCGTGCAGGGCCAGCAGCCAGCGAATGGGGCGAGAGAAGGCTACATTGGAGGAGTTCCAGCGCATGGATTGCTCGAACCGCAGGGAGGCGAGCAGCTCCGGCAGTTGTTCTGCAAGCACTTCCCCCGCTGCCCGGCCTTTCTCCCTTTCAACTGCGACCACGTACCGGCCCCCATCAATTTCGTGGGTCTCCAGGTCTGTCACCTCGACCCCCTTGGAGCGCGCAAACCCCTCGGCAGCTTTGGTGGGAACCCCCTCTGCGTCATAAGCGTGATCTTCCGGCGGTCCTTTGACCAGCTGCTCCAGATCTTCCTGCTGGGGGGGCAGATCCCGCAGGTAGACCACCAGGCGGCGGGGGGTGGCCATCACCATCAGCTCTTCACAGGAGAGGCGGAGCTCCTGGAGCAGATCCGGGACCAGCGATTTCAGCTGCTGGACCGCGTCCAGCGCATCAGAAGGGGGAAGCTCCTCGGTGCCAATTTCCAGCAGGAAAGGGGCTGTCTCCTGGCTGTATTCTGCTTCAGGGTATGCCTCTCCCACATAGGGCAGGGACGTACCCTCTCCGTCCAGCCAGGGGAACCCCAGCTCCTCACGCTCGGCGAGATACGCTTCTGCCACCCGGCGGGAAAGGTCCCGCATGCGGTGGAAGAACGCCTGCCGTTCGGTGACGCCGATTGCTCCCCGGGTGTCCAGCAAATTGAAGGTGTGGGAGCATTTCAGGACAAAATCATGGGCGGGCAGCACCTGAGCCTCCGCCAAGCAGCGGTCCGCTTCATCCTCGTAAAGCTGGTACAGTTCCCGGAGATTTTCCACATCTGCCAGCTCAAAGGCGTATTTACTGAACTGCTGCTCACTCTGCAGCTGGACGTCCCCGTATGTGCGTGTATCATTCCAGCGGATTTCCTTAAAATCGCGCACTCGCTGCAAAGCCATAGCAATGCGTTCCAGGCCGTAGGTCAGTTCCACGGCTACCGGATCGAGGGTTTGTCCGCCAGACTGCTGGAAGTAGGTGTACTGGGTAATCTCCAGTCCATTCAACCAGACCTCCCATCCCAGTCCCCAGGCGCCCAGGGCAGGTGATTTCCAATTGTCTTCCACAAAGCGGATGTCATGATCCCGGGGGTTGATGCCCAGGGCTTCCAGGGATTTCAGGTAGAGTTCCTGCGGGTTGCCGGGATCCGGCTTAAGAATCACCTGATACTGGATGTGCTGATAAAACCGGTTTGGATTCTCTCCATAGCGCCCATCATCGGGTCGAATGGACGGTTCCACATAGCCAACATTCCAGGGTTCCGGTCCGAGCACGCGAAGGGAGGTGGCCGGGTTCATGGTGCCCGCCCCAACTTCCGTGTGATACGGCTGCCAGATCAGACAACCCTGATTGGCCCAGTACTCTTCGAGCACCATGATGATGGATTGGAAATTCAGCGCACCGTTCATGATATTTGCCTTCCTGATTGCAGGTGATTCTGTGGTGGGTTTGATGCCCGAGAATTATAACATGTCAGTCCGGTCAGAAAAAAAAGGGGTGTATAATCTCCCTCACGATTTTCAAATTCCTACGTAGTTTCTATGAAGAGGAAAAGATGACCAAGAGATACACCCAGAAAAAATGGAGTCTGGCTGATTTATATCCAGGCCATCAATCCAGGGAGCTGGAAAGTGCTTTGGATGCGCTCGAGGAGCAGGCAGCCGCGTTTGAATCACTGCGGTCCAATCTCCGCCCTGATATCCCGGAGCAGGAGTTCCAATCCATGGTCCAGGCCCTGGAGGAGCTGACCCTGCTGGCTCACCGAATCTACAGTTTTGCCGGCTTGTGGTTTACCGAAGACACCCAGAACCAGGCCGCGCAGGCGCTGCAAGCCCAGGTGGAAGAATTAATGGCAGAATTGCAGAACCGGACCTTGTTTTTTGAATTGTGGTGGAAAAACCTGGATGGGGAAAACGCCGAACGGCTGATATCCACGGCCGGGGATGTGTCCTATTGGCTGGAGGAAATGCGGCATTTTACCCCTCACACACTCACTGAGCCGGAGGAAAAAATCCTTAATATTAAAAATGTCACGGGGTTCAGTGCCCTGAACACACTCTACGACTCCATCACCAATCGCTACACCTTTACTGTCACAGTGGAAGGGGAGGAAAAAACCTTAACCCGCGGGGAGCTGATGGTCTATGCCCGGCATCATGATCCGGACCTGCGAAAAGCAGCTTATCAGGAGCTCTACCGGGTGTATGGGGAGGAAGGCCCGATCCTGGGGCAGATTTATCAGACGATAGTCCGGGATTGGCGGAATGAACACATAAAATTGCGGAGCTACTCCACGCCGATCTCTGTTCGCAACCTCCGCAATGACATTCCGGATGAGGCTGTGGAAACTCTGCTGTCGGTCTGTGAGGAAAACGCCCCGATATTTCAGCGGTTTTTTGCCTTGAAAGCCCGCTGGATCAAGATGGACCGGCTGCGCCGGTATGATGTGTATGCCCCGGTTGCAGAATCAGATAAGAGCTATGATTTTTCCACCGGGGTTGAGATGGTCCTGGATGCTTTTGATGCATTTGAACCCCGGATCGCCAGCTTGGCCCAGCAGGTGCTGGAGGAGGATCATGTGGATAGTGAGGTCCGGACTGGGAAGCAGAGCGGCGCTTTTTGCTGGTCGGTGACCCCGGATCTGACCCCCTGGGTGAAGCTGAACTACCAGGGCCGGGCGGATGACGTGGCGACCATGGCACATGAGTTTGGCCATGCCATCCACGCCCTGCTTGCTGCAGATCACAGCGTGTTTACGTACCATTCCTCGTTGCCGCTGGCGGAAAATGCCTCCACCTTTGGGGAAATGCTGCTGATTGACAAACTCCTGGCTGCCGAAGGGGACCCGGCGGTCCGGCGGGATCTTCTTTTCAAGCAGGTGGATGATTCTTATGCAACCATCCTGCGTCAGGCGTTTTTTGCAATCTTTGAGCAGAAAGCTCATCGGATGATCAAGGAGGGCGCCCAGATTGATGAGATCTCGGATATGTACTATCAAACGCTGGAAAAACAGTTCGGGGAGTCGGTTGCCTTGAGTGAGGAATTCCGCTGGGAATGGGTTTCCATCCCGCATTTTTATCACACCCCATTTTATGTGTATGCCTACTCCTTTGGCCAGCTTTTGGTGCTTTCCCTGTATCAGCGCTACAAGCAGAAAGGAAAAAGCTTCATACCCGGCTATCTGAAAATTCTTGAGGCAGGAGGGTCAGCTGCGCCGGAAGATATTCTTGCGGGAGCGGGGGTTGAGATTGACAGCAGCAGTTTCTGGCAGGGAGGCTTTGATGTCATCAAAGCCCTGGTCAAGGAGCTGGAGGAGATACCCATTTCCTGAGCGAGTTTTGTTTGGTCAGGATTCTTTGGGGACAATGAACTGAAGAGAGATCAGGGCCAGGAGTGTGAAGATCGCTGAACTCCCGGCGATATACCCGAATCCCGCAGCATAAATGGGCGCTGCCAGGTAGGATCCCACTCCGCGGCCAAGAGAAGCACTGGCCATATTGGTTGCCATAATCGTCGCGCGAGCTTCCGGGAGCACCCCTGTCATCAGGGGAATGGCGCTGACAATCGTAAATTCAAATGTGAGATAAAAGAAAAACAGGCCAAGGAAAGCCCCGAAAGGTGTCCTTCCCAATAGGGGGAGGACAGCGGCGGAGACCGCGCTGCCCAGCAGTCCCACCAGGACTGCTTTTTTCTTGCTCAGGCGGTCTGAGATCAAACTCACTCCTCCCTCACCTAAAAGCTCGGAAATCCCGATCACCGCGGATGCTCCACCAAGCGCGGTGATCTGGAAAGCAAAAGATTGATCCAGCCAAACCCCAAAGACAATATTGACCAGCTGATTGGCCAGACAGATTAAGATGGTCAGGCTGAAGCCAGCCAGGGCGGAACGGGAGCGGAACACCGTTTGGAAATTCGTGAAAACGCCGATAGGCTGAGCAGCCCTCCCGGGATCAGCAGGGATCACCAGGATGACAGTAATTAAAGAAATCAAAGCAAGCAGCATTAGAACCAGAAAAGGGGTCGTGTAGCCCCAGCGGCTGAGTAAAAAACCCATCAGGGGAACCCCAATAAAAAAGGCTCCAGACCAGCTCATTTCTGTGATTGCCAAAACAGACCCCCGCTGCTGGAAGGGTATGCGATCGCCTAAATATGCCTGGATCGAGGGGTCGAAGATGGACTTTCCCAGCACGGAAAGAAGCAGGAAGATCAGAAACCCGGGGATACTGGGAACAAGGAAAGCTGCCAGCGCACCGACGCTGAAGATAAATAATCCTGCCACCATGCCAGTTTTCCTCCCCCGGTTGTCAGCCAGGGAGGCAAAAAAGGGGCTTAATATCCCGATCAGCGATTGTCCTGCCAGCATTCTTGACATCAATCTCAGGCTGACGTCCAGCTCCGAGATCCAGAACGGTTGAAAGGGGAAGATCATCCGATAGCCGGTGTTTGTCACGGTACGGATCAGGGTGATCAGGGAGATTTCTTTCCAGTTTTTTTTCATGCCTTCCTACTCCAGCAATGCCCTCTATGATACCCCATCCTGCGGCAGCAGGCCGTAGGTTTTCCTGAATCAGCCACATTTTTATCTGATCCAGAGAGCAATCAGATCCCTGCAGGAGGAGGCTGCTTGGATCAGGAAGGTTGGCTGCCTAAATCCCCCTGAATCCAGAGACGCTCCCCAGCCCATTGATCTTGGTTGGGTATGGTACACTGTCCGAAATGGATACGAAAACCCTGCAGAGCCTGGATTATCCAACCATCCTCAACCAGCTGGAGGAGCACTGTCATTTCCAACCCGCCCGGGATGCTGTTCAGAGGTTGACCCCGCTGGTTGATTTAGAGAGGATCAAGCAGCTTCAGGAGGAGACCGCTGAAGCGGTGAGGCTGTTAGATCATCAGCCCGGGTTTACTATCGGAGGTGCCAGGGACCTTCGCCCGCTCCTGAAAGATGCCATCAAGGGCATTGTGCTTGATGAGGCTCGGCTGCTCAATGTCAAGTACACCCTGGTGGCCGGCAGGAAACTCCAGCGGTTTTTTGATAAGCAGCAGGAGACCTTTCCCCTGCTGTTTGAGCTGGCTGGGCATCTCCCCCAATCAACCGGATTAATCAGCCTCATCAGCCAGTCGATCTCTGAGGAGGAAAGGGTGCTTGATGAGGCTTCTTCAGCGCTCGCTCAAATCCGCCGGGATCTCAAAGTCCAGCATAACCGCCTTCAAAAACGCATTGAAAGCATGATAAAAAATCCGGCAATTGCCAAACATCTTCAGGAACTGATAGTTACCCAAAGAAACAACCGCTATGTTCTCCCGGTGAGGGCGGATGCCAGGAAGATGGTTCCCGGGATTGTTCACGATCAGTCGGCCTCTGGGGCAACCCTGTATATTGAACCACAGCAGATGGTAGAAGGCAGCAACCGCTACCGGCAGCTGGAGCTGGAAGAAAAGAACGAAGTCCAGCGAATTCTCAAAGCAATCTCCAGCCGCGTTGCTGAAAAAAAAGAAGCGTTGATCAGCCTGGTTGAGATCCTGATCGATCTCGACCTGGCCCTGGCCCGCGGCAGGTACGCTGAGGAGCTGGGAGCTGTTAAACCGGTACTGCATCCTTTTCCCAAAAAGATGCAGCCCGATCATCCCGGGGTGATATTGCGTTTATTCAGCGCCCGGCATCCCTTGCTGGACAGCGGATCAGTGGTGCCTATTGATGTTGCCCTGGATGATCAAACCTATGCCCTGATCATTACCGGGCCAAACACAGGCGGCAAGACTGTGACCCTGAAAACTGTGGGACTGCTGGCCCTGATGGCTCAAACGGGATTGCATCTCCCCTGCGCCTCAGGTTCTGAACTGTCCCTTTTTTCGAACATCTTTGCAGATATCGGGGATGAACAATCGATTGAACAGTCTCTTTCGACTTTCTCCAGCCATATCACCAAGATTATTTCCATTCTCGAGCAAGCAGACCGGCGCAGCCTGGTGATCCTGGATGAACTTGGTGCTGGGACAGACCCCCAGGAAGGGGCTGCCCTGGCGCGGGCGTTGATGACCTTCCTGCTCGAAAAGGGGATCACCACACTGGTGACCACCCATCATCCTGACCTCAAGGCCTATGCGCACGCCACCCCTGGTGTGATCAACGCCTCGGTCGAATTTGATCTGGATAGTTTGCAGCCCACTTACCACCTCACCGTGGGATTGCCAGGCCGCTCAAATGCCCTGGCGATTGCCAGGCGGTTGGGCCTGCCAGAGGAAATCGTCACAAAAGCCAAAACCTCCCTGGATCCCTCAGACTTACGGGCAGATGACTTGCTGGAGGAGATCCGCCGCCAGCGGCAGTTATCAGAGGAAGCCCGTCAGGCTGCAGAACGGGCGCGGCAGGAAGCTGAGGAGCTCCGGGAGCAGCTGGCAAAAAGACTTGACGAGATCGAGGAGGAGCGTGTTGACACCCTAGAATCGATCCGCCTGGAAGCCCGGGAGGAGCTAAACCTCCTGACCGAGGAAGTCCACCAGCTTCAATCGAGGTTGAGCGAACAGTCACTGGAAAAAGAGGAAGTTTCCGACCTGGAGGAAAAAATCAATCGGGTTGAAAAAGAGGTCTCCCAGCCGGTTGAACGGAGCCGTCCGGCTCCCCTCCCTGGTCCGAGCCGGCCGGTTGAGGTGGGAGATTGGGTT
This sequence comes from uncultured Anaerolineales bacterium, assembly GCA_964621835.1. Classification (GTDB taxonomy): domain Bacteria; phylum Chloroflexota; class Anaerolineae; order Anaerolineales; family UBA11858; genus B10-G9. The sequence goes on along the minus strand of CAZUMA010000001.1, from coordinate 38,637 downwards.
TTAGTTCGTTCACTCGACAAGGAAGGGGCTGTCCAGAGTCTGAACGGGGATGATGCTGAGATCCAGGTGGGAAGCATCCGCGTGCGGGCAGACCTGGCGGATCTGCGCCATGCTGAGAATCCGCAGCAGCAGAGCTCTGATGGTGATCGCCCCTCCACCATCCGAACCCCCCGGGATGTCAGCTCTCCTGGAACTGAGCTGGACCTGAGGGGACAGCGGGTGGATGAGGCGCTGAACAACCTGGAATACTACCTGGATAAAGCTTTTATTGCCGGGCTTCCCTATGTTCGCATCATCCACGGAATGGGGATGGGGCGTCTGCGAAGCGCGGTCCGGAAAGCTGCCCAATCCCACCCCCAGGTCGTCTCCTATCAGTCAGGGGAAGAGCGGGAAGGGGGCGATGGGGTGACCGTGATCACCCTGCAGGAATGAGGGGGCAGCGTAGGAAACAGGTTTTCAGAGAGAAAAAATCATGTTATGATCCCTGAAGTTGATCGAGGGAGTAACCCGGCTGAAAGCGGTTATTCAGATCCCCCGGGTTGGTAAGGAGCGCTATGAAATTATCTGTCGTGATCCCGGTTTACAATGAAATTGAGACGATTCAGCAAATCCTCTTCAAGGTCCAGCAGGTGGCGCTGGACAAGGAAGTCATCATTGTCGATGATTGCTCAACCGATGGCTCCCGCGAGTTCTTAAAGAAATTATCCACAAGCCGGGAAACCTTCCACCTGGATCAGGTTGGAGAAACGATCAAAACGGAGAATCTCAAGGTTGTCTTTCAAGACAAGAACCAGGGAAAGGGAGCAGCGCTGAATCGCGGATTCGGCCTGGTGGCGGGGGATGTTGTAATTGTCCAGGATGCTGATCTGGAATATGATCCCCAGGAGTACCACAAACTGCTCCAGCCCATCGAAGACGGGTTTGCTGATGTGGTTTATGGATCCAGGTTTATGGGGGGATCCCCGCACAGGATCCTGTTCTTCTGGCACTCGATTGGAAATAAGCTCCTGACGTTTTTTTCAAATGTGTTTACCAATCTCAACCTGACTGACATGGAAACCTGCTACAAGATGATCAAAGTTGAGATCATCCGTCAGATTGACATCAAGGAAAACAGGTTTGGGATTGAGCCGGAGATCACCGCAAAAATGGCCAAGCTGGGGGCGCGATTCTATGAAGTGGGGATTTCTTATTACGGCAGGTCATATGCAGAGGGGAAAAAGATTACCTGGAGGGATGGCTTCCGGACTGTTTACTGCATCTTCCGCTACAATTTATTTTCCTGAACAGGCAATACCCGAATTTTAGCACTAATGTGAGGGCTCGTAAGCGCACATAGAAGGGACCTAAAGAATTTCCGGGAACTTTCCTGCCCTTCTTTTCGTCATAAGTACGAATGGAGGTGCTTATGAACACAAATAAACTGACAATATCTCAAAGCTTTCTAATTCTCGTTTTAGCAGCCGGGCTGCTGGTCAGCGGCTGCAGCCCTGGGGGTGAGCCTGGAGCATCCCCCGAGGTAGTCCGATCCAGCGTTAAACGCGTTTCGGCCCCGGAGAGCGCGGAGGGTGACCTTGCGCAGCTTGTTGCGGGCAACAATGCGTTCATGCTCGATCTCTACCAGCAGCTGAAAGACAAACCGGGGAACTTGTTCACCTCCCCCTACAGCATCTCATCGGCGCTGGCGATGACTTTTGCTGGTGCTCGGGGAGAGACCGAAGCGCAGATGGCCAGCGGACTGCACTTTCTGCTCCCGCAGGAGAAGCTGCATCCTGCCTTCAACTCGCTGGATCAGCTTCTTTCCAGCCGTGAAGAGGCAGACCTTCCCGAGGACAGCGGGGATCCCTTCCAGCTGACGATTGCCAATGCGATCTGGGGCCAGCAGGATTTCCAGTTCGAAGATGCTTTTTTAGACACCCTGGCCCGATATTATGGAGCTGGATTGCGGCTGCTCGATTTTCAAGCGCAGCCGGAGGAGTCCCGCCAGGTTATCAATGAGTGGGTCAGTCAGAAAACGGAAGAGAAAATCCAGGATTTGATCCCTCAGGGCGCGATCACCAAGGACATCCGTCTGGTGCTCAGCAATGCGATCTACTTCAATGCCAGCTGGATGGAGCCGTTTCAGGAATCGCTCACCGAGGATGGGACCTTCACAACTCTGGACGGGGAAGAGGTCACGGTCCCGATGATGTCCCAGGATGGACCGGAGAATTATCTCTACCTGGATGGGGAAGGGTACCAGGTCGTGGAGCTGCCTTATGTAGGGGGGGAGGTAGCGATGCTGGTGATTCTGCCCGATGAAGGGGAATTCACGGCTTTTGAAGAAGGGTTCTCCGTGGCAAAGTACCAGGAAATCCTGGACGGGTTATCCAGCCAATCGATCGCACTGCGGATGCCGAAATTTGAATTCGAAAGTGAATTCAGCCTGGCTGATACGCTGTCAAATATGGGGATGCCCCTGCCGTTTTCAAAAGCGGCTGATTTCTCAGGGATGACCGGGGGAAAGGACCTGTACATCTCTGATGTCTTTCATAAGGCCTTTATCAGCGTGGATGAAAAGGGAACAGAAGCCGCGGCTGCAACCGCGGTCTTGATGGAGCTGACAGCCATGCCTGCCTCACCGATTGAGCTGGAAATTGACCAGCCTTTCCTGTTTCTGATTCGTGATCGGGGAACAGGTGCGGTGCTTTTTCTGGGGCGCGTGGTGGATCCCGTCAGCTGATCCTGGAATTCGAAAAACTTAAAGGAAGCGGTACCAGTTACTGGTGCCGCTTTTTTCTTCCCAAAAATCGGAGATTATCCCAAACGCTGCACTTCCTCGTCGGCCAGGTCCGGGTCCAGCTTCTGGAAGAGTGGTTCGGGTTTTTGGAACTTCCGGCCGGGTTCGATTTTGCTGGGCTGCCAGGCTCCCTGGGCCGATGCCCCGTGATACTGCAGGGTTTGGTGGGTACCCAGGGAATCCTCCACTGATTCTATCGACTGTTCACCGAAAAGGGGGTCGGTGTACCCCAGTGTTTTATGAAGCTTTTGGGCTGTGAATGGAAGCACAGGCGCAAAAAGGATCTTCAGAGAATCCACAGCCCGGATGGCAGTATAAACGGTCTTTGCCGCAGCGGACCGGTCCTCTTTGATTTCGAACCAGGGGGCCTGGTCATCCAGGTATTTATTGACTTCCGCGGCCAGCCGCATTGTTTCTGACAGCGCTGCCCGAAGTTTTACCCTGTCGAACAAATCTCCAACTGTCTCAAAGCCTGCTTCGATTGTCTGGAGCACCTGCTGATCCTGCGGCCGGAGGTCTCCGGGATCCGGGATAGATGCCTCCCAATTTTTATGCGCAAAAGACAGCACCCGGTTGACCAGGTTCCCCCAGGTAGCGACCAGCTCATTGTTGTTGCGGGTGATGAACTCCTCCCATTCCCAATCTGCATCCCGGGATTCGGGCATGTTCGCGGTCAGATAATAGCGGAGGGGGTCAGGGTCATATCGTGCCAGGAAATCAAGGCCGTCCACCACCCAGTTGCGGCTCCCTGAAATCTTCTGACCTTCCATATTTAAAAATTCGTTGGCAGGGACATCGTAGGGCAGCACCAGCTGTTTGCCTTCCTCCCCATCAAATAAGGCCCCAAAGGATGATCCTGCGCCCGCCAGCTCTGCCGGCCAGATCACGGCATGAAAGGGAATATTATCTTTGCCGATGAAATAATAGGAGCGGCAGTCCGGGTTGTACCACCAATCCTTCCAGCGCTGATCCTCCCCCTGCAGGTTGGCCCACTCAATCGGGGCAGAGAGGTAGCCGATCACAGCTTCAAACCAGACATACAACCGCTTATCTTCCCAGCCTTCCACGGGGACCGGGATCCCCCATTTCAAATCCCGGGTGATCGCCCGACCATGCAGATCCTCAGCTAAAATTTGACCCAGCGATTGCCGGATCACATTAGGGCGCCAGTACTCCTCGCGCTTTTTCAAGAAGTCGATGATCCTTGGTTGGAGAGCGCCCAGATCCAGGTAGAAATGCTCTGTTTTCCGCAGCTCCGGGCTGGAACCGTCAATTTTTGATCGGGGGTTGATCAAGCGGTTGGCTTCCAGTAAGCTGCCGCAGCTGTCACACTGATCCCCGCGGGCGTTTTCATAGCCGCATAGGTAGCAGGTTCCCTCCACGTAGCGGTCGGGCAGAAACCGTTCCTGCTCTGTGGAGTACCACTGCTCCTGGGTTTCTGTATACAGGTAGCCGTTTTCCTGGAGGGCCTGGAACATCGTTTGGGCAACCCGGAAATGATTTTCTGTATGAGTACTGGTGAAAAGGTCATAGGTCAGGCCAACCTGCTGGAACAAATCCAGGAATTTAGCATGATACGACTGATAAACGTCTTCTGGTGATGTCCCCTTCTCATCAGCACGGACAGTAATTGGTGTGCCGTGGGCATCTGATCCGGATACCATCAGGACCTGGTTGCCCCGCAGCCGGTGAAACCGGGCGTAAATATCCGCGGGAAGATAGCTGCCGGTGATGTTGCCGACATGAATGTCCGCGCTGGCATACGGCCAGGCTACGGCGACGAGGATGTGTTCGGTCATGAGCATGCTCCTGATTAAAGCTGAACGGGATCAAATAAAAAAGCTGTCCCGGGAGGACAGCCTGAAGGTTTGTGGTGGGGAGGGGTTCAGCGGTGATTTGCTGACGGGCAGGCCGCCCAGTGGCATCTGGGGCCAGGCATGGCCATTTTGATTTCCATGGAGGCTGCACTTTTTAGACTGATCATTCTGCTCTCACTGTGGCTGACCTGCTTTTAATGGTTGGAAAACTACCCTTGTAGTCTATATGGGGAGTTGTGATTTGTCAAGCCTGAGGGCAGCAGGAGAGCCAGCGATAAAAATCTACCTGGGGGTCAGTCTCATCGATTCCTAATTGTTCAAAATGCCAGATTAATATCCGCATGTTACAATATCCTTGTTGCTAGTGGGAAACCAAACCATGTCTATTAAGAAGAACAACCCCCTCCGTTTAGATGTCAGTTATTTGATCAAGCAATCTCCGGGAACATACCGGGAGTATGATTTTGATTTTTCCAGCCTAACCCTCTCTGAAGACCTGGAGCTGGTGGATGTGCAAGGCAAGATCGCTATCTCGGTCACTGATGATGGGGTGGTTGCGGACGGGGACCTGGAGGCTTTCACCCAGCAGCAGTGCACCCGCTGCCTGGAGGAGTACAGACAGCCGCTTCAGATCCAGTTCACAGAGATGTTCGTCTTCCACCCGAACGGGGAGGATCAAGAAATACTGGAGCATCCGCTCCCCCCGGATGCATTCATTGACCTCACCCCGCTGATCCGCGACTACGCGCTGCTTGATATCCCCATCCGTCATCTATGTTCAGCGGATTGCAAGGGGCTGTGTCCGGTGTGCGGAACCAATCTGAATGAGGAAGACTGCGGTCACCGACCCGATGAGATCGATCCGCGGATGGCCAAATTGAAGCAGTTCCTGGACGAGGACGAACTGGCTGAGATTGAGTGATCCAGGCTATTGTTAGGTAGAAGGGCAAAAAACGCTGTGAAAGCCGCAGCGTTTTCCTCTTAACCTGATGAGAGAACTGCGGGTTAATAAGAAAAGGATGTTGGGTCTTCCGGGGAGGGGACGACTTTCCACTCCTGGACCTCGTGATCAAAATCGGCGATCTCACTTAAGGGGAGCTTGAGATACTTCCCGTGTCCCTCCACGGCGACCTCTCCATCCGCCAGCAGGATCTCCCCCGTGCCTTCGAACAGCCGACGCCGGTCCCGCTCGATGCGCCCGATCACATGGACGGGCTCCCCCAGCGGAATTGGCTGCCGGTAGCGAACGGTGAATTCCACTGTCACACCCCAGACCTCCTGCTGGTCGATCAGAATTGCCCGACCGATGGTTTCATCCAGGATGGTGGCTGCCACCCCCCCGTGCAGCCGTTCGGGATATCCCTGAAAAGTCTCACCGGGGGTAAAGATGCCCAACAGCTCCCCATTTTCCAGTTCATAAAAGGAAGCACCCAGCCCGTTGGGATTCTTCATTCCACAGACAAAGCACATCTTCGAGTTGTTTTGTTTGGCAGTGACCTGGTAGCGCATGCTGTCTCTCCTGATGGCTGAAAAACACTGCAGGTATTGTACCTGATTCCAGCATCTTGCAAGATCCACTAAACGTCATCCAGTCGGGAGGTTATTGCAGGACTGGATCTGTTGTAAGGCGAGCTGACCAAACTGTGTCATAAAAACGGAACGATTAGAAATTATTCTATCGAGGAGCAGGATAAGGTCCGGGTTTCTATTCGCGCTTGATGGGATTGACCAAGCTTTTTACCCGGGAGATGAAGCAGCGGGGATTTGGAACCATTCTCCAGGTAGCCAGCAACGGCGCCTACCACCCCTCCCCCGGCTATGCAGTTTACGGGGCCACCAAGAGCTTTGGGCCCAGTTTTGGTGAAGCGCTCAACAATAAATTGAAAGATTCCCCGGTCAGCGTGACCGTGATCTCCCCGTTCCCCACCCGTACCGAATTTCATGATGTGACGGGCCGGGGACGGGACAATCTCTATATTAAGCTGGTCACCATGAAAAGCGAGCAGGTGGCTCGCCTTGGGATCCGGGCGATGCTGCAGGGAAAGCACAGCATGGTGCCGGGTCTTATCAATGCATTGGGTGCCTGGCTGGCGCAGCGGATGCCCCGGGGCTGGGCGCTGACGGCTGCAGCCAGGATGATGGGGGTGCAGCCCGGCGGGTTCGTTGACGATCGGGGGTGGGCGTGTTAAAATGATGTCGTTTAGCCCCCATCGTCTAGAGGCCTAGGACATAGCCCTCTCAAGGCTAAAACCGGGGTTCGAGTCCCCGTGGGGGCATAATATTATAAACAAAACCGCTCAGGATATCCTGGGCGGTTTTTGGTTTTTAAATAAGTTGAGAGAGTTAGGTTGCGCAAGGAAACAAGAATTCTAGCAGGAAATGGGGCGAAATTCGATTTCCCAGTTTTGGATCAATATCCAAACTTACAAAGCTCAAGGGTCTTGTACCCTAACCCGCTGATCAGTGCTCGCAGGTGTAATGGTTATCCTCTACTGGTTCTGGATTCACCCTTGACAGGAGAAAAAATCCAGCTAATATATGACGTGTATAGTATATGATATATCTTATATAAGGATAGTCGCATATGTCCCTGGAGCATGCCATACTTGGATTCCTGAACTACCGGCCGCTGACCGGGTACGACCTTAAAAAAATCATCGACGGCTCCGTGCAGCACTTCTGGCCCGCAGATCAAAGCCAGATCTACCGCACCCTCTCCCGCCTGGAGGAAAACGGCTTTGCAGAAAAAAAAATCGTTCACCAGGAGGATCGCCCGGACCGCAAAGTCTATAGGATCACGGAGGAAGGGACCCAGGAGCTCAAAAAATGGTTAAAAACCCCGCTCCCCTTTGGAGAGCACCGCAGCGCCCCTTTAATCCAGGTGTTTTTTGCCGGACAGCTTTCTGATGAGGAAGTCTTGAAAATCTTCCAGCGGGCGGCGCGGTTTATCCGGGCTGGACTGGAACGGTATGAACAAATCCCGGAGGATATGGAAGCCTACACCGACTATGTCGATTCCCCCAGGGAGTTTTATTTCTGGATGCTGACCCTGGAAGCCGGCAAGGTGACCGCCCGGGCCAATCTGGCCTGGATGGAATCTGTTATGGAACGCATCAAGGCAGGAGAAATTCCCCAGGAATAGGATATGAATATGAAGGTCAAACAACTTCCCACCCGTCAGCGAATTCGGAAAGGGCTGATTTTCACCACCTTTTTAACCTTCCCACTCATCATGAACTACCTCTCCCCTTACGTGATCATTGAAGGGGCCCGGATGGGGGTGGTCAACGGCAGCCTGATAATGTTCGGGCTGATGTTTGTTTCAGCGCTTTTTTTGGGCCGGGCCTGGTGCGGCTGGGTCTGCCCGGCAGGGGGAATGCAGGAGCTGATCGAGCCGGTCAACCTCAAACCCGTCAGGCGCCGCCATCTGGACTGGATCAAGTGGGTGATCTGGATCCCCTGGATCAGCCTGATCGTCCTTCTGGCCCATCAGGCAGGGGGGTATTCCCGGGTTGACCTGGCCTTGATGACCGTCAATGGCATCTCTGTTGCGGGAACGCCGGATCGGCCGATCGTTTATGCCTACTTGATTTACTATATCGTTATCAGCTTGTTTATAGGCCTGGCGGTGATTGTCGGCCGGCGGGCAGGCTGCCACAGCATATGCTGGATGGCTCCTTTTATGATCATTGGCCGCTGGATCCGCAACCGTGTTCCCTGGCCTTCGCTTCGTCTGGTTGCAGATCCGTCTGTATGCACGGTCTGCCAGACCTGTACAAAAAACTGTCCCATGAGTCTGGATGTCAACGGGATGGTCCAGCGTTCTGCCATGGAAAACACCGAATGCATCCTTTGCGGCAGCTGCGTGGATGGCTGCAGCCGAAGTGCCATTCGCTACGCCCTCAGTACAGGAAAATAAATTTTGTGAATAAGTAGGAGAACCAATGAACATCACCATTCTTAATGGCAGTCAGGAGCATTCATCTTTTGACCGGTACCTGGAGGCAATCCAGGTCAAATTAGAATCCAGCGGCCACACCGTCACCTGTCTGGAGCTGCGGGAGATCGATCTCCGCTACTGCACCGGGTGCTTCGGCTGCTGGGTGAAAACTCCCGGGGAATGCTCGATCCAAGATCAGTCCGATCAAATCCGCCGGGAAGTCATCCGTTCCGACTTTACCCTCTGGGCTGCGCCCCTTCGGATGGGATTTCCCACAGAACTTCTCAAACGGGCTTTGGACAAATCAATCCCCCTGCTTCATCCTTATTTTGATGTGGTGAATGGGGAGGCGCATCACAAACCGCGCTATGATCACTATCCTCGATTGGGACTGCTGGTTTCCCCGGAAGAGGATACCGATGCTGTGGACCTGGAGATCATTGCCCGGACCTTCAGCCGCACGGCATTGAACATGAAAAAAGGGCTGGAGTTCTCCCTGGACACCGGGACTGCTCCCGAGGAGGTGGTTGAGCGCATTCTCGGTGGGGCCGGGACTTCTGTCCCCTACCCGGAGGATTTGGGCCCAACAAAGGGTGTGCAGATCTCACCCCCGCAGAAATTGCTGCTCTTCAACGGCTCCCCGCGGGGCAGAAAGGGGAACACGCCGATTATGCTCACCCAGTTTGGGGAAGGTTTTTCGGGAGTCCCCGGGCATTCCTTCCAACTCCTCCACCTCAACCGGATTAATAGCCTGGAGGAGCAGGTGAAGGCATTTGCGGAAGCGGAGTGTGTCTGGGTTGGATTCCCCCTCTATACCGATGCAATGCCAGCGCTGGTCAAGCGTTTCATCGAAGCCCTTGAAACTTTCCGGGATCGGCCCGGGAATCCCCCCATGGGGTTTCTGGTCCAGTCCGGGTTTCCGGAAGCGCTTCATTCCAGGTACGTTGAGCGCTATCTGGAGAAATTGGTTGAAAGGATGGGAGCTCCCTATGCGGGAACGATCGTCAAGGGGGGAGGCGAGGGAATCCGGATGATGCCGGATGCTGTCAATCGGAGGTTGTTTACGGTTTTGCGCGGCCTTGGCCGGGGGTTGGCTGCCTCCGGGGAATTGGATCGGGATCTTTTGGCACAGGTGGCAGGACGGGAGCGCTATCCATCCTGGATGGTGCCGGTGATGAAAACCCTGGTGAATGTTCCCCTCTACCAGTGGTACTGGAACAGCCAGCTGAAAGAAAACGAGGTTTTTGAGGACCGGTTTGCCCGCCCTTGTCAGGAATCCTGAGATGCAGGCCCTTCTTCCGCCATTAATCCCGGGCAAGCTGAAACAGAACCCGGGCTGAGAGGAGATTCCAGAGCATACTGAGGATCCCGCCGAGCATCGCCAATCCCATCGCCAGCGTAGTCATCCCGCTGAAGAATGATAAAAGCACCTCAAAAATCAGCAGGAAGCTGAAATCGACCAGCCCCGCCAGCCCTGCCAGTTTGGGAAAGATGCTGCCCCGCATCATGACCCAGGAGATCAGGACCCCGGCTGTTTCCACAAGTATAAAACCCGGGAAGGTGCCCGGTGTGTGGCTTTCCCCGACAGCCAGGAGTGCCTGACCGGCTGCCTTGAGCGCGGACCTCTCAGCCGGGGAGTTGGCAGCTTGAAGCTGCCGGCTGAGGGCGAGCATCGGGAAGGCGCGATTTGTGGCTAAAAATGTGCTGACCCCCAGAACAACCAGCAGGAATGCCAGGATTGCAGGGGCTTCACCCTTTCTTCCCCGGTGAACGAATACCATCGCCAGATAAAAAGGAATGGCGAGCAGGTTCAGAAAAATATTCAACAGGCCGAGATTCCGCAGCCCGAGTAGGGGGTTATCTGCAAAGAGGGTGAACCAGTCTTCGATGGTCACCTGGGGGGCATTTCCGCCGGGCAGGAAGGTGATCCCGATCTCGGTGATCCCCACCAGGATCACACCCAGGGCTGCCCAGCCGCCAAGCCGATAAAATTTCTCCTCGCTTTCAGACCCAATCAAAGGCTTTTGCATGGGTTATGGTCCTTTTCTGGCAGCCAGACGATCCCTGGCAGCTGCCGTGATGATGGAAAGAAACAGGGAAACCAGGATCAGGATCACCCCATACCACATCACCTGCTGTAGAAAATCATTGAAAAAATATCCCACCACCCACTGCCCGGTTACCCAGAACAGGAAGATCACCAGGGGCCAGGGCCAAAGCCCGGCTAAAAATCGGCTCAGTCCCCCCGGGGGTTTCTGGGGGATAGACCGGTGGATGCATATCCCGGCCGCGCCGGCAGCCAGCCCAATCAAAGGGGGGAAGAACCCACCCCCAAACAGCAGCAGCACCAGGGAAAGCAGCAAGAGGACAGGGCCACCAGATTTCCGGTTTAAGAATCCTCCGGACCAGAGCATAACAGCGAGTCCGAAAACCACGGCCAGGATCCCCGTGACCAAAAAATTGGGAATCAGGGTCATGGCCGGTTCACAGGCGTTCCAGACCTGCTCGGGATTACAGGGTGGGCCGATTGAATTAATCACCACCCCCTCGGGGCGGGTGCTGCCCTGCAGGATTTCAAAGATCCCGTGTTCGATCCCCGCTGCTCCCGCCGCAATGCCCAGCCAGGCGGCAGTTGTTTTTGTCGCTTTTCTCATCTGGACACCTTCCTGTTAATGAAAGTTTTAATTCATATTATGCTCTTAAGGGTTTGCAGAACTATTATTTTTACCTCAATTCCACGTTCCCTCCCCCAAAATCCAGCCGGGGGGTGAGGCTGAAATGCGTCTGATTGTCACACTGGACCAAAACCTGAAAGAGATTGAGCTTGGATTTGCACCCGACAAGTAAGCTCCTCCATTTCTGAGGAACACGCTCCAGCAAAAATCAAACGCTCTGGCGGACGATGATCCCACCCAGAGGAGCGTTCAAATCACGGCCGATCACGGGGCATTTAACCTGCAGCAAACAGAATACTTTTTCGCCGGCTTCACTCAGGGTCTCGTAGTTGCCCTGCCCTTTGGCAATCACCAGGGGAGCTTCCTCGAAGCGGGTGCGGAATTCCTCCGAACATAAAGACAGGACCGTACCCGGCGCCCGGGATCCGTTATCGATAATCTCCTCAACTTCCCCTTCTAATCCCGCAGCCAGTGCATCTTCCTGGACGGCGTCGTTCAAAATAGGTCCACCCTTCACCACGTAGACAATTGGGATCGAAAGTTCCCTGATCAGCAGCCGGTCAAAAACTGTCTCCCCGGCATTATCGGCCAGGTAGAGACCCTGCTCAACATGCTCCAGACGGTTCTTTAATTCAGGGAGATGATCTACCGATAAGGGTTCCCGCAGCACCCGCTCTACAGTTTCCTCCAGGTCAGCATGAGTTTCCTTGACCCCAAAATCGATAATATTACCAGCAATGCTCAGCCGAACGGCTGTATCGAGTGGATCCGGACTTTCAATTATCCTGTGCTCTAATTCGGGCAGCAGTGCCAGAGCTTTCCGCGTGCTTTCTGCCTTTGCAGAAGAAAATGGATCTTCAACCCCGGTCTCTTCCCGTACCAGGCCGTGAATTCGCTCCGCGATCAGTGGAGGAGAGGCCCCCGCTGGCAGATCAATCAGGATCTCCAGGGAGCGGTCGAGCAGTCGTTTCTGAAGATCTGGGTCATCAGAGACCATACGAACAGCGCGCAGGGCTTGCTTTAAAAAACATGGATAACAATCCAGATAAGTTTTCATATAACGTCCTCAACTCCATATTTTCGATGCACCGCATGAATGATACCATCCCTCTTGGAGAATCATCCTCGGATTGATTTTCAGACTATAATGATTGCCCTGGCCCTTTCAACCAGGGAGAAGTGTATGGCCTATTACCAACCGAAGTCAGAAATGGATTTCAATCCCCAGGAGCTCTTCACCGCCTGCGTCGAGAAAGGTGCCGGGGGAATCTTGCTGGAGGAAGATCATCTCCCCCCGGCTGTATTTGATTTAAGCACCGGGCTGCTGGGGGAGCTGCTTCATAAATTGTCCGTTTACAGAATTCGTCTGGCTTTGGTAATTGAAGACCCAGAGCAGTACTCCCACCCATTCCAGGCATTCCTGCTGGAGGCCAACCAGGGAACGATGATCCGCTCCTTTTCCAATCCTGAGTCTGCAGCCGACTGGCTTGAAAGAGGATAATCAAGGCCAGGAGGTGGTCAATAAATCCCACAGCCTCAGGTAGACAAAGAGCTTTGTCAGAGGATACCTGCCGGTCAGATCGTTTCCAGAATCTCTTCATCAAAGTACCCGTTGTCCATGCGAAAGGTGACTTCCAGGCCCTCTTCTTTGAGGTGGACCATGATTTCCTGGATCATTCCTGCTGCGCCATTGGCGGTATAGGTGTCACCGCTTCTGACATAACCCATCAGGTAAGCTTTGAGTTCATCGCAGAAGGCAAACTGGATGTTGTATAAGGGGGCTGCCCGGCTTTTTGGGACTTTACCTTTTGGCTATCCCCCCTGGTGGCCTTCCACGTTGACCACGCTGCTGTCCATATCCATGGTGCTGGATTTGAGCTTGAGCTTGCTTCTCCTCAGAAGCTTCTCAAATCCTTGAAGTTGATCCCTCTCAGCATTCAGGTATTGAAGTTCCCCAGGAAACGCGATACCGTTTCTGGTTTTTTGACCAAAATATCAAACTCACCGGTCACCGGATCGCTTTGCAGCCGTTTCAGCCGTTCCAGTTTGTCGATGCCAATCAAGCTGCCGCAGAGTTTGTCTTTGTTGTGATTGATCTTGACCTGTTGGTTGATTGGTTCTCAAAGACCAGGTCAGGATCGATCAGCTCAAAGATCCCATTATTTCTGGGTTGGATAAGCAGCTAAAACCAATCCGGCATTCGACGTTTTTCCTTTCACCCCTTGGGTGCCCCCACGGGCTTGATTACAGGCGGCTATGTTTCTTTCCCGCATGAAAAAACGTTTTTTCTGCTTCAAAAATTCCCGAACCCAGGCTTAGAATCACTCTTTTTGCCCCGAAACCATCGTTTTTCCTTCGAAGGCCTATCTTTTAATGATCAGGAAACGTAGAATCCGGGTTTTATACTCTTTGCTGAAAATTATTCCCAGCAGGACCCCGTTAACGATCATTACCAGCCAATCTACAGAGATGGCGATCACCTCAAAACGGTCCTGCCTGTTCAGGCCAAATACGATAGAGATCACCAGAAAAGCCAGGGCCACCAGCCCAAAGCCCCCTTGAAAAATCCTTTTGGCTGCCAGCTCAAGTCGGCTTCTGTTTGTCAAAACCGCAGCAAAAAAGAGAAAGGAGAGGCTTAAGACCAGATACCCAAATTCTTCCAGGATCAGGAAAATCCCATGGGGATTGTACTGGATCAGAAGCGGGATTCCCTCTGTTTCTCCGGCGTTTAAGCTCATCGGAATTATAAAAAACTGGAGGTAGTAGTTGACCATCAGCGTCCCGGTGGAAAGCCCTGCCAGGGACCGGCCGATCTGCGCAAAAAGCTTATTTTCTTCCGCAGCTTTTTGGGCTATTACAGAGCTCAATCCCAGGTAGCCCAGGAGAAAAAGGATCGCCAGCGGCATCCAGATAAAATCCTTTGGAAATTGAGCCGCGGTATCCAGGTAGGGATAGTCGATACAGTTCTCGGGGCAGTTTGCCCCCGAGATGGGCACCGCGGTAAGGGCAAACCCAAATGTGATGGTCCCCGCAGCCGCGGTAAAAAAGGCAGCAGCTGCTCCAATTCGATCAAGTTTCCCTTTTTCAGGAATCATATGTCCTTGTTTTTCTGTGGTCATCATCCAGGATATCCTCCCCCAGGTGGCCCCTGGGCCTGATTCAAGTTATGTCCAATGGTTTTTGCCCAGGCGGATGCTCGTTCCAACTCACCTTCCTCAAGCGGGCCTTCCCCGCCGCTGACAAAAAAATCACCCGGCCTCCCAACCACCTTTCCACCCAATTGTTTTATCCGCCGGAGGATTTTCGGAGCCGCAAAACCGAAGAACCGCAGAATGAACCACCTCATCCGGGTGTCAAAAGCAGCAAAGCGGGTGTTGGTAAGATCTTCAGGCCGGAGCTGATCCAGGAAGGCTTTCACCGGATCCGAGGGGCCTGCGCCGTGGGTTGGGGCGCCAATCACCGCCAGTTTGTATCCGGGAAGCATCTCTGGCGAGGCATCCTTGACATGGAGAAGGTCAGGTTCACCGGGCAGGGCGGCCGCGACCGCTTCCGCAATTTTTTGCGTGTTGCCGTACTTAGAATCATAGATCACTAAAGTTTTCATAGGTTTTTATCCTCAGAATGGAAATAAATTATACGTTCAGCTCTCTTTTTTGTTTGAGGTCTGCTGCAAATCCTGCCAGAAACGAGATCATCATCATCAGCAGCCAGCCCAGGCCCAGAAAGGACCAGGTCACCAGAAAGAGCTGCTCCTCGCTTTCCGCCCCTGGGAGGTTCCAAACAATGGCGAATCCCAGGGCGATTAAAAAGCAAGCCACTGCCCCAAAAAGGGTGAAAGGACGGATTCGAGCCAGGATATTCTGCAGGCCTGCAGGCAGGGTTTTTTTCCACCAGCTGAGGTCTGCGTTGATCCGTGTGGCCGCTCCCCAGGCAGGGAGGAAGAAGATGATTTGGCCGATGCCGCCTCCGACCAGGAACAGAAGGATGAACAGCATTAAAAAAACAGCCGGCCCTTTCCGGCGGTCGAGGAATTTCACTGACCAGACCATGATCCCCAGGCTGACCAGCATCGCCAGAATGCCGGTGATCAAGAAGTTTGGAATGATGGTGAACGCTTCCTCTGATCCCTGGATATAGCGGAACTGGTCTTCTGCAATCGCCCGGATGATCAGCCCCTCGGTTGGCTTCCAGCCCTGCAGCGCTTCAAAAAAACCGTGGTTGAACCCGGCGATCCCAAGCATAACACCGATAACTGCGACAGTTTTCCTGGTAATTTGGTTCATCTTATTTATGTCTCCTTCCTGTGATTATTCTGTTGATTTTTTTGCTGGTACCGGGGATAAGCAATCAAACCCCCGGTCATCAAGGCGAGCTCCAGCACCAGGCTGACAGCAATTCCTGTCCCAGAAGCCCAGAGCCCCAGTCCGTCCCGGGAGAGTTTTCAAATGCCAGCGGCAGGTCCGGCTCATGGACGATAAAATCCAGGATCCAGTGGCTGAAGACCACCAATCCGGAGAGGACGCCGGATGCCAGGTCCTTCCAAATCCCAATGACGATCGCGCAGCAGGCAGCGACCATCCTGCCGACATCAGCAGGCCGTGTGAACGGGGGATCACACCAAATTTCACGATGTGCACTCCCTCAGCTAAGATTGTGGTGCTGATGCCCGGCTGTTCCCATCCCGCCAGCAGGAAAAAGCCAGCCAGGGTATCAAGCAGTTCTGAGCCGATAAGCAGGACCCACAGTGGAGCTTTGGGGGCGGATAGCTTGGCGGCCAGGGCAATTCCGAAATGTCCGGGAGGTCCCATGAAATCCTTCTGATCAGGGGCGGCCTGCTTTGACTGCACTTCTGAAGGATAAACCAATCAATATATACCAGGCGATGCCTCCAACCGTGCTGATCAAAAGGAGGATCGGACCCAGTTCAGGAAGGAAGAACCCGAATCCTGGGAGGCCGGAGACAATACCTACGATGGTGGTGATCCTACTAAACATTCTGCTTTGAAGCATCAGCACAGAAAAGACCATTCCGGACAATGCCAGAAAGACTGTATTGACCATCCACCCCGTGCCGTCAAAAGAGATCAGCAGCACCTCTCCCGCGGAGAGAAGTTGGATCCGGGAGGTTTCGGTGGCGGCAGCAGCATATTCTTCACTGAGCAGGACCAGTTCCACCAGCGGTCTGGCGATAACTAATAAAACCACAGAAATCAGTCCAAGCACCACGGCGAGCAGGGCAAAATAAGGCTGGACTTCTTTGAGCACCATGTACAAAGACAGCAGGGGGAGGATGTTGACCAGCTGGATGATCAGGAAGGGCAGGTCCAGGGCCATTAATCCTCCCAGCTGGTCATCCTGGAGGAGGACAAAGATCTCTGCTGTTGTGCTCTCGCCAGGCTGATAGGGCCAGATAAAATAAGCAGCAATCGAGCAGAGGATCAGCAGAGCAACCAGCCAGCTTGACACCATCCCGATGAAAGGAAGGAGTCTCTCTTCCTGATAAGCAGGATCAGAAATTTTCATGTTTAACTCCATCAATGGTCCCCCGCAGGAACAGCACAGCGGGGGTAAGGAAGACGGCCGCCATCACGACGAGGACGATCACGGCACCGCTGTTCAAGGGAACCTCAAAAAGCAGGGATTGAACAAGCACAAGCAGAATAATGCTGATGAAAAGGATGCAGGTGGCAAACATCAGGCCTGGGCCAGCTGCAAAACCGAGCGGTTTCCTGCCTAAAAGCAGGATTCCCCCGTAAAGCCAAACCCCGGAAATCATCCCATCCGCGATCAGCACGCCGAGTTCTGCGGCTGCCAGGGAGGTTTCCCCGTTCAAAACCGGGAAAAGCAGCACAATTGTCCGCACTAAAAAGATCCCACCTAGCACCACCAGCAGTGAGCCCGAGAGCCTCACCGGCACCCTGCCGCTGAGCAGCTCCTTGAGATTGGTTCGATCCAGATCCCTCAGTACCAGGAAAAATGAGACACCGCTGAGAGCCAGAATGGCCAGATACACTGCCGATAGCCCTTGCGGCGGCATCCCAACCAGGTAAGCCAGGCAGTTGTAGAGGATCACCAGCAGCGGGCCCGGCCAGAGCAGATGCCCCAGCGTGTTTCCCTGCCTGGCCAAAAGGATCATGCCAAAAAGGAGGGGGAGAACGATCAGCAGGGTGATCAGGTCATTGGCAGCATAATCAGGCAGGGATGCTGCCTCTGGATAGAGCTGGTCAGGAATTATCAGCCCAGCCAAGGAGGTCCCAGCCAGCATTAACGCTGCCAGCAATGAGAGGGCATAGGGGGTGGGGCGATTTAGGGTAGATGTAGAGCTGGCTGCCATTTTAGATCCTTTTTTGTTGGACATCGTTTAAATCCTCCTGCCATTATAGCCAGTTCCTGGGGAGCAAGCTATGACCTTTGACGCAATAAATATGATATTTCACGCAAAATCCAGTAAAATTTAGAGCATGAATATATTGCGATCTACCCCACAAATCAAGGTTTCCATCACGGTGCTCAAGCAGATGTTTGAATATCTGGAGTCCATCGGCGTTGACCAGGCTGCATTCTTGCGATCCATTGGGGTTGATCCAGGTTTGGTGCAGTCCCCGGATGCATACCTGCCAATTGAGACCTATCTTCTCATCCAGGACAGCGCTGCCGAGTTTACCGGGGATCTTTATTTTGGGCTGCACATGGGGGAATTTGCACAGCCGGGCAGCTGGTCTATTCTCGGGTATTTGCTCATGAACTGCGCCAATCTTGGGGAAGCCTTTGAAAAATCCGCCCGCTATTACCGGATCATCGGCACCCTGATCCGGGGGGAGCCCCAGCTGCGATTCAATAAAGTTCGCATCATATTTTCCACACCCCCGCATGCCCCCAGGATGTCGCGCCACTGCTTTGAGGCGACATTTTCCAGCACCGTGCGGATGATCCGCAGCCTCACAGGGAGGGACCTCAATCCCCTGGAAGTGACCTTTACCTACCCTGAACCAGACTCAGCAGCGGAGTATCAGCGCATCTTTCAGTGCCCGATCCTGTTTGGGCAGAAGCACAACACGCTTTCCTTTCATCCCCGGCTCAGCCAAATCCCGATCCGGATGGCAAATCCCGAACTGCTGGCCTACTTTGAGGAGTATGCCCGGGAGATCCTGGCCGGAATGGATGCTGACAGAGAGCACACCAACGCAGTGACCCGGATCATTCTTGCCAACCTGGATGATGAGTCCCTGACCATTGACCGGGTCGCCGAGGAAATGGCGGTGAGTGTGCGCACCCTGCAGAACCGGCTCAGCGAGGAGGGGGTAGTATTTACAGATCTGCTGCTTTCGATCCGGGAAAAACTGGCCAAAAAGTATCTCCGCGAAAACTACACTGTCGAGGAGATCACCTACCTGCTGGGATATTCTGAGCCCAGTGTGTTTCGCAAAGCCTTCAAGAATTGGTTGGGGCTAACCCCCCGGCAGTACCGGGAACAGGCCCTATCCCCTGCAAACTGATCAACAGTCCAGGGGGATTTCCAGAAAACGTTACCGCTTTCTTGGGCTCATCCAACGTGAAATCCCGGAGAGGTGGGGTCAGCCTTCTGTCGGCAGGGCGAGCTGAAAGGTGCTGCCCTGACCGGGCCCTGCGCTGGCAGCTGTCAGGGTTCCACCGTGTGCCTCCGCAATTGAGCGGGCGATGGCCAGGCCTAAACCGCTTTCCCCCCCGGATTCCTGGCGGGAGGCATCTGCCCGGTAGAGGCGGTCAAAGATCCGGGAGAGGACTTCAGGGGCCATCCCTTCCCCAGTGTCCCGCACCTTGATCACCAATTGGTTCCCCTGGAGAGCTGCAGTGAGGATGACATCACCTCCTTCCGGGGTGTGCCTCAGGGCATTGCTGAGCAGGTTGCTGAGCAGCTGGTGGATTCGCTCCGGGTCTGCAGAAACCGGGGGGAGAGCATCTGGGCAGCGAACGGTCAGGGTGATGCCCTGCAGATCAGCCTGATGAGAGAAGGCCTCAGCAGCCCGGTTCAGGATCTGACAGGGGTCTGCTGATTGGAGGCTGAGGGCCAGCTCCCCCGCTTCAACCAGCGAGAGCGTCCGCAGGTCCTCCACCAGGCGAATTAACCCTGCCAGCTCCTGGCTCATGGTTTCCAGTCGCCCCGGGGTCGCTTCCAGGACCCGGTCCCTCATGGCCTCCAGGTAGCCGCTGAGCACGGTCAGCGGGGTGCGCAGGTCATGAGCGATATCCGCTGTCATCTGCCGGCGGGTTTCCACTGCCTGCGACAGGTCCGCGCTCATCTGGTTGAAGGACCGGGTTAGTTCCCCGATTTCATCCTTCGAATTTATTTGCACCTGCTGGTCAAATTTCCCTTCTCCCAGGGCTCGGGCTGCTGCGGTTAGCTCCCGCAGGGGGCGGGTCAGCTGCCGGGCCAGGAATATACCCAAAAGAAGGGCAATCCCCGCTGCACCCAGGGCAGAATAGGTCAGGGCCTGGTTAGTGCGGGCTAAATACTGTTCCTCGCGGGGGGCTAGAGGAGGGGGTTGGCCTGTGGTCAGCACCATTCCCACTTCCTGACCATCAATCTCGATTGGTTGACCCTCTTCCAACTGCTCAGGGGTCAGCCGCTGCCCCGGCTCGAAATCGCGGCCGGGCAGGATCACGCGCCCCCGTTGATCTGCGAGAACAAAAATAGTTCCCACTGGAGGTGCTTCCTCCCCAGGGAATTGCCGAATAAGGGTAGGGCGGTGGACCTGGCGGACATACTCCCCCACGCCCTGCCAGGATCCGTTCTGCTGGTAATACTGGGAGACCACCTCAATAAAATCCCGCCGGGTTTGCTCAATGACCAGCTGGTTGAACTCTCGAACGGTCATCCAGCGCGCCAGCAGCCCTGCCAGCACGGCCCCGATCAGGGTGACGCCGATAAACCCCCAGATAAGCTTCCAGGTGAGCGTCCGGAACATGGCTATGGACTCCTGCTGCCAGGATCTGGATTCAGCCGGTAGCCCACACCAAAAACCGTTTCAATGGCGGTTGGATGCGTGGGATCCGGTTCAATTTTTGCTCGTAAATTGCGAATGTGCACATCCACGGTCCGCTCCATTCCCTCCACAGTGGGGCCTTCCTGGATTTCCCCCAGCAGTTCAGCTCTCGTGAACACCCTGCCAGGGGCAGACAGCAAGGCCCCCAGAAGCTCAAACTCGGTGGGGGTGAGGTGAATAAAGTTCCCGGATGCTGTGACCTGATGAGTTTCCCGGTCCAGGGTGATCTCCCCAACCCGCAGGCGCGCACTGGATGCCGCCTTTTTTTCTGTCCGTCGCAGAACGGCCCGGATCCGTGCCAGCAGCTCCCGCATCCCGAATGGTTTGGTGACATAATCATCCGCGCCGAGTTCCAAACCGATCACCTTGTCTGTTTCTTCCAGGCGGGCGGTGAGCAGGATAATGGGGGTATCTCGATCCCGCCGGTAGGCCTGGATGAATTCAAAGCCATCCATCTCCGGCATCATGATATCCAGCAGGATCAGGTCCGGCTTTTCATGGCGGGCGGTATGGAGGGCGCGCTGGCCGTTTTCGGCAGTGATCACCCGCAAGCCCTGTTCACTCAGGTATTCCTTGACCAGCTGACGGACACTGGCTTTGTCGTCGACTACCAGGATCGTTTTGGTCATTTTCCCTCGGATCTTGACAGGTTCTCCTGGTCTGATTATACATTCCTTGTCCGGCCGGCTGCCTTCCAATCTTATACCTCTTCCCTGAAAACAACGAATTTGTAGAGCAGGAAGTTCCCTCCCCAGGCAGCAGCCGTGGCACCAAGCAGCGCAGCTGGATCAGGAAGGGAGAGGAGGGTCAGGGACAGATGCATCCCCCCGGTGTTGATGATCAGGCCAGCGAGATTGCTGAGCAGGAATCGCCCTCCTGCCTGAACGAGTTTTCCTCTGATTTTGAACGTCCAGTGGTAGTTGAGGAGGAAGCTGCTGGCCATTCCTGTAGTGTAAGAAATCACCTTGACAGCGACTGTGGGAAGATCCCATCCTGGCAGCCGGGTCAGGGCCAGGTACAGACCGGCATCCAGGCCGGTGTTCAAAGCGCCGACAAGTCCGTATCGGATCAGCTGCTCCAGGGTCTTTTGGAGGATGAGATGATCCGGGCTTTTTTTTCCGTTGAGGGATGGTAACCAGCGGCGGGATTCAGCTTTCACAGTCAAAAAGCACCCCCATCTGCTGCTGCCTTTCAAAGCCAGGCATCCGGACCACCTCACAGGTGCTCCGGATGTGCTGGCTGAGATCTGGCTTCCCCTGGGGAAGGCCGAGCACAAAACGCAGCTGACCGCTGTCAATCAGCTCCTGGAAGGTGTCCAGATCCACCACCGGATCATTCCCGGTAAATCCCCCGAAGGTTAACACGGGGCGGCCGGTTTCAAGGATGTAGAGGGCAGCACCCCGGGCATTGCTGGTTGCCAGCAGATATTCCTCAGGATCCGTTCGTGAGGCCGTGTAGTCCAGGACGGCTTTTCCGTAATCGGTGAGGTATTCCTGGTCCGGGGTCATCCGGGTTGGCCTGGTGCCGTCATTCCCCGCTGGACCTGCTGTTGGCAGTGCGAGGTTGGGGGCTGGGTTGAGTGCTGTCAGCAGGGACCATAAGAAGGGGGCAGCCAGCAGGGAAATCCCGACCAGCAGGGACCCTCCCCACCGCATTTGGGCTGTCTGGGGCCAGACTGCCAGCAGCACCATCCCGGCCAGCCAGCAGGTCAGGGTGATCAAACTGATCGGGAGAAAGAGATATGGCGAGCCCCTGAGCAGGAAAAGCTCAAACCCGAGGCTGAAACCGCTGAGAACCAGCAGCAGGGTCCAACCCCAGCGGGACTGGCGATGCCAAAAATCTTTCACGGCCCAGACCGCAATGCCCCCCAGCGCACCCAGGGGCGGACCGATCATGATCAGGTAGTAGCGGTGGAACAATCCCGTGGTGAAACTGAAATATAAAAGGCAGGGCAGCAGCCAACCGGACCAGAGCAGCAGTCCGAGGTGGCTCGGTTCCAGGGGCCAGCGCCGCCCCAGGGCTGCTACCCCGAGAGGAATCCCCAGCAGGGCCAGGGGGAGCAGCCAGCTGATTTCAGTTGCCAGAGGGTCCTGGAACAACCGGAGCAGTCCGGCTGTTCCGGTCTCAGAAGCCCGGCCCCCTCCGGGTCGATTCGGTAGGTTTCCCGCCTGAGGCCCATCCGGAAGCTGTCCGGGGGGTATTCTGCGAGGAGGAGGTGTTTTCCGGGACGGATTGGTCCCCGGCTGGCTGCCGGGCTTTGCATATTGCTCTTCAGCCAATCCCAATCTCCGCAAGCCATTGTGGCCGATGACCAGCTCCAGCATCGAGTTGTCCGTGCTGCTGCCGACGAAGGGCCGCTGGTCAGCTGGAGTGAGGTCCACCACGACCACCCAGGCCAGGGCGATCCCCAAAAATACCAGGGTTGAGAGCCCGAGGTGGAAAAGTTTTTTCCAGCAGCGGTGCTTATCTGCCAGCAGGTAAACCGCGTAAAAAGCTGGCAGAGGCATCACTGCCTGGAGCATCTTGATGTTGAACCCCACACCGACCAGAAAAGCTCCCAGCAGCAAAGTCCGCACCCTGCCGGTCTCTGCCGCCTTCAGAAATGCCCATGCAGCCAGCAGCAGGACAAACACCAGCAATCCATCCATGGTGTTGTTGCGTTCCGTGGCTATCGTGATAGGGGCAGCTGCCAGAAGCAGGGCAGCTGTCAGTCCCGCCAGGGCGCCAAAATGGCGTCGGACCAGGTGGTAAAGCAGGGGGATCGAGAGCACACCGGCGAGTGCCTGGGGCAGCGCCAGGGCAAACCCATTGAAGCCGAGGATGGATGCAGATAGGGCCTGGATCCACAATCCCAGGGGAGGTTTATCCACTGTCACTGATCCGCCTGGTTCAAAAGCCGCAAAGAAAAAGTTATTCCAGGAGGTAAGCATGCTCTTGACTGCGGCAGCGTAGTAGGCGTTGCCTATCGAATAGGCTCCTAGTTGGTAGAAACGCAGGAATGCGCCCAGAACGATCACAAAACCCAGCGGCAGGAGCGGCAGCAGGATCGACTGCGGTCGGCTGGCTTTGGAAGGGGATTGCTCTGAGGAAGTGGGTTCTGCTGGGGCCATTGATGGTCTCCAGGGAATAGGCTTTCCCGGAGGATCTCATACAGATATTAAGATTTTATTGAGATGGTGTACAGATCCTGTAAAAACCAACCCTGGAGGGTAGTTTTTTCACCCGCCTCCAGGCAGCGCTGCACAGCTTTTAGCAGAGATACCGGGGCCGCGTTCAGGAGAGCTGCTGGGCCCTGAGGAAGAAATAAAACTGGCTAAGCAAGTATGTAACCGCCGCAAAACCGGCTGAAGCGCTGCCGGGGACAGCAGGCCAGGGCAGAAAGGATGTCAGCATCTCCGACAGCAGCGGCAGGAGAAGCCCAACCGCCAGGGCGGCGATCAGTGATTTCCGCTGGATATCTCTGGCATGCTGATCTCTGCGCAGTGGAAAAAGCGGGGAGGTTGGATCGACCCGGAACCATCCGCCGTGCAGGTAAAACAGGAACAGTCCGAAAAGCACAAGTCCTGCCAGCAGCGCGACCCAGCTGACCCCAAAGACGGCGAGGGAGAACAGGGCGCTCAGCACGGCCCTGGAGAGGTAGTATGGCAGGTAAGCTGTTCTCATGAGGGTTCCTCCTTCAGCCAGAAAATTTCCTCGATCGGGACATTTAGTGCCTGGCTGATCCGCAGCGCGGTCTCGATGGTGGGGATGAAGTGTCCTTTCTCAATGGAGAGGACCGAAACCCTGGCGATTCCCACCCGATCAGCCAGCTCCGCCTGGGTCCAGCCCTTCCCATTCCGCAGTTTCCTGAGCTGATTTCCGATTGTTTGGTGGCTCATATGTTAAGTATACTTTACTTCCTTGATATGTCAAGTATGCTTAACATGATCTGATGGGAAATGCCCATCAGGATGGGCTGCAGCGGCCTGATTTGGGATGTCAGTCAGGAGTATTTCTGTATAATCAAGGACAGCTGGAAACGCTCTCCTGGTTCCCAGGCTGGCAACAAGTCGTTTTTCCTCTACGGCCACCCAGAGCTTTCTGGTCACCGGACTTGACGGGGTGCTGATTGAGCCGGGGGGAAGGTATTACTGGCAGGACTGGCAGGATCTATTCTGGTATTCGAAATGTCTAAAAAAAATTCAGGGAGATAGTTTTTAGTATGAAAGCAAGTATTTCCACAATCTTGGACTGTCAGGCAGAGACTTTCTGGAGGTACATCCTTAAGCCGGAGTCCCTGCGGTATGTTGCCTCCCCGATCTTAAAATTTATTCCCATTCGAGGGGAGCTGGATTCCTCCTGGGATGAGGGGAAGCTGTATGAGTTCCGGCTTTTTTTTCTTGGTCTGCTCCCGCTTGGCAGACACCGGATCCAGTTAGTAGAGATCAATCAGGCTGAAAACGTGATCCGCAGCCGGGAATCAGGCCAATTGGCGAAAGTGTGGAATCACACCATCCGGTTTGGCAATCTTGACCACACGACCATGCGGTACACGGATGAAATTGAGATCCGAGCTGGATTGCTGAGCTTCCCCATCTGGGTCTTTGCTCAGTTCTTCTACCGCCACCGCCAGCGTCGCTGGAAGCGGTTTCTGCGAAGCCTCCCGGGAGAAGGGGATCAGGCCAGCGTTTGATCTGCCCTGACCATGGCAGCATCCTGAGGAAAACCAGCAGCAAGTCAGCAGGAAAGCGCCCGCACGGTGGCTGGCATAGCCGCATTACCACAAGGGGGTTTCTTACGGTCCGGGTTTTTTCAATTTGGGATACAATACTATCTCTTGTGTGAATTTAATTGTAGAAGGCAGAGGAGAGTTAGTGCTCCAGAAAAAACGGCTGTATTACCTGATCCCGATCCTGATCGGGGTCGCCGGATTGCTCGTCAAACGCTGGTACCCACCCTGGTTTCCTGATTACTTATATGATCACACGGGGAATGTTGCCGTGTCCTTTGCAGTCTATTTTTTTGCCCGGATCGCGGGAAACGGGAAGCTCAACCCTTTGGTATCCGCGGGGGCTGCGCTGCTGCTGGTGGAATTGTTTGAGCTCACCAATGGGTTTTGGGTGATGTTAAACGTGTATGACCCCTTGGATTATCTGGCAAATGCCCTGGGGGTGGGCCTGGCCCTGGTTGTTGATCTGGCCTACATGGTGCCCCTCCTTGAACCTGCAGAACCTGAATAGGCAGACCGCAGTAGAGCATCTGAATTTTTTACTTTCCCTGAGATTGATTGCCCGGATCGATGGGGTTGTTGCAGTTTGGCTGGCAGGCAGGAGATCTCCTGATCTCCCCTGAAATTCATCATGTATAATTTGTTAGCAGAGACCTCCCGATTTGTATAGAAAAGGAACCCCGTGTCTGCAAAACAACAAAGTGGTTTTGGTACCTACCCGCTGCGTTTTCTTGCTCTGGGGCTGCTGATGAAAAGCCCCACCCATGGTTACCAGCTGGATCAAACCCTCGAGGAGGATTTTGGGATGATCTGGAAAGCGGGGCAGACCAAGCTCTATGTCACGCTCTCCAGCCTGGAGAAAAAGGGTCTGCTTCGCTCGGAAATGGAGCCCCAGGAAAACCGGCCGGACAGGAAGGTGTATCACCTGACAGAAGCGGGAAAGCAAACCTTTCTGGATTGGGTCTCAGACCCTGTGCCTTCTTTGCGGGCAGTACGGGTGGAATTGATCGCCAAACTAAGGTTTTATTATTTGCTGGATTTGCCGGATGTGGATCAGCTCCTCCAGGCCCAGGGGGATATTTTCCGGAAAATGATCCAGGAATGGAAGCTGGAAAAGAAGGCGGAGGGGGACCCCTTTATGTCCCTGGTGTACGATTTTCGAATCGACCAGGCTGAATTTATTCTCACCTGGCTGCAGGCCTATCAAGACGCCCTTTTATGATCATGGAGCTATGGGGAGCCTCTTTTTTTTGCCTACCTATTTACAAAGTAAATATATAATGATTAAATAGTTGTGCGCAGCAGGAGTTCACTGACAATGACATCTCAACGTTATCTCTACTCCACCCGTGATTTACTGATGATGGCTGCCATGGCCGCTTTGGGGGGGGTGGCAAGCACCTATATCAACTTCATTGGAGACTTCTTCCAATCCTTCCTGGGATTTGCCGGGACCACGCAGTGGGCAGCTGGGTTTCATGTGCTCTGGTTGATCCTGGCGGTAGGGCTGACCCGGAAACCCGGGGCCGGGACTATTACGGGGATTATTAAGGGGGGAGTTGAGCTGTTTACCGGCAACACCCATGGGCTGCTGGTGGTCCTGGTGGATATCGTGGCTGGCCTGCTTGTTGATCTGGGTTTGCTTCCTTTTCGAAAACGGGAGAGCTGGTTTGGTTATGCGGTGGCCGGGGGGGTTGCCTCGGCATCCAATGTTTTCGTGTTTCAATTATTTGCTGCGATCCCGGCAGACATCCTCTCCTATGGGGTGATCGGCCTGATTGCCTTGATTGCCTTTTTCTCTGGGGTGGTCTTTGCCGGTATCCTGGGGTATGCACTGCTGGTCAGCCTGAGGCGTTCGGGTGCTGTGAAGGATCAGCCTTCCCGGACCAAAACCCGGAATGTCCCGGGGGTGATCCTGCTGGGCGGGCTGCTGCTGGCTGTAAGCGTGTTTGGTTATTTGAAAATCGCCCGAACTGGAGCTGGTTCGATAGAAATCAACGGGGCGGTCTCAGCACCCTACCAATTTAACCCGGAAAGCTCAGCAATCGCGGAGCAGACAGTGGAAGTAGAACAGGGAGGATCCGTTGCTTCCTACCGCGGCTACCCGCTGGGGGAGATCATTGACCGGGCGCAGCCGGAGGAGGGCAGCGATTTTCTGTTGCTCAGGGGATCGGATGGGTATGTGTTTTTTATCACCAGGGGGGAGTTATCCAGTAATTCATCCATCCTTGTGCAGCCGCAGGGGCAGGGGGCCAACCGGGTTTATAACCTGGTAGGCCCTCAAACAAAGAAAGCCTGGGTGAATGGTGTCGTAGAAATTACCCTGGTCAACGCGGAGCCGCTTCCCCTGCTGGTTGACGGAAACACCCGTTATTTTAATCCCTCTGATTGGGTTGAGGAGATGGACAGCACCCGGCTGGATGTCGGAAACGGCTTGAAAAAATACCAGGGCGTTCCCATGGCGCTTCTGTTTGAGGAGTTTCTTGCCGAGGGTTCTTATGCGGAGTTTCTGATCCCTGGCGGGGAGGATGAACAGGTTCGCCTGGATGCTGATCAGGTCAGGCAGGAGGACGGCATCCGGGTGTTTATCATCCTGGATGGGGAGGAAGTTGCCTACGCAGCGGCTCACCTCAACGGAGAGGTTTATCTGGCAGATATCCAGGAGATTTCCCTGCAGTGATTGAATTAAAAGATTTTTCTTACCGCTACCAGGATGGGGACCGTTTTGCGCTTGAGAAGATCAACCTGTCCGTGGAAGAAGGGGAATTGGTCCTGCTCACCGGACCGTCCGGCTGCGGAAAATCAACGCTGGCCCTGGCGATCGCCGGGATCCTGTTCACCCAGTTTACCGGGGAGGCTTCCGGACAGGTTCTGGTTGATGGCATGGCTGTGAGGGAGATACCGATTTACCAGGTCGCGGATGTGGTTGGATTGGTCCAGCAAAATCCAGAATCCCAGTTCTGCACCCTGATGGTTGAGGAAGAGATTGTTTTTGGCCTGGAAAACCGGCGGTATTCCCGGGCGGTGATGACAGAGCGGCTGACCTGGTCTCTCAAAGCTGTGCGGGGAGAGGACCTCCGGGATCGTGCTCTTTGTACACTCTCCGGGGGGGAAAAACAAAAAGTTGCCCTGGCCGCGATCCTGGCTGCCCGACCCCGGGTGATTATCTTTGATGAGCCGACTTCGAACCTGGATCCTACTGCAACCCGGGAGATATTTGATACGATTCTCAATCTCCAGGAAGAGACTGGACTGACCCTGGTGGTCATTGAGCACAAGCTGGATTTTCTCCGCCAGCACCGGCCAAGGTTAATCCAGATGAAAGAAGGCAGGATCCTCGATCCTGGTTTATCCATTTTTCCGGTCCTGGATATAGATCCACCAAATGTCCCCAGGATCCACCCGCCGCCCGTCCTCGAGGTAAAGGACCTGGCGGTGAAGTATGGGGAGACCCCTGTGCTCCAGGGAATCAGCTTTGATTTATTTCCAGGCGAGCTGGTCAGCCTGATGGGAGAGAACGGCTCTGGAAAAAGTACACTGCTGCTGAGCCTGATCGGCCTGGTCGAGAAGGATCAGGGAAAAATCCGCCTGCTGGGAAAAGACCTTGAGGGGGGATTTGAGCCATCCCTGGCAGGCCAGGTTGGCTTGGTTTTCCAGAATCCGGATCACCAGCTGTTTGCGAACTCTGTCTGGGAGGAAGCCGTCTTTACCCCAGAAAATTTCCATCTTCCACAGGAAACCTATGCGGCGCACACCCGCAGGCTGCTGGATAAGGCGGGGCTGACTGGGAGGGAAAAGGAGCACCCTTTCCGGTTGAGCTACGGCGAGAAGCGGCGGTTGAATTTGATCTCGGTGCTTTCTTACCAGCCGAACCTGCTGCTGCTCGACGAAATTTTCATCGGCCAGGATCTGGAAAATGCCAGCATTATCTTAACCCTGCTGGTGGAGTTCGTGGAGGCCGGAGGCAGTGTGATCCTCGTGAATCACAACCCGGATTATTATTCCCGGATCGCCACCCGGCTGCTGTTCCTTTCTGGCGGCAGCCTGGCCGTGGATGCACCTCTGGAGAAAGGGATGGCAGCTCTGACCCGGATGGGGAGATCAGCCTATGTGCCGGGAGGGCAGGGGTGAAACAAAAGCTCAGCTATCATCCCGGAAACTCGATCCTGCACCGACTGCATCCCCTGCTTAAACTCGCCTGGCTGGGAGTGCTGACAGCGCTGGTCTTCCTCTCACACGCAGCGTGGGTTCCGCTTTTGCTGACCCTGCTGCTTCTGCTGATTTTTGTGATGCTGAGGATCCCCCTCAAAAAAATGCGGGGGATCCGGGTGCTGTTCATAACTGCCCTGGTGATCGCCCTGCTCCAGGTGATTTTTTTAGAAAGCGGCGAGATCTGGTTGACCCTCGGACCGGTCGCTGTCACCGGGAGGGGCGTGTCCCGGGGGCTGTACCTGGCGGGGCGATTTTTAGCGGTGGTCTTCTTGGGCTATGTTTTTGTGCTGACCACGGCCCCGGATCATCTCGCCTACGCGCTGATGCGGGCGGGATTGCCGTATCGATTTGGATTTGCTTTTGTGACAGCCCTGCGTTTGATCCCCATCTTTGAGGAAGAAGCCCTGACGGTCTACCGCGCCCAGCTGGTCCGGGGTGTGTCCTACGATCGCAGGAATATTCCCACCCTGATCCGTTCCTTCCGGAGAATGCTGCTGCCCATGTTGATATCAGCAATCCGGAAAGTGGATTCGCTGGCTGTTTCAATGGAAGGCCGTTGTTATGGCAGATACCGTCAGCGAACGTATTACCGGACCTGGAAGCCCGGGAGCTGGGATGGTGCGCTGGGGCTGATGCTGGTGCTGGTAATCCTGGGGTTTTTTTCCTGGCTGACAAAGGAGATTTTATTTTGATCAATACCGTTACAAAAAAGTTCTGGATTTGGGTGGGGATCGGCAGCCTGATCCTGATCTTATCAGCAGGGGGGTTTTGGATCGCCTGGCATCAGGGATATCCCTTCCGGCTGATCTCCCATTATTCCGCTGCACTGCTGTGGGAAGAGACCGAGACCATGAATGAATGTGCAGAATGCCATGAGGCAGCATCATTTCACCGCTGTTCCACCTGTCATGACGATCACGGTGCTGTTGAATTTGCCGATTTGCCATTCTTTGAAATGATCACCTTCACGGGGGATGTCCCAAGTCCAGGAGTGGTGACCGTCAACCAGATCCTGCCTTACCGGGACCACCCCCACACACACATCCCGCTGAAGGACTTTATAGCGCAGCAGGGTGTGGGGGAGTTTGAGAGCGTTACCCTGTATTCCCGCGATGGAGGGTTTATCACGATCTCCCAAGAAAACCTTTCAGACCAGGCGCTGCTTTTGCCGTACACCGATGGGATCCGCTTTGCGGCCGAGGACCTGCATGTTTCTACCTGGTTGAAGGGGCTGACCGGCATGGTCGTGGTGGGGAAAGAGCGCCCCTTGCTCATCAATGGCCAGGAGACCTCGATAGGACGGCTGATGCTTGGTCCGACCCGGCGGGTAACGGTGGAACCCGCAAAGGTTATGTTTGTCAGCGAGGAAGATGGTGCCCTGCGGGATGCCCAGACAGCGGTGCGTGTGGAAGGGGCTGCCCTGGGGGATCTGCTCCCGGAAGGGCCAGGCAGCGGGCTGCTGGTGATGGATAGCTCGGGAGAAAGTCACCGGGTGGCAGCAGAGGAATTTCAGCTGGCGGTATTGATCCCGGATCCGTCGGGACCCACCCTGGTCTTTCCAGATCAAACCCGCTCGTCCTGGATAAAAAATGTCGTGGAGATTAAAGCGGAGTGATCATGAAAGCAAAAACGCCTGGTCTTTTCCGGGTTATGCTGATCCTCACGATGATCTGGGTCGCTGGATGCACCCCTGAATGGGAGATCACCCTGACCAGTAGTGAGGGAGTGGAGATGTCCCTCAACCACCAGATCTGGGAACGCTACGCCCGGTTTGAAGATCAGGATGGGATTCCCCTGGAGCAGATTCTATACGGGTTGGGATTTGACGTGATTGACCAGATTGAGGTTCAGGACCGTTCAGGGGAGAGGATCGAGGCTGCCTGGGAAACGGTTGCCGGGTCGGCAAGGCTGCGTGAAAACGGCAGGGTCTTGCTGCAGGGGCGGGAAATCTCCCCGGAAATCATTGCGGTCGCCAGTTCTTCCTGGGTCTCAAAAGCAGAGGCGAGTATTCTTGATATTGCCCCCACCACGGCCGCTGCCCTTGATCTGAGAGCACCCGAAATTGCCCGGGGAAAGGCGCTGG
The DNA here is from genome assembly GCA_964621835.1 of uncultured Anaerolineales bacterium. Taxonomy (GTDB): domain Bacteria; phylum Chloroflexota; class Anaerolineae; order Anaerolineales; family UBA11858; genus B10-G9. The sequence goes on along the minus strand of CAZUMA010000001.1, from coordinate 7,400 downwards.
ATCCTCCCCAAGCGGATCATGTGCTGCTGCTCTTTCTGGATGGATTTGGATACCTTCGCTACCTGGAGGCATTGGAACAGGGTTTAATCCCCACCCTGGAATCCCTGGGTCCGCCTTTGATCGGCCTGACCACCTACCCCCCGATCACCACAGTTTCTACAGCCTCCCTCCTGACCGGGGCGCCACCCTCTGTCCATCAAGTTGAAACCCGGGGTCTTCGAATGACAGACCAGGAAACGATCCTGGAGATCGCCGCTGAGGCCGGGTTAAGGGTGGAAGCGGTGGAGGGGGAAGCCCTCGCTTTCCAGCTGCGCGGAGCCGCTATCCAGCTTTCAGGGGATCGCGATGGGAATGGGGGGACCGATGATAATGTGCTCGAGAATGCTCTTGCAGTGCTGGAGGCAGGTCCCCCGGACCTTTTTCTGGTCCATTTCCATGGCATTGATGACCTCGGGCACGAGGTGGGCCCGGGGGCTCCCCCAGAATGCGAAAAAATCCGCGAGGTGGACATATCGGTTGGGGCCCTGCTTCAGGCCGCCCCGCCCAGGACCCTGGTGATCATTTTTGCAGACCACGGGATGCATGCCGTGGAGGAGGGAAAGCGGCGCGGCAACCACGCACACTTGATCCCTCGAGATATGTTAATTCCGATTTGGATGGAATACTTGGAATAAAGAAATCTGGAACAAAGGAGATATCTATGAAAAAAAGAATCCTGCTGGGCTTGATGATTATGATGGCGCTGCTTGGCGTGCTGAGCGGATGCGGAGGGGTCCCGAGTGTGGATTGGGAGCTCACGATCAGCGGAGATGTCGAAAACCCCGCAACCTATTCTTACCAGGAGCTTGCCGGCATGGAGCAGTTGGACCTGGAGGAGATCCTGATGGAAAAGTCAACCGGGGAGGATGAGGTCACTTCCTGGAGCGGCGTTCCCCTGGAGATGCTCTTAGAGCAGGCTGGTGCGGGAGAATTCAGCACCGTGACCGCCCTGGCTGCAGACGGCTATGCCATCGAGATTGCTGCTGGTGAATTGAACAATGCTATTGTCGCCCTGAAAGATAGTGGGGAATGGATTGCGGAAGCCACCCCGGATAAGGGGCCCATCCGCTTGGTGACCCCCGACACCCCAGGGAACCGCTGGGTTTTCCAGCTGACAGAAATTCAGATCAACAAATAATACACCTAGAAAAGGAGATCGTTGATGAAGAACAAAAAAGAGTATTTCATTATCCTTACTGCAGCTTTGGTGCTGCTTTTAGCCGCATGTGGGGGGACTGCGGAACCTGTTGTGGAGGAGCCTCCCCCCGCGTCAGGTGAAGCAGCGCTGATGGTCGGGGACACCAGGTACTCAATGGCAGATCTGGAAGGGATGGAGAGCTTGGTAGTGGAATATACCAAGAAGGATGGCTCAGCCGAAGAATATACGGGTGTTCCGGTGATGGATGTGCTGGCGGATGCGGGACTGAAAGGGGATACGGTTGTCTTTACAGCAATCGATGGCTATGAAGCAGAATTAGCGGTCTCGGAGCTGGAAAGCTGCCCAGACTGCGTGGTTGCTTTCGATGGTGATGACCTCCGACTGGTGCTGCCAGGATTCCCGGGCAATGTCCAGGTGCGGAGTTTAATCGAAATATCCGCGAAATAAGATTTCAAATCCCCTCAGTAGAAAAAAACACACCCAGCTGATTTAAATGCTAAATCCCGGGGAAGGACTTCCCCGGGATTCGTATTTCCCTTTCTGTGATTGTCCTGATTTGATCTGAGCAATGCCCTGGTTTTGACCGTCCCCCAGGATTTTCTCGAGATCGCTAGACACCCAGCAGGGTCAGATGGACGATGCCGTAGAGCACACCCAGGATGCCGATGGCCATCAGGGCGTCCATGATCGTGACGTTTTTTTCTTCCTTCGAATATTCGTTGTACATCAGGTCTCTCCCATCATGATGAAATAATTTCTCTGCAGCCCCCGGTGTCACCGGGAAATAATCAGAATAAAAAATCAAGCTTGACTGCTTTAAGTATGACATAAACCTGCCCGAAAAAACTTACATGCTCCTTACAGGGAAGGGCTGAAAATCAGCTCCGAACGTAGGGAGCTAACAAAAACTTAAGCTCCGGGGGTTCAGGGGCTGATTTTTTCTCCTTAAAACGAAAAACACCTCTCGTACTGTTCTTGTACGAGAGGTGTTTATTATTGTAGCCTGACTGCGATTAGATGCCTTGTGGTTCCGGCAGCGGTGGGGTTTTCTCAAGCGCCATACTCAACCGGTATACTTCATTGAGATCCTGGCTGGTGATCATTCCCACAAACTGGTCGTCCTCGACGACCGGCAGCGCATCAATCTTGCTGGCGCTCATCTGCATCTGAACGTCAATCAGCTTGTCATCCGGGGAGACAGGTTGAATATCTGTCTCCATGACCTGGCGTATGGGGGTTTGCACTGATTTCTCTTCCAGGGCTTTGACCAGGCTCTGGTATGGAAGCATCCCTACCAACCGGCCCTGGTCACAAATAGGGAAGCTGGATTGGAATGAGTTCAGGGTGATGTTCAAGGCGGTCTCAAGCGGGTTGTTCTGATCAATAGACCGGACACCCCGTGAATATGCTTGTTTCACGGTCATCTCACCCAGCACGCTGCGGATCTGCACCAGGCGCCCTTCCTGTCCCGCGCCCATGTAGATAAAGATTGCCAGCAGAATCAGGAAGAAGTTGCCGTTTAAAAATCCCCACAATCCAAATCCCCAGGAAAGGATCTGTCCTATCGACACCGCGATGGCTGTTGCCCGTGTGTAACGGAGTCTTGTGGCCAGGAGCGCACGTAAAATCCTTCCCCCATCCATCGGGTAGGCAGGGATCAAGTTGAAGACGCCGATAAACAGGTTTGTGGTGAAGATATATAAAAACACCGAGGCAAATGTAAGCTGCCCGAGAATACCCGCGATGCCGGAGATATTCTGCAGGCTGAGGGACTGCCCCAGGATAGGCGCTGCTGCGGCCATGAGGATTGCCAGCACGAAATTCACTGCCGGGCCAGCAATGGCGATGACCAGCTCTTTGACAGGGTCCTCAGGAATTTCTTCCAGTTGGGCAACACCGCCAATTGGCAGCAGGATGATCTGCCTCACAGGGACGCCATAATTGAGGGCGGCGATGCTGTGGCCCAGCTCGTGGAGCACCACGATCAGAAAGACCAGCGAGGTCACCAGGACGCCATAAGCGGCCCCTTCCACCCCACCACCGTTGAACAGCCCGAAGGATAATGCTCCCCAGAGCAAAATCAATGGGAAGGTGATGTGCATCTTGATGTCGATGCCTTTGACTTTAAATAACTTGATTGCGTTGTTCATGGTTTCCATCCTCTCGATATTATTTTCTTGTCTTTCTGATGAGTGGTGGAGGGTTTGTCTTACAATTCTTGAAAGATAGGATTGACCCTGGAAGTTCAGCCACCTCCAGGGTCATTTTGAACCGAGAACCTCTATTTGGTTTTCACTGGGATGGTTTTGCTTTTTTTCTGAGCTTCGGCTGTTTTTGGCAGGGTGACCTTCAGCACGCCCCGTTTGTAGCTGGCGGCAATTTTTTCCTCCTCGATGGCATCGGGCAGGGGAATGGACCGCCGGAAACTGCCGTACGAGCGTTCCTGTCTGTAGAACCGTTTCCCCTTTTCCTCTTTTTCGGAGGTTTTTTCTCCGCTGATGGTCAGGGTGTTGCCGTCGAGCTTAATATCAATATCTTTTGCGTCCATGCCGGGGAGTTCCGCACTGACCACGAGCTCATTTTCCGAGTCGGTGATGTCCAGATCCGGTAGAAACGATGACCCGAGAGAGGACTCTCCCTGAAAGGGCTGCAGGCCGAACGGCCGCTCAAAAAAGTCCTCAAACATCTGGTTCATCTCGTCACGAAGACTGAGGAGTGCATCCCCTTCCCGCTTGTCCTGCCGGGCAACCTCAGAAGTTTCTTTTTTCCAAGGGATCAAATCAGAAATTGGCATGAGATTTCCTCCTTTTTCGCTGTGCTACTTCACGTGCACACTGATCTTGCGGGCTTTAGCTTCCTCCGCTTTGGGGAGCATCAGCCGCAAAACACCATCCTGGAATACTGCTTCAATTGCGTCCCGGTCAATTGCATCTGTGATCCGGAAAGAACGCTCATAGTCCCCATTCCTGAATTCAGCATGGGCCAGTGAATATCCTTCTGGAGCTTCCTGCACGGTCTGGCCGGAGATGGTCAGCACATGTTTTTCCAGCGTGATATCGATGGATCCTTCCTCAACGCCGGGCATGTCCAGCGCCAGCAGGTATTGATCTTCCGTCTCCATGATGTCGCTGCGGGGAATAAAGCAAGGGCATTCCCGCATCCGCTCTGATTGTTCAACCGGGAGCTGTTCCTGCTCCTGTACTTCCATTGCTTTTGTTTCTTTTGCCATTTTTATACCCTCCCGATAATGGTCTGGTTTTAGTCTTTGGTCTCAGCTTTTCACGTTGATCTTTTTTGGTTTGTCCTCTTCGGCTCTGGGCAGCTTGACGGTGAGAATTCCGTTTTTCATCTCAGCTTCCACTTTATCCTGGGGGACCCGGAAAGGCAAATTGATGCTGCGGGTAAATTTCCCGGCTCCGCGTTCGCGTCGATGGTAGGAGCCATTTTCCGGCATCGATTCTTTGATGCGTTCACCACTGATGATCAGCGTATTTTCCTCGATGCTGATCTCCAGATCTTCTCCTTTTACCCCGGGAACCTCTGCCTTCAGAAGCACGCTTTCCTCGTCGGCCCAGAGGTTGACCAGCGGATAGCTGGTAGCCTGCTGCATGGTGCGGGGGGAATACCCATCAAACAGGCGGTTCATCTCCCGCTGCATGCGGTCCAATTCTCTCCAGAGTGAGGGGCTGCGAAATCTGCGATACATCGTCTTACCTCCTTGTACATGATCAATAAATTACCTTTGTGTCCTGATCAAAAAAACCTTCAGGTCCCTGAAGGCTTCATCCCACTTTTCAGATGATTTCCAGGGTGCCCTGTTCGTCATTGACCAGTGTTTATCTTACTTTACTTACAGTCTAGCAAGCGTTTGTATATGATCTATAAACGCAATGTAAAAGGTGTGTTAAAAAACGGTGGAGAACAAAAACACCGCCCGGCAGGGCGGTGTGGATCAGTGTACAGGTGGGATAGGATGGCTTTATTCTGGTTGGGGATAAATTTCCCACATCCTGGCCAGCTCATCTGATTCTGCCTGGATTTCTGTATGATGGGTGATCTCCACTCCTTTACGGACGCTGACCCCCTCTCCAGGGACGACCTCTCCGATCACTGCATAAGGAATCTCCCTTGACTGGAGCGCTTTTTCTGCGTCAACCAAGCGTTCCCTGGGAATCGCTGCAGCAAGGGTCCCCGAGGAGATCATCTGCAGCGGTTCAAATTGAAAATGCTCTGCAAACCGGGAGACTACATCGGGGATCGGAAGTTGGTCATAATCCATGTTGATCCTGACTTCGGACAGGAGCGCGATCTCCAGCAGGGTCTCCAGGAGCCCGCCGCGGGTGACATCATGCATCGAGCTCGCCCCTGCTTTAGCCAGGGTCACCCCGTCCTCAATCACGCTGATCTGGCCCATCAGGGCTGCAGCCTCATCAAGATCCTCCTCGGATAATCCCAGCTCCCTGGCAGTCTCCCCGAAGTCACTGGCCAGGATGGCTGTTCCCTCCAGGGCAATTCCCTTGGTGACCAGGATTAGATCTCCAACAGCTGCCCCGGTGGTGAGTACAGGTTCGCCCTCGTCCGCCGTGCCCAGGGCGGTCACAGAAACCAGGGGCCGGGTGACCCCGGAGGAATATCCGGAATGGCCGCCGATAATCGCCACCTGGATCTCCCTGGCAGCGTGATGGATATCCTGCATGATCTGGTGGAGCAGGTCCGTGTCCTTCCGGTCGGGAATGATCACCAGCGTGTGAATCCAGCGGGGTCGAACCCCGCTGGCAGCAATATCATTACAGGCAATGTTGACAGCCAGGTGCCCAATATTGGCGACCGCTCCAATAATCGGGTCAACATGAGAAACCAGGATTTTATTTCCGATTTTGGTGAGAGCGATATCCTCCCCGAAGGTGGGGCCGAGCAGGACATCCGGGTCGGAGGCACCCTGGTAGGGGTAGACAAATTCCTGAAGCGTTTGGAGAGAAAATTTTGACAAGGATAGTTCCTTACTCTGAGCAATTGAATAAATGCAGACTTTCAACAACTGATTTTCATGACTTTTCCTTCTAAATGATTCGTGATCACTTTTATGTAGCCGCTGAGCTCCTGATCCAGGGTTCGGTCTCCAGTGTCCACCCGCAGGCAGTCAAGCGTTCCCAGTTTCTGACGGGTTGAAATGACCAGAATCTGATCCGGGCCCACCCGGCGGATCACCTCCGGGGTGAACTGTTTGCTGCCCCTTCCCAGGATGAAGCCGTTCCCGCCAATGGGGGTGACAATGATCATGCTGGACGGATGATCTTTCAAAAGGTCAAGGATCCCTGTCTCATTTAGGTCCTTCCCAACCTGTTCGTGGTTGCAAACAGCATCCACGCCCAAAAGCGTCTTGGAGAGGTCCAAGGCTTCCATCACAAACCGGACGGTGGTCCCGGGCCCCAGCAGGTAGAGGGTGTCAGGCTGCATGAGTTCTTCGACCAGGTAGGCAGCAATTTGTTCTTTGATAATCTTGACATCCACGCTGAGGTCTGACATCATTTTTCCCCCCTGGAGAAGCTCCTGGACCTGGGGGACGGTCAGGTAGCCGTAGAGCTGGGAGGCAAGGCGGTCCTCCCGGTAGGCAGCCTCATCGATATCCAGGACCTCTTCCTCCACCAGGTTGGTCCCCTCCAGATAAGCTTCCACCATCTCCGCTGCTGCCTGCGGATTGACTGCGAAAGCAGCGCTGTACATTTTTACCCCTGCGGGGACCGCAACTACAGGAAGTTCTGTCTTCACGGCATCGACGATGTCCCGGGCAGTTCCATCCCCGCCGACAAACACCAGGAGGTCCACCGCGGATTCCATCATTAATTTGGCAATCCTGCGGGTGTCCGCAGCAGTCGTCTGCTGATTGGTCTGCCCTACCACCTGATGGGGGACGCCGCTGGTTTCCAGGTAGTCAGCCCCCATTTTCCCCGGAGCGGCAAAAAACTCCAGCTGGCTCTTTTCACTCAGCTGGGAAAGGAAATCTGCTGTTCGCTGGGGGGTGATGGGATTTGCACCCAGGTCGACAGCTTTTTGGTACATCTTCCCATCTGTCCCTTTCAATCCAACGCTGCCGCCCATCCCGGCAATTGGATTGACAATCAATCCGATTTTTTTCTTCGCCAAACCATTCTCCTTGTATACTAATGTTAGCCCTCAAATTATGCTGAGGGTATACTAAGCC